>NZ_CP042912.1:5913756-6570840 GCF_008087665.1 Mariniblastus fucicola
ACTATTTACTAAAACGACTATCGCAGACTGAAGTTCGCAGCAAAAGCAGATTTGTTGCTACAATTCCCGTTAAAACGCCTGTTTATCGGGGATAACGGAACGATTCCAACATTTTGCGGACGCAATCTGCCGACTGCCAATCCGTCCGGAAAACGCCTCGAAAGCCAGAAATCCGTCGATGTCGAAGCGGGCAGCATTCTAACGACATCGCGGGGCAGCGTGTTAGCCAGGAAATCGTTATTGGCAAATTCTGGAGTAAGTTTGCTCGCAAAAATGATCGGTCATCCCGGCGATGTACTCGACAGCCATCCGGCGGACTCCCGTTTTCTCACTCCGTTGCTGATACTTTTCCGGAAAGAGTTCCGGTCGCTCGCAGTATTTGGCAAACATTTCCTTGAGCCGCTGTTGAGCTCGTTGGCGAATCGCAATCAGATCAGGATGCCGATAGACATTGCGATACAGGAATGCCTCAAGTTCACGTTTCTGTTCCGCCAACTCCGTTGGATGCTCAATTAAAAAATCAGAGTTCATCGCCTCTGTGGCCGAGGCAAACGCACGATCCTGAAGCTGTCCTGCACAATGCGAAATCAGACTGGTCACTTGCCGTTCCACCAGCTGATGAACGATCGCCTTGCGAGTTAGATCGTCATTGAGATTGGTGTACTTGTCGCGGACCCGTTTTAACGCATCGCGAATTAGCTGAACGGACGACATCTCCTCGATCGTCACCAGCTTCAGCTTGACCGCATCGTCGGTGTCATGCGCGTCGTAAGTTGTGCTGTCGGCAGCGTCGACCAGTTGGACTTCCAGCAGTGGACGGGGGCCGTCTGTTTTCGTTTTATCGATCCGCTTTTGCTGTCCGGCGAGTACTTCGTAAGTCAGATTCAAGCCCGGAAACTCCTGGTACCGGATTTCGATCTCTTCGGCGATCGTGAGTGCGAACTGGTTGTGAGAAAAACCGCCTTCGTCCGCGATACACTCATGGAGCGCGTCCTCACCAGCGTGGCCGTAAGGCGGATGGCCAATGTCGTGCATCAAGGCAAGCGCTTCGATCAAATCCTCGTTCAAGCCAAGCACTCGGCCGATCGTTCGAGCAATCGTCGCGACTTCCTGAGTATGCGTCAGCCGCGTGCGATGATAGTCCCCCATTTCACCGGTGAAGACTTGCATCTTTCCCGAGAGCCGGCGGTACGCAGAGCTATGCAGAATCCGGTCGCGATCACGCTGATACGGCCCGCGGTAAGAGTGCTCTTCCTGGGGATATTTGCGGCCGGCGGAGTCACAGCTTCTCATCGCCCAGGGCGCGAGCAGCGTCTTCTCTCGCTCTTCCACCCAGGACAGCGAATCATCGCCACCGTTCGAAGTCGAGCTCGGTTTATTGTGGTCAGTCATATTTTTCTAAATGCCAACGGGCCACCTGAATTCAGGTGACCCGCAGGAGATTCTCTGGAAGTAAGCAGCCCAAGTCGCAAACGCAAAGCCACAAATGTGGCTCGGATAGAAAGCACCGCTGAAACATTCGACTCAGCGGTGGCTTGATCGAGGCAAAGCCAGACTTTCCTTTTCCCGTTTGCGAGAAAGCGACCCTAGCTCAGGCCTTCGCAGCGGTTGATGCAGTTCAAATCTTCGAAAGCCACTTTCAGGCGGTCAACGAAAGACTGCTCGCCTTTTCGCAACCACGCGCGAGGATCGTAGAACTTCTTGTTGGGAACATCGTCGCCATCCGGATTGCCAAGCTGAGTCTGCAAGTAGCCTTCATTGCCCTTGTAGTACTCGAGAACGCCTTTCCAGGTCGCCCACTGCATGTCGGTATCAAGATTCATCTTGATCGCACCGTACTCAATGGCTTCGCGAATCTCTTCACGCGACGAACCAGATCCGCCGTGGAAAACAAAGTTCACTGGCAGATCGCCGGTACCAAATTTTTCCTTGATGTGGTCCTGTGAGTTCTTCAGGATGATCGGCTGAAGCGAAACGTTGCCCGGCTTGTAGACGCCGTGAACGTTGCCGAATGCTGCAGCGATTGTGAAGCGCGGCGAGATCTTGTTGAGGGCTTCGTAGAAGTCAGAAACTTCCGATGGCTGAGTGTAGAGCTTACTACTGTCGACATCGGTGTTGTCCACGCCGTCTTCTTCGCCACCGGTGATTCCAAGCTCGATTTCGATCAGCATGTCAACTTTGTTCATGCGCTCGAAGTACTTGCAGCAGATCTCGATGTTCTCTTCGAGCGGCTCTTCCGACAGGTCAAGCATGTGAGAACTGTAGAGTGGCTTGCCAGTCGCAGCGTAATGCTTTTCGCTGGCGGCAATCAATCCGTCGATCCACGGAAGAAGTTTCTTGGCACAGTGATCGGTGTGCAGCACGACCGGAACGCCGTAGTGTTCAGCCATCGCGTGAACGTGCTGGGCACCCGAAACGCAACCTGCGATTGCAGCCGCCTGGTTGTCATTCGAAAGACTCTTGCCAGCGAAGAAAGTTCCACCACCGTTGGAGAACTGAATCATGACCGGGGAGTTGACTGCTGCAGCGGCTTCCAGAACGGCGTTGATCGAATTGGTTCCGACAACGTTAACGGCTGGCATCGCATAATTGTTCTCGTTCGCGTTACGCAGCAAACGGTCGAGTGCTTCTCCGGTTACAACGCCCGGCTTGATTTGTGAGTCGCTCATGAAATGAAATCTGTGGTTAGGTAATAATGGTTGATATTCGAATTCGGAGGCCACGACATTGTCCGAATCTCAGCGAGCATTATCTGTCACCTTGCACGTAAAACAATGGCAACAAGGGCTTCCTTGCGAGTTTTAACCTATCAGGGAATAACAGACCTCGAAGATGGCTAACGGGAACCAGCCATTCCTAAGCCGCAACCCTGCCGTGGCTCACTTGTGAACATCTTACCGCAGCGGCGGCGGAGTCACTTCAGTCACGCGAACGAGCAAAAACCTTTGCCATGGCTCGGGCCGTCGGCGATCAGGCTCCAGCACCCTGTCTTCCAACAGTTCGCCTTGCACCAACACCGCAGCGTCGAGGGATTCGAGTTCAGATTCCGATGAAGCATCGAGTTCGTTTCCAGCCTTGAAGTTGGATTCCGAAGTTGAATTCTCTGCGTTTAGCATCGGGAAAAATTCCGACGTATCGACATCATCCGTTAGCTCTGAACTATCCGTTGTAAGTCCACGTTCGATCGAGTCCATCCAGTCCGCATGCGCTGGTTCCGTATCGTCGACGACATCGACTTTGGCGTTGAAGAACAGATCGCCGATCCGCTCCAGCCGATTGGTCGGAGCCACCATCACGGTCTCACCTGGCTGAACCGATATTTCAAACGATAGCGCGCGAAGCTCTTTCACATCGCGGCGTTGTTGTACTGCAAAGTTTGTCCCGTCGACTCCGATTCGCGAAAGGTTCTGGCCGTAGTGGACTTCGGGGATGAACTGGAGCCTCACTGACCCGTCTGGCATCGGCCATGAAGTGATTCGCATGTGGCATTGAGCCAACGAGGCGCGATCCGGAAACTGGCTCTCTCCGACGTAAACGACCCACGACGATTTTTGCCGAACCGGCGAGACCTCGACGGTGAAACTCTGGCCACGTTTCTTTTCGACATGCCGGTGTGAAGCCATGCGGTAAATGGGCTCGAGCTTTCCCGCTTCGGCGAGTTCCAGTTCCTGACCGTCAAGCCATCGCGGATCCTGGATTCGAGGTGCCAACATTTTTTGAATGTCTGGCGTGTTGATGCTTGAGATCACCGATACGCGCAACCCGTTGTCGTCGAGTCGCTGCCTGATTTCGAGCGGCAGTTTCTGGTCAGTCGTTTCGACGAAATCGGCAAACTGAGTTTGCTGCTGGTCGTCAAGTTCCACGACGGCGACGCGAACCGCAACGGAGTCATTTTCCATTTTGGATTTCGGCAGCACGATGCCGTCGCTGCGTTTTTCGTTGACTTTCAGATTGCGGCATCCAAAGTTGGTCAGCGCAGCAGCGAGCGCGAGCCAAATCGCAACCGTTGAGATGAATTTTCCCGCGCTCATTGCTGCGGATCATGGCATGCTATCGCATCCGCTTCAATGCGAATCCGAGACGGTAAACAGCGGCTCAATCGCCCAAACCGGGTAGCGTCGGGACTTGCTGTCAGAATCGAGGAATGGTGTTGGGCGTGCGGTTCGAAACATGGGTTTTGGGTTCTGCTACCAGAGCCGTCGAACACAAAGAAAATTTTCTTCAGGACGAAGATTGATTCCAAGATCCGGTGCTGGTCGGCGAAAACAGGCTATTGGCCAGCGATCCTCAAATCGAACTCCGGACGAAATCATGTTTCCATCTCTTGTCCTTGCTCAGTCAGCCCAGGCGACTCAGACCAACTTCCTTGACCGAGTCGACCCTGGATTGCTGTCAGTGGCGATGCTCGTGGCCGTGATCGGCACGTTCATCCTGGCGGTCGTCATTGTGGGTTGCGTCGCGACAACTATCCAGCGTGCGATTGCGATCCGCGAGTCCAACAAGTTGATTGTCGATTTGTTGAATCGGGGTTATTCAGCGGATGAGATCGAGCGAGTTGTTTATGGCAACATCAAGTTCAGCAGAAAAGTCGGCAAGTTCTTCCGCAACGCACGCAATGCGTTTCGCCAGGAAGAGCGATCCCCTGTACCACCAACGAAGCACACACAGCAGTCCGCTTAAGTTGCCACAATGCAACGGTGGCGCGATGGCGCGGGCTTCAGCTTTGAACGCAGCCCGAAACAATTATCCCGCTTTGCGAACGGGTTGTTCTGCATACAGATTCTCAAGCTTTGAGTGCAGGATCTCCCAGCGTTTGCTGACATAGTCAAAGCGATCCAGGACTTCGAATCGCAACAGCTCCAGGGCGAGCTTCATGTACTCATCGGATTCTGTGTTCTCGAAGTGTTCGATGACGCCCTCCATCGACAGCTGGCTATCGATGACATCGTTCTGCATCTGGAGCAAGTGAAATTGCAGACTCTGCAATTGTCGCTCTCGAAGTTTCAGCTCACGTTCCCGATCCGAGTTCGCAGCACCGCGGGCATCCATGCTCGTTTGCCACGAAGCAATTTTCTCGTTGAGGCTGTTTTCTTTTTCCTGAAGGCGATCGCGGCGACGTTTCAGATGGCTCGTCAATTCGGCAATCTGCAATGGGACTTCGAGTGGCTGGTCCAGGTTGTCGTCGAAGACTTCTTTATCAACATGGACAACGCGGAGTCGTGGCGATCGCGTCGCGTCTTCCCGAACACTGACATCGTGGCGAGAAGTTCGCCGCGCATCCTGGCCGGGAGCACTCTCAATCTGACCGAGAACAATTGCGGGGTTCGCGACTTTGCGGACGGATTCTGAGGCAGGTGTCGTCATGGTTCAATCCTTTTTGCATGCTCGTGGAACACTCGGGGCACAGTATTCTCACCTCATTGAAAATCGACAAATTTTGGCCTCAATCCGCGGAGTAACCACGAACGTCCGGTTCTGCGGGAAAACATGTTGAGCTTTGCCGGTTGTGCGGGCAGGAACGGCGATCGCGAATGAAAACGCGGCACGATTGACGGTTGAAGGACGGTCTACCGCATGAAACAATGAGCTGGCCGAAATGGCATCTAAAAAGTGCAACCACAGGAATCTGATGAGAATCGAACCGCTCGGAGACAAAATCGTAGTCAAACGCATGGCCGCTGAAGAAGTGACTGCGGGTGGAATCCTGTTGCCCGGCAGTGCTCAGGAAAAACCGGCTCAAGGCAAGGTCCTCTCGGTTGGCAACGGACGCATGCTTCCAGATGGCTCGCGAGCCGGATTCCAGGTTAGCGAAGGCGACCGCGTTTTGTTCTCCAGCTACGCGGGAAGCGAAATCGAAATCGACGGGAACCACTTGTTGATTATGTCCGAAGCAGAAATTCTGGCAGTCCTTGCTTAGCTCGATCGCAAGTCGATCCGTGGCAGCGGCGATAGCCTGCATTGTCAGACTCAACCGTCCGCATCAATCGCCACATGTCGAACGGCGCGACAACCGGCGTCGACCTGTCGAATGGCGCGTCACTGAGACAGAGCGTTTCAAAATCGAGAAACAGGCGATCTTTCATGCGCCTCATACGGCTAAAATAGGTTCGCGCTCGGTTGTGAATGAAGCCCGATATTGGGCCGCGGCATACGCCTGATTTTGTTCGCAACCTGGCACTAAAAATGCAGTTAGAAGACAGTAACACTGCCGACAAGAATCCGGAGCTATCCATGTACAAGTCAATCGTTTGTTGCGTCCTTCTTTTGGTCGCCCTAGGGACATCCTCGCTGCGGGCTCAAACCCAGCCCGATTCCAGGGGCGCAAAATTTCAGCAGCAGCTACGCCAGACCGCCGACAAAGGCGTCGCGTACCTGCTGGAGAAAGGCCGCGACGAAACCGATGGCTCGTTCAGCAAGCAGCTTAGCCCTGCCGTCACCGGGCTCTGCATCTCTGCCCTGGTTCGCAACGGCGTCCCGGTTGGCAACAAGAAAGTACAGCAGTCTCTGGCTTTTTTGGAAACGATGGTTCAGCCGGACGGCGGCATTTATGGCAAAGGCAGCCATTTGCGGAACTATGAAACCAGTGTCAGCGTGATCGCGTTTCATCAATGCAATGTCGATGGCAAGTACGACGAAATTCTCGATCGGGCTTCCAAATTTCTAAAAGGCATTCAGTGGGATGACGGCGAAGGCCATGGCATTGAGTCCAACCACCACGGAGGCCAGGGCTACGGCAGCCACGAACGTCCGGACCTCTCGAATACTTCGTTCTTTCTCGACGCGTTAAAAGAACTTGAAGACGACGACATGCAAAACAGCGATGCCGTTCGCAAAGCCCTGATTTTCACTTCACGCTGCCAGAACCTGGCTTCGCCCTACAACAGCGCAGAATTCACAGAACACATCCCTGAAGGCGACGAAGGCTCGTTCATCTACTCAGCCGTTGGCAAAGGTGAGACCAAAGTCGAACCAAACTCAACGACACCCGCCGGAGGCCTTCGTGGATACGCGTCGATGACTTACGCCGGACTGAAAACGTTCCTTTATGCGGGCGTCGACAAAGATGACTTCCGCGTGAAAGCGGCCATGGATTGGATCAGTCGGCATTACGATTTGGATTCGAACCCTGGCATGGGCAAGCAGGGGCTCTTTTATTACTACCACGTGTTCGCAAAAACAATGAATGCGATTGGCGATCCGAAGCTGAAGGACCACGAAGGCGTCGAACACGATTGGCGGTCGGACCTGGTGAGCAAACTGGCATCGATGCAGAAATCCGATGGATCCTGGACGAACGAGCACGATCGCTGGTACGAGGGCGACCCGAATTTGGTGACGGCGTACAGCTTGCTGGCGATCAGTTATTGCCAGGATTCGCCAAACCAAAAACAGGACGCGGTTTCGGAAACCGAATCAGAAAAGTCACTTCGCCACGTCGTGATGTTTGCTTTCAACGACGACGCGAGCAAAGAGCAAATTGCAGAAGTTGAATCTGCGTTCGCTGCGTTGCCGGAGAAGATCGACACGATCACTGGTTTTGAATGGGGAACGAACAACAGTCCTGAAGGGCTCAACGATGGCCTCACTCACTGCTTCCTGGTGACCTTTGACAGCGAGGCCGGGCGAGCGGAGTATCTGCCTCATCCGGCTCACAAAGCATTCGTTGATATCTTGAAGCCAATCCTGAAAAAGGCTGTGGTGATCGACTATTGGACCAAGGACTAGAAGTGGTCCGGCTTCACCGACATTGGCGTCTTTCGTGCACGGAATCAGGCGAAACAGCGTCTTTGCTCAATGGTATTGTTTCGACTAAATCCAATGTAAGCGGACCTCGTTTGCGACACAAATACAGGTTGAACCGTCGAGAATTCGGGAATTCTTCTCGGTGGAGCAGATTCTGGCAGATTGCGGAAATGAGTCCAAAGCTGTTCAAGATCTTCAGCCAACATTTCCGAAAGAGCGGTAATTGCGGCTTTGTGTCGCTTCCCGGGGCGGTCGACTGTTTTTTCCATTGACAGGCTCTGGCCGATCGAGGATCATTTGCGACTCGAAAAATGCGGAGAAAATAGATGAAAATCAAGAAAAGCGACACCGTTCAAATCATCAGCGGCAAAGACAAAGGCGTCACTGGAAAAGTGATTTCTGTTGATCATGCCAAGGATCAAATCACGGTCGAAGGCGTCAATGTCGTCTTCCGTCACGTGAAGCCAAGCCAAAAGAATCCTCAGGGCGGACGCTTGGAAGTTTCGCTTCCTGTTCCGGCTTCAAAGGTGATGGCGCTGTGCCCAAAGACGAACAAGCCAACTCGCGTCGGTTACCGTACGCTTGAGAATGGCACCAAAGAACGTTTCGCCAAAAAGAGCGGCGCGTCGATGGGCGAAGTCTGGAGCAGCTAACGCTTCTGGCTGACAACCGAATTTGAGAAGGCCGCTGAAAATCGCCAGCGGCTTTTTTCATGCGCCGCCGGATCGCGACGACGCATGCATTCAAACAAGGTTGCGAGCCAGAAGATCTACTTCTCGCCAATCGCCTGGTCGGGCCGCATGCGAAACCAGATCGCAATCGCCACAACATTCAACACGGCTGCGAAAACGAAAAAAGCACTTGGTCCGCCGAAGTAGCTCTTGATCGTCGGGAACGCGAGTGCTGTCGCGAATGAGCCCAGGTTGCCCGCCATGTTCATCGTTCCGGAAACCGCACCGGCGCTCTTGCCGCCGATGTCCACGCAGTAAGACCACGACGGACTGAGCGTCATGTCGGCTCCGAACAGTGCCAGCGTGAAAAACAGAATCGTGCTGGTCGCATCCGTCATCTGCAAACTGCAATACAAGCCAATCGCTGCGAGCGTGAATCCGATGATTGCAGGGATGCGGCGCGACCACACCAGGCCGGATCGAACGAACAGAAAGTCGACCAAGAAACCCGAAAACCAGTTCCCTGCCGCGCCACCGATCAGCGGTAACGCACACAGCAAACCGGCGGTCGACGGGTTCAGGTCGTAGGTCTCCTTCACGTATGGAAACAGCCACGTCAAGGCAAAGAAGAAAGTAAAGTTGCTGCAGAAGTACTGAATCATCGCCAGCCAAACTGATGTCGATCGGATGATCGTCGCGAAAGGAATCTGACTGACGCTCTCGCTGCTAACCTGTTGTCGGTTGGCCAGAATGTATTCTTTCTCTGCCTCAGAAACCCGCGGATGTTCGGTCGGATCATTGCGAAAGACCAGCACCCAGATCGCGGCAAACACGATTCCGACGCCGCCCAGAATGTAGAACGCTCCGCGCCAGCCGACCGCGGCGATCAACATCGGCATCAGGAACATCGCCGCAGCACCGCCCAGTCGTGAGGCAGAAAAGTTGATGCCCGTCACGAGCCCACGTTCCTTGACGGGATACCAGTTGAACGTCGCCCGAGCCAAACCTGGAAAAGCGCCGGCTTCGGTGGCGCCAAAGATAAATCTGGCGATCAGTAGCTGAACGTATCCGCCAACCGCGCCGGTGACCGCCGTCATCAGCGACCATAACCCCACGATGCATCCGAGCAAAGCTCGCGGTCCGGTTCGATCGGCCAGCGTTCCCGTTGGCGTTTGAGCGAGCGCGTACCCGAGGGTAAATATCGCCATCGCCCAACCCCACTGGACGTCGGTGAAGCCAAACTCTTCGACCATCGCTTCTTTCGACGTCGAAATACAGGCTCGGTCGATGTACAGCAGCAGCGACAGACAGAAAGTAAGCGCGACCAGAAGAAAGCGAAATGGCATGATTGATCTTTGGCTAAGCGTGGTGGTTCATGCCATCAATTTATCACGGAATGAACACCAAAGAGCGATCGGGATGCCAATTAAGCTGCCATATCAACTTCTGCCATTTTGAAGCTGCGCCGTTGCAACGGCTTTCACTCGCACCGCTGCCTACGAACCGTTGCCGGGAGCCTGATGCGCCGGATGTTCGTGGTACAGATGACTGTGAACCATGTGGATGTGACTGCGAAGGTGAAGTGTATTCTTGGCGATATCCTTGGCTCGCAAAACGTCTTCGTGATCGCCAAGCAACACCACCAGGCTATGTCCGTCTTTGACCAGTTGCTCGTACTCTTCGAGCGTTGGAACATCGACCGAATCGTCTTCGACTGCGTGGTCGACTCCGGCCATACCACCCATGATCGCACCGGTCATGCCACCCATGATTGCCATCCCCAAAGCCAAGCCTGGAAAGGTCGTCAACAGTCCGGCCAGCAAACCGGCACCCGCTCCGACGCCGCCCCATTTGACAGTGCTTTCGAGCATCGAACTCTCGGTCGTTTCGTGATCCTCTGGCGTCTCGACTTCAGGAGCCTCGCTGTGCACGTTGTGTGTCACCAATTCGATCCGGTCGAGCGGAAATCCTGCATCGTGATAATTTTCGACAAGCGTTTTCGCGGTCTTGAGGTCCTCGAAAACGACGACGAGTGCCTTCGGGTCCGTTGCTGATGGTTTCTGATTCATCTCGCTGATTCCATTGAAGTCGGATAGAGAAAAGCCCTTCGCGATCGAAACGAGCAACGCGAAGAAAGCAGACTACCCAAAAGCAAACTCCGTGCCGCGCCCCGGAACCCGCAACCATCGCGTTCGACGGGTATTGGTTGCTTCATGTCGCGCACTTTGATGTGCGAAAACGCACGTCACGGACCAATCCTGAATTCAAATTCGGGGATTCCGCCAGTCGCCGGTTAGCCAACAGCAGGAGTTCGTAACGTAACCTCTGTTGCCATTTCGTTCAGGCAATCTTCGTGACCACAATGCTGTCGTGAACTCCCGGAATCAGTTCGGTGTCGCTGACGGTAACGACCTGGTCTCCAGGCCCGAGCGAGAAAAAGCGTGTCGCAAAATGCTCGGAAAGCTGTCGAATCTGCTCGGAGCTGAAACTTGCGTTGCTGACCACGGGAACGATCCCCCAATACAGGCTCATCTGCCGCGCGCTGTGCAGCGAATCAGTGATGCAGACCGTCGGCAAAAAGTCACGATGCTTTGATTTCAGCAGCGCGGTTTCGCCGGTGCTGCTGGCGATCACGACCAGCTTGGCATCGATTTGCCGTGCAATGTCGGCGGCCGCAGAAGCCAGCACTTCCGAAGTCACGTTTTTTGCCAATTGATTCGCCGGAAGCGTCTTGGCTGGAACCGCCTGGAAAGTTTTCTCTGTTTCGACCATGATTCGATTCATCATCAAAACCGATTCGACTGGATACTCACCGACTGCCGTTTCACCGCTGAGCATACAGGCATCGGCACCGTCAAGGATCGCATTGGCGACATCGGAAACTTCTGCTCGCGTCGGCTGCTTGCAGTTGTGCATGCTCTCAAGCATCTGCGTCGCGACGATCACCGGTTTGCGATGCCGGGAACAGCAATCGATGATGCCTTTTTGAGCGAGCGGCGTTTGCGCAATATCGATCTCGACTCCCAGATCGCCCCGGGCCACCATGATCCCGTCCGCAGCGGCAACGATGGAATCCAGATTGTCGAGCGCTTCTCGTTTCTCAATTTTCGCAATCACAGGAGCCTGGCTTTTGGCGTCGCGCAGGACTTGCTTTAGCGATTCGACTTCCGATGCATTCCGCACAAAGCTCAAGCTGACAAAATCAGCCTCGACCGTTGCGGCCCACTTGGCGTGTTCGACATCAATCGCGCCGAGCGCCGGAATACTCAGATTCGTGGCTGGCAAGTTGACGCCCTGACGTGTCCGCACAACGCCGCCGTCGCTGACTTCGCAAACCAGGCGATCGTTTGTTTTCTCTTTCACGATCAGCCTGGAAATTCCGTCCGCCAGTACAATCGTGTCGCCGACCGAAACTTCAGAGATCAGTGGCTGGTAGAGGCAAACCAACTCATCGGGATTGTTTGTTTCGATGCCAGGAACGAAGCAAACAGTTTCTCCGTTGACGAGCGTGATGGCATCGTTGAGCAACTTTCCCAATCGTATCTTTGGTCCGGCAAGATCGACCAGAACTCCAATGGAAGCTCCCATGCTCTGTGAGACTTCGCGAATATTGGCAATGATTTTTTCTTTGCCAGCAATGGATCCGTGAGCCATGTTGAATCGAAACACATCGACTCCGGCTATAATCAACTCCTTAATTTTCTCTTTTGATTTCGACGCAGGTCCGGCGGTCGCTACAATTTTCGTGCGAGCAAAATTTCTGTTTGCGGGATTGGCGTTCAAAAGATTTACCTTTTCGTTTGGCATAAATGATTCGGATCATTATTGATGCATACAACCTGATCTTCCAGTGTGGGTTGCAACCGAAAAATCTCAATTCGCCGCTGGCGTTGCACCGGACGCGGCAAAGGCTGATTCACGAACTGGCGCTTCGAATCGACGAAAACCAGCGACGTGAGGTGAAACTTGTCTTTGACGCCAAGAATCCACGAGGACCATCGACACCGGATCTCGATGGAAAAGGATTCAAAATTGCGTTTTCCCGAGACTATGAAGACGCCGATACGATGGTCATCGAACTACTTCAAAAGCACAGCCAGCCACGCCAGTTGACCATTGTCTCGAACGACCATCGGATTCAGACCGCGGCGACCCGGCGTAACGCGACCGCGATTGACGCGGATGTGTGGTTTGATCGTCTGGGAGAATCCACCAACCGCCCTGCCCTGCCCCGGAATCTGGAAAAGCCGAATCTGGCGCTCTCGGATGATGAAACACAGCAATTGATCGATGAGTTCAGTGATCTTGAGGATGCAGAGCAGTCGGACGACCCAAAGACAAGTGACGCTGGCGACAATGAAACCGATTCACTCTATAATCCCTTCCCCAAAGGATACGGTGAAGACCTGCTCGATTTGTAACGAGCAGATTGCAACTTTGCGGCCGAGCAACTGAACGCTGATCCACGTTGCGATCCGGCCAAGCATGAGTGCCGCTCCATGGCAAAACGGCGGACCAGTTCGATCGGTTCGCCAGTCCCGCTTGTTCGACGCGGTCCAACTTCAGGGCGACTGCGATCGATTCCCTGAACACTGAACTCCAAATTCTGAACACGTTTAAAAATGGGCCGACGTTCACTTCCAAAAATTGACCCCACGGTTGACTTTAGCAACCACCTCGGATTCGTCGAAGATCTTGAAGCCCCCTTTGATCCGCAATCGCTTTTTGCGTCGGCTCAGGATTTGGAAATTGAGGTCGGAAGCGGCAAAGGTCTGTTCATGCTCAACGAATCCGGCCGAGTTCCAGATCGCAACTTTTTGGGCAACGAAATCGCCAGAAAGTATTGTCGCTTTGCCGCCTATCGACTGGCTCAAAAGGAACGCTCCAACGCCTACATGATGTCCGGAGACGGGCTGCGAATGTTTCGTGAGTTTCTACCTGATCAATGCGCGGTCGCGGTCCATGTCTATTTCCCCGATCCATGGTGGAAGGAACGTCATCGTCGACGCCGCGTGATGCGACAGCCGTTGATCGAAGACATCGAACGCGTTCTCAAGCCGGGCGGAATTTTCCATTTCTGGACTGACGTCGAAGAGTATTTCGAGGAAACGGTTGGCTTGATGAAGGAGTACTCGAACCTCTCCGGCCCCCACCATGTTGAAGAGCCTCCTTCGGATCACGACATGGACTTCCGTACTCATTTCGAACGCCGGATGCGGAAGAATGACCATCCTGTATTTCGCTCGCAGTATAAAAAGTAGCGTTCTGCGAAGTGACAAACCGAGCTTCGCCGAAGTGATAAACTAAGCTTCGCCAAACTAAGCTTCGCCAAACTGAGTCTGTGATCGGCGGAAACGTTTGAACCGAGGATCAACATCGCGTTCTACGTCAGCCAAATCAATAGCGCCAACGACGGAAGCGAAAAAACGGTGCTCACGACAACGGCTCCAGCCGCGAGGGCAGCGTCACCGTTCATCTGTTCGGCCATCACATAGCTGGAAACCGCGGTCGGCATCGCACAAAGAATCACCGTCACCTGCAGCGCAACCTCATCCAGCCCAATCGCCGCTCCCACTGCCCAGCCAATCAACGGACAGACAACGCACTTGATCAGAGTCGGAACCACCGTCGCCCGCCACCCCCTCGCACTCGGGATGGAAATCAGCTGACTACCAATTCCAAGGAGCGCGATCGGAAACGCTGACGCTCCGACGATCGAGCAGGTTCTCATGATCGATCGCGGCAACTCCCATCCCGACAACTGAAACAGCGCTCCACCCACGCAGGCCCACACAAGCGGATTCCTGGCGATCTCCAAAGCCATTGCCGGAATTGAAACGTCCTTTTCCGTTTTCTGGTTGTAGGTCACCAAAGCCACGACAGAGCCAATGTTGAAGAAGATAATCACGGGCGTCAGCGCCAGCAACATCGCGGCTTCGATCGATGCCTTCTGCTCGTCAGGCAACTCTTCGATCAAAAACAGAATCAGTGGCAATCCCATGAACGCAAGGTTGCCGCGGAAGCTGGCCTGAATCGACGCTCCGCGTGAAGCGACATTCTGATTGAACAGGATCGCAGCGATCCACGAAATTGCGAACGTAAGAGCTACGGCAGAGATCAAGGCAACCGTCATCAGGTTGTCGGATGCAGACACGGTCTCAGCGCCGGCAAGTTTATAAAACAGAAATAGTGGCAGGCCGTAGTAGTAGGCAAAGCGATTGAATGCTTGGGTTGACTCCGCGGTCAAGAATCCGCGACGACGCAGCAACATTCCCAGTCCGATGACTGAGAAAAGAGGAATCAGGCTATCAAAAATTTGCATAACAACATTTAACGTTCGGCAATCGGCAGTCGAGCTTCCATCAAACGTGCGCGGCTCTACTCAGGTTTCGCAAGTACATGCTGAAACCACATTGTTTCTTACTCGTCCGTGACGCAACCTTCAGATGCCGACTTTACGTTCTTGATGTACTTGTAGAGTGTGCCACGTCGAACTTTGAGCGGCGGAGCCACCCACGATTCGCGGCGCGACGCAAGTTCTTCATCGCTGACATGTAAGTCGATACGATTCTGTTCGGCGTCGATTGTGATTTTGTCACCGTTTTGCACCAGCGCAATCGGGCCACCGTCCTGAGCCTCCGGTGTGATGTGGCCGACGATGAATCCGTGGCTTCCACCGGAAAACCTTCCGTCCGTCATCAGCGCAACATCGTTGCCCAAACCAGCGCCCATGATCGCCGAAGTCGGAGTCAGCATCTCGGGCATTCCCGGCCCGCCCTTGGGGCCTTCGTAGCGGATGATCACGACGTCGCCCTTGTTGATCTTCTTTTCTTCCAGAGCCGCGACCATGTCTTCTTCGGAATCGAAAACATTGGCCACGCCTTCGAACACAAGCCCTTCCTTGCCCGTGATTTTGGCGACCGAACCGTCGGGAGCAAAGTTGCCGCGCAGAATCTGTAGGTGACCGGTTTCCTTGATCGGATTCGAAAGCGGACGAATGATTTGTTGATCGGCCGACAGTTCCGGCAGGTCGGCAACGTTCTCCGCAAGCGTCTTGCCCGTGCATGTCACACAGTCGCCAGAAAGCAGTCCTTCGGCCAACAGAAACTTCATCACCGCGGGCGTTCCACCAACCGCGTGCAAATCTTCCTGGACAAACTTTCCGCTTGGTTTCAGGTCAGCCAAAAACGGGATCCGATCGCTGACTTTTTGAAAGTCGTCCAACGTCAAGTCGACGTCGACGCTGCGAGCCATCGCGATCAGATGCAAGACAGCGTTCGTCGATCCGCCGAGTGCCGTGATCACGACCATGGCGTTCTCAAAAGCTTCCCTCGTCATGATGTCGCGTGGCTTGAGGTCCATTTTCAGCAGGTTCAAAATCGCCGCGCCACTGCGGTGGCACTCGTCGATCTTGTCGGGATCTTCGGCCGGAATCGAAGCCGAAAACGGCAACGCCATACCGAGTGCTTCGATCGCGCTGGCCATCGTGTTGGCCGTGTACATGCCGCCGCAAGCACCTGCTCCTGGACAGGATTTTTTGACGATCTCTTTGCGTTCTTCGTCGTCAATTTTTCCCGCGACGTATTCGCCGTAGCTTTGAAACGCAGACACGATATCCAGCTTACAGCCGCTGAGTTTTCCCGCCCGGATCGTGCCACCGTACACCATCAGGCTCGGTCGATTCAGTCGCCCCATGGCGATCAAACAGCCCGGCATGTTTTTGTCGCAACCCGGAAGCGCAATGCAGGCGTCGTACCACTGCCCGCCCATGATGGTTTCAATCGAGTCCGCGATCACGTCCCGCGACTGCAGCGAATAGCTCATGCCTTCGGTGCCCATCGAGATACCATCGCTGACTCCGATGGTATTGAATCGCATCCCGACCAGACCGGAATCGACGACGCCTTTTTTGACTTCTTCCGACAACGCGTTGAGATGCATGTTGCAGGTGTTGCCTTCGTACCACACGCTGGCGATCCCGACCTGCGCTTTGTTCATGTCCTCGTCGGTCATCCCGGTCCCGTAGAGCATCGCCTGAGACGCGCCCTGGACTCGGGGTTGCGTGATTTTGCTACTGTATTTGTTGAGCTGGGACATGATTGGCAATTTTGAAATGGAGGTGTTCTGTTGGTGGTGATTCGTCGCGGCTTCGCCGGGTTGGAACTTTCAACCTGACCGCAGCGACACAAAAAAAGCTCTCAAGCGGTGCACACTCGAGAGCTTTGTTGATTCACTGCCGGGCTTACGCCTTGGCAGGAGTTGCCTCTTCTTTGGAACCGTCCGCGGCTGCATCCTTCGCAGCTCCGTCTTTGGTTTCTTCAGCAGCTTTTTCGCCGTCTGCGCCGTCTGCGCCTTCGGCTCCTTCACCCTCTTCGCCTTCTTCAACTTCCGGCTCTTCGACGTAAGTTGGATCTTCGCCGTCAGCCAGCTTGTCCAACATCGTGCTTAACTTACCAGCAACGTCGTGACGGTTGGGAGCACCAGCGTACATGTGTGCTTCGGTGCCCATTGAAAGTGCGCCGTCGTATCCTTTTTCCTTCAGGAACTGACACAACTTCAACGAGAACGGGTCTCCACCGGTGCACGGCAGAACGCGATCTGCAGCCGTGTACGATCCAGGCGTCGCGTCTGCACCAACGTCAGAAAGGATGACTTCTGTGAGAATCGCCAGATCCATATCAGAGATCTGATCCATGGCTCCACCGCCCACAACCCATTCCCAGGTATCCAGCGACAGGCCAACGTTCGCGTGACCGATCGCTTTGACCAAAGTCAAAATCTCTTCAGCCGTTTGAATGAATTTGTAGTTACCGTCTGCTTCGACAGCCGACGACGCCTGAAGGTAAAGCCCCAGACGAATGCCATGCTCTTCGAACTTCGCACCGATGTCTTCGATACGCTCGCGGTGACGCTCAAAGTTCTCCTGAAACGGAGTCGCTTCGCTGTTCGGTTCAATTCGTACGCGGCAACGTTTTGCGTTAAGCGTCGCGGCCAAGTCCATGATCGTTTCCAGCTTTTCGCAAGAAGCAACGAACTCGGCATCAGTGCCACCGAAATTGATCGGCAGGTCGAATGAACCGATGTCCATTTTCGCGCTTTGCAGGAACTGGCATGCGAATTCCTTGCCCAGTGCATCGTGGCGTCCGACAAGATCGTTCATGTCGATCTCAACGCCTTTGAAGCCGTGAGTCAGAGCGAGTTCGATCAGTTCATTTTGGCGGCCGCCAACACCGAGGCCTTTTGAATTCAAAACTTTGTACATATTGGTTCCGCTTCCTTTGTAAATTGGCCTCGTGTCAGTGTCGAAACCGAACGTTTCGAGTCAGCACCAATTCGCCCAGGTTTTCAAATCGAGCTTTCTCGAAATTGACAACGCACTGGAATGGGGTGCTGAGAGTGGATCCACCGAGGCATTCAGGCCCGCGATTCGGGCTATCGTTTGGATGTCCACGTAGAATTGAGCCGCGGATTATCACAAAAGAGTCGGCCTGATTCTAGAGGAAAGTTTGCCAATTCTCCCGGAAAGACCGTAGAAATTGACTGTTTTGGGCTCGAGAGATCCTCAGGCCAGCGAGTGACTGACTTTCGGGAGCCACAGGCGTTTTCGGGACAAATCGGAGTGATTTGGAATGCCTGTTGGCCGTTGTTTGCTGGTCGAAGCCAAGAGCAAAAAGAGCCTGATTCACGGCTTTTTGCACAAACTTTCCTCTCACAGTGCGTTTTCACGCCGCAATCGATGTCGAGCACGCGTTTCGTCGGCATTTGTTTGGCAGGCCAAGCTTCCAGGTGAAAATCCCAACGAAATGTTCGTCTGGCGAGTTTGAGTGTTTTGCCTGTTCGAGGTTGGGTTTGGACTTCACCGATTTGGAACCCGAAGCCGGTCGCTTTTGGTGAAAACATCGGCAAGCGACAAAAACTTAAGCCTTCCCTGTTTTAGATGTCGAACCTAAGATTGTTCGATTGCCATCAGTTTGATGGCGGACCACTTTTTGAAAATCGGGGGCGAATTGGAATCGACCGGATTGGATGAAGGCTTGGTGGCGTGTCGTGGTTGATCAGAAGGCCACGTAAAAATCTGATCAAAACCTTAATTGCTAAAGATAACTCTTTCGCATTGGCTGCATAGTAATATGCACCACCGGTTGATGAGCTTCGCTGGAGAGCTTTGAAAACCGGTCACCAATTCCAGATCGTAGTAAGTCACGTCGGATACGCTTTCTACTAAACAGAGTTTCTGTCTAGCCTGGTTTTCAGGGTGTCTCTGCCCGGCTGATCAGGCGAAATTCAAATCAGTGACTACACACGTAGAGGCCAATCTGGAAACATCGCGGGACGCGGGTTCGATACCCGCCGCCTCCATCATTTAGCCACTTGCCGAACCTCGGCAAGTGGCTATTTTTGTGGGTGAAAGTAAGTTTTTGGGCCGCACCAACAAGCGAACAAATGGCTCAAAACTCCCAAAATTCCGCAAAATGTTCTTATAAGAGACCCCATTTGGGCACCAATGTTCCGATAGGGGCCTCAAAAGGCGTGTGCAAACATGGTCAAATCCAGCGAATTCCGTCCGGCTTCGAAGTCAAAATCGGTCAGTCGAACCCGAAAGAAATGGCGAGCTGATGCCCGCGGATACTTCTCGCGGCAGATCGGCTGGGAGCTGAGCCGTACCGGAAAGCTGCAGCAACACAAGTTCCTGCTGGGCAAGGAACGCCGTCAAGCCGAGTGGCGTGAACGAAAGCTTCGTGAGCTTTGGGATCGTTTCGCGAACAGCACTCCGGAAGACAAACCCCTGTGGCCCGAAGATTTGCTGGAGATCGCCAAGCTGATCGCCAAAGGCGTCGAAGAGGTAGCTGTCGTCTCCCGGCCTGACGACGAAGCGATCACTTACGCATCTCGAATCCAGGCACTGCAGGCCGAGCATTCCGTGGTGCTGTTCGTACCGGCGGATCGCTACCTGTACGACGTGGGCTGCGCCGCCCTGCACTGCCTCGGCAAACTACCTGCTCTGGAAACTCGTGACCGGATCCAGCTTTCCCAGAATTCCCCAGGCGAATATTCCGCTTCAAACCGAAAACCCCCAAAGCGGAAAATTGGAAACGTTGTTGCGCCCAATGACGTCGACCCTTCGATGCATGATCGCCACCTGATGTCGGAAGTCCCACAATTCAATCAAGACATCCACGCCATTCTTGCAACGATGGCGGCACAGGGTTTAATTCAACTACCAGATGCCAACGTCTCGCTGCCGAAGCAGCAGGGCTATCAGGCTCCAGCCCCTTCTGCGCAGCACGACGTCAGAGACAGGTCAACGTTTTACGACGCCATTGAAGCCTATCAAAAGTACATCCGCCGCGAATATTATCGCCCGGAACTGGATCGGCTGACGTCCTGGGGGCACACCCAGATCAAGCAGATGAATACGCTGAAGCAGCATCTCAAGAATCGCCTGCTAAGCAAGATGGACGCGGATGGTGTCAACGAAATGATTGGCTACTGGCGTCGTCGGCCAACAAAGAAAGGTTCGTCCGACCCCATGACTGCGAAGTCAGCAAGCAACTACATTTCTGCGCTCGTACGCTTTTTGAAATGGCTTCACACATCAAGCGAGTTTAGCTGGACGAAACCCTTCGCGTTTAGTGATGCGAACACCCGGGTGCAACGACTGGCCAGTGACCATGCCAATCGCAAGCTGGAGCAGGTCGATACATTTTCGCTCGATGAGCTCAAGCTTTTGATGCGATACTCGCTCCCACTCGATCGATTGCTTTTGTTGCTCGGTCTGAATTGCGGTTTTGGTCGAGCTGAGATTTCTACGCTTCTGGTCAAGGAGTGCCGACTTTTCGAAGCACATACACCGAGGCAATGCGAGCTGATCAATTACCAGTCGACCGACGAAGAATCTTTCATCAAACGAATCCGGCGCAAGAGCGGCGTTTACGGTGAGCACGTTCTGTTCCCAATGACGGTTCAAGGAATCCAATGGGCCATTGAACAACGAAATCTCTTGCCCAAATACTCGGACGACGCGCGGTTGCTGCTAAACACGAACGGCAAACCGTTTGACCATCCAACGAAAAGCGGTAACACCAACCAGACGATCCCGAACCGTCTTGCTCGAACCATCAAGAGGATTCAGAACGATGGTCACGAGATCCGCAACCTGTCATTTGGCAAGCTCCGCAAGACCGCCGGCCAGCTAATCAAGACGTTCTCCAGCGGCGAGATCATGGGCGTCTTCGAGTGCCACGGACGTCCCGTCAAATCCGACGAACTCAACGACCTCTACAGCAACCGACCATTTGGAAAAGTGTTCGAGGCGATCAAAGAAGTTGAATCGTATTTAGAGCCAGTTTTTGCTGAGGCAGGGAAATTCCCGTTCGTAGAATGACTTTGGGAACTTTTGCTCAGTTGCCTTGTCAGCTCGCGGTATCACCAATTTTCACTTTGCCACCACTCAATGTTTGTCCATGAATTTCCACGAAACAACCTGCAAGCCTTGGTCGGAATCCAACTAGAGTTTGTGCGTCCGCTATTTTCGACTGCGCCTTATTGTATGCTCGCCCAGGCGAATAGCACGTTTTTGGCAAAACGGTATCGACGCGGATTTTCATCGTCATGATGCCGTACATTTTCAACGAATAGAACGTCCTTGTTTGTGGCAAGCCATCCAAGAGTTCTTATGTCTTTGTGAAACCGCGGGCCAACCTTCGTCTATTTGAGCTCGACGACTGCGATCACCGATTTCGAATTGCAAACAACCAAGTCCGGGTATATCCGGGGGATCGAGTTTCCATCATCTGCTCTGATCCGTGGCTCGATAAAAGTGCAACGATTGTCAGGCAATTCTTCGACCAAGTGAGCCCATAACGACGCCCGCACGCTTCGTTCTGAGTTGATCAAACAATTCTTGTAGTGCTTTTCAATAGTCCTCTTCCAAGCAGTAATCAACTGTTTCCGAAATGGTGCACGTATAGGCATAATCTCCTTGGCTACTTGAAGTCGATACGATCTCGAAAAACGTGTTGCCTGTGATACTCAAGATATTTAATGGTTTTGGCCGCAATCTTCCCTGCCGATTGATCACTCCGAATCCCCAGCAATTTTCGCTCACCTGCAGACAACTGCTCTGAGATAATCATTTCCCCATCATCCTTGAACGAAACCAACCCATCATCAAAGAGCGCATCCAATGTTGCGGTAAGTGGTAAGCCATTGAACGGGTCTAGCCGCTCCTTATTGCTCGACACTTTCCACGGTTTGATATGGGACGCACGGATCACAGAACTGACAGTCGTCAAAGTCAACGCGCACCGGTAGTCCCAAAGTCGCAGTACATGCGATCGAAAAATCCCCTGCCCAATTCGAGCGGCCATGAGCCGTTTCGTCTCTGTTTCCGGTCGGTTGATATTTGTCAATTCAACAATGTCATCGACAGCTGGATTCGAAGATCTTACTTGCAGCCTAAGTTCATCAATCGTTAGCTCGCCAAGCACTTTGGAATAGATGAACCCATCTTCGTGCTCGGGCTTGCCAAGCTTAAGCAGGACATGATCGTCAAAAGCACGAATCTTACCGTGCCGATTGAACGCCACGACAACCGCATAGGCAATCGCACCTTGCTCAATTAACCGGATGTGTTCGGATCTTTGCGACGGGCCGTGCTTGGTGGCCCGCCATTCTGGATGGTAAAGCGTAACCCACGTATTACCATCGTCGTAGTCATTAACCGCCCACTGACCAACCCGGAGAAACACGTCACCGGTTGCTTCGTTGACCGAGCCCCATGATTGAATCGTGTGTTGGAGCGGCGCATGAAGCCGATTGCGAAAATATGCTGATATGTGCATGGCCGACCTATGAAGGACCTATTGAGATTGGCATTCTGTTTGAAATTCAAGAATCAGGAAACGAATGCGATACCAATTAATTTGTAGCGGTGAAGTTGCGGCCGACAAAATGATTCTGGGGCAACAAATGAATTGTTGCCAATTTTCAGTGCTGCCAAGCTCTGGTAAGCTTAACTAGGTTATTTGTAGCCTGGTTGGTGCCATATTCTGACGAGTCTGAGCGCAGCCCACGACCCTAAATTAGCCCGGCAGGTTGACGCCTTACAATGCTTACTTGTAATTCACAGATTGAAATCGGCTACCATCTCCATTTCGGTGGAGCCAAAAGGCGTCATTAAGTTATTGGTAGATTCAAGGCCATTAATCTGAGTCCCCCTATCGCCGAACAGAAAACCCCGTCAGACCATGCCAGACAACTGGATCACGATCTCGGAATCCCAATTTCCTTGGGAACGAGAAGCACTTGAGTTCATTCGCTCTCAGTTTCCCAGCCACGAACCGTACCGGGCGTGGTCTAACTTTGAATTCATCGCCCACGATGGATCAATTAACGAAGTTGACCTCCTTGTCTTTTCACGTGTCGGTTTCTTTCTGATCGAAATCAAAAGTAAACCCGGGATCCTCTCCGGTGACGCCGGTACGTGGACTTGGGAAACCGATGGCCGACGGTCCTACATGGACAACCCGTATTCGGCAGCCAACCTCAAATCAAAAAAGCTCACTTCGCTGTTAAAAAGCCAGCGAGCGGCCAAGGGTAAACATCAAGTGCCGTGGCTTGACGCTATCGTGTTCCTTTCCGCAGAGAATTTGAAATGCGAACTTACAGGAAGTGCTCGAACCCACATCACTCTCAGGGATCGCGAAGCTGGCCCTGATGTGAAGGCCCGCGATGGCATCATGGCTACCATCACTCGCCGAAAGTGTCCGGGACTGGACACCAACCTGCGGGGAGAATTTAACAAGCCAGTTTCAAAGATGATCGCTCAGGCGATGTTGCAAGCCAAGATTCGGCCTTCGCAGCGATATCGAAAGGTCGGCGATTACAAGCTCAACCAAATCATTGGTGAAGGGCAAGGCTATCAAGACTGGGACGCAAACCACGTTCAGCTAAACAATAGCAACCGGCGTATTCGGATTTACAACTTGCGTTCCAACGCACCGGAAGACGAACGAGAAACTTTGCAGCGAGCGGCCAAGCGTGAAGCCGAACTTCTTGAGGGGCTTCAGCATCCCGGTGTGTTGAGACGTGAAGGCTACACCATGCACGAGCTTGGTCCAGCCTTGATCTTCGAGCACAATCCAAGCGCAATTCGGCTTGATCACTACATCAAGCAAAAGCACGAAGAGCTAACTGACGAAGAGCGTTGTCGACTGCTGCGACAGATTGCAGAAACGGTCCGGTTTGCGCACGAAAAGCAAACTTACCATCGCGGTCTTTGCCCCCAAAGCATTCTTGTCGACAAAAGCAACCGGCTCTCCAACGTCAAGATTTTTAACTGGCAACTGGGTTTTCGCCAAAGCCCAGATACAGAACGCCATTCTCGAATCGTAACGGCGACTTCGCACATTGATCGACTGATCGACGAAGCCAGCACAGCATACCTTGCCCCAGAGGCTGGTTCATCCGATCACGCATCAGGAGAGAAATTAGACGTCTTCTCTCTGGGTGCCATTGCCTATCACTTGTTCTCGGGTGAATCTCCGGCCGCTAACGGAATTGAGCTTGCCGAAAAACTTCGTGGCAGTGATGGGCTGAAAATTCGATCGGTGCGACCAGCTGTTGACCAGCTGCACGACCTCATCGAATGGAGCACCAATCCTGTTGTCGGTTCACGCGTGATGGATTCGGTCGAAGACTTTCTCGAAATGCTCGTGGCCGTAGAACAGGAGATGGTCAAAGTCGAACAGTCGTTCGTCGAAGACCCTACGGATGCCAAGCCCGGCGACGTTATCGCAGGAGAGTATCTGATTCATCGCCGCATTGGTCATGGAGCAACTTCGTACGCGTTTCTTGTCCAAAAAGAAGACGATTACTTCATTGCAAAAATTGCCAGTGACGAAGAGCACAACTCACGCTTGAAAGAAGAAAGCGAAGTGCTTTCCAAGCTTCGTCATGCCAACATCGCTGAGTTTGTCGAAAACGTAACCGTAGGCGACCGCCACACGATTATTATCAAGCCAGCGATCGCCAATAAAGAAAAACTGTCGATTGAAACGCTTCGCCACCGATTGAAAGAAGACGGTGCGTTACACATCGACTTGTTGCAACGCTTTGGCGACGACTTGCTCAATGCTGTCAGCTTCCTCGAAGATCAGGGCTACAACCACCGGGACATCAAGCCCGACAATGTTGCGGTCGGCCAAGTTGGTTCCGGCGATCGCCTGCATCTGGTCTTGTTCGACTTTTCTCTCACTCGGGTGCGAGCAGACAACCTGCAAGCCGGAACGCCCGGCTACCTCGACCCCTTGTTACCCTTACGGAAGAACAAGCAGTGGGATTCCTACGCAGAAAGATACGCAGCCGCAGTAACGCTGTATCAAATGGCGACTGGCCTCAACAACTTTCCGGTTTGGAGCGACGACGGAACCGACCCTACACAACTGGAATCCGACGCAGAGATCGACGCAGAATTATTTGCTGCCAACATTCGCGATTCGCTTATCGACTTTTTTGAGAAAGCATTCTCTCGCAAGATCGAAAACCGGCACGACAATGCCGAACAGATGCGTCGCGACTGGAACGATTGTTTTCGTGATCTGGAGGAGCCCGGGGAATTCCTGTCCGAGCTAGGTGAAGACGAACTCAAAAAGAAGCTTGAATCGGCGACCCTCGAAACGTCAATTACAGACTTGGGGCTGGGGACACGTGCGATCAACGCCCTTGATAGAAACGACATAACCACCGTTGAGCAACTATTGAGTGCCGGTCGTGGTCGAATCCACCGGCTCAAGGGGATTGGGCACACAACGCGCCGACACATCAATCGAGTTCTGGTTCAGCTGCAAAACAATCTTCAGAAACCAGTCACGGTTCAAGAGGCGCAGGAAGAGACTGACCATCTGCCCGAAACGAATGTCGAACGCCTCAGCATCGACCAGATGTTCAAACGAGTGTCTGGCGTTGGCCGTCAACAAGGAGAAGAAGCTCGTGCGATTCTGCCCTTGATATTCGGGACAGATGCAAAGTTCGACAAAGCGTGGGCTGGCAGTGCGGAGATCGCCCAACACACCAAAGCCGATCGGCAACAGGTCGTGGATTGGATGAAGGCATTCAGGGATCGTTGGGCCAAGGATGCTGCGATCACCAAGCTGCGAAAGGACATCAACGAGCTGCTTGATTCGGTTGGCCAAGTCATGTCGGCACGGGATATCGCGTCGGCACTTTTGGTAACTCGTGGCAGCCATCAACTGGAACCATTTCGTTCTCAGTTCGCACTGGCTGTCACTCGAGTTGCGGTTGAAGTTGAACGCAACATGGCAAAGCCTAAATTCATCGCACGTCGGACCAACGCTGGATCGGTCATCGTTGCCTCACGTGATGAGTTAATCTCGGTCGCTGCAAAACTTGGAGCCGGTGCCGACAAACTCGCTGCCAATGAAACCATCGTTTCACCTGCCCGAGCGATCAAGTTGTTGCGTTCACTCAACGAAGAACTCACAACTCATATTAGCGACTCGAACTTGGTGCGATTGGCGGCCAGCATTTCCCAAAACGCAGCGCTTTCATCGCGAAACGAGTTTTATCCCAACGGAATGTCTGCTGAACGGGCCATTAAGCTCTCTCAGAATGTGCTCTACGGCAGCGACACGCTTTCCGTTGCTGATTTGAAATCACGCGTCAAAAGTCGATACCCTCAATGTGCCGACATTCCCGATCCGCCGCAGCTAAACGAGATCCTCAAAAACGCCGGTTTCGACTACCGCTGGAACAGTTCGGCTGCTGCCTATGAGAACCCGGCACGTGACCAAGTCATTCACACCACCGGCACGAACACGCTTTCCCGTTATTCCACATCGCTCTCCAGTGGTGGTCCGGGGGAGGTTACACCGGAAATTGCCGATGCACGTCAGTTCGAAGAACGAATCGAACATGCATTGAAACAGGGTGCACTGCTCGCGTTGAATGTCAAAGCCAACTACTACGACGACGCCATTCGCGAAGTCACGCGGCGGTGTGGCGTCGACCTGTTCGATCTCGAAGAGAATTTCATCGAGTTGCTGCGTGAAAAAGCGACTGAAGCTGAAGTGTCATGGCAGCAATTGTTGGATGTTGATGCACAGCCCGGGCAAGGCCACTGGGACAACTTGTTGATCCTGATCGACCGAGTCATTGAGGAGCTAAAAAAGAGAGTTCTCGAATCAGACAAAACCGTATTGATGACTTTCACGGGTGTCCTCGACCATTACCAGCGAAAACAACCGTTTATCGCAGACCTTGCTGAGCACATCCACAAAGAGCTTCACGGTCTCTGGATTTTGTTGCCGGATCAGGAACACGTCCCCACAACCACTGCCAGCGGCCAAGCTCCCATTCCAAAAGGTTGGCTGCAAAACCTTCACCGAGGAGCAGGCGTCTAACACGCACGTAACGGTGGCTTCCAGCCGCCGTCCACACCAAACAAAAAAGTAGCGGTGGCTTCCAGCCGCCGACAACAACACACAACGGCGGCAAGCTGCCACCGCTACCGGATTCAACATGATCAACCGAACCAGCCTCCTTAACGACCTTCGCGACCTCCTCAAAACCCTTGAGGCCGACCTGCTTGCGCGAAGCGAAAGCGACGAAGTTCCCGAAGTCGTTCAGGCCCTTGCTGACGAATACGACAAAGCCAAACAAGCCGAACGAACGGCACTCTCCTTTGAAGACTGGCGGAACGACTTCATCACTCAGATGGCAGCGGCATGGGTATTGAGCTGTGTGTTCGTTCGTTTCCTGGAAGACAACCAGCTACTGGAACACCCGCAGATCTCTGGTCCTGGTGATCGACTGCAGTGGGCGCGCGATCAGCATCAGGTTTACTTTACGAACCACCCAACCGAATCGGATCGTGAATACCTGTTGAAAATCTTTGGTGAGATTCGCGACCTCAGCCATGGAGCCGGCGGGGATGTCTTTGGCAAACACAATTTCATCTGGCAATTGCCCAACTGGCTTGGCGGTGATGCGGCCAGTGAGCTGTTGAAGTTTTTCCGTACCATCAATCCAGACGATGGCACGCTGATTCATGACTTTACTGATCCCGATTGGGATACTCGTTTCCTGGGTGATCTGTACCAAGACCTGTCCGAAAAGGCCCGTAAGAAATACGCGTTGTTGCAGACGCCTGATTTTGTTGAAGAGTTCATCCTTGATCGCACGCTTGAACCAGCCTTGGACGAGTTTGGACTCCAGCCATCTATCAGCGGCGAGGCGCTATCCGCCGGTTCCGATGAGCAACCAACCGGCCACTTCAAAATGATCGACCCGGCCTGTGGTAGTGGTCACTTTTTGCTCGGTGCGTTTCCGAGGATTTTGAAGCGTTGGAAAGAACAGGAACCAGAGACAAACATTCGCGAGTTGGTGCAGCGGACACTCTCTTCGATTCACGGAGTGGATATCAACCCGTTTGCGATCGCGATTGCCCGGTTTCGTCTGCTGCTGGCGGCGCTGGCGGCCAGTGGTGTGAGGCGTCTGGCGGATGCTCCCGCTTATGCGATGAATCTGGCGTGCGGCGATTCGCTGTATCACGGCGTCGAGCGGCAACAGACGCTGGGCGACTGGACGGACGAGTCGCACTATTTCCGCACCGAAGACGCCGACAATCTAAGACGCATTTTGCAGGAAGGAACCTTTCATGCCGTCGTCGCAAATCCACCCTACGTAACACCCAAGGATGCGGCCGCGAGAGATGCATACAAACGACTATATGCGTCTTGCTACATGAAATACTCACTGGCAGTACCGTTCATGGAACGAGTATTTCGATTGGCGAAGAACAACTCCGAATCGGGGTTTTCGGGCCAGATAACGGCGAACAGCTTCATGAAGCGAGAGTTTGGCAAGAAGTTGATCGAGGATTACTTGCCGACAATCGACGTAACACACGTTGTAGATACAAGTGGGGCGTACATCCCCGGACATGGCACGCCTACCGTAATAGTGTTTGGGCGCAATCGGGCACCGACCAGTTCTACGATCCGGACCATCATGGGAATTCGTGGCGAACCAGCTACTCCAAGTGACCCGTCCCAAGGTCTTGTCTGGGCAGATATCACTTCTCAGATGGATCGCGTAAAACACACGGGCAAGTTCACCAGCGTTTCAGAGTCAACCAGAGATCGATTCTCAAGTCATCCGTGGTCTATCGGCGGCGGTGGCGCTGCAGAGTTGAAAGAGGCTCTAGACGGAACAACCACTCGAAGGCTTGCGGACGAAGTAGCGGAGACTGGCGTCTTCGGAATTACCGCAGCCGATGACGTCATGTATGCACCAGCGCCTTCCTTCGCGAGGAGGAACGTAGAGCGAGAGTCTTACCGTCGGCTTATTGTGGGCGACGAAGTGCGAGACTGGTCAATCCATCCGGGCGACAGTGTATTGTTTCCTTATGAATCGGAGGCGTTGATTGATCTGCGCGAACGCGTTGGCCACTACCGATGGCTATGGCCCAATAGGACCGTGCTTTGGAGTCGAGCTACATTCGCGAAAAAGACGTATCGAGAAGAGGGCCGGACGTGGTGGGAATGGCATCAGACCACATTGAGCCGGTTGCGGACCCCGGAATCGATTACGTTCGGTGAAGTTGCTACTCACAACCACTTCGTCCGAATTAGCGGCAGAAGTCTGTTCAAGCAAACTGCTCCAATTGTGAAGTTGGCAACACACGCTTCACAAGATGACCATGACCGCTTGCTGGCCCTGCTGAATAGCTCCAGCGGCGCATTCTGGCTGAAGCAGATATGTCAGCCAAAAGGGTCGAGCGGCATTGGTCGAGGTAGTTACGACGAAGCGTGGGAGAAACACTTTGCCTTTAACGGGTCAAAGTTGGCCCCGTTTCCGGTGCCCAGTTCGATCCAAACAATCCTGCCGAATCAACTTTCTTTGTACGGAGCGGGCATTACCCGTATCGTTGGCAGTGTTAGTACAACGGCAGCAAAAACGGCACTCGGGGGCCACATTCTCGACAGTAGCCGGAGCTATGGAGAGACGTTGGGCGAGATGATCCGGCTCCAAGAAGACCTCGACTGGGAATGCTACCGTCTTTACGGTTTGCTTGAGGACGACCTGACTTACCCGACCGAAGAATCACTGGGCATCCAGCTCGGCGAGCGTGCCTTCGAGATCGTGTTGGCCCGCAAGATGGCTCGCAGCGAAGTGGCGACCACGTGGTTTTCGCGGCACGGCAGCCAGCCCATCACAGAGCTGCCCAGCCACTGGCCCGACGATTACAAACAACTCGTTCAAAAACGAATTGATGTCATCGAGTCCGACAAGAACATCGCGCTCATCGAACAGCCCGAATACAAACGACGCTGGAACACCACGCCGTGGGAGGAACAGGTCCAAAAGGCACTCAAGTCGTGGTTGCTCGATCGGCTGGAAAGCTATTTTGATTTCGATGGCCGCATGAAGGATAGTAGCGGTGGCTTCCAGCCGCCGAGCAGTGACGGTGATGAAAATGGCGGCAAGATGCCGCCGGTACCACACGACGGCGACAAGATGCCACCAGTACAGGAGGACGGCGGCAAGATGCCACCGCTACGGGAGATCGCCCTTTACTCCCTTTCCAAACTGGCAGCCGTCGCTTCGGAAGATCCGCAGTTTATGGAAGTCGCGGAAGTCTATCGCGACGATCCGGCCTTTGACGTTTTGGCCTTGATCGAAGATCTCGTCGCCGCAGAACATGTCCCATTGCTGCCGGTCCTCCGTTACAAACCCGCCGGAATCCGCAAACGAGCCGAATGGGAACAAACGTGGCAGTGGCAACGACTGGAAGACGAACTTCGCGACGGCAAGCCCTTTACCGACTCGCGCGTCCGCTCTCTGGCAGACGACTGCGGTATTACCGATCAACAACAATCCGACATCGAAGCATGGCAACAAAAAACCACTCCCGAACAACGCTCTGACACAACCGCCCCGATTGCTCGTGAGCTGGATGCGATCCTATCCATCACCGTACCGCCCAAATACAAGAGCAGCGATTTCATTTCCACCGGCGGAGCCAAGTTCTGGAAGCTACGTGGAAAACTGGACGTCCCCAAAGAACGCTGGGTCAGCTTCCCGCACTGCGAAGGGAACGATGGCACGATGATGATCGCCTGGGCTGGCTATGACCACTTGCAACTGGCCCGCGCCATCAGTGCCCACTACGTCGACATCAAGAACAACCTCGGCGGCAACGAAGACCCGCGACTTGTTCCGCTGTTGGCCGGGATCATGGAACTGTTGCCATGGCTGCACCAGTGGCACAATGAAGTTGATCCCGAGTTCGACATGCGAATGAACGAATACTACGACAACACCTTCGTGGAATCCAACGCGGCCGAACTGTGCTTGTCGCGAGAAGAAATCAGAAACTGGCAACCGCCGAAAAAGAAACCCAAACGGCGATCCAAAAAGAAAGCCACGAAGAAAAAGAAGGAAACAACAGATGCTTGATCCTCAACCTACGTACGGTGGCTTCCAGCCGCCGAACTGCTTAGCAAACTAAAAACGAACGGCGGCAGGATGCCACCGCTACTGAGTAATCCAAAACCAAACGATCGAAAATGACACTACTCAACGAACTCATCGAAATTCCGGAACAGCTGGACGAAAGCCAATTCGTCATCAAGCTAACCGAAGGCGTCTCCGACGGAAAAGAAACTGTCGACAACTACGTCGTCACCAAAGACATCGCAGCACGTTTTGAAGAAGCTCTGGGCTATATCAAGATGTCGATGGATGATGGGAAAAGCCGGGCCTGTTATCTACACGGTAGTTTTGGCAGCGGTAAAAGTCACTTCATGGCGATCTTGCACCTGCTGCTGACGGGTGACACTCACGCTCGTGGCATCAACGAGCTGGCAGGTACGATCACCAAGCATTGCACTTGGATGGACGGCAAGAAATTCTTGCTGGTTCCGTATCACATGATCGGCAGTAACTCCAGTGAAACGGGAATTCTGGGCGGCTACGCCAAGTACATCAGCAAGATCCATCCCGAGGCTCCGATCCCCGGGGTCTATCGCGCGCAAGACATGTTTGCCGATGCGATCAAGCTACGAGACAAAATTGGAGAGGTGCCTTTTTATAAAGGAATCAATGACGGTGTTTCTGCTGGCGGCGGTTTCGGGAATGTTACTAGAACATGGGACAATGATCGTTTGGAGAAAGCGATGTTGCTCAAAGAAGGCGAAGAAGAGCGCAGCCTTTTAATCTCGGCCTTGAGCAAAGCTTATTTTTCATCGTACGGTGTTCAGGTCGAAAATGAAACTAAGAAATTCGTTGATTTGGAAGACGGCTTGGCGATCATGTGCCAACACGCCAAATCGTTGAAGTACGATGGCGTCATCTTGTTCTTGGACGAACTAATTTTATGGCTGTCTGGTAAAGCAAACAATCTTGATTTCATTACTCAAGAATGTGCCAAATTAGTTCAGCTAGTCGAAACGGAGAACCTCGGCGAACGCCCGATTCCGTTGATCAGTTTTATCGCACGACAACGTGACTTGAACGAGTTGGTGGGTGAAAACGTTCCCGGTGCAGCGAAGTACAACTACAACACATTGCTTAACCACAACTCCCAACGCTTTCATACGATCACATTGCCCGATAGCAACCTGCCTGCAATCGCCGAACGCCGAGTGCTGTCTTGCAAGAACGCCAGCGCGCAAAAGGAGCTGCATGCTTCGTTTGAGAAACTTGCGGAAGACGGCAAGAACAAACATGCCGTCGAGGCGTTGATGACGGGCGGCTACGACAAAGGAATGTTCCGCAAAATCTATCCGTTCAGCCCGGCACTCGTTCAGACTCTCATTGCCGTTTCCAGTTTGCTGCAACGTGAGCGAACTGCGCTCAAGGTTATGAAGCATTTGCTGGTTGAAAAACGTGGTGAACTAAAAGTTGGTGACTTGATTCCGGTAGGCGACCTGTTTGATATGGTCGCTTATGGCGAAGGTGGCTTCAGTACCGAAATGAAAGAGCACTTTGAAAACGCAAAGAAATTATACAGCCGCAAGCTGCTTCCAGAGTTGGAAAAGAAACACAAGATAACACTGGAGCAGTACAAAGAGCTGCCCGTCGATGATCCGGCTCGGCGGCGATTTCAAAACGATGACCGGTTGGCGAAGACGTTGCTTCTATCAGCGTTGGTGCCGGATGTAGAAGCTCTTCGCGGGCTCACTGCACGCCGACTTGCCTATCTGAACCATGGCACCATCAAGGTCGTCAATCCAGGCGAAGAAGGGGCAATGGTCCTCCAGAAGATTCGCGATTGGGCCAAGATGATCGGTGCGATCAAGATTGGAGACGGTGCCGATCCGATGATTACCGTACAGCTTTCCAGCGTCGATACCGATTCAATCATCGCCAAGGCCGAACGTGTCGACAACAACGGTAATCGTCAACGCTTGGTCCGACAAACGTTGACGGAACTGCTGAATCTAGGTGAAGAAAACACGCTTCAGCGTTGCCATTTCTATGACTGGAAATGGAAGAACACCGACCGCGAGTGCATTGTTGTTTTCCAGAATGTCTGGGAACTGTCGATGTCAGACATTCGCAACGAAGACGATCGCTGGAAAATCATCATCGACTACCCGTTCGACCATTCCGATCGCGGGCCGATGGACGACATCAGCAAGCTGAATGAGTTTCGAGAGGCAAACAAAGAGGGAACCAAAACCATCGCATGGTTGCCTTCCTTCTTCAGTGATGAGGCAAGCCGTGACTTGGGTTTGCTTGTTCGGCTGAATCACATCCTGTCCGGCGATCAGTTCGACAATTACGTGGGGCATCTTTCCATGCAAGACCGACCGGCCGCCCGGGCCAGTTTGGACAGCCAACGGAATGTGCTCAAAGAGCGTTTGCGGGGGCACTTGGAAGCCGTTTACGGTCTGGCAACGAACGCCGAATCACTTCACCCGACCCATCACCTGAACCAAGGCGAACAGTTTGCATCGCTCACCAATGGTCTAAACGTACGCCCACCGGCCAAGCCGAATTTCCAAGAAGCCCTTGAGCAGATTTTGGATCAAGCACTCTGTCATGAATTCCCCGGCGCTCCGGAGTTCGAAGCACCCGTCACATCGGGAGCTGCCAACAAAGTTTTCGACTACGTCTCGCGGGCTTGCCAGACCAAAGACAACCGAGTCGAAGTTGAGCAACGCGACCGACCGCTGGTTCGTGGAATCGTCAATCCGCTGAATCTTGGACAGCTCGGTCACGACCGTACCCATTTGGTCGTTGGCGACGAATGGAAAAATCACTTTATCAAAAAAGCATCAGCCGATGGTGGCGAACTGACCGTTGAGAAACTGAAGGCGTGGATTGATGAACCGCAAAAGAAGGGCCTGCCAAAGTATCTGAACAATCTGTTGGTCATTGCCTATGCACTGCAATCCGACCAAGCGTTCTATCAGCACGGCAGCGTCTACTCCGAACCGTCGTTAAAAGACCTGCCGAACTGTGAGCTTCGCCCCGAGGCAAAACCGGCGGCCGATAAATGGCTATCGTCACGGGACCTTGCGTCCTTCATTTTTGGCGTCACGGCGTCCGAGCTGAACAGTGCTGCCAACGCAGCCAAACTGGCTGAAGAGGTCAAGAAAGTCGTCAGTGAAAATGCGGCAAATGTTGAGTCTTATCGGACTCAGGTTTCATCGGCCCTTACCAAACTGGGAGTCGGTCCCGATCAATCGAAACGAATGCAGACCGCCAACGCGTGCGTTTCGTTGTTTTCGCAAATTCAATCCAACAGCTCAGGCAATGACATTGTCAACGCGATTGCTGACTTCTCCATTCCAACCACTAAGGAAGCAATGGGAGAGTGTTGTAAAGGCGGCGGCGGTTTGGCTGATTTCCTGAAAGGTTTTGAGTTTGGCTGGTTTGAAAATATCAAAGCGTTAGCTGGAAACAAAAAAACCGAAGCTGACAATGTTCTTGCTGAGGTCAAACTCGCTTTATCGGAAGACGAGCATGTAAAACCGCTTCGTTCCACGTTTGAAGCCGCTGAATCGACGGCTGTCAGATTGTTGCGTCCAGACGATCCAGCGCCGCAACCAGAGCCCGGACCTGAACCGCAACCACCCGCCCCGCCCGGCGTGCAGATCGTTGATCGAGGCAACAGCAGTCGCATCGACGTTGCCGAGGTCGAAACGCTTCTCGGTTCGTTGAAGTCCAATCTGAAACCGAACCAAAAAATCAAGCTCGACGTCTCTTGGACCATCGAAGAAGAGTCGGGAGAGTAAACAACATCCATGAGTGACCTCAAACGATCACATTTGATTGCCGGAGTATCATCGTTGCCGCAGAAGAAGCTGCAACGCGTGGTCGGCGTACGCTCCTCCATCAGTTGGAGCGGCGACATTGAAAGCGAAGTCAATGGAATCCGATACTGCATCCGACAATGCGATTCGCCCTTAGCGGTTCGTGAGTTCATCCGCTCTGCCGTCGACGGGGCCATCAATATCGCCGTCACCAACATGGACGAAGAAACCATCGGCATGGACGCGATGTTGCGAATGGCCAGTACTCGCCTGCTAACCATCGACCGTTGGCAACTGGTCAAAGACCGCTTCCACGCCCGTTCGATTGATCCGCGAATCACCAAACACGATTGGTTGGCCGACCTGATGTTGGACATTCCCCGAGTCCAACCCGTCGCGGGCGGGTTTTTGGATGCGGAAACCGTCTGGCCCATCACGTTGCAATCCGCCCTTGGCATGAATGCCGAAACTCTGGACCTGCACAACATTCTTAGCTGGTCGCGAAACCCAGAATACGTCCAGCGATGGAAACAGATGCCGGATGAATTCAAATCTACGGCAACCGAGTGGATGTCGGCAACGGCAGGAAAAACCGCTCAGTTGGTTCTTGCATGCGTGGAAAAGAACAACATGCCCGATGCACTACCCATCGGATTGGTGTTGGATGTGTTACTGAATTCAGAACACAAACACGAGATGGCCAATCACCTGATTCGTTTGGAAGAACGGATGCTGGGTGTTTCCAATCCCTCGCAAGAACACCTGAACCAGTGGGCGGCCGCCTCCAAAGACCTTGTCCGATTCCAAATGGAAGCCAGCACTTCCGAGCTGAAGCAAGTCCTCAGTCGGGCCGATGCAATCTTGAAGGAGCTTGGAGCGGACAAGATGTGCTTCCTCAGCGATGTTTCGCCGATCGGATTCCATCAGCGACTGACCAACTTTGGCATCGCCCTTTCCACGCAACTTGGGACAAGCGACTTTGCCATTTCCGAGATGCTCAAAGACCGCTACCGGCGGATCTTTGACCACATGAAAGCACCGATGGAGCCACTAAGGTTGGAACGCATCAAGATGGCGATCCGACTGCTTCGTTGGCTTGGCAGTCAGCACCAACAAACGGTCTCCTTTGACGCTCTCGATCAAGCGATTGACTACCAACTGGGCGAAGCCAGTTTTGTCGACTGGGCTCGACTGAAGATTAACGCAGTCGAGCCTTCTCAGGAGTTATCAGCCGCATTTGAAAAGCTGTTCACGAAAGTCGCCGATCTTCGCCACACTCAGGCCGAACGTTTCGCCGGTCTGTTTCAGGATTCCATTCGCCTCAACAGCAACTCTGACCAGTTCTCTGGCGTCGAGACCTTACTGAAAGATGTTGTCGCACCGCTGGCGGAGGATCGCCCAATTCTGTTGGTCGTACTCGACGGAATGAGCACCGCCGTCTTCCGGGAGCTGATGCAGGACATCGTGCATCGAGACTGGTACTGGCTGTTCCGTGAAGGCCGGGGCAAAGTCGACGGAGCATTGGCAGCAGTTCCCAGTGAAACCAAACGTTCTCGTTGCAGTTTGCTGGCCGGTCGTTTCCTGATCGGCAACAAAGACGTTGAGTCTCGCGAGTTCCCCAAGCATCCCGAATTGCTTCGTTGCTGCAAATCGGACCATCCTCCTGAAATCTTCCACAAATCCGACATCGCACCGGGCGATGAAAGCGACCTGTCCACCAACGTTCGGGCTTCGATTCAAGACGCCAACAAACAAGTCGTAGCCGTGGTCGTCAACGCGATCGACGACCATCTGGGCAAGAGCCAGCAATTGGAAACGATCTGGTCACGCGATGCGATCAAAGTCCTGCCATTGTTGCTTCACGAGGCCAAGACTTCCGAGCGTCTGGTCGTTTTGGTTAGCGATCACGGGCACATCATCGAAACGGGCACGGAGTACAAAGCCCACGATGGCGGCGGAGAGCGCTGGCGTCCTGATGACGGCAAACCCGGCGACCAAGAATTGCGATTGGAAGGACAGCGTGTCGTTACTGATGGCCAACCGGTGATCGTTCCTTGGTCAGAGCGTATTCGCTACACACGTGGGAAGAACAACGGTTACCACGGCGGCATCAATCCACAGGAGATCGTGTTCCCCGTTGCCGTTTTATCTCCCACAGAAGACTTTCCGGCTGGCATGACCGAATACACGCTGGAAGATCCGGCTTGGTGGGACGAGCAATACTTCCATCCACCGCAGGCGGATGACAACGATCAGGCTGAGCGAGAAATCCCCACGGGATTGCTATTCGACATCTACGGCCCCGACCCCGATGGCAACACCGAAGAGCCCGTGAAAACAGAATTGGCCGAAGCCCCCGCCGTTCCGGGAGCACTCGATTCGATGGCGGAACAACGAGCCGAAATCCAAACGCCACAATGGCTGAAAAATCTGCTCGATTCCACCCTGTTTGAATCGCAGATGGAGTTTGGCAAGCGTAACCGTTTAACCCCGGAAAAGATCCGCGACGTGCTGGTTGAATTGGAACGTGGTGGCGGCAAGACAACATCCAACGCTCTCGCCCGAGCCGTAAATCAACCTCCGATCCGCATGCGTGGATTCATTACCAGCATCATGCGTGTCTTGAACATCGAAGCCTACGAGATTCTCCGTATGGATGAAGCTTCCGGCACGATCGAATTGAACAAGCCCCTGTTGTTACGTCAGTTCGAGATTGAGGAATGATCCATACACCAAAATACAAGCCCGAAGCGTTGCGACCCCTAGCGTCGCTCGCGAGTGGTTCCCAAGCACCTTCAGAGACGAATACTTTGCGTCTCTGCGACCTCGCGTCTTTGCGTTAAATCCAAATCAACCCAACCCGAAAGCCAACCACCCGTGATTAATCGCGAAACACTCCTCAGCGACCTGCAAGACCTTGTTCAGAAACTTGAGCTGGATCTGATTGCTCGTTCCGACGAAGACAGTGTGCCGGAGGTACGTGATGCGTTGAACGCAGAATTCAAAAAAGCGACCGAGGCGGAGCGGACGGCACTCTCCAAAGAGAAATGGCTGACCGACTACGCCGTGCAGATGGCGGCGGCGTGGGTGTTGAACTGCGTCTTTGTGCGCTTCCTCGAAGACAACCAACTGATCCAGCCGCCACGCCTGTCCGGGCCGGGCGATGCACTGCAATATGCCAAAGACCAACATCAGGTCTTCATCAGCCAGCATCCTGACGATTCGTTGCGTGAGTATTTGTTGGGCATCTTTCAAGAGATGGAACAGCTTCCCGGCTGTGCCGATCTGTTTGGCAAACACAATCTGGTCATGCAGTTGCCGAACTGGTTAAGCGGTGATGCGGCCGGTTTGGTTTACAAGTTCTTTCAGGAGATCAACTCCGACGATGGCTTGTTGGTTCATGACTTTACGGATCCTGAGTGGGACACGCGATTCCTTGGCGATCTGTATCAGGATCTATCAGTACATGCGAGGAAGAAGTACGCGTTGTTGCAGACGCCTGATTTCGTTGAGGAATTTATTCTCGACCGGACGCTGGAGCCAGCTCTTGATGAATTTGGGTTAGAGGCCGAGCCGGTCAAAAACAAGCAGGGCGATGAGATCACCAGCAAAGGCTTCCGGATGATCGACCCCGCCTGCGGCAGCGGTCACTTTTTGCTGGGATCGTTTCCACGAATTCTGAAACGATGGCAAACGAAAGAGCCGAGCACCAACATTCGTGAACTGGTCCAGCGAACGCTGGATTCAATACACGGTGTTGATATTAACCCGTTTGCGATCGCGATTGCGAGGTTTCGTTTGTTGCTGGTTTCATTGAAAGCATCTGAGTTCAGCAAGCTAGCGGACGCTCCAGCGTTCACAATGCATCTTGCGTGTGGAGACTCGCTGTATCACGGCGTGGGCCGACAGCAAGTTATGGAATTCACTGATGAAGCTCACTATTTCCGCACCGAAGACTCAGCTGCACTAAAACGAATTTTAAAGAACCAGACATTTCACACTGTTGTAGCTAATCCTCCCTACATCACGCCAAAAGATCGTGCGGCAAACGCCGTCTACCGTGAACTGTACAGCACATGCCACAGGAAATACGCTCTTTCCGTACCGTTCATGCAGAAGATTTTTCAGTTGGCAGTTTCGGGCGAAATTGCCCAAGGCAGCGGATACACCGGACAGATTACTGCCAACAGTTTTATCAAACGTGAGTTCGGGAAAAAGCTAATTGAGAATTTCCTTTCAACCGTTGATTTGTTTGCAGTTGTTGACACTAGCAACGCATTCATCCCGGGCCACGCTACCCCAACTGTAATCGTGTTTGGAAGAAATCGCGCACCTGTCTCTCCAGACGTCCGCGTGGTTACCGGAAAGGCCGGTGAATCATGTACGCCTGTTGATCCAAGTAAGGGCCCTGTTTGGTTGGCCATTGTAAATGCACTTGACGCGGCGGGGACAGAAAATCGCATTGTGAGCTCGAAAGACATTTCGAGAGAGACTTTGAAAAAACATCCATGGTCGCTTGGAGGAGCTGCGGTTTCAGCTCTGAAAGAAAAGGTCGAAGCTAATGCATCAGGAACACTGGTCGACGAAATTGACGACATTGGGGTTTTTGGAATCACTGCTGCGGATGAAGTAATGTTGGCTCCTCCATCGGCCTTTAGCCGTTGGAGAATACCTTCGAAATATAGTCGACGCTTAGTTGTCGGTGATGAGGTTCGTGATTGGACTTGTGCAGATGGAGCTCACGTTTGGTTTCCCTACGAAAACGAACAACTTGTGAAGCTTGACATCCACTCAAATGAATATCGGTGGATGTGGCCATTTCGCGCCTCGCTGTGGAGCCGTCAAACATTTGCGAAAAAGACCTATCAAGAAGAAGGACGGACTTGGTGGGAATGGCATCAGGTTACATTGCACAGACTGAAACTACCGTTAACGATCACATTCCCGTTTGTCGCATCACATAATCATTTCAAGCTTGACGATAGTGGCTGTGTTTTCAACAGGTCTGTACCAATCATCAAGCTTGATCCAAAAAACACATTGGATGATTACTATGCAATCTTAGGATTTCTGAATAGCTCCATCGCTTGTTTTTGGCTGAAGCAAGTAAGCCAAAGAAAGCAAATGAGCGGTGGCGAAAGTATCCGAATCCAAGACCTCTCTAAAGTTCCATTTGAGTACTCAACCACACAAGTCAAAAAAATTCCGATTCCAACTGGCTTTAGGAACCCGGAACTTCGTGAGCAACTGATAGCGGTAGCTAAACAACTTCACTTGTTGGGTGAGACTTTGGAACAAATTAGTCCCAGCAAGGTCATCGCAAATGCGCTGAACAACAAGATTCCAGTCAAAGAAATTTGGTCTAAAGCTATCGAAGAAAAAAGATCTGCCAGATCAGCAATGATTTTATTGCAGGAGGAGTTGGACTTTATTGCCTATCGAATGTTTGAAGTTTGCGAAGCCACTCTTCTAGGTGCAAATGTTGGAACTGGTACGATTGATGCGGGCCAAAGACCTTTTGAGCAGAGTTTTAGCACCCATCCTGAAGGATATGAAATCCGTCAAATTGAATCGGATGAAAGAGTCGAGAATCTATGGAAACTGCGTGCCAGCGAAATCGACTCTTCAGAGCTACTCGGGGCAGTTGAAGTCCCGGACTACAAAAGACGCTGGATTGGGCGTCAGGGAAAATACAATCACACACAAAGAGCAGACCCATTGAAGCAATCCTGCGAGAGCTGGATGCTCGATCGGTTGGAAAGCTATTTTGATTTCGACGGCCGAATGAAGGCATCCGTTGAGGATGAAACGCAAAGCCGCGAAGACGAAAGGAAGGAAAGCACCTCAGCTGACGCTGCACCGCTACAGGAGATTGCCCTTTATTCGGTGAAGAAGCTTGCCGATACCGCGGCGGCAGATCCGCAGTTCATGGAAATCGGTGAGGTCTACACCGATGACAGTGCGTTTGATGTGTTTGCTTTGGTTGACAAACTGGTCAAAGAAGAACACGTCCCACTTCTACCCGTCCTGCGATACACCGATTACGGGCTTCGCAAACGCGCCGAATGGGAACAGGTCTGGCAATTGCAACGACTGGAGGACGAACTCCGCGATGGCAAACCGTTCTCCGATCCACGTGTTGCAGCATTGGCCAAAGATTGCCAGATTAGCGAAGAACAACAAAAGAAGATCGAAGCGTGGCACGCTAAGACCAAACCCGAACAACGCACCGACACCCGTGAACCGATCGCTCGCGAACTGGATGCGATTTTGAAGATCCCTGTTCCTCCCAAATACAAAGGCAGCGGACGCGACAAAGATTTCCACACTCGCGGCGGCGTCAAGTATTGGAAGCTTCGCGGCAAACTGGATGTTCCCAAGGAACGCTGGGTCAGCTTTCCTCATTGCGAAGGGAGCGATGGAAGTCTAATGATCGCTTGGGCCGGATACGATCATTTGCAACTGGCCCGCGCCATCAGTGCTCACTATGTCGATGTCAAGAATAACCTTGGCGGAAGTGACGATCCGAGGTTGGTACCATTGTTGGCCGGTATCATGGAGCTGTTGCCGTGGTTGCATCAGTGGCATAGCGAGCTTGATCCCGAGTTCGATATGCGGATGAACGAGTATTACGACGATACGTTCGTGGAATCGAACGCGAATGAATTGGGTAAATCACGCGAAGAAATTAAGAATTGGAAACCAACGTAGCACCGTAGCGGTGGCATCTTGCCGCCGTCCGAACACACGTAGCGGTGGCTTCCAGCCGCCGACATTTATCAAGTAGCGGTGGCATCCTGCCGCCGACATACATAAACGGTGGCTGGAAGCCCCCGCTACAATACGAAACAAACGACTCGGCGGCTGGAAGCCACCGCAACGAAAATGGCGGCTGGAAGCCTCCGCTACCTTAAAGAAACAACAGTCATGACTGACATTTCCCCACAACGCCGCGATGAAATCATTGACGCCTTGCGTCGTGGTACCGTTCCGCAAAATGGGCTCGATGCATTCGCCGTCGGACTCGATAAATTCGAAACGACGCTCGACGAAGAACTCAAAAAAGTGGCCGCCGGTGGTAGCGGCTTCAAAGCGATTCGTGGTGAGTACGGTTGCGGTAAAACGTTCTTCACTCGCTGGTTGTGCGACAAGGCTCGACGCAACGGCTTCGTGACCAGCGAAGTCCAAATCTCCGAAACAGAAACGCCGCTGCACAAACTGGAAACCGTTTACCGCCGACTCAACGAACGCATGGCATCGGCCGATTCCTCCAGCGGAGCCCTGCGAAACATCATCGACTCGTGGTTCTACGCTTTAGAAGAAGACGTGCTGGCCGAAGGGAGCATCGACGTTAACGATGCAGATGCCTTATTGGCCAAAACCAATGAGCTGTTGGAGCAAAGACTCTCTGCCGTCAACAACGATTCACCTATGTTCTCGACCGCACTGCGAGGCTACCGCAGGGCTCAGGCGGAAAACAATCCTGCCTTTGCCGACGGCATTTTTGCTTGGCTGGCAGGACAACCCAATGTCGCATCGGCAGCCAAACGGTTTGCGGGTGTGAAAGCCGATCTGGACCATTTTGGTGCCTTTACTTTCCTGCAAGGGATCTTGAGCGTGATGCGGGACTCGGGACATTCCGGGCTGGTCGTCATTCTGGATGAAGTCGAAACCATCCAACGCGTCCGCAGCGATGTGCGGGACAAGTGTCTCAATGCGATGCGTCAGTGGATTGATGAAATTGATAGCGGTCGGTTTCCCGGGTTGTATTTAGTCATCACGGGCACGCCGGCCTTTTTTGATGGGCCCAATGGCCTTCAGCGTCTGGAGCCATTGGCTCAACGGTTACACGTGGATTTCGACACCGATTCCAAGTTTGACAATCCGCGAGCGGTGCAAGTTCGGCTAAGCCCTTTCAGTCTGGATCGCATGAAAGAGGTGGGATGCAAGATTCGAGACATCTACAGCTCCCACGCTCAATCGGCCGAACGTGTCACCACACTATGCGATGATGCCTACATCGGCGATCTGGCAAACGCCGTCGCCGGGCACTTGGGGGGCAAGATTGGGATCGCTCCCCGGATTTTCCTGAAGAAGCTGGTCAACGATGTGCTGGACAAGGTGGATTTCCATGACGAGTTCAATCCACGAGAGCATTATTCGTTGACGGTGAGTGAATCCGAATTGACCGCTGTTGAACGCGAGGCCGTCGCGGCATCGAATGTGAATGATATTGAATTGGATTTGTAGGTGAAGATCGTAGCGGTGGAATCCTGCCGCCGTCTAAACAAAAGTAGCGGTGGCTTGCAGCCGCCGACATAAAAACGGCGGCAAGATGCCTCCGCTACAACACAAACGACTCGGCGGCTGGAAGCCTCCGCTACTAAAGATAGGAAAATTGATTTGTCGGCTTTTGAGAGTTTACATCCCGCATTGCAGCACCACATCGTCAACAGTCTTGGTTGGCGTGACCTGCGCCCGTTCCAGAAGGATGTCATCCCTCAAGTCTTGGACAAAAAGAACTTGATCGTTCTGGCTCCCACCGCCGGAGGAAAAACGGAGGCTTCGTTTTTTCCCATCGCCAGCCGCATGCTGACCGAAGAATGGGAACCACTAAGCGTCCTGTACATCTGCCCCATCAAGGCGTTGCTGAACAACCTGAACGATCGCCTGCAATACTATTGTGGGTTGCTTGGCCGGCGGGCTGAGCTGTGGCATGGCGATGTGAAGGCATCAGCCAGAAAGAAGATCCTGAAGGAGCCGCCTGACATTTTGCTGACCACGCCCGAGTCGATCGAGGTCATGCTGGTATCGCAAAGCGTTGACCATCAGCGGATGTTCAAGAACGTTCGTGCAGTGATTGTCGACGAGATTCACGCGTTTGCGGGAGATGATCGCGGCTGGCATTTACTGTCGGTGCTTTCACGAGTTTGCAAGATTGCAGAAAACGATGTGCAGCGGCTCGGATTGTCGGCAACCGTGGGTAATCCCGATGTGCTTGTTGATTGGTTGTGCAGTGATTCGCCCGGCCCACGCGAAGTTTACAAACCTCCGCCGTCACAGGATGGTGGGGATGCTGACGTCCAACTTGACTACGTTGGGTCCGCCGACAACGCTGCTTTGATGCTCTCCCGGTTGTATCGAGGTGAGAAGCGTTTGGTTTTCACCGATAGTCGTGCCCGAGCCGAAGAGATCTCGACCAACCTGCGTTCAAGACAAATATCAACGTTTGTGACCCACAGTTCACTCAGCCAAGATGAGAGACGACAGGCGGAACAGGCGTTTGCTGAACGAGATGACTGCGTGATCGTCGCCACCAGCGTGCTGGAGCTGGGCGTTGATGTGGGTGACCTCGATCGAGTGGTCCAAATTGATTCGCCATCCACGGTAGCGAGTTTTCTACAGCGGATGGGGCGTACGGGACGACGGTCAGGAAGTCGTCGCAACTGCTTGTTTCTGACCACGCGATCCGAGGCACTGGTTCAGGCGACCGCGTTGATTGATCTCTGGTCCGATGGTTATGTGGAACCAGTCGAGCCTCCTGCGTTGCCGTACCACATTCTCGCTCAACAGGTGATGGCAACGGCGCTTCAGAAGCGAGGCATCGGAAAGTCTAAATGGTTCGAATCCGTTGCTGGTGTTCCCGGCTACGATCAAATGTCAGAAGAAGCTCGACAAGAGATTTTCGATTGGATGCTGCAGCGGGAGATTCTCGCCGAGGACAGCGGCATCGTTTGGCTGGGGCAGGAAGGAGAAAGCACGTTCGGAAGGCGGAACTTCATGGACTTGTTTTCCGTATTCACGTCGCCGCCAGTTTTCAAAATCTTGCAGGGCCGCCGGGAACTTGGAACCGTTGATATATCTACTTTCCTGTCACGTGAAGACGGGCCAAGGGTTTTACTGCTTGGCGGACGTGCGTGGCGAGTGACTCATCTGAACTGGAACCGACGCACCGCGTTTGTTGAAGCCGTTGAGTTGCGAGGCCGTTCTCGTTGGCAGGGTGACGGGCAGGGACTCGGCTACCGATTTTGCCAACAGATCCAACAAGTGTTGGCCATGGATGACGATCGAAGTTTCTGGTCAGATCGTGCCCGAGAGCGTATTGGCGAGATCCGCCAAAACTATCCGTGGCTGGACCATGAGAATACCGTTGTCGTTCCAGCAACAGGTGGGTACGAGTGGTGGACGTTCGCCGGCAAGCGTGCCAACCTCGCCATGGCCGGTATCCTGTCCGCGATTTTGCAAGAACGCTGCACTGCCGACGATTTGATGATCCGCTGGGCGACTTCGTCCAACCTCGACGCGATGGAACAGGCGATTCATCAGTTGAAGGAAATGGAGCTGGCCGACATCGAGCCGTTGATTGACGACCAAGCAATTGAAGGGCTGAAGTTTTCAGAATGCTTGCCTCATCACCGGGCCATCGAATTGCTTCAGGCCAGATTAAACGACCGCGACGCTGTCCAACTCACGCTCGCCAAACACACGCGGCTGATCGCCGCCGGTGGTCAATGAAAGTATTCGGGACTACCGGCCGTCCAGCGTTCATCGACTTCTCGACCAACAAGCAGGGCAATCGCTTCACTACTGGCTGCTGAAGTTGAGCTTTCCGGGCCCGCCGTCACTTTTCCCTCTCGTACGGTGACTAACTTTCTTTCATAGAGGTAGTCGCACCCGAACAAGCAAATAGGCATGACGACGTAAGGGTCGATCCTCTCTGATTCTGAACACTCGCTACGCTTCTTTTTGTGGGCAGTTCTCAATGCCGCTCGTTCAAACTCTTTGCCGCATAGCCCGCAGCATTCACGTTCATTGTCGGCGAAAATCCACTTACCTAGCAAATCCTGCTCTCGTCGCCGGGTCGCTTCGTGTTCCGCATCGGTGCCCAGCTCCGCAATGTCTTTCAATCGGTTGACGAATTCTTGGTAGCGATCGTTTTCGCCATTTCCAAGTTCGGCTACACCGTCTTCGTCGCATGCAAGAGAGTATTGGTAATTCCGTGGGCCGCCGGACTTGTCGATGTGGATCAGGGACGATCTGTATATCACACTTTCAATCAACGGTTCGCCAAAATCGAAGTTTGCCGATTCCAGATGTGCCTTTAGAGTTTTTGAATCAACAGGTTGGCGATTGATTGAGTCGAAATACTGAATACATGCGATCTCAATATCAGACAATTTTCCTTCTTCGCCATTAAATGTTACGCGGTCATTCTCAACGCGCGTCAACTTTGAGGATCGGAGATACGATCGAATGACTCCTAGTGGCGGAAAACCGGGCTTGGCAGAGCCATTTCGCAATCCAATCTCAAGTGCCTCGGCCAGCCTCGTGATTTTACAAGTTGAACCGGTGCAGTAAGCCTTTTCCATTTGATTGACCAGACGACTGTCTCGATCTTCAAAAAGAAACCACGTTTGACCTTCATCTTGGCACTGCCATGAATCAGGGATTCCATCAATTAAACGCTGTAACTCATTGCCGCTGAAGTGAGTGAGATTAGCTGCATCCAAAGTTGCCATGCCGCGACCCGCTGGCAACTTCCTTAATTTGATGATGTCTTTTGAAACGGCCTTTTTCGCATCCCTATGGACGAAGATGAATTGCTCGAATTCAATTGAATTTGATCGGGTCACCTTTTCGCCTGTCGGCGTGAATAGTTCAAACTCCTCGCAGAAGCCCAAGTCTTGCAATAGAAGCAGTAGATGAGCTGCCACGTAGTCATTGGAGATAAAACCAAATTTGCAAAGTGCTGCCTGAATGTCTGACCAAAAGGAAACTGGTTGCGCAGACACAAGTTTTGCGGCCGCTTGAATGCCATCAATCTGTTTGATTCTTGGATTCGTTCGGAAGTAGTCACCGAGGACCTGTTCAACCCTTTGCCTTTTCCCTATTGAGTACTTCTTTCCGACGACCTCCATGCTTGGCAAAACATCGTTGGAAAAGCCGTAGTATGCTAGCGCACCTCTTGCATCCCTTGCTTTGTTGTTCGTCTGACGCCGTGAGGTAAGGAAAGTCTCCAGGATCTCTTCTTCGATGCTTTTCATTATTAAATCGATTCTGATAGTTCGTGGAACCTGCAAAGGGCATTCGCAAGTCGCATCTGGGCGGGAGAATTACAGGACGCATTGAGCAAGGCTGGAGAACCGACAACGATTGCGAGTGCTCGTGCCCGACTGGTGGCGACGTTGAGTCGGTGCCGGTCATACAGGAAAGACATCCCGCGTGGAGCGACTTCGGCTGAAGAACATGTCATCGAGTAAATGACAATGGCAGCTTCTTGCCCTTGGAATTTGTCGACTGTTCCGACCAATGTGTCATCAGGCAGGGCTTTCTTCAAAGCACTAACTTGGGCGTTAAACGGTGCAATTACCAAAATGTCGTCATGAGTGAGCGGCTTTAGTTCCGCATCTTTCGTTGCCCATTGGTCGCCATTCGACAATAGTCGATCGTAGAGATCGCAAACGAATTCTACTTCTTCGAAGCTTCGGTTTTGATTGCCTTCATGTTCAACGGGAAAGAAGCGCAGCCCGTTTCCGCTCAGTTCGGGCTCCGCAAAAATCTCTTGGAGCTCCAAACCTTCGAGGCTTTGCAATCTGTTTTCGTAAAACTGTTCCGAATTGAAACCGCAGATTTTTGGGTGCAAGCGCCAAGTCGTCTCCAGAAATAGTCCTTTCTCTGGCGGCATGGTTTCGTTGCCGTCGATGACATGTGCCAATGAAGAGATTTCGGCTCCCTCCGGATGCAATGCCTGTTGAGGTTGTTCAAGTTGCTGTGGATCACCAAGCAAAATAATGTTCTTCGCCGCGCGGCCAGCGGCCAAAGCCATCGCCAGCGACATCTGGCCTGCTTCGTCGATGAACAAGTAGTCCAGCTGTTCCATCATCGGTTCGCTCGACCAGAGCCATGCTGTGCCACCAACTACGCAGCCTTTATCCAGTGACTCAATGACTTTCTTATTGGCCACTTTCTTGATGTAGTCCGGCAGTTCGTGTTTTCCACCGCAGTGTGCGAGTGGAATCGAAATTCCTCTCTCATTGCATCTTTCATGGACCTTTTTCAACAAGTTAATTATCACCGTGTGGCCAACAGCGCAGACACCAATACGTTTTCCAGCTTTGGCAAGCTCAGAAATGACATGGCTACCTACGAAAGTTTTGCCTGTTCCTGGAGGCCCCTGGATTCCAAGGTAGCTGTTGTCCAGATCCAGAGCGATGGATATAGCATTGTCTTTCGCGGCACCCTCAATAGGCAATTGCATGGTCTTGAGTCGAGGTAGCTTTTTTGCCAACAAGTCGTAACGAGCGGACTTAATTTCCTTGCCGCTCTTTGCAGCATTTGCGACTTGCTCTCCAAATTCAAGGAGTGACACAGGCAAGGAGCCAGATGGGATAATGTCAAATTCGAAGACGCTACTTGGATGAATGTCGACGGCAGCTCCGGCCTTCTTGATTCCAACCAAATTTTCCTTGATGTCAATAAACTTTATCGACCCAATACTGTTGTCTTCCGTATCCCTGACTTTGGCCCGCGCTTCGAGGATCGTGTCCTGAATTGGGAACTCATAAACGTGAATCGGTAGATTGCCTTTCTCTGGCTGTCGTTCCTCAACAAATCCCAAACCCGCGATAGCACGATTTTCACGGAGCAACTCGTCATACTCCATGGTTTTGAGCGTAAAGTAGTCCCACCACATGCACTTTTCTTCACGGCGGAAATACTCAAGCGTGTGAGCGAGCAGCCATCTGGCAGACTGGTTATCGTCAACTGGTTCGTCTTCAATGTCGAAAGCTAGTAGATCAAAAACTCGTGCTGCTTCTGCTGACATCTCTTTGACTGAGTCTTTCGCCTCGCGATCTCCCAGCGGCGGTCTTGGTAAGTCAACTCCGGTGCCAGCCAGTTCGCTGCGCAGCGTCTCTAACCAATCGCGCAAGACTAGCGTCGATAAACAATCGTCTTTGTTGTAATTTTCCACGACTTCTTTGTGATGATCCCGAATCTCGTCAGTCATATTGAGTTCGATCAGACGTTCAACTTCTCGTAGAGCCTTACTTGCTTCTTCAAGGACTTCGGCGCGTTCAAAGCCGTAGAATTGCTCCAACTGTTTGATGGAATAGCTTTCGACACTCGCACGAATCCCTTGGCGCGTAACGCCATAAAGATCGACGAAGATTTCACCTCGCAACAGATCATCCAGCTCGGTCTCACGCGTTGCGTGCCGGAGTGACAGCCGTTTCAGTGCTGACGGCTCGTAGGGCGCGAAATGATAGATGTGCATTTCGGGAAACTTTTCCCAGCGATTAAGAACGCAGTCGATGAACTGTTCAAATGACTTTCGCTCATCTTTTTTGTTCAATCCCCAGATGCCCCGATAAAGAGTCCTACCTTCATCAAGAGTGACATAACCGAACAGATATTCCAGACCATCCTCCATCGCCCTTGGATTGCCTTCGATGTCAAAGAATATGTCGCCGGGACAGGGTTCGGGCAGTCGCAAGAATCCCCGATCGTTTTCAATCTCATTGAACTCGTATTCAGGTTTTCCAGAGCGAATTCCTTTCAGCTGAATTTGAGCTTGCCGATGAGACTTGTTGTACGAATCAACCGCTCCTCGCTTGGGATATTCGCACAGTGGCTTATCGGCTTCGGCGAAGGTAGTCAACTTTGAGATTCCTTGATCGACGACTTCTACACGTTGTGACTTGGTCATCCCGGCAACGAACGACAAGTGGTCGTCATTTCGACGCACTTGGTTGCAAAGCGGCCACCAATTGCAAATCTTGCAATGGTCGCATGGTTCTGGATAGCTTGATGAATCGAGTTCCGCGTTCATGGCAGCCTCGAAACGAGACTTGGCCATGCGGAAATAGGCCATGTAGTCCGTTACTCGCAGGCGATCTATTTCAAAAGCATCCGCCTTTGCGTCGCCTGGCTTCACTACTGACATTGAATTCGGCAAGACGCCTTGTACTTCGGCCAACATTTCCGAGTACAAGCAAAGCTGGATTACGGCAGACGATTTAGTTATCTGGGAGAGTTTGGTATCCGAAACTTCGTATGACCAATCGCCAAAGTCACTGGGTGTATCGACTTTGATAAGAAAGTCGGTTCGACCTCGCCACGGACGAGAACTGAGCCATGCCTGTGCAATGACATCGACGCCTTCTCTCATCGCCTTGATCGCAATCTCAGTGCTTGAACCGTCGAACTCCTTGAGTTCCACAACAGAGAGCCCCTGACCTTTCAGGTATTCAAGGTAGGCTTGCTCGTGATTCTCGCCCAATTCGATAAGGAGATCGAGCATCGGATCTTCGCGATATTCAAGCTTTATGTCTCCATCAACGTACTGGCGATTGAGTTGAGTGGTATGGGAACAGGCAAGATGGTTTGCCAAGTCTGTCGCTGAGAAGAGTATTGCACCATTGGTTTTTTTCACGCGTCTTCCGATTTCCTGAGAACTATTCCTGGTTCAAACATAATTGTATCCTTGTTTGCAAAAAACATGGTCATCGAATACTCGTTATTCGCTGAACCGCGTCATACCACAATTGGTCCAGCGCAAGTTGATGCATTCCGATCAACGAAGCGAAGGGCGTGCGTGAAACACAGATGCTCAAATTTCTTGGTTACGCCTAAAATGAATGCAATTTTGCGGCATGTAAGGTGACGGCAAGTTAGCTGTCAGAGCTCCAACGGAAAGGAGATTTCTTGATCACAGCAATCGTTACCAGCAACGCAATTCTGATTCTTGCGTTGACGTTTCTGTTCATTCGCGAACGGAATCGACGCAGAGCGTTGGAAGAGTTGCTCCGACAATCGCTTAACTACTGGAGAAGTGCCTATGATGCAAACCTCGGCAATCGGAATCTTGATTCTGACTGCAGTACTGATTAACGGATGCGAAAGTGAATCCGAAAAAATGGCGAACATGGCTGAACGTGTCGCTCACTCGCAGAATGAAATTAATACCAATCTCGCGAAAGCCAACAACACGATCGTCGAACTCAATCGTGAAATTCAACAAGAGAGGAATGGACTACAAAATGAGCGACTGAAACTCAATGGACAATTTGAAAATCTGGAACAGGATCGGCGTGACCTTCACCGGCAACGAAGATCAGAATTGGCTTGGTCAGAATCGTTCAGGTTTCTGGCCATAGCATTTGCGGCAGTCATGCCGCTTTTTTTATGCGCTTATCTGATTTGGGTGGCAAACCAACGATCCGTCGAACAGGACGAAATCAACACAATCCTGCTTCAGGAACTGGCATCACCGAACCCTCGGCTGATCATCGCGCCAAATTCAACTGCGATCGAAGATTGCTCCAAAGAAGAAACCGCACCAACCAAAACGAAACGGAGAAAGAAACTTGTCTCACATCGTGAAAATTGAAACTCAAATCCGCGACATCAACGCAGTTCGCCATGCCTGTCGTCGGCTACGACTGGAGCCACCCAACCATGGCACGTTTGAGTTGTACAACTCGACGGAAACAGGTTGGGGCGTACGGTTCAGGGACTGGAAATATCCTGTTGTTTGCAAAGTCGAATCTGGCGAAGTCGCTTACGACAACTACGAAGGAAGATGGGGCGATCCAAACCGACTTGGTGAATTCTTTCAAAGCTATGCCGTAGAGAAAGCAGCCATTGAGGCCAGACTTCAAGGCTATTCGTCAACGGAACAACTGCTGGAGGATGGCAGCATCAAGTTAATCATCGAAACCGGTGAAGGAGGCTACGTATGAGAACGATCGAAGTCACCGTCTCGCCGGACGGTCAAAGCAAAGTTGAGGCGATTGGTTATCAAGGCAACACTTGTCGTGAAGCAACCAAAGTGTTTCGAGAGGCCCTTGGAGCCTCAAAGACGGAAACTAAAAAACCAGAGCTGTACGAATCTCAGAATCAATTCAATGAACAAAAGGAAAGCCTATGACTCAAACACTATCAGAAGAACTACATGATCACATATCGGCATGCTTCACGGGTTTGTGGATTCATTCTCACGAACACGCCGAAGCGATTGCGGAAACTGGTCGACTCTGCCGCGACAACGACTGGAACTTCTTCACCTGGGATGTTGCGAACGGCATGATGGCAAGCGGTACGACCCCGCTGAACTCAGAAAGTCGCACGGATCCACTGGCGGCCATCCGGGCTTTCACTTCAGATGGATCGACTGAGATGCCTTCGATTCTTGTGTTGAAGAATTTTCATCGTTTCCTGGGAAATGCGGAAGTCACTCAAACCCTTGCAGAACAAATCGAAGCGGGCAAAAGCACGCGTAAGTTTTACGTTGTCCTGTCTCCAAAGACAGAGTTACCCGTGGAGTTGGAAAAGCTTTTCACGGTTCTGGACCATCGACTCCCTGACCGCGAACAGTTGGTCACGATCGCAACGGAGATTGCGTCCGATGGTGAGCTTCCGGAAGGAAGCGAACTCGATGAAACGATCGATGCCGCATCGGGGCTGACTCGTTTCGAAGCTGAGAATGCCTTCGCGCTTTCAGTTATCCGGGAAGGCCGCATATCGAGTTCGACAGTGCAACAGTTGAAAAGCCAAACGATTCGCAAATCCGGACTGTTGACGATGCACGAAAGCACGACTGGCTTCGATCAGCTCGGAGGCATGGATTCGGCAAAGGAGTTTTGCAAGAAAGTACTCGGCTCTTCGTCGACCAGAGCGAAAGCGAAAGGCATCCTTTTGCTGGGTGTTCCCGGAACGGGAAAGAGTGCCTTTGCCAAAGCTTTGGGACATGAGGCCAATCGCCCAACGCTGGTCATGGATATTGGTCGGCTGATGGGTGGCATTGTGGGACAGTCCGAGAGCAACGTACGTCGAGCACTGGAAATTGTTGATGCCATGGCACCGGCGATCCTTTTCATTGATGAACTGGAGAAAGGATTGTCGGGTTCAGGCGGCGGCGGTCGCAATGACAGCGGTGTCTCGACTCGACTGATGGGATCGCTGTTGACCTGGCTCTCTGATCACACGTCCGATGTTTTTGTGGTCGCGACCAGCAACGACATCTCGCAGCTCCCTCCAGAGCTGACTCGTGCGGAACGCCTTGATGGCATATTCTTCTGTGACTTGCCTTCGAAAGAAGACAAGCTTGCCATATGGCACATATGGATGAGTCATTTTGGAATCGACCCAGTCGAGACAATCCCAGATGACGAGTTTTGGACAGGAAGTGAAGTTCGCTCTTGCTGTCGACTTGCTTCGCTCTTGGGAGTGTCGTTGGTCGAAGCCAGTTCTCACGTTGTGCCTATCGCCGTCACTAACCGTGAAGCCGTCAGCGATCTGCGCAGCTGGGCCAGCAACCGCTGCCTGTCTGCCAACATAGGGGGAACTTACAAGTTCGACCACGCAAAGCCAACACAGCGGCGCACCATGACCTCGGTCGGCCCTCAACCGTCTGACAACTGATTCTATTTACCCCCACCTTGGCCCTGTCGATCTTCGGATCGGCGGGGCTTTTTTCATTTCAGGAGAAACCATGAGTACAACACTTGAACCCCAGCCTGATGTTGAGGCAACTACATCCGATACTGCGACCGAGCGTCTTCGTTTGACTATGGCCGCTTGCAAACTGTCATTTAACTGGTTCGGCACTACGAAATCGCTTAGCGATGACCAAAAGGCGACCGTTGCCGATTCTTTCGGAGCAGATCGCGAAGTCCTGTCGGCCGGAAAGCGATTGCTCAACACAAAGCATCCAGCCTGGAAGAATGTGAGTTCTCTCAAGAGCCGCATGAATTCTTACTGGAAAGGAGAAACGCTACCATTCCCATTGCCTGGTGTGAGATTGATCCGACAAGATGGCATTGAAGGATTCAATGATCGCATGCTTTCCTTTGAGGCCGAGCTTTCAGAAGCCGTAGAGTCGCTGGACGAAGTCTACGGTCAACTAAAGGATTCTGCATGTCAGAGACTTGGTCAGCTGTTCAATGCGAGTGACTATCCTGCTTCTCTCGTTGGGCTGTTCAGCGTTTTCTGGACATTCCCAAGCATCGAAGTTCCCGATTACATGCGACGGCTTCGCCCCGACCTGTACCGCCAGGAAGCGGATCGAGTCGCTCGCCGATTCGATGAAGCTCTTGAAATGGCAGAGACTGCGTTCGTTGATGAACTTCATCATTTGGTCGAACACCTGACCGAAAGGCTCACTGGCGAAGATGATGGCAAACCCAAAGTCTTCCGAGACACGGCTGTCACCAACCTGCATGACTTCTTTGATCGCTTCCGCAGGCTCAACGTTCGGTCCAACGAAGATCTGGACTCGCTCGTCGACGCTTGCCAACAGATTGTCAGCGGACGAACGGCTCAGTCGCTTCGCGAAAACCGTCTCGTACGCGATACCGTTGCATCAGAGTTACAAGAAGTCGGCGGCAGACTCGACAACCTGCTTGTGGATCGCCCTCGACGCAATCTCATTCGGAAAGCGAGGTAGCGATGCAGATCATGATTGATGTATCCGGAAATATACGCTGCGTTTACGACGAATCGATTGCGCTGTCGTCTCTCGGACGAATGAAGATTCGACGTGGCAGCCATGTGGAACCCATTCAGAGAGATCGATGGGTCGCTGACCTCTCACCGGTGGGCGGCCCCAAACTTGGCCCTTTCCGTTTGCGATCTGCAGCTCTTGCTGCGGAAAGACGGTGGCTGGAGAAAAACTGGCTCAGCTCGAAGTAGAGCTTAGCAACTTACTAAATCTTTACGCCCGGGTGCATTGCATCCGGGCTTTTTTCATGGAGTTATTATGACGCAAGAACAACTTGAACAAGAAATTTCACAGCAAACCGGAGAGCACGTCGGCACCATCCGGCGTCTCGGATTCAGTCCGTTGCAAGAAATTATCCCCCTTGAGGAAAGGCAAACGCCGCTGGTCGTGGACTGGGATCTTCTGGACAGCACGCGGAAATCAGGGCCAACTCTCCTGCCCCGCTATTTGTAAACTTGTGAAAAATATTCGGAAACTGGGGTTGAGCCGTTTCTCTCAATTGAATTACGTTGATGGAGTTCTTCGGATAACTCCGTAGTACGCAGAGCAGTGAAAAGTTCATTCTTTTGTGTGCAAGGAGGAATCTGATGCACAATCAACAGGCAGAGCAGCTTTTAGCGCAGCGTAGCAATCTTCTCTTACATGGCCCCGATGTCGACGAGCTGCTTGAAGCAGTCGCATCAAAATATCGGCTGGTCGTCAACATTCAGTCCCAACAGGTCTACTGGAACGGGCGCGAGTATCTTCCGGATTTCACGCCATCAGTTTGGAGCCTGTTCGAAAAACTGATTCAATACGCAAAGGAAACTGGCAGTGCGGTTGATCGCTGGAGCTTTGGTGGCCGAAGCGAAATCAGCCACGCCGGTCTTCGATCGCGAAAGTCAAGACTGACAAAGATCCTTGACGAATGCGAATTAACGGATCTCAGTGCGCAGATCGTTTCTGTCGTAAACGGCTACCGGCTGAATATTAAATCGTCAGAAATCTGTCTGCATCCGGATCTTCAACCCAGAACCGGAGCAAATTGCATCTTGGCGCGTGCCTAGCGGCGACAGTCGATTGACAACTTAACTAACCTCAGGGCGATCGGATTTCCGGTCGCCCTTTTTTTATTAATGGAGCAACATCTTGAAACGACGACGTAAACGAAAACCCAAACCCAAAGAACTCTCGATTCCAGAACGCCGCGGTCTTGCAGCAACGATTCTGGGGAAACTTTTGGCAACGCTTCACTTCGACGAAGTGCGTGCCACCGATGACATTTCAGAAATTTCGACACCTGTTGCAATCTGCAACAGAGATGAAACGGGCAACCAATAAAGCTACCGATTTTGTTGAAACTCAATATTGGAGTAGAAAGATGACAGTCGAAAATATGCAGTCGTTTTTAAAGAAAAAGAGTCGGCGGCGGATGCGGCCGGAAAAGGGCAACAAGAGTAAACGCCAACTTTGGCAAGAAGCAAAGCTCGAGGTTGCATCGGTCTATCAAGAATTCTATCAAGAGATGCAGAAGCTGAAAGGCAAGACTCCCGGGGCTCTTTACGCCCGATACTCTTCGCGCTTCCAGGACTCCATCGCCTCTCAAATTCGGGCACTTCTAGTGTTCGCCGTTGCCAACCAAATCTATATCAGCATCGATCAGATCTTCTTTGATGTCGCAGTACGGGGCTCGAAGGCAAATCGCGAAGGCTTGCAGAAAGTTGAGAAGACTTTGGAGTCGGGCAAGGCAAGTGTGCTGCTTGTCCTGAAAACTAACCGCTTGTACCGCAAGACCTACCGTTCCCTTCACTGGATTGACCGGGCCGTCAAGCGTTGGGAAGCTCGCCTAATTTTTGTTAAAGACCACCTTGACTCGAGTGAAAGGGATTTTGACGGGATTCGTCTTCAGATGGCAGCGGTACTGGATGAGCATGGTGCACGGGCACACGTAGACAATGTTGTCAGTCAGCATTTGCACCTTGCTCAAGACAAAGTCATCACTGGAACCGTCACGTTCGGGTTTTGTGGTGACGAAGTTGAGGGACAGGAAACTCGGCGGGGGTTTCCTCGCCGAACTTGGGCGATAGACGAATTCGAAGCAGAGTATGTTCGCTTGATCTTTCACTGGTTCGTTTACGAAGGTCTCTCGCGCGCTGAAATCGTCCGTCGGCTGGTTGCCGACCCTGATGCTCCGCTACCACCGCGGAGTGCAGGATCCTGGTCGATTACAGCGCTGAATATTCTGCTACAGAATGAACGATATCTCGGTATTTTCAAATACGGCGAAAAGATGAATGTCGACATGCCTGATGCCGACTACGTCATTCGACAGGAACGTGATGAGCCATTGCATGTTGCTCATCATTCGGAGCTGCAAATCGTAGAGTCGAGAATCTGGTTCGAAGCGCAGCGACTAATAGCGATTGCCAAGTCCAACGGCGGACGGCGACGCGGCAAGTCGAGCGAGCCAACAGGGAGCGAACTGATTCGACGCTTGTTTGTCTGTCCTCAACACCAGCGCCCAACATGGATCAGTGGCGACAATATCTTTTGTCCGGAATGCAACAAGCTTCAACGTGAACAGCGCTGCCTGGTTTCAAAGTTGCCAACCAAGCTCGCATCCAAGCTTTTGATTGAGAAGATTGTCGGATTCATCACCGAAGACAAGGACTTCGTTCGTGATGCCCACAAGGCGTACGTAGAAGCTCTGGAATCTGGCGAGGTCGTCGACCCAAACGAGATACGGCGACTCGAACACGAATCGAAGGAGCTGGGACGCAAGATTGCCGCGCTGAAGCAAGACAAAGGGTCGACAGATATCGAAATCGCCGAAAGTGATGAAATTCTGGGGGAGTTGCGTGCCGAACGCCAGGAAGTCACGTCGCGGCTCGCCCGGCTCAATCGTGATTCTTCGCTCGAGGTTCAGATCCCAACGTTTGAGGAAACCGTCAAGAAATTGAAGACCCTCGCTGATAGCTTGCTCAATTCGATTCGCGCAAAAGATCCTGCCGTTCTTGGGCGTTTCCGTCGTGTCTTGCGGCTACTTGTTGGTGGTGAGATTGAACTTCATCAAGCAGGCAGTATCGAGCCTCGCCAAGGGTGGCTGCGTGCAGAATTTGACATTTGCCTCGGAGCAGTACTGACAGATGGCTCCGGACTGGACGACAAACAACCGTCGCGACGGGTCTCAATTGACTTCAATCGCCCCTGCCCTTTCCAGGCAGAGGCAGATGAAGCCTACCGACTCGACACGGCCGAAGAGTTGCCCCGTAAGGAGATTGGTTCTCGACTAGGATGTTCCAAGTCAAAGATCACAAAACTTCTGAAGTATGCCTACGATCAGCGTGGTGAGGTCTTCGTCGACGGTCGTAGCCGGCGCGCCGCCATCGCACCACCCAACCCACCGGCATACGACCGGATTGGCGATCGAGTCATGGAGTTGTATCGCCAGGATAGGTTGCTACAAGTAATCGCCAATGACGTTGGTGTATGCAAAGACACGATCACCAAAGTTGTCCGAATTTGGCACGAGGAGAACAACGTGCCCCTTGAGGATGGCCGCACTCGGCGGAAGCGATTGGCGGTCAAGAATCGCCCCAAGTAACCGGATTTGTTTCTCGCCGATGATAACCTGGGAGTTTGTGGTCGCCGCCAGGCGGCCGCAAAATCCTTTTTTTTAGGTATCAAACATCAAGCTGACGTGTACTTCACAATCGAGACTAATTGCGAATATTCGAGTCCTCGAATATTGGGCATTAGTGACAAAGGGGAAATAAGAGTCAGCGAACTTATATATTTATGGTTTGCGATAGCCCAAGACTGGCGGAGTCCGCCAGAAGATATGAACATCCGCTTTGAAGGAACCAATGTCAAGCAATTCGAAACGTACTCGCCGGACTCTTTCAGAAGAGTTCAAGCGTGATGCGGTCAATCTGATCGTTAGTGAGGGCTACTCTTTCCGAGCAGTCGCTGAGGCTGTCAACGTGAATGAGAACAGCCTTCGCAACTGGCACAGGAGGTATACTCCGGAAGCTGAACCTTGCGGTCCGGACGCCACGAAAGAAGAACTTCGCGCCGAACTGAAACGCCTTCGCAAGAACTCAAACGCGGCGGCACATGCGCAATCGTCTAACGAATTCTCAAAGCCGATCCCGCGCTGACGCTGTAAAACGAAGAGATGATCTGTATCAAGAATGTACACCAATTATTCCGTCACGCCGTTCCGATCGGATTGCCGTTCCTCGCGTCCAAGCCGTAGAATTTCATCAAACTCATTGTCGTTCTTAAACGAACCGGAAATGTCAGAGATCCAATTCGACTTGTCGTTTGAGCCTTTGGATTCGTCCCTCAATCGTTCAACCTCTCGCTCGACTTTCGCGATTCGCTCTTCAATACTCTTGGCCATGGCATCGTCACCTGACAAAACAATTTCTTACAACCTGAGCGATAATGGCAGCTAAATCATCGTTTTGAGGGAAACGTAACTTCCTGCAATTTGCAAACTCTCAAGCAAGTTGCGCATTGCCCTGAACGCGACATTCGGTCTGCAGCCACAGCTGAACAGTTCGAAAGCAAAGTGCAAGACACTACTACAGCTCGCGTGATGCCACGGTAAATACACAACAAGTAATTCAATGAGAGAACTAGCTGACAAGCAGAAATTTGATGGGTGTGGTCGGCGAAGTCAACGAAACGCATAGGACACCCACCCTCGATAAGCCAACCCGGCATAGAACAAACTCACGTCGTAAAACCCCGCTTCACGCAGCAGCGATTCGTCTTGCTGTGGATCGAGAATCGTGAGATGCGAGTCGATTGCCTCACTTGCCCGCGATGCCTTTTGCGGATCGACACCGGAACTCACCACATAGGCCGTATAGCGAGAAAGCCACTGTTCTCGCGCGCCGCTTGCTTGGGAAAAACTTAATTGGAGCGTGATCAATGGGGCATTTGGTTTCAGTCGTCCACGAATGGCGGTCAGCATTTGGCGCCGCTCTTCGAGGTTGGCAAAGTGCAGGGTCAAAAGACAAGTCGCTGCGTCAAATGGACCTTCCGGTGCGACGTCAATTTTGCCTTCGTGCAGAGCGACTCGCGTGACATGCGTACCAAGGGTTTGCCTTGCAAGATCCAGCATAGCGGGCGAAGGATCAACCCCATCAAACGTCCAGCTCGGTTCTGCATCCGCAAAGACTTTTAACTCCAGTCCGCCACCGGCTCCGACAACGAGGATGCGACCGTTGCTGCCAACACGCTCGGCCAGCAACAGCGTTGCCATTCGCTGCATGTCCGCAAATCCCGGCACAGCTCGTCCCGGCGAGTCGGCGTACTGGGCGACTGCTTTCGGGTCGTGGAATGCCGCTCTGGCTAACTCATTGCTAGACGCCATGTGTATTCCGTTTTGCTTTCAGTGAGATGCCCTTGGCTTTGAGTCGCTTGTGACAATCGGCGCTCAGCGAAGCGAGGGTCACTCCGCCAAGTCGCCGCAGCAGTCGTTGCTCGGCCTCGTCAAACGCCTTGCCCAGTGCCGCGTTCACGGATTGCTCCACCAGGCAACCAGGCGACTCGGTGCGATTGCCAATTGCCAACAGTGACGGGCTGCCAACCGCCTCGTAAATGTCCAGCAACGTGACTTCGGCAAGATCGCAAGCCACAGTCCAACCGCCGCCGTGCCCCTTCTCACTGCGCACGTAGCCCTGCTCGCGCAGCCCGGCCATCAACCGACGCACCACAACTGGATTGGTGTCCATCATCTTCGACAGGTCTTCGGACGTGACCGGTACTTCTAATTCCGCCATGTGCAGCAGGATGTGCAGCACACCGGAAAGCTTGCTATCTCGCTTCATGTAACTTATTCTATTACGAGACACGGTGTGCGCCAAGGTCCGTTGCCAAAGCACGGCTGTTTGTCAATCACTAGAGGAGAATCACTTTGTCACAGCCAGACTGGAACGCGAGGTTTGCCGAAACCGAATTTGCATATGGCGCGGAGCCCAATTCGTTTCTCGTGCAGAATGCAAGCTGGCTAAAGGCCCCCGTTCTTTCCATCGCAGAGGGCGAAGGCCGTAACGCCGTCTTTTTGGCGGCTCAGGGATTGAATGTCCACGCGGTGGACAGTTCGCACGTGGGCCTGGCGAAAGCCGAAAGACTTGCCGCCAGTAAGAGCGTCATCATTTCAACCGAAGTCGTAGATCTCCAGGACTTTGCGCCTGAGCCGAACGCGTACGGCGGAGCTGTTTCGATATACGCTCATTTGCCGAGTCCACTTCGAACGAGGCTGTATCCGCTTCTCGTAAAAACGCTGAAACCGGGCGGAGTTCTGATCCTGGAATCGTACGCCGAAAATCAGATAGGGCGTGGTACAGGCGGTCCAAGCAATCTAGACCTGTTGATGACCTGCGACAAGGTCGAGCGGGAACTCGTCGGACTTGAAACGATCCTCTTGCAAGAAACCGAGCGAGAAGTGATCGAAGGCAAGTTTCACACAGGCCTGGCTTCCGTGATCCAATACGTCGGCAAAAAGCCAATCTGAATAGCTGACTGATCACGCGGAGCAAGGATCGTCAAGACTCAACCAAAAGTCGTCTGCACGGTCCGATTGAATCGAAAACCAACAAAGCCGTGCAGTTTAAGCCAGTTCCGAAAGGAGCAAGTCAACCCTTATGAGGAGCTTCGCAATCACTTGTCGAGCATCACTTTGATCTCGGCAACGATCAGGACCTTCTGTTGGATGTGGAAATCGTGGTGTCGATAACCTGGTATTGGGAGAAAGGTCACGAAGTCGCTTTCGGACATCGCTCCGTCTGGGTCCGACGATGGACGAGCCCTTGGCCTTGTACCCCCGCTTTGTAGGCAACGCACTTGTGCGCGATTTGCCGATGTACACCTGTCGGTCAGCGGGTCAAACATCAGCTCCAGCCCTTGCCACCGAAAGTCTTACCGGTCGTAGTTTGGTATCTCTTTGTCTTGACGGTTGGAGCGAAGTTTACGACTTGGGAGATCTCCTCGAGTTACCGGTACAACCCATCTCGCAGCACTCACTTTGCGAAGAATACCGGTGGAATGCGTGGATTCGAGCGGCCTTAGATTTCGGATTGTGATCAGGCTTACTGCCTTCTGCCCAACTTTTCCTTTACCGCTGAACAACAACACTTCGCCCGGTTGAAACTTCTTTAAGTGCCGAGCCACGCTGAGGCGACGAGTCCCAGATAGCTCGTTTTGTCCTCCCAGCGGATGATTTCAGCCGTGTAGCAAATTTGATTGAGGTTTTCAGTTGTCGAAAGGTAAAGGCATGCAGACTGCGACTTACGCGGAGGCTCGTCGCGCAACATCGCAATTGCCTGGTTCTTGAATGGTTGCAAATAATTCTTGCCACTTGGGTTTTCCAATTGAGATGTGAGTACCTCAACCATAACGCCGTTTTAGATTCCATTGATGAAAAGAGCGTTAGCCATAACCAGATTCTTTGACGAGTTGTTTGATAGGATGTTGAACCCTATATCTTATCTGTGACCAGGTATTAAGCTGACCACCCCACTCAAGATTCTGCATTCAGGCACGCAACTTTGAATTTGGTTCCATTGAAACGAATGCCTACGCAGCTGTTCCGCTCGGCTACGTTGGAGATTGATACGGACTTCACAGCGGAAGATCCCCTTGCCTTCGATTACTTGGGGCAGCAGGTTGGCAATTGGCTGTTCCGTGGATTCACTACCCGCACCAGTCGGGCGCAATACTATTGCGTCGTGCTCTACGGTCTTCATCTGGCCGAGGTCGCCATCCAGCAATACGGCTACCCTGGTGACGACAAAACGCGGTCCCTGTTATTTGAACGCTGGGAGAGATTTTGGGCGCTCGCTACGCTCGAAAGCCGAGGAGGAACTCTCGAACGCGGTGACCCGGACGGAATGCGCGGAGTCCGAGGCGCCCAAGCCGCCTGGATTGGTGGCGACCGTGCCTTGCGGCTGGATTATCCATTGATCTCGCGACAGGTCGAGTTGGGAGGGATGGGTGCCTATCTTTCTTCGCTTCGAGAATATGGGCTGGTGTTCAAAGGGACTTTGCGAGTCACACCTCTCGCGAAGCCCTTCGTCGATTTCTTCTGGACCTCGAAAACAAAAAGTTCTGGCAACCGTTACGAAAGATATGCACTGAAAGCACTTGATCTGGAACGCCGAACAATCCCTCGGGCGGTATCCGGACTGTCGCTGAAACGAGTCGGCGATCGCTCGAGACTCACTGCAGTCAAGAAAAGGCCTGACCAGCAAGAACGGCTCTGGAGCATCTTGTTCGCACAGGCAAAGGACGGTTCGACGCTGCCAATTTCGCAACAATTGGTTAGTGCCGATAACGATGGTGAGGTTGTCATCGAACAGATACTACGAGGGATCCTTAGAAACAAATGGGGCGAGGTCGATTCCACTGTTGAACAGAGAGTTCGTGCGGCGATCGCATTCGGAAAATTGTCGACCCACCTGCTCAGCTGCTTTGACAGAGCATACGGTTACGTCGATTCACACGGTTGGATTGCCGATTTCCGTCACGTTGCATCAGCCGCCTTTCCGGAGTCGGAGTCCGCAACGACGCGCAATCTATGCAATGCCGTTCAAAAGGCATCTGGGTGTCGCAAGTTTGGCGAGCTGAAGTTCCACGGACCCCAGTTCCTGAGTCTGGTCAGCAAGTTGATGGATGCCGGGCCAGCTGAAGCACTTGAATATCTCCTCGCCTTTCACGTGGCAGTTCAGAGAACCCGCCGTGGTAGCGGTGCCTGGTTTCGACGAGAAAAAACCAAGTTGGTCATGCAGGTCGTGGGATATGGCGGCTTCCGAAAAGAACAGCACTTTCCCAGCTTCAAATTGAATGTTGTCAGAAGGCTGCTCGCAGACTTGGGGAGGCTGAATGATGATTGAATCTGGTCGTGTCTTGGATCGGCTTTGTAGTGAGAAACCGTGTACTGGGGCGATCTTCACAACGTTTGGTCATGATCCGGCGTTTTTTGAGAATCAAGTTCTGAGGTCTATACTCAGGCTGACATCCGATCCGGTCGAGCAACCCCAACGTTTTCACAGCGAAGCACTCCGCACATTACAGGAGACGCCGGTGGCGGTGATCGTTGACGCCGGGCAACGCCAACCAGGGCGGCGACTTCCGTACGATGTTTTGGAAGTCAGCGATATCGTATTTCATCCAAAGAGTGCGCTGCACTTGTACGAAGACTACGCTCGCCTGATGGTTGGCTCGGGGAACCTGACTTTTCCTGGCTACAGCCAAAATACAGAACTCTTCATCACGTACGATCTGCGTTATGACAGTCCAGACGACGTCGAATTACTCCGGGAGTTTGATGGCCATGTGAATCGAATCGAGAGTTTGGTGAGGCAAACCGGCTCACAGCTTTCGCTGGTTCGCGGTCAGCTTCAGCGTCGAATTTCCGGTGTGGTCGCAACCGGTAACTCACCGACAGTTGCGTTGCTGGATTCAACAAAGAGTCCAATCATGGACCAGATCCTGGAGTTGATTCCGGAGTCAGCAAAAATCAATCACATTGGGATGCTGGCTCCATTCTATCAGCGGGACGATTCGTCCGAGATTGACGCGAGTTCAGTCTTCGGAGCGTTGAGACATCGAGTCGCAAACAACGTAAGCTTGGACGTTGGTGTCGTTTGGGACAATGCTCAGGTTCAGCGAGATTCTTCGTTTACCGAATTGAATGACGGGCTCAATCAACTTTGGGCATGGTCAGTAAATGAGGGCGAAGATCGCGAGATTGAGTATTTGATTCCAACAACGGTTCATGAAACACGATTGGATTATCAAGATGGCCAAGGTAAATCCAGACGTGAGGATCTCGATGAGGCATTGGATGCGATCGAGAATGGAGAGTTGTGGATGTTACCCAAGCCTCGAGTGTATGCGCCTCGCCAGGCTTTGAACTCTGCAAACGACGTCTACGAAAACGTTGATATTTGGCTTCATCCTGGTTCCAGACTGGTCAAAGGTAGGCCAGTACATCGACCACTGCACGCGAAACTACTTACGATTACGTACCGGCAAGGCCGATCGACCAGAACGCTTGTCATGATCGGCAGTGCGAATATGTCCCGAAGAGCATTGCTTCAGCAAGCCGCTCCTCGTCTTGGAAACGTTGAATTGGGAGTCGCATTCATCGTAAACGGTCGGGTCAACATTACTGACATCCTGCCGGAGTTGGTAAACGTGCCGTTGAAGTTACTTCAACTTGATGAGCGACCATTTCCGGAACCAGGGACCAATTGGTCACTCGCAATTGAGCAAGTGCAATTTGATCCGAAATCGCGAGTGCTGAAGCTCCAATGGAGCGAGCTGGCGAGTGAGCTTTTTGATTGGCAGGTGCTTTACAACGATCGGGAGCTCGTGCGCGGGAGCGTTGCACCAACCTCGGATATCACCATTAACGATTTCGTTCTTCAACCGGCTTCCGCGGAAATCGTGCTACGAGTCGCTGGCACTGACTATTCGATTCCCATATTGGTAACGGATTTGGTAGCGCTGCCGGTGTTTACTTCGGGCGGAGGGCTCCAGCTGAAGGATCTTCTCTTGCTTCTTGGACGTCGGATTGGCAGAGAAAAAGCGGTGGAGATTGGAAAGCGACCGCCAAAGGTTCGTGAAGACGGCAAGATGGCGCATCATTTCGGCGAAGGCTTCAGCCCAACGGATGTTTTCCGGGCTTGGTGGGCTGTCGCCCAAGATCTTGCGGACCCCGAGTTGTCGTTGCTTGGATTTCGATTGCGACTTGAAGGGGCTCTTGGTCTATCAGATGCGTGGAAGTGCATCGTCGATGCAGCACGCGAGAAAGCGATGAACACAACGGAAGCCTGGTTCTACGGTGCCGAATTGATCCGAGAACTAAAGCAAATCGAATTGGAGGAATCCGCTGATTACGAACCCAAAATGGAAGTGCTCAACGGATTCCTGGATTCCATTCGATCAGACCTTCAGCAGATAGCGCCAGATGATGCGGGCCGTCGCTGGGTGAAAACGATTCAGCGTTTTTATGCGGGGGCCAGCAAATGAAACAAAGGACCCGTGAGTGGCTTCAATCGTTCTTGCGACTGGATCATCGAGCCGAGGCCGATGGGATCCCCATGTCAGATGTTCGGCGCCAAGAAGACACCGTTCTTCGGGCGTTGGAGATGCTGGATGCCCAACCGGGAATCGTCCTAGCGGATGAGGTAGGCATGGGAAAGACGTTTGAAGCTTTGGGGGTGGCCGCTGCTCTTAAACACAAAAAAACAAACGCTCGGGTCGTGATCCTCACACCTGGCCCGGACCTAAACAACAAGTGGTCGTCAGAATTCAGTCGATTTCCCTTCAATTTTGAGTCCGGCAGGAGGAAGGTCACAACGGTCACAAAACTACGCGAGTTTGTAGGTGCTGTTGGACAAAGCTCAGTGACCATCGCGCCGGTAACCATGTTCCAAAGCGGTCGCGGCACCCGAGAGCAATCGTATTTGATTGCGCTTTACTGTTATTCAAGAGGGCTTCACGGGAATACGCGCAACGCCATGCTTGACCGTTACTTTCCAGACATGCGGTACTACGAGAATGTTGATGCAGAAACAGATCTGTTTCTCAAGGAATTCACTCTGGACGAAATCGAGCCTCATTTGGAGAAAGCTTTTAGGCGGCTCGATGCACTTTTTGAGTCTGATGGCCTGGAAGCATTTACCAGGAAGAAGTTGGTTCGACGTCTATTGATGGTGGCGAGGTCCTATATTGCCGGACAACTGTTCCCACCGATCGAATTGCTGATCATTGACGAAGCGCACAAACTCAAGAACCCTACATCATTGCGTAGCGAAGCACTGAGGACGATCTTTCACAATCGCTTTCGCAAAGCGGTCTTCCTGACTGCAACACCCTTCCAGTTGGACATCAAGGAACTCAAGGAAGTGTTCGCCGTTTTCTCAAAAGCCAAGGGGGCAACGAGGGACCTCAAAACGGAAGTGGATCAACTATTGGGAAAGATTCGAGAATACCAAACTCTTTACGATGAGTTTCAAAACACTTGGCTGTCTTTGGAACCAGACTTCGCCGAGACATTCAGTAAAGCATACGAGGCGGGTCGCGAGGAATCGCTGAGTGCCGAAGACCAAGTCGCGAAGATTCTCGTAGATCAGATCACCGGGTTACGGCAATTGAAAGAGTCTGAAATTGAACCTGGATTTCGTAAATGGATGATCCGGAGTTTGAGAAAGGACAAACGTAACTATCGCAATCACGTTCCTGAGTCAGTTCCGTCGTCGTCGGAAGGATGCTTACCATTTCTGGTTTACGAGCGATTCATTGCGGAGATATTTCGTCGGCGGCATCGTACTCACAAGGCAGCCGCCGAAATCAACATGGTCTCTTCGTACTCCGCAGCCAAGAAAGGCGCGATCATCAACAATGGTGATGGGTTGCCGGAGGATGCCGAAGTTTATCGCAAACTACTGAAAAGGCTTCTGCGAACCTTTGGGACGGGCGCTGACGGAGACCATCCCAAGGTCAAACATGTGCTCCTTGACTCTCTCGACGCCGCTGACAAGGGAGAAAAGACGCTCATTTTCTGCACGCGAATCGCGACATTGCGCCAGTTACGACGAGAGTTGGATGCGGTTTGGGAATCCAGAATCCTTGCACGCTGGCGTGAGGTTTATCCTGACGCCAACGAGCACGAATTGTTCGGCGACGGGGCGGATAAAAAGGGGCGGCACACTTTGCTTCAAAGCCGCTTTCACAGGACACAAGACATCCTCTATCTGGCACTTCGGGAGCCATACTTGCAGACGTTCGCGGCGATCGGGGATTGGGCGTCCAACAACCTCGAGGAAATTGTCGTCGAAGCGAACGGTGTTCTTCAGGGCCTTCGCCTTGGAAAAACCGCTGCTGCGAAGATTGACTACCTGGCGACAAAAAGATGTGTCGAACACGCGGCAGCCAAACTTTGGGTGGCCCGTCATACTCGGGAAAACGATAACCTTGATCGACTTACTCGACTCTGCGAGCCAGATTTCGTCTTGCACGGCCTCGATCTTGAAAAGGGTGAGGCCGGTTCGCAATTGTCTGGCAGTGAGCAGCCCCAATGGACGATCAATCAGCGATCTGCCCGTTTAGTGATTGGGCAAAAGGGTTCACTATGGGAGCGATGCAATGCGATTGAGAAACTCGATATCGGGCTTCGCGCAAAGACCATCGAATCACTGGCTCGATATCTGACGTTCAAACAGGTGCCGTTTCTAACCGACTTGCTACGGACGGCCCAACTGTCTGGCGTTGCGACCGACTCAATTCACTCCGAAGACCTGCTCAAGTTCTTGCCAACCTTCTGGATTGCGAAAACGGGGAAGCCATGGGGCAATCAATTGAATCGCTTTCTTGGGTATTTTTCGGGACGCGAGCATGAACAGCAGTTGGATATTCTGGAGGGACCGATCAGAACAGGCGAATTCGCCCGGCACACTGCGCAAGGCCAAAGCCGCGAGAAGCTTCGAGAAGCATTCAACACACCGTTGTTTCCAATGGTTTTGATTGCCAATGAAGTCATGCAGGAAGGTCTGGATTTGCATAAGCAATGTCGCCGTGTCGTTCATCACGATCTTGTGTGGAACCCAGCTCAAGTCGAGCAAAGAATCGGCAGGATAGACCGCCTCGGGTCGTTGACCAGTCTCATGCGGGAAACAGACTCAACTGTTTCGCTGGATGCGCTTTACCCTGCGATTGAGGGAACAATTGACGAACGTATGTATCGTACGGTTAAAACGAGAGAGAAGTGGTTGGAATTTTTGTTGGGCGCCCCACCGGACTTCTCGGAATACAGCTTTGAGGAACAAGAGCCAGTTCCTTTACCAGATCGCCTGGCCAAAGAGCTGGCCATTGACCTCTCTCCAAACGTCAATTGCTAAATTCGAGGCGAAAAACGCGTCATATAACATGAGGGAACTGGCTTAGGTACCGCGAACCCTCCGAAATAGCACCTTCACGCCCTGCCGGGATTTTCTTGCGCTGAATTCAAAACAGAAAGGAGGGACCTATTGCTTAACTACGTCCTATTTCTCAGTGCGATTCTCGCGTTGATCCTCGCACACCTGCTGGCCCGTGAAATGCGATTGCGACGTGCGTTGCAGTCGCTGTTAACGAAAATTCTGACCCACTGGAGGACGAATCAAGAACATGAAAATGAATAAACGACGGCTCGGCCTATTTGCCACATCGTTGTTGGTGACGACAGTCATTTTGAACTTACTATTTGGGTGCCGTCAAAGTGAATCGCAAGCTGTTCGGGAAATTGCCACGCAGGCGATGCAAGAACAAGCCGAGCAGAACAGGCGGACCGCTCACACCGCTGAGAAACTGGTCGAAGCCGATGCCCAGTCGCGTGGCGAAATGATTGCGGCACATGCCAGTTCGCAGGAATCGCTTCAAGAAGAGAGAGCTAATCTCGACCAGCAAAAATCGAAACTAGGTGAGCTGCGGGGAGAGATCGAACTCGATCGACGGCGGGCACCTGTGATCGCCGAGGCGATTCACGTCGTTGTCAGAATTCTGGTTTGTCTCTGCCCGTTGACGCTCGCCGCGTACTTTTTGTACAGCGTCAATCGAACATCGGCAGCTGACGAAGCACACATCGTCAACGAAATTTTGATCGGTGAATTGACAAGCGAGACGCTACGTCTGCTGCCAGCTCCAATCCCAGAGAGCCTGGCTGTCACGGATCAACGTTCAACCGAGCCAGTTGAACAAACCGAAATCGAGCCAACGTTTTAGCCGGGCCGCTTCAGTCAACCAATTAACCAAAACAATCCTATCCAAACAGAAAGGGGAGCATCGTGTCACACATTGTTTCAATTCAAATCGAAGTTCGAGATGAGGCTGCTGTTCAAGCGGCTTGTTCGCGACTTCACTTACCTCGTGCAACGCGAGGGACGTTTGAATTGTACTCGTCTACTGAGACGGGTTTGGGCGTCGAGTTGCCACACTGGAAGTATCCGGTCGTGGCGAACACTGAGACTGGCCAGCTGCGGTTCGATAACTACGGTGGCCGCTGGGGCAGCCAAGAGTTTCTCGATCAGTTTCTGCAAGGCTATGCCATTGAGAAAGCTAAGATCGAGGCCCGCAAAAAGGGGCATTCCTGTGTCGAGCAGCAACTCTATAACGGATCGATCAAGTTGACCGTCCAGGTAGGAGGTGCAGTTTGAGCAAGCGAATCGAAATTACTATCGACACCAAAGGCAATAGCCAAGTCGAAACGAAGGGCTTCACAGGGAGCGAGTGCGTTGAAGCAAGCAAGTTCGTTGAACAGGCTCTGGGCAAGCAAACTGGCATGCGGACTACCGCTGAGTTTTTTACCACTTCAGTCAAACAAGCAACCGTTCAAAACTCGAATGGCACGTAGTCGAATTGAGGCTCGGTCATTCGAACAGAGGTCAGTCGATCGCGATGATCTGGCGACACTTCGGATAGCTGGCACAGGCCCAGAATTTCTTCCCATTGTGTGCTCCCTTCGCAGCCTTTCGCATCACCATGTTGCCCGAACATTTTGGGCAGGAAGGGGCGTCCGTTTCTTGCAGCTCTGCTTTCGATGGTACGGGTGGTGGAACAGCCGCCGCCGCTACAGTCTCGGCTACAACATTGGACGCATCGGCGGCTGTTTCGGCGGGCAACGGTATATCGGCGATATTTGCGGGAGCACTTGACGGCAGTCCCATTGAATCTCGGATCTGCTGTTTGAGATGCTCTTGGTCGTAGCTGCGGCTCCACGGGACATGAAGAATCGGAAGTCCGGCGGCTTCAAAAACGGAGTCGACCAATTCGTCGCGTTCGCGTCGGTCTTTTCTTTGATGGCTTGAGTCATCCAGTTCGACTACCAGCTTGGGAGTCATCGTGGCTGGTTCGCAAAGTACAAAGTCAACGTGCTTCCGGTCGATTCGATTCGCGTGCCCCATATTGCTCCGGCGATTCACAACGTAAACCAGGTCTGAGATCCGCACCTTGGTGCAAACGTAAAAATGGCTCGACGTAGCTTCGTGGAGCACTTGAAAAAACGCGAGCTCGGCCGGAGACAGAAAGTCGTCGCGGACCCGGTATGGCAATGGCTCATCGACAGAGCCCTCACTGGCCGCCTTACCCAAGTCGATCCCGAACAGCTTCAGGATGCTTCCGAGACATCCCTGATTTTCGTTTGGCATTGGTAACTCTAAGTCATGCAATTTTGTTTGCATGGCATTTTAGTCTTAAACCACTTCCGTGAAAGCCATCTGCGCCTAACGGATCACTCAAGGAGATAGTATGAACTTAACTGAACGCCTTGGAGAACTGATCTCCGCCTGCTTTACCGGCATCTGGATCGAAAGCCATGAACATCAGGACGCAATCGTCGAGATAGCTCAGCTTTGCCGCGACGAAGGATGGAGCTTCGCCAACTGGGATATTGAACAGGGAATGACGCTGAGTGGTGGAGAAACTTCATCGGAAGCGGGTGATCCCTTGGCCGCTGTTCGGTCATTGAAAGCATTGGCGTCTGACGACGGAACGGCCGTCTTGGTCATGAACAACTTGCATCGGTTTATCGGGTCGACTGAAGTGATGCAGGCTGTGCAGCGACAACTCGTCGCCGGTAAGCAGAACCGAACAATCCTGATCGTGCTGTCGCCGGTCGTGTCGATTCCCGCGGAGCTGGAGCTGTTTGTCGTAGTCGAACACGAGATGCCGTCACGTGACCAGTTGCTGGAGATCGCCAGAGGGATCGCGACCGAGGAGACGGAGTTGCCGACCGGGAGCGAACTGGATCTAGTCCTCGATGCAGCTGGCGGACTGACACGAGCTGAGGCTGAATCTGCTTTCTCTTTGTCGCTGGTACGTCATGGCCGAATACAACCTGATGCCATCTGGGAACTGAAGAGCCAGATGCTGAAGAAGTCTGGTTTGTTGGAAATGTATCGGGGCGATGCAGACTTCGGTTCGCTTGGAGGGCTGTCAGCACTGAAATCGTTCTATAGACGAGCATTGAGTCGATCAAGCGAGAACGTGAAGCCACGTGGCGTCATGTTGCCGAGTCCACCTGGTTGCGGCAAGTCACAGTTCTGCAAGGCACTCGGACGCGAAACCGGACGCCCCGTCATCATTCTTGATGTCGGATCGCTGATGGGTTCGCTCGTGGGTCAAACGGAACAGCGAACTCGGCAAGCCCTAAGAATCATCGACGCGATGGCTCCGGCGATTGTGATGCTCGATGAGATCGACAAAGCGTTTGCGGGCGTCGGCGGTTCGGGACAGTCCGACAGCGGGGTCTCAGCGCGGATGTTCGGCAGTTTCCTATCGTGGCTGAACGATCGCGAATCCGACACGTTTGTGGTCTGCACCGCGAACGACGTTGGCAAACTCCCGCCGGAGTTCGCACGAGCCGAGCGGTTTGACTCCATCTTCTTTGTGGATCTACCGTCGCGAGAAGAGAAGAACCTGATCTGGGAGCAGTACATTTCGGTGTATGGTCTGGCTGCCGATCAGACCAAACCAAAAGACGACGTGTGGACCGGCGCTGAGATTAAGGCCGCATGTCGGCTGGCGGCGTTACTTGATATTCCGATCAAGGCGGCAGCACAGAACGTCGTACCAGTTGCTGTCACTTCTTCGGAGTCAATCGAGCGACTTCGGGCATGGGCCAGGGGTCGGTGTATCGACGCCCACAATGGAGGTCTATACGAACTCGAATTCAAGAAAGGAAAAACGAAGTCACGGAGAAAGATCAAAGTCGATCCTTCGCTAAACTAGTCCGAGAAGTTGACTCCTGTGCCGCTACAGCCATCACACAGGCCGTCACCTTTACAAACTCCGCAAGTGCCGTAGAAGATCCCTTTCCCGTTGCCTTCACAAAGAGCACAAGATCCCGAACCAGAGCAGACTTCGCATTTCGCTTTTTGAATTCCTGAGTTAACGTATCCACATCCTGAAACACAGATGAAGGTTAAACAAAGGGTCAAAGATAGAATTTCTTTTATTTGATTGGAATGCATTTTTACAAAAGTCATTTCGAGGCTATTTCGTTGGTCTTGAATGGTATTTCAGTCGGTGGGCAGTAAATGCGGAGTGTGGCGTAGCAGTAGTTCCCACAAAGAACAGAGAGATCGTTTGCGTCATGCGGAAAGTGAGGCATAGTGGCGCCAACTCTGAATTCCGCTTTGCCATAGTTTGAAAATTTGTGAAGTTTGATGTCTTCAATGATTGACTTGCCAAATTGACGCCCAGCCTCCGCACCCAAAGCGCTAAACGGCGTCAATTCAGGCTGGACGATGCTGCCCAGTGTCACTATCACGAAGCCTGTTGATGAACACGCCGTGACAACCTGCTTCTGCTGATCAACGCTCATCGAGTCGTCATCGAGCAACTCAAAAACAAGTGTTTCATCTTGGTGTATCTCAAATGGCAGCTGAACGAATCTCGTTTTGCAGCCTGCAAAGTTTCCGATGTTTACGGGGAGTAAAATCCTAACGTCTTCCGGGAAGCGACTGGACTGAACTGAGAGAAAAAACTCGGCGCGATTCCATGGGGCTTCCCAATCACTATGGATGTCGATTTTCAAAGCGGGATTACGAGCGGGCTGACCAGTAACTCGCGTGTGGAACACGGGATGCAGAACCGGCTTGGAACGAGTCGTGATCTCTGGTGACTCATTGTCTGCGGGGTCCTCGGCAACTTTTGATGATTCTGAACAGCCTGCGACGACAAAGACAAGAGCTAACAAGCAAGACACAATTCGCTTCATATTCTTTCTCCAAACAACGTTCGCCAATACTTATACAAGCGAGCAAGATTGTTTGGGGTGGACATGTTCTTGCGACAAGTTGCAAATTTCTTTGGCATTGTTGATATCGAGCTACGGCTTCTTTGCCAAACCACGGATTTCGCTGGCGTAAAGGCACCGGTCCCATAGCTGAATTTTCGACATTTCGCCGACTAGTCCATGTGACATTCCGGTTCGAGATTGCTTGTGAGTTGTCCCAAGTGAAAGTCGCGTCTTGCTGTGGCGAAGTACATTTCCCAAATGAATGTTGCCTCTACTGAAAATGGCTTCACCATTGAGACTAATGGCGAGGTTGCCGACGTAATCTGGCTTGTCCTCAGAGGGATCGTAGGTCAACGCAAAATGAGTCCATCCGCCAAGCTCATGGCTTAATGCCATATTCTCGTTTAGTTCTGGTTTATTGATTGCAACATGACCGAAACGGTGAAAACTCAGAATGTTCATTTCGTCTTGTTCGTCCAGCCATACGGTTAATTGGGGAGCGGCCGACTCCCCATAACCGCTGGACTCTCCCAAATGGACAAGGGTCGAACGAGATCGATTGTCCAAACGCCGTGACTGAAACCAGAAAGTGACACTAAATCCGCGCTTACTCGACAGTTGTGCCTTCTCAAAATGAATTCCTGCGTCAACAGGATTCTTTTCATCAGTTTCAACCAGCTCAATTGTTGAGTTGGCCTCGTCTTGAAATTCTTCTGTTCTACACTTCCGAACATGGCCGGAATGATATGCTTGAACGCCTTCCCCCGTATGGTCAGTCATCTTTGGCGGCGTGCCTTGAAACTGAATTGAATACAGAGGATCGGCATTCACAATTGAATGCAGATATCGTTCCGCAGCATTCCAAGGAAAAGCAATGTAAGAAAACAGCAAGAGTGCGACTGTCAAAACCGTGTACGTTACACGCTTCTTCTGTCGTGCAGTTGCAAGGCTGATGACAAATTCAGTTGCAGTTGAGTGCCTATCTGTCGATTCAAAGGCGGTTGCGCGTTTTATCACAGATCGTTCAGTTTTCGCAATCTTAGAAAGAGCGAGCTGGAGTTGGCGCTTCGGAAGATGCTCCCTTGGCTTAAGACCGCCGCTCAATAGCTTGCTCGCCACTACACCGAGGCTATAGATGTCGCTGGAAGAATCAACCCGATCTCCAGCAGCTTGTTCAGGTGACATGTAGAGTTCGGTGCCACTGTAACCTGAGGAAAGAGATTGAGATTCTGCGATTCCGAAATCGCAGACGGCGACCCTGCCATCTAGGCCAATCAATATGTTCGATGGTTTAACATCACGATGGACGTAGCCTTGTTCGTGCGCAAAGTCCAATGCGTTTGCGACTCGCCGCAGGATATCAATGCAGGCTCCAAAGGTAAGAGGCCGACCGTCGGCATACTCGGCGAGAGTGTATCCCTCGATTAGCTCCGTTACAAAGTAAACAGTCTCGCCATCTCGGCCAACTTCGTAGACTTGTACGATATGCTCGTGTCTCAGTTTTGATAGAAGTCTTGCTTCTTTCAGAAATGGATCGAGTTCAAAATCAATGTTTGTGTCGGGGCAATTCTGCACCTTGATCGCAACGTCACGCTGGAGGTGAGGATCAAATGCGAGCCATACCGTACCGAATGTTCCAGCCCCGATTATTTCGCGAATCTCAAACCGGCCTAACCGCTTTGCAGAATCAAAGTCCCCGACTCCAAAAAAGTCATTCTGTCGTTGCTTTACCCATTCGAGAGCTGTGATCATTTCAGTGACTTGAGTAGTCAGCTCAGGATGGTCTATGCAGAGCTCGCGAAGTGTCAACTTCTTGCGTGTTTCAATTTCATTCTCCCATCGGTCCACGAGTTCGTGAACGACGTCCATTTGAGCACTGGCCATTAGATCCCTTCAGGCAATTCACAGTTGGCACGCAGATATAGACACGCTTCACGGAACCGCCTTTGGACCGTCTTTGTCGAACATTCGAGCGCAGCTGCGATCTCGGCGTGAGTCATCACTTCGTACCAGCACATCTCAAAAACGATTCGTTGCTGGTCATCAAGGGACTCGATCGCACGATGGAATTCAGTCCATTGGACGAGCCGTTTAGGATTATGGGTTCCACTAATTGAAGATCGTGACTGAACGGCGGCATCAAGCTGGCCATTCTTGGTGTCGTGATTCGCTCCAATCCCCAAAGGTCCGTAATGCTTTCGAGCCAAGTCAGTTAGCGCTCGCGAGAAGTGCAGCCTGCAAAGGCCAAATAACTGTGCGGTCGACTGAGGAGATACGTCTTCCAGAGAGCGATATAAACGCAGCATCGCTCGCTGCAAGACGTCATCCGTCAACTCCCAACGTCGGACTCTTGGGTTTTGGCGCAGAAGCCGTGATGCTGTGGCCCGAAATCGCAACGTCATAGCCTCAACCAGTTCTTCCCGAGCACTCGCATCCCCTCGCGTCAGTCTTTTGATAACAGGTTCCAGTGATTGAGTCTGTTGGTTTTCCATAGCTTGTCAAGATTGGAATGATCGCAGAATGAAAACCGAAATTTTAGTCAATAGATTCCAGAAATGCTGTCCACCACGTGAGAGTTTACTCGCTTAGTAAATAAATGTTTAAGCGATGCTACGTCAGGACTGAAGTGCGTCTTGTAATCACCCGAATTAATTAAAGAGCAAAATGAATGCACCATACGCAGCAACGCGAAATTGCATTTTTCACTTGATATTGTTCGTATTCTTAACGGGATGCCATCCCGCTTCGGAGGTGCCGCCGATCGCATCGGGATCACATCCAATCTCTTCACTTTTGAAAGCTGACGTCGATGCAAAAAACAGAGTGAAACAAGTAACTAAAAATACGTTTGAAGAATCTGGCCTAACTCCATTCATCGAGAGCATTGGGGTCTACCTGAAGGAACTCGAAAAACTCGATGCCAGCAAGTGCCCCGCGGATTTCCAAGAGGCGTTTCAGGATTTGCTGGACTGTTGACTGAGTCGTTTATCGTCTTTCTCATCTGCCTCGGCGTATTGGCCGTCGCTTTGATTCACGATGGCGCGATTCGTTTGAGGCCTACTCGTCACTGAACAGACCGCACCATGCAAAGCTCATGCCCTGCACCCGGCTTCGTCCGGGCTGCAAGGCGATTGACACGCATGGTGGGCCGTGCAGTTCCTACCCTCAGCAGCAGATTTCTCGGCAGGTTATGAATAGCGATTCCCGGTAGCGTTGGAGGGGTTCCTGTCGAGAGCTGGCTTCAGCTCAAACAAACAAAAACGCCTGCAAGGGCAACCGGGCGTTATGTCTGGCACCAGTGGGAGATCGAAGACTTCCAAACCCGCCCGGTCGCCTATGTGGGCGGCCGGGCACTTTGGGATTTTTTTAGCTATTGGTCAGCAGGGCGTTGCTGAGGATTACGCTACGACAGCCAACCCGACCCGTAGTCAGTAACTTTCCTTTCTCCATCGACTTTCCCGCAAGTTGCTTCTGATCCACCACCGCCAAGCGTCGCTGCCCCAACCCCTTCTTCAACAACTGCTTGGCTTCATTGACTCGTTGTGAAACCAGCATCACTTCCAGTGACTCCGGCGTGGTCATCAACAACTCAGCAGGTTGCTTCAGGAACTTCTTACGAGCCGAATCATTGGTGTCTCCATGCCAGACGAAGTGGCAAAGCCCGACCATTTCGGTATACAGATCCCAATCGCTCAGACTGGTTGTTCAACCCCGCACCAATCTATACCTGGCCGGATGTCCGGAATTCAGGCCAGTCTGGATCAGTTGCCTGTGGGTCGGCCGCGGCGGCGCACAAATGCAAGCAGTTCTCAACTTCCTTGTTGCCATTCGACAAATCTCCTACGTTAAAACTCCCACCTTCACAGGAGTTTATTGCGATGAGCCCTTCATCCCCCGCACACCGACAGCCTCCAATACACACGTACAATAACGGTCAGCCCTACCAGATCGCTCGTGGACGTGCCGCTCAACGGTCCCCGCTGGAACACGCGGTTCGTAAAGGACATTCGATTCTTCGCGGTCGCCCTACGTCTGACGAATTTCTCGCCAGCGTCAAACGCGAACTCAAGATTCGCAAATACGCCAGCAACAGCATCACAAATTACGTTTCCGCACTCAACGGATTCCTCGCCTGGTTCGGCGCAGCACCTAATTCGGTCACAAGCGAAGACGTCCGGAATTATCTGGAAATGCTTGTCGATGGCGGCGCCAGTTCGTCACATCTTGCCGTCAACCTGAGTGCCATCCGCACTGCTTTCGACAAGTTTTGCTGTCGCGATGTAACGCTCGGACTGGCGACGCCACGTCAAAAGAAACGGCAACCCGTCGTCCTGGCCGCAGCAGAAGTCACACGAATTTTCAACGCTGCGCCAACTCGAATGAGCAAACTGGCGATCGGCATCATGTACGCAGCCGGTCTCCGCAATAGCGAACTCTGCAAACTGCGCGTTCATGATCTGGATTTTGATCGCCAAACCATTCGTGTCGCCAATGGAAAAGGCGCATCGGATCGACTGGTCATGCTACCCGTTTCATTTACAACTGCCCTCAAAGCAGCCTGTGTAGAGCGACAGGGAGACGACTATATTTTCCCGTCATTGAATCACCGCGAAAACCGCCACATATCTCCTCGAACGTTGCAACGCTGGGTTATAACCGCAGCCGACCTGGCTGGCGTTGCCAAGCGAGTTACGCCGCACTCATTCCGACACGCATTTGCAACTCACCTGCTGGAAAACGGCACCGACATTCGTTTCATTCAAAAACTGCTGGGACATCAACGTCTGGAAACAACAACGATCTACACGCACGTTGCCAAACTCAATACGGCCAGAGTTGTCAGTCCACTGGACCAACTGCAAAAGTCGAACGCGGTCGATAAATCCAACAATGAATCCAGCCGCGACTCACGTTCGGTGGGACGATTGCAGATACTGATGACACCGCATGGCAACGGTCAGTCAGCCGATGTTTCCCTGCTCATCCCCAGCCCGATACCTGGCGAACAGGTCATCCTTGATGGAATTCTGGTTCGCCTGGATGCGTGCAAGTGGGTTCAACTTGAACTTCCTTTGGCGGAGGACTGGATTCCTCTCCTGAGCGCACTTCCGGCAATCCAGCGAGAGCGAATACTGTCCCCGGAGTTCTTCGAAAACATCCGCGGCCACATCAGCAGTCGGTTCCTGGCGACTATTCCGGATCAACGGTCCGGTTGACGGGGCTGGGTTCCAGATCCTTCAACATCGAAAAGTACTCTCGGGTTCGCGGTACGCGCTATCCGGACTTTTCTTCGACTCCCGGCCACCATTTCAGTCCAAATCAGCCCAGTTCTTGGCTCTACGCTGTCTCACTACCACGCAATTTGCCGTGGCCACCTGTAATCGCTAGAATGCCGATCTGTTATTTCGTATTTCACGACACATTGTCGTACATAATTCCGTTGTACGACCTACCGAATGGTGGATATCACGCACTCACTTCTCGACGACGAACAGCTCCGCGCTCACTTTGTGCCCGCAATGTCCTCTCGTCATAAACCGTGGTTCATCACTCTGACGCGTGATGGCGAACTTTCAAACTCCGCCGAACCTTTGGACCATCGCCCATCCGTGCTCCTGCCTGATGCGGAACTCCAGCAGCTCGCCACTGCTTTAGCCGCGATCGACATTGACTACATGCCGGGTGCCACGGCCGATGGTGCCGATCACCGGACGCTGACGTATCGCGTTGGCTCCCGTGTTCGCCATATCATGCTCGTCGATGGCGTTTCGTCGGACTTCGCTCGCAAATCGCAATTCAATACTGCTTGGAAACTGCTCGGCAAGCTCGCCCAGCGGGTGACACGCAAGCAGGGGTGACGGTCGTACAACATGGTTTTTACGCTAGGCCTGCGGCACACCTTGGCTCTTTGGCAACGGGCCATGGCCTTGGTACAATTCTTGGTAGTTCAGACATCGCTCGCTTCGTTTAGGGCGGTGTCGTAAAAACCTTCCGTTAGGCGACCTCAGTTAATGGCAGCTCTCGACCGTCTTCTTGATCGCATTGGCGATCCGCTCGATGCGTCGAAGCCGCGCCCGCTCGTCACGCTCGAAGAGTTCTTCACCGACAACGACGATACTGAATCACTTGGGCCGTACGCACGTTGCCGTTTTGGCCCAACCGAGTTCTACGCGGTGTTGGTTGGTCAGCGCAACGTGGCTGGAATCCACGATGTCCGGATCGAAATCGCACCTGAGATCTCGCCGTCTGGTTGGCCACGCGCCGATACTGTTTGGATTGTGTCCGACTTCAACCGACGTGAATTGCCCCGACAGATTACGCCAGAATTTTGGGACGGATTCTTGCCCGTCGATTGGTTGTCTTATCCGCGATATGATGGTGTGGCCACCGAACCTCTAGCCATTCCCGATGGCGCATTCGTGTCGGGGTTCGACTACTCTTAGTGGCACGGTCGCCTAACATGGTTTTTACGCTGAGGCCCTTCGGGCACACCTTGGCTCTTTGGCAACGGGCATTGGTCTTGGTACAATCTTCCGTAGTTCAGGCATCGTTCGCTTCGTTCAGGGCGGTGTCGTAAAAACCTTCCGTTATACGCCCCTAGGTTTTCGATGGGCATAGACTTCCGTGACACCGATGGCGCACCTCTGGGTGATGGCAGCTGCATGACCGGCTATTGGTCGCATGCGATGATTCTGCTCCCCCAGCTCGCGGACTTTCTCGCCGAGCTATCTCATTCCTCCAATCTCCTGCCACGCGACACCGCGACGTTCGACCCCAATTCCCTGTTTGTGTTCGACGCCGCCTCGGACACGGTGAAAATTGCCGATCGCAACGAACTGACTCGTTTGTTGCGGTGCTGCTCTGACGTCTCGTCGCATGACGACTATCCGTTTTTCGCAGTCTTGGTTGATGCGTTGCGTGACTGGACTCGGCCGCAATCGTAGTGGCCGGGGCGTATAACATGGTTTTTACGCTGAGGCCCTTCGGGCACACCTTGGCTCTTTGGCAACGGGCCATGGCCTTGGTACAATCTCTCGTAGTTCAGGCATCGCTCGCTTCGTTTAGGGCGGTGTCGTAAAAACCTTCCGTTGTGCGACCTCAGGTGAACCAATGCCGTGGGAATTCCGCGCTACTTGTCCTGAGTGTTCTCATGAATGGGAGGCCCTCACGTACACCGAGTGGATCGGCTCGGCGACGTCCGACACGCCGGTCCGACGATTCTTCTGTCCCGATTGCACAACGCATGTTTCAATCGCCACCGACTTCGACCGCGCGTCGTTCCAGAATTGGCTTCGTGGTCACCAACACTACCTGACTGCATCGGGTTTCCTGGCGCACAACATCGGTTTGATCGTCGCAATCTGTGATTCGACACCGGGCTATCTCCTACCACTCGATACCCTGTGGTCACAACTTCACTGCCCTCCATGTGACACACCTCTAGTCGAGGGCTCGATGGACGCTCACCCAGTCACCTGCCCAAATTGCGGGAAATGCAACGCGAAGTCACACGGTTGCCATGCCCATGTGTCGGTGCTTCGCGATGTGGACGACCAAACGTAGTGCAACGGTCACATACCATGGTTTTTACGCAGAGACCCTTCGGGCACACCTTCCACGTTTGGCGACGCGGGCTGGCCTTGGTACAATTTCCTCAGTTCAGGCATCGTTCGCTTCGTTTAGGACGGTGTCGGAAAAACCTTCCGTTGTGCGACTCGATCAACCATGAAGCCCAACCCGTATGAATCTACGAGTCCGGGCCACGTTGTCGCCAAAAGGACTGGCATCTGGCACTGGCTTGCAGTTGCCGTCTCGTTTTTGTTTTGCTCGATTCCGGCTGGCGTTGCAGCTTACGCATGGGTAACACATTGGCAATGGCAGCGCACGGGGGCCTACGCGCGGAACAGTTTCCCGATGAACAAATTCGCTACCGATGCAACGTGGGTGGCAATTGCTTGTATCGCAATCACGGGCTGTTGCTGGGGCGTGTGGGCGATAGCAAATCGCAAACGTCATCCGTAGGTTCCGTCGCACAACATGGTTTTTACGCTGAGGCCTACGGCACACCGCTGTCGTTTGTTGAAGCCTCCCACTGGTGGTAGAATCTCCCTTTGTTCAAACTTGAATGGCATCGCAACGGCGGTGTCGTAAAAACCTTCCGTTGTGCGACCTCAGGTGAACCAATGCCGTGGGAATTCCGCGCTACTTGTCCTGAGTGTTCTCATGAATGGGAGGCCCTCACGTACACCGAGTGGATCGGCTCGGCGACGTCCGACACGCCGGTCCGACGATTCTTCTGTCCCGATTGCACAACGCATGTTTCAATCGCCACCGACTTCGACCGCGCGTCGTTCCAGAATTGGCTTCGTGGTCACCAACACTACCTGACTGCATCGGGTTTCCTGGCGCACAACATCGGTTTGATCGTCGCAATCTGTGATTCGACACCGGGCTATCTCCTACCACTCGATACCCTGTGGTCACAACTTCACTGCCCTCCATGTGACACACCTCTAGTCGAGGGCTCGATGGACGCTCACCCAGTCACCTGCCCAAATTGCGGGAAATGCAACGCGAAGTCACACGGTTGCCATGCCCATGTGTCGGTGCTTCGCGATGTGGACGATCAAACGTAGTGCAACGGTCACATACCATGGTTTTTACGCAGAGACCCTTCGGGCACACCTTCCACGTTTGGCGACGCGGGCTGGCCTTGGTACAATTTCCTCAGTTCAGGCATCGTTCGCTTCGTTTAGGACGGTGTCGGAAAAACCTTCCGTTGTGCGACTCGATCAACCATGAAGCCCAACCCGTATGAATCTACGAGTCCGGGCCACGTTGTCGCCAAAAGGACTGGCATCTGGCACTGGCTTGCAGTTGCCGTCTCGTTTTTGTTTTGCTCGATTCCGGCTGGCGTTGCAGCTTACGCATGGGTAACACATTGGCAATGGCAGCGCACGGGGGCCTACGCGCGGAACAGTTTCCCGATGAACAAATTCGCTACCGATGCAACGTGGGTGGCAATTGCTTGTATCGCAATCACGGGCTGTTGCTGGGGCGTGTGGGCGATAGCAAATCGCAAACGTCATCCGTAGGTTCCGTCGCACAACATGGTTTTTACGCTGAGGCCTACGGCACACCGCTGTCGTTTGTTGAAGCCTCCCACTGGTGGTAGAATCTCCCTTTGTTCAAACTTGAATGGCATCGCAACGGCGGTGTCGTAAAAACCTTCCGTTGTGCGACCTACCGCAATGAGCAAATCGTTGCCTGAATGGCAAATCCCATCTGACCTGCGATCGCTGATCGACGCGGATGATGACTCGATGTGGGACTGCGACGATTGGTCGCCAATCATCTTGACGGTTTCTGGCGACACACAGCACGACGGGCGCGAAATCGACCTCGCTTGGCAGATCGAATACGAGACCACGGGTGTCACTGGTTACGAGTTCTGCGATCGCGTGATCGCCGCAGTGGAATCTGCGGCTGCTGACTTGCTCCCATTGCTCAACTGTGGTGACACGGAATCCGCCGCATGCGTTATCTGGGTTGAGACCGAAGAGGCGTGTCGGCGATTGCTTGAAATCGTTTGGCCAATGGCTGACTGATCCGTACTTCTCCGGTCGCACAACATGGTTTTTACGCTAGGCCTTCGGCACACCTTGGCTCTTTGGCAACGGGCCATGGCCTTGGTACAATTTCCCGTAGTTCATACATCGCTCCCTTCGTTTAGGGCGGTGTCGTAAAAACCTTCCGTTGTGCGACCTACCGGAGATGCTCACATTCGATTCTCAACTCGCACCTTGTTTGTCGTTGTCACGTTCGTTGCGTTTGCTCTAGCTTGCGTTTTCGCGCTGTCGGGTTGGGTTGATCCTTTCGACGATCGCAACTTTGATTCGCAGACATGGGCGACTGCATCGCCAGACAACCGCGCCCCGATGGCACGAGATGTTGTATCACGCGTTCACGGTATGGATCGCGATGCCGTAGTTGAGCTGCTCGGACAGCCCAGTGACCGTTTGGACGCTGCTACCGACGCGGGTGGGCATCGGCTTCGCGGCGCTGAGGTGTTCTCGTACTACATTGGCTCGTGGAGCGGGTACGGGTTCGATGACGCATTCGTATACGTCCACTTAGATGCCGATGGGCACGTGATCTACTCCGAAGTCACTGGCTACTAGGTAGCTTGCCGGTCGCACAACATGGTTTTTACGCATGGGCCTACGGCACACCTTCCGCGTTTGGCGACGCGGACTGGCCTTGGTACAATCTCTCGTAGTTCAGACATCTTTCGCTTCGTTCAGGGCGGTGTCGTAAAAACCTTCCGTTGTACGACCTACCGAATGGTGGATATCACGCACTCACTTCTCGACGACGAACAGCTCCGCGCTCACTTTGTGCCCGCAATGTCCTCTCGTCATAAACCGTGGTTCATCACTCTGACGCGTGATGGCGAACTTTCAAACTCCGCCGAACCTTTGGACCATCGCCCATCCGTGCTCCTGCCTGATGCGGAACTCCAGCAGCTCGCCACTGCTTTAGCCGCGATCGACATTGACTACATGCCGGGTGCCACGGCCGATGGTGCCGATCACCGGACGCTGACGTATCGCGTTGGCTCCCGTGTTCGCCATATCATGCTCGTCGATGGCGTTTCGTCGGACTTCGCTCGCAAATCGCAATTCAATACTGCTTGGAAACTGCTCGGCAAGCTCGCCCAGCGGGTGACACGCAAGCAGGGGTGACGGTCGTACAACATGGTTTTTACGCTAGGCCTGCGGCACACCTTGGCTCTTTGGCAACGGGCCATGGCCTTGGTACAATTCTTGGTAGTTCAGACATCGCTCGCTTCGTTTAGGGCGGTGTCGTAAAAACCTTCCGTTGTGCGACCTACCGGAGATGCTCACATTCGATTCTCAACTCGCACCTTGTTTGTCGTTGTCACGTTCGTTGCGTTTGCTCTAGCTTGCGTTTTCGCGCTGTCGGGTTGGGTTGATCCTTTCGACGATCGCAACTTTGATTCGCAGACATGGGCGACTGCATCGCCAGACAACCGCGCCCCGATGGCACGAGATGTTGTATCACGCGTTCACGGTATGGATCGCGATGCCGTAGTTGAGCTGCTCGGACAGCCCAGTGACCGTTTGGACGCTGCTACCGACGCGGGTGGGCATCGGCTTCGCGGCGCTGAGGTGTTCTCGTACTACATTGGCTCGTGGAGCGGGTACGGGTTCGATGACGCATTCGTATACGTCCACTTAGATGCCGATGGGCACGTGATCTACTCCGAAGTCACTGGCTACTAGGTAGCTTGCCGGTCGCACAACATGGTTTTTACGCATGGGCCTACGGCACACCTTCCGCGTTTGGCGACGCGGACTGGCCTTGGTACAATCTCTCGTAGTTCAGACATCTTTCGCTTCGTTCAGGGCGGTGTCGTAAAAACCTTCCGTTGTGCGATTCAGGCTATCGGTGATTGACGACTCCTACAATTCTGACGGCCTCGTGATCGTAACCGCTCAATTGCGTGACGCTGACGTGCGCGACGAATTCTGGCATCACATCGAATCGCTGATTGGCGAACGCGTCAATGAATACACCTTTGAATTCTCAACCTCGGATTGGGATGACGGACTTTGGAATGACGAGCTTGAATGGCTCACCGAATTTCTCGATGGAACGGGCGAATCTATCATCATCTGGCGGTTTGCGGACGACTGTCACAATCGCTACGTCTTGGGTAGCGTTTGAATCGCACAACATGGTTTTTACGCAAGGCCACGGCTTCGACGTTGGAGCATCATTTGGCTTGCAACGCTTGTTCGCTCCGTTGCCGCGTAATGGTTTGCGACGCCGTGGACACCGCCTCTTTGGCAACGTCGATTCTTTTTGGTAAGCTGATCTGTGTTGCGACGCTTTTTGACTTCGGAGAGAAGCGGTGTCGTAAAAACCTTCCGTTGGGCGACCTAGATCAATGCGAATCCGAACGGTACTGGTTGTTGTCGCGGCCATCGCAGTTCTCGCGTTCGTCGCTAATTCGTTCGTCACCACGATCCCGCCACACTCGATGACGTTGACCGCGATGACCGAGACTCATGTTCGCATGCATCTTTACATGCTTGAGCATCGCGAATGCCCCGACAGCCTTTCTGAGCTACCAAAACGTGATGGTTACATGAATCGAACCACCGATGGCTGGGGACGCCCGCTGATCTATTCCGTCTCGGATGATGGCGTGATCTCGCTTTCGAGCCTTGGGCGGGATGGCATGGTGGGCGGTACTGGTGATGATCGCGATGACACACGACGCTTTCGCACGCGAAACGACGATGGCACCTTGAACATTGACGACGATCTTTGGACGGTTACCTCCGAAGTTCACGCCCCCAAGTAGTGCCGCCGGTCGCCCAACATGGTTTTTACGCTGAGTCGCTTCGCGATCACCTTCCATGTTTCGCGCGCGCGGGCTTTTGTTGGTAAACTCTTCCATAACTCAGAGTCACCCGCTTCGTTCATGGCGGTGACGTAAAAACCTTCCGTTAGGCGGCACAGCAACTTGTACTACATCGGTGGCAAGGCGAACTCTGATTTCGACTTCGACGGGTTGGTTGCCGATCTGCTCGCGTCGTTTCCCGCTTCAACCGTGATCACAGATGACTACTACGCCGATCGCCTCGAACGCAACTTGACCCTCGCGCGCGACAACGGTTGGCCGCTCGACTCGCCTTCAATCGAATGCCTGAAACGCGTCGGGACAGAACACGGCCTTCAGCGACACATTTCCGTTGCTGTGTCGCCATCGCTGACTTTTGATTCTCGTATCGACAAACTGGGCGTGTTCATGATCTCCGGCGACAACTTCAACGAATCTGACGCTGCACCGCTGCTGGACGTGTTGCGTCGTTACCCACTGGCGATTGAGACCGAATAGGTAGTTCGGTGCCGCCTAACATGGTTTTTACGCTAGGCCTTCGGCACACCTTCCCAGTTTGGCGACACGGGCTGGCATTGGTACAATTTCCAGTAGTTCAGACTCGCTCGCTTCGTTCAGGGCGGTGTCGTAAAAACCTTCCGTTAGCGGACGCTAGTTATTCACATATGGGCGCCGAATTCAGAATCGAAATCACGCCGATCGTAGAATCGCTGGATTCGCCTTGTGACGCCGTATTCGCTGGCACTGATTGGAAACGGATTCCGACCTCACTCGTCGAACATCCGGATGGCATCGGCGTTCAATCTGGCGCGGTTCCACGCGATCCGTCGTGGCCTCACGTCGCCGACATCTGCGCCAACGACGACGGTACATTCTACGCCGTCGCCCACTGTACTGACGGCGTTCACTTTCTTCACGCACTGAAGGGACAACTGGAAACTGCTGGCCATTCGGTCGTTCTCAATGACGACTACTACTAATGGAGCGTTTTCTCGCGATTCCGCGTCCGCTAACATGGTTTTTACGCTAGTCGCTGCGCGATCACCTTCGCTCTTTGGCAACGGGCGTTCGCATTGGTACAATCTTTCTCAACTCAGAGTCAACCGCTTCGTTTACGGCGGTGACGTAAAAACCATCCGTTGTGCGGCAAAGCTCGCTCATGAATTCAATCGTGTCCGAGGTCATCGCCTACGTGAACGACTCGGATACCGTTCCGGCGTCACTTGCGTCCGCGCACGATGCAATTGGCCGCATTCCGTTGCGAGTCGTTTGTATCAATCTGGCCGGATGGTGGCGTCGGCAGTTCCTGCAAACTTCTCGACATCCATACCTCTCAATGAACCCGGCTCATGATTGGTGCTCCAACTTGTTGGCAATCGTTGAATCGACGCCTGAATTGGCCGCAATCACGGACATCTCCGATCGCCGGTGTGCATTCGCGCCCTCACTAACAGCGGAATCTATCGCTGAAATCAACGAATACGCTCGCGACCACTACAACCCGTCACTTCGATCGTAGTTCATTTGCCGCACAACATGGTTTTTACGCTAGGCCTTCGGCACACCTCCGCTTGTTTGGCAACGGGCGATGGCATTGGTACAATTTTCTCGTGATTCAAACTCCACCGCTTCGTGTTGGGCGGTGTCGTAAAAACCTTCCGTTGTGTGACCTACCGTTTTGATTCGATTCCAGATTCACGCTGCCATGAATGAACGCCCTGCGTTCTGGTTCGCGGAACAACTGGACGCAGGTGACTTCCGGCTAACCGACGATTCAACGCTTGGTGGCGTGCCTTTGCGACCGCAGGTGACTATGCCACGCGTCGCCGAGCGCGATGATGGGACGCGTCCGAAGGTTTTCGCATTCTATCCAGTGACGCGATCCGACCTCTCGCGCCTTGCTGTCGGTGACATTGTCGAACTGGTCGCAAAGCCTACTGGCGATTCACCGGTCACATAACATGGTTTTGCCGCACAGCCGCGGCTTCGTCGTTGGAGAACCTTTCGGTGGGTCACGTTCAACCGCTTCGGTAACGCGTTCTGGTAGGTCACGCCGCGGACGCCTCATTTGGTTGGCAACTTTTTCTGACATTGGTAGAATCAAACGGCTTGCCACGTTTTCTCGATTCGGTCACGAACGGCGTCGGCAAAACCTTCCGTTAGCGGACCCTAGCTTTCACCATGGACGACGACGAACTGCTCGACATCGCGTCCAAACTCGAATCTGCTTCGGACAACGACGCTGCCCATTCCCAGCTTTCCGCTGGCAAACCGTGGTTGTGGCTCACCGGCAATCGTGACGCCCTTCTTCGTTTTGCCGCTGCTTTTCTCCGCGCGGCTGCTGCACCAATCCCGGACGACGAATGTCGCGCCGAACCAACCATTCTTGAACATCGTCAAATTAACGACGCCAAAACGGACTACACTCTCGGTGCGACTCAACGCATTGACGAATTCCCCGAGAATCCGGATGTTATAGCGGAGCGTAAACGAAATGCGTGGCGGAACGACCGTGGCGCGTTGCTCGGTTGCGGTGTCGTTGGGTTCATACTCCTGTCGATACTCATTTCTGCAATCGCGTTCTGGTGGCATGTAATCACAGGCACGCCGCTACGGTAGTTCGCGGGTCCGCTAACATGGTTTTTACGCTGTGGCCTTCGGCACACCGCTGTCGTTTGTTCAAGCTTCCCGCTGGTGGTAGAATCTCTCATAGTTCAGGCATCACTCGCTTCGTTTAGGGCGGTGTCGTAAAAACCTTCCGTTAGCGGACACTGACCGCTCCGTCTTTTCTTAACCCAACCACGAGAAAACCGTGATTGTCAACTCAGCTTTCGAGCTTGCGGATGAAAGGGATCACCTTTACGACGCACTTACAGATTTCACACCGAACGGGCGTCGCGAACATTATGCTTCGTGGCTTGAATCGCAAGGACATGCGGCCAGAGCAGGAACCGTTCGAGCAACAATTGCTGCATACAACGAACTCGATTGCAGTTTCCTGTCGAACCCAGCCGGAACTGAACATTGGCAACGTGTTATCGCCATCCCGCTACTGATGCGGCTAATCGACGAAGGCCAGCAATTCACTGAACGGGAGTTAATCGACCTTCGGAACCTTGTGTTTCCCAGAATCCGCCCGTGCCTGACGCTGAGCTATGAGCCCGCCAAATCAACTCCCGATGTAGGCGCAAGCTATTTATGGGGCCACCCGGACCTCCTTGAGAATCAAGAGTGGCCGAAAATCGCTGAGTGTTCCGATTGGTTTTCAGCAAAAGATCAGCTACCCCAAGATCAACACTGCGCATTCCTTGGGCAATTTCGGTTTTCAGATCTATCCGAGACACTGCTGGGTAGGGAGCTTCCTAGCTCAGGCGGATTTTCGATTTTTGCGATCACTGAAACGGATTCACTTGGCATCCAAGAGACAGTAGTTCGGCCATGGTCACCTGAGCAGCAACTTGTGCGATTTGAGCCGCCAGAGGACTTAATTACTGACCGGCTTGGCGATTCCTGCAACAGCCCAAAGCGACCGCACACGATTACCCTGACGGAAGCGATCTCTATCCCTGACGCTGCATCGCCAACTTTCGGCGCACTAATCCCAGAATGCAAGTGGAGTGAGAAATTCGGCGATCTTTACTCTTCAATGATGGCTGAATGCAATGAGGACACACTGGGCATCGGCGGCTACCTTCGGGGGACAAGTGGTGATGACCCGAGCCCCGACACCAACCACATGCGTTTCGTGGTTTTGAGGGTTACCCCAGAGGCGGGTATCGTTCACTTCGCTATTCCGAACGAAGACATCGAGAAAGGCTGCTTGAACAGAGTTCAGTACGTATGGTCCGACTGGGACAGCTAACGGACAAACGAATAGACGCGAACAAGATCGCGCCGTGATTAATGCGCGATTCAAACGCGTGGCCTTTTCGGGATCCCGTGTCCGCTAACATGGTTTTTACGCTAGGCCTTCGGCACACCTTCCATGTTTGGCGACGCGGGCTGGCCTTGGTACAATTTCTCGTAATTCAGGCATCGTTCGCTTCGTTTAAGGCGGTGTCGTAAAAACCTTCCGTTGTGTGCCACAGATCAATGCAGCTTCAAACCGTTGATGGCGACCTACTCGACCAAGACGTCGACGTGATTGTCAACGCTTGGAACCGCAACATCATTCCGTGGTGGCTGCTTCTGCCGCAGGGCGTCTCCGGCGCGATCAAAAAACGCGGCGGCTATGCTCCGTTCCGCGAACTGGGCAAACTCGGCCCAATTCCACTCGGCGGCGCTGTCCTGACCGGCGCTGGCAAACTCCCATTCAAATCCATAATCCATGTCGCTGGTATTAGCATGTGGTGGCGTTCCTCGGAACGATCAATCCGCGATTCCACACGCAATGCCGTTGCGCTTGCGGCCGAACACAACTTTGAATCCATGGCCTTTCCGCTGATTGGGGCAGGTACTGGCGGCGGTTCCGCTGATGACGTTCTCTCGATGATGCAGGACGAACTCGGTAATTGCGACTTTGACGGACTCATCCGCATAGTTCGATTCCGGCACTAGTGGCACACAACATGGTTTTTACGCTAGGCCTACGGCACACCGCTGTCGTTTGTTCAAGCCTCCATCCGGTGGTAGAATCATTCGTAGTTCAGACACTGCTCGCTTCGTTTAGGGCGGTGTCGTAAAAACCTTCCGTTGTCGGGACGAGATCAAACCAATGCAAACCGTTCGTGGTGACCTTCTCGCGCTCGCAATCGCTGGTGACTTTGACGTCATCATCCACGGCTGCAACTGCCAGAACACGATGGGTGCTGGCATCGCAAAATCCATCAAACAGCAATTCCCCGCCGCTTACGACGCCGACCTCGCAACCGAAAAAGGCTCCCGCGACAAACTCGGCACTTACTCTTCCGCGACGGTCGATTGTGATGGCAACGAACTCACCATTGTGAACGCTTACACGCAATTCAACTGGCGCGGTCGCGGCATCAAGGCGGACTATGACGCAATCCGCTCTGTTTTTGCCGCTATCAAATCGGATTTCGCGGGCAAACGCATTGGTTACCCGCTGATAGGTGCTGGGCTGGCCGGTGGTGATTGGAACGTAATCTCCGAGATCATCACCGAAGAACTGGCCGGGGAGAATCACACGCTTGTGGAATATCAACCGTAGCGCATCGCCCGACAACATGGTTTTTACGCTAGGCCTGCGGCACACCTTCCAACTTTGTCAACGCGGGCTGGCCTTGGTACAATTTCCGTAATTCAGGCCTCGTTCGCTTCGTTCAGGGCGGTGTCGTAAAAACCTTCCGTTATGCGGACGAACCGATTCACTGATGGCTGATTTGGTACCCAACCTGCAATCGTTGGTCGACTCCGACCGTTTTCTTGCGGCTGTGCACATGGACGATCTCGACGACATGCTTGGTGCCCGTGATGCAGACCCGTTTGACGCGGAATGGGTGCGCGTGCATGAACTCGTAACGCAACATCAACTCGGTGCTTCTCCTTCCGTTGACGCTCTTCGTGAATCGGCGTTCAAACGCGCTTTTGCCATCACGGAGTCGCCCGACGCATGCGGATACATCTCTGATGACTTCGGCCTGATTGCCGATGCGGCCCGCGCGGATGTTTCGGACGCATGGTTGGTGGCTCTCACCGCATCGTACGCAACGGGCGTTCTCCCACATGGAGAATTGGCTGGCGATTCTCGGTCTCTCACTGAGATCGTCTCCGAGTTCCAACCGTAACGCCGCATAACATGGTTTTTACGCTAGGCCTTCTGCACACCTTCGTTGGTAGGCAACGGGCGCTGGCATTGGTAGAATCTATCGTGATTCAAACTCCACCGCTTCGTTTAAGGCGGTGTCGTAAAAACCTTCCGTTAGGCGACGCTACCGATGAGTGATTCTGACCGTATCCTCACCGAACTTCGCCGGATCGTTGCCGAACGTGACCACGCTGGCCCTGTGTCCGACGACGTCATCGCTGCCGCCGAATCTGAACTTGGCCTCACCTTTCCGCCCAGTTATCGCATGTTCTTAACGCACTTCGGTGCTGGCGGCATTCCTGCACCGTATGACATCATTGGACTGCCACAGTGCCGCGCGTCCGATTCATCGCCACCCATGTGGTCGCACGTTCTTGACGTTGCCACACGATTGCGACGCCACGTGGATCATCCACCGACACTCATTCCGATTTCGTCTGATGGCTGTGGTGTCGACATTTATCTCGACGCTTCACGCACTGACGACACGGGCGAATGCCCGGTTCTTGCTCGCGGCCCGGGTTTCGACGGCATCGACATTGCTCCGTCATTTCTCGCATTCGCTGACTTGGCAGTCTCAGGCGATCCGCTGGCCCAAACGTGATGGTCCGCGTCGCCTAACATGGTTTTTACGCTAGGGCCTTCGGCACACCTTCCATATTTTGCAACGCGGGCTGGCCTTGGTACAATCACCCGTAGTTCAGACATCGTTCGCTTCGTTCAGGGCGGTGTCGTAAAAACCTTCCGTTGGGCGACTCAATCGAATCTGATGGCCACGTTCAACGACTCTCGCTCACTCGCCGAATTCTTGCTCCGAGAATCGCTCGACCGGCTTGCTGCCGCCGCCCCGAAGGTCAACTACTTTTCGCTCCGATCGGTTGGTGGTGCGGCAACCCTTCTCGGCTTCGACTCGATTGCGCACGAATGCGAATCCATCCTGCAAACAATTCCGGATGCTTCTTTCACTGCCGGTGTGATCTCCAATTTCCCGCTGCCCAAAAAGGCACCGCCTGCGCTGCGCAAGATCGCGACAATTGACCAACTCTACTCCGATCACCCGCCGTTAACCGATGAATCTGTTGCGAAGTACATTCGGGATTGTGGAAACGCTCAATCACATCTGAAACTTGCTTCGGACCGTAAGTACACGGACGCCTTTGCGGCATGCAAATCTGAATTGGACACTGAGGAAACAGCTGCGTCGCAGGCTGTTCTTGGCGACATTGATTCTGCCCTCGATTCCGCCTGTTCCGTTGTTCAACCTGATTTCCGCGCTGACAATATTCGCTTCATTTGCACCATTGAACTATTTCGACGCGAACGATGGTCCGACGCTCACAAACTATTTGATGCGATCTACCCATCTCAGATTGGGCCCGATGCTGCTGCCCAAATGGCTCTTGGTGCCAACCACCGCTTACCATGGCTGGGGTATCCGTTTCCTGATTGGTAACTACTCTGGCAGTTCTGAGTCGCCCAACATGGTTTTTACGCTAGGCCTTCGGCACACCTTCTTTGTTTGGCGATGCGGGCTGGCCTTGGTACAATCTATCGTAGTTCAGGCATCGCCCGCTTCGTTTTGGGCGGTGTCGTAAAAACCTTCCGTTGGGCGTCGCAGCCTAAACGTTGTCCAGATCTCGTTCGCCCCTGACGATGCGCACAATCTCGACGCCATCGTCCAGTGCTCGAAAGAAAATCACGTAGCTACCACAACTGAAGCTGCGACACGGTCCGTGATTCTTGGAAATCCGTCGCTGGCCCATCTCTGGATTCGTTGCCAACGTACGACACGCTGATTCGATTTTCTCTACCCAGCGGTAGGCAGCTTCCGGTTTGTCACGTGCAATGAACTCTGAGTTCTCGTACAAATCAGATGACGCAAGCTGGGAATATCTGACTCTCGCCATTATGACTGCTGTTCTTCGATGGCTTTGATACGCCGACGAGCTTCAGCGTACACCTCATCTGCGTCAATTCCTTCACCACGATCTAGCTCGTCGATCCCGGCTTGGATATCTGCATGCAGCATTTCGCGAGCAATCACTAACCGAATGCCCTCATTGACAAGTGCTTGCTCGTCTTGAAACTTTCCTTGTGCAATCAACTGCTGCACCTGGTTTCCGTAGTCGTTTGGGATATCTGTACTCATACCGTCCTCCGGGTTTGGCGACGCCCAACATGGTTTTTACGCAAGGGCCCTTCGGGCACACCTTCGATGTAGTGCTGGCCTCGCTTCCATTATACAATCAAATCCAATTCAATCCACCTTCGCTTCGTGCAGGGCGGTGTCGTAAAAACCTTCCGTTGGCCGACCTAGCATTTACAAATGGAACACTACAAGGTCACACTCGTATCGAACACTCGTTCACCGCAAATCGGTGCTGTCCGGCTTCACGACGATTCCGACGACTCGCTCATCGAGCTGTCTTTTGATGGCAACGCCTTCACTGGCACTGGTGATGACTTCTTTGACGCGTTCTCCCAAATCCGCGAACGACTCGAACCGCTGGGCTTATTGCCGCAGTGCTACGCCGCGCATCTTCGCGCATTTCCGTCCGGCATGTCTCGCAGCATGGGCGGTGGCGTCAAACTTTATCGCCTAACACTCGGCAAACAGGCACTAATGGACGACCTGATACACATGTTCGACACTGACAATGACGTTGAACCTGCTACGGTGGCTGACCAGCGTGCATTCTTTGACAAATGGATCGGTTCACTCGGGGAATCATAGCCCGGCCAACATGGTTTTTACGCTATGGCCTTCGGCACACGTTCGATGTTTGGCAACGCTCGCTGGCCTTGGTAGAATTTCTTGTAATTCAGACATCGTTCGCTTCGTTTAGGGCGGTGTCGTAAAATCTTTCCGTTATGTGACCTACCGAAGCCATGCCCAGCTTTAGCCGATCTGGTGAGTTCTACGGTGCGTCATTGATAACCGGCCCTTCATCCGCGCTCGTGCGCGTGCGATTCTCGCCCGAACATGTCGGTCCACCCATTGTGAATGTCCTCGCGGCTGACGCTCGGTTTGGCAATCCACCTGACCGTGATGTGGCGTCCGCCGTTGCCGATGCCGTCCAACAGGCCAACGGCGACTTTGACACTCGATTGATTCCTGCAGAAATCGCTTATCAATGTGACAACGATGGTCTCTGCTATCTAATCCGCCGTTGCGCGTACATTATCGTTCGCCGGATCGCGGAGGTGGGCGATGATGAATTTATCGGTGTGGCATAGCTTATTGGCGATTCACCGGTCACATAACATGGTTTTTACGCTAGGCCGCGGCTGTCGTCATTGGCGAGTTTTTCGGTGGTTTGGCGTCAATCGCTTCGGTCACGAGCCATCTGCTGCCAGCCCGCGGACACCCTCGCTTTTTGTTTTAGCGGCGATCCTTTGGTAAGATGTTCAGTGATTTGACACTGGTTCGCTTCGTTCGGGGCGGGTGTCGTAAAAACCTTCCGTTATCCGACTCAAATGAAGCCAACCGCTGAGCACACCTTCCCTGACGCAGACGTTCTTGAGTGGCGTCTGACAGACAGCGAACTGCTCGTGCGTATGTCGGACGTTTTCTACGACGGCCATCTGCGTGGCGAAGCTCAGTTGCGGTTTCCGCTGCTTCGCCCAGCTTCAGCGATGCAATACGACCACGAATCGAACGCATGGTCTGACTGCGCCGTTGTTGAGCCTCTCAAAGACTTGTGTGAATTTCACTTCAAAATGCGACTCCGGTACTCTCTGAAGGGCTTCGGACGTGATTCTGGCCAGTGGGTCGCCGTCAGTGTGCATTCAGATAACGCCGAAATTGTTTGGGATGGAGCGTCCGTCGGATAACATGGTTTTTACGCTAGGTCTTCGGCACACCGCTGTCGTTTGGTCAAGCCTCCCTCTGGTGGTAGAATGTTTCGTAGTTCAGGCATCACTCGCTTCGTTCAGGGCGGTGTCGTAAAAACCTTCCGGTATGCGGCAACAGCAACTCGATGGCCGACCTTCCGATCCATTACGACCGTCAGTTTTCAGTTCACCTCTACTGGGTTAGCCACGGTCTTCTGTTGCTGCGGAGTGGCAAGCGTGCCCACGACCACAAACGAATAGACATCCTGTTCTGTGACGTCCGTCTTCTGGGCATTCCTACGTTTTTGGATGGGTTACGGATAACACACCACGTCGACCAGCAGGTCGCGATGCGGCTGGATGCCGGATTGTGCCACTTCAAAATCGACACTGGTGACTCGGAACATTCGCTCATTGCATCACCAACAATCACTGTGCACGAGGATGATCTGCTATACCACGAGAACTCCTGTTTGTTGCCTGATTTCGACTTCTGGTCCCTCGTTGATCTGGATCGCACGCCGTAAACGTGCCCCGAGTTGCCGCATAACATGGTTTTTACGCTAGGCCTTCGGCACACCTTCCAACTTTGTCAACACGGGCTGGCCTTGGTACAATTTCCGTAGTTCAAACATCGCTCGCTTCGTTCAGGGCGGTGTCGTAAAAACCTTCCGTTAGGCGGCAGAACCAAATGAAGCTCAGACCGTTTGCTATCGGAATCGCAGCCGTGCTGTTGGTTTGCGTTGTCGCGATGACGGTCTTTGCCATCCGACTAAACTCAGCCTTCGGATTCGTTGGCCCGTCACTCAACTCTCGGTTGAACGACTATCAATCCATAATCGCTGACATCAAATCTGGTGCAATTGCGCCCGATGCTTCGGGCGTCTGCACTTTGCCCAACGGCTTCGATGGCGTAACACCACGCGACGAGGTCTTTACTGGCACGACTCCCACCGGCTCCACCGTCACGTTGTTTCCTACGTGGTACGGTCGTGGGTCTGATGTTGATGGTTACATTCACTCATCTGCACCGCTCGCTGCTGGCGACTACTACACAATCAACTGGGGTGCTGGAGGCAACGTGCAGCATCTCGACGTTGGCGCGATTGATATGTTGTCCGTTTCTCCAGTTCGTGGTACTTGGTACTGGGGTTCGCGACGTCTTGACTAACACCACTGCCGCCTAACATGGTTTTTACGCTGAGGCCCTTCGGGCACAACTTCGCTCTTTGGCAACGGGCGTTGGCCTTGGTACAATTTCCTGTAGTTCAGACATCGTTCGCTTCGTTTAGGGCGGTGTCGAAAAAACCTTCCGTTGTTCGTCACAGATGCGTGTTACTCTACTACTCGCTATCGCCGTCCTCCTGCTGTCAGGCTGTTCCCCGTCCCCAGAAGAACGACTCGGTTTGACCTACACGCCGCCGGTGGTTCCTGAGAACGTTCCTGCGAAATTCAAACCGGAGCCGAACACCAAAATCGAAACGTGGCTCAAGGATGGCGAAACTCACCTCAACCTCAAGGAGCATTACGTTTCGTCGTACCGATATGGATGGGACGAGGCCATCTACGACTGGACTAGCAAGACCAGATTCACGATCGAGTCTCGACAGGATGCCATGATGCATCATGCAGACATCAAATCCGGCTCAGACGCTTTCTGGCTGGGCTATTCTGAGGCGCGGCGGCAAATCGAATCGCGCCCCGAGTGACGAACAACATAGTTTTTACGCTGGGGCCTTCGGCACACCTTCCAACTTTGGCAACGCGGGCTGGCTTTGGTAGAATCACTCGTAATTCGGACATCGTTCGCTTCGTTTATGGCGGTGTCGTAAAAACCTTCCGTTGTATGACCTACCGTATTGAGGGGCCACGCTGAATCCGTTCGCATCACCAGAATCCGGCAATACCCTATCAAGGCCTCGGCGACGCGGGACGTGGATGGCAACTGTCTCGTTTTCTTGCGGACTCCTTTCTCCCATTTTGGTTGTGCTGGACATCCTCTACGCGGTCTTGTTCATGCGTGCTGGCCGTGAAGGCGCGACCGAATTCGATCACTTCACTGCGTACGTATTCTTTGCGCTTTGGATTACCGTTCCCGTTGTCGGAATTCTTGCCGGATTGCGATTCTTGCCGGATTGCGATTCTTGTCGATTCGCACATCCAAACGTGGTTTCCGCCGATCAGCAATCGGGCTTTCCCTGTGCTTCTTGTTTCTGGTGTTTATGGCATACGCATACCTCGTCCACTAGTTTACGGTCGCACAACATGGTTTTTACGCAAAGCCACGGCTTCGTCTTAGGAAACTTGTTCGGTTTGCCACGTCTGTTCGCTCCGTTGTCGCGTATTGGTTTGCCACGCCGTGGACACCGCCTCTTTGGCAACGTGGTTTCTTTTTGGTAAACTGTTTTGTGTTGCGACGCTTGTTGACTTCGGAGAGAAGCGGTGTCGTAAAAACCTTCCGTCAGGCGACCCAATCTAATCCTATGGTTGAACTTTGGCGCAGCCTTCGTGTTGGTGACCGTGTGCGCATTGCACATATGCCGCAGGACTTCGCGGGTGCTCCGGACACATACCGCCTCCACGACGAGACGCGCGAGCTGTATGAACATCTGGTAGCAGAGGCCACAATACTAACCGTGACCGAGATTGACGACTGGGACGCGCCGTGGATCGACTACACTTGGGTTCGGAACGGCATAGAAGAATTCCACTCGCTGGGCCTGAACCACGATGGATTGGAACGCGTACCGTAGTTCAGCGTCGCCCAACATGGTTTTTACGCTGAGGCCTTCGGCACACCTTCCAACTTTGTCAACGCGGGCTGGCTTTGGTACAATTCCTCTCAGTTCAGGCGTCGCTCGCTTCGTTCAGGGCGGTGTCGTAAAAACCTTCCGTCAGGCGACCCAATCCAATCTGATGGAAGACTCGCTCTCGCAAATCCCTGATGCAATCGACGTTCGCGAGGGTTTACCGCGTCCGAAGTGGGACGTCATCTACCATTGGGCCGACACTAACCTTGACCCGACATCACTTGACGAATCATGGACGCAAATCGCCCGTGACTGGCTCACTCGTCTCGCCGACTCACTGCCCCGCGATTACGCGTTGCATGAATCACCCGAATTCCTGCTCCTCGCAGCAGACCACTCGCTCGGTCAGAGGGTTCTATCATCTTCCGAGCGTGCTCGACGAGTCATCCTTAAAACGCTCAACGGTGTTGCCAGCGATCAAGGCTTCGGCAAACACGTAGTCTTGCTGTTTGCTGACACTGATAGCTATTACGACTACGTTACCGACTTTTACCCGGACGAGGGCGAATTCGCCCTGTCTGGCGGAATGTTTCTCGACGTTGGATACGGACACTTTGCGATATATCCTGCATATGGCGACGACTACGAGCGAGTTATCGCTCACGAGCTAAATCACGCTTTGTTACGCCACTTGCCGTTGCCGCTCTGGGTCAACGAAGGTGTAACACAGGTCATCGAAGACGTTGTGATGGATTCATCCTATTTCATGGTGGATCATGAAATACTGCGCCGCCATCGAACCTACTGGAATTCTCAGACGATTGACGGGTTCTGGTCGGGGGAATCGTTCTACTCGCCCGACGACGGACAGGAACTCAGCTATCATTTATCTCAGGTTCTGTTCCGCAACTTGATGTCTGACTTCCCCAAAGCCGTAAATGACATATTGAACAATGCCAACTTCATTGATGCTGGCGACTCTGCGTTCGGTAACTCATGCAACGTGTCACTCGCGGATCGGGTAGCTCAATTCTTGGGCGACGGCAATTGGGCACCTCGCGACAATTACACCGTTCCTGATGCCTAGGGTCGCATAACATGGTTTTTACGCTAGGCCTTCAGCACACCTTCCAACTTTGCCAACGCGGGCTGGCCTTGGTACAATCGTTCTTAATTCAGGCGTCGTTCGCTTTGTTTAGGGCGGTGTCGTAAAAACCTTCCGTTAGGCGACCTAGACTAAATCCGATGCACACTTTCAACTGCACCTGTGGTCACAGCATCGCGATAATCCCTCCTTCGGAACATGCTGGATACGTTGTCCTCGATTCCGATGCTGACCTGCACATTGACAATCGAACCGTTACCATTCGCGCATTCCTTGACGCCGTGCGAACGGGCCGCCGTTCAGAATGGCTCACCGAATTCTACGGTCCGAACGTGCCGCAACCGCGATTCGCGCAAAAAGACGACGCTGACGTCATCGAGGATATACTTTCAAACTCCGATTCCTGGACGCGGTTCCTCTACCGCTGTCCTATGTGCGGTCGCATTCATATTGAGACTTCCCCCCGATCTCGGTCGTTCAAAACCTACGCGGAGAACTAAACGAACATCACCGGTCGCCTAACATGGTTTTTGCGCAAAGCCACGGCTTCGTCCTTGGAGAGTCGTTTGGCTTGCCACGTGCATTCGCTCCGTTGACGCGTGTTGGTTTGCCACGCCGTGGACACCGCCTCTTTGGCAACGTTGATTCTTTTTGGTAAACTGTTTGGTGTTGCGACGCTTTCTGGCTTCGGAGAGAAGCGGTGTCGTAAAAACCTTCCGTTGGGCGACCTACCGTGGAACTACCGCAAGACATGCTCGAGGAAATCGAACGTCTTGGCGAATCACCTGAACGCATCAAGTGGGTGGCTCGCGAGGAGAATCTGGAATTCGCACGGTTCTTCCTTGGGAAACTGACCGAATCATCCCAACTCTTCGACAAATGGTTTCCCCGACTCAAAGAGTTTGAAGACGCGAAACGTTCAACGGCCCCGAACCCAGCTGACGGTCAATTTTCAGCCAACGACTTGCTTGCACGTCAGATTCTGGCACCAAAGATCGCCCCCGCTGAACGTGTGCCGCAAAGCGGCAACTTTTGCGCTGCATTTTTCACTGCTCCGCTCAGCGTGCTGCCACTCGTAAGGAACGAATGGCCATCCGAGTATCGGAATGCTGTTTTTCTGACGCCGGTCGAACTTCGTGAATGGAATACGCTGTACGACGAACCAGAAGATGCGCAATGGTGGTATTGCTTCCAAAATTGGGACGTTGAATTTGATCCATCGCCCGATTCATTTTGGCTCGAACACTCAGAATATGCCGTGCCTGTTGGTGCAAAATCTGCAATTGCTACCTGGGGGCTCTCGTGGGGATCGCTCGCTGGTGGCGTTAAGGCGGAGCTTTGGGCAATCGAGAATGATTCCGCGCAGTTGTTGGGGCTGCTGGGAGACGCAACCTTTTAAGCAACACCTATCGTTAGGTTCCGGTGTCCCACAACATGGTTTTTACGCTGGGGCCTTCGGCACACCTTCGTCCTTTGGCAACGCTCGCTGGACTTGGTAGAATTACTTGTAGTTCATACATCGCTTGCTTCGCTTAGGGCGGTGTCGTAAAAACCTTCCGTTGTGCGACCCAGTCGAATGAAGCTCAACCTCCAATCCGACGCTCGCAAGGTTCGCAAATACATCGAACAGCGGATCAAGAACTATCCTGTCTACGAGAACCTCGGCCCCGGCGAGGATGACGACCCAATTTCACTCATCACCATTGGCTTCTACGCCGAACAGGGCGGCTACATGAACCTCGTGTTCAATACTCGCCCCAAAGCTGAGGTTGATGGCGAATGGACACTTCACATCGCCAATGACGAAAACATGCTCCCGTTCCCGAAATGGCTTTCGGCATATGAGGCGATCTGGGATGGCAAAACCATCAATGTCACCAAACACGATGGGACGACTTGCACACTCCAAAACTCCTCTGGCGATGAAACCGTTAACGCGGTGTTTGGAGAAATGCTGCTCGCCGTGATGTCTGAATTGCGTGATGATGGCACACTCGCACAATTGCCGCTCGCGCCAGAAGCCTTTATGGTCGTCGAAGAATTCGACGGTCGCTACTTCTGGCCTACGTACGAAACTCGCAAGACCAAAGGTCGAATCCAGCGCTAAGGGTCGCCTAACATGGTTTTTACGCTGGGCGTCACAGGCTATCACATTGGCAACCATTACCAAGAAGATGCTCTCCGCTGTCAAGCTCGGACGTGTTTCGACGCGTGTCGGCGGGTTCGTGATTCCATCGCCGAACCCCGACGACCCTAACGTGTTCGCTGCGATTGACGGTTCTGGTGTCGCTGAATTCTCCTGCGTCTCGTACACGGGACGCGACCTTGACGCTAACGCCCTGTTTGCGAGATACGTTGATTCTGGCGCAAAAATTCCGGACGTCGAACAACTCCTCTCTGACTTCGACGACTACCTCCGCCAAATCAAGACGTTCAAGGTTGGCAACGTGCTCGGCTTACGCTCGAACGGTGCGGACCGTGAACTCTATTTGACACATCAGCGTCCGCCCGACGGATCAATGTGACGCCCAACAGGGTTTTTACGCTAGGCCTTCGGCGCACCGCTGCCGTTTGTTCAAGCCTCCCTCTGTTGGTAGAGTCTTCCGTAGTTCAGGCATCGTTCGCTTCGTTCAGGGCGGTGTCGTAAAACCTTCCGTTGTGCGACCTAAACCAATTGAGAATCCATACGAATCTCCGTCGACGGTGAACGATACGGCTGGTAAGCATCAACCGCCAGCGGAGCCGTCTCACCTCGCGCGCATTATCGGCCTCGCTGTGTTTTCCGTACTGTTTGGCGGCACAGCGGCGCGGATTGTCCCCGGCGGCCCGTTTGTCTCTCTAACCAGCGACATCTTGCCAACAATCGCTGCTGTTGCCTCAATCCGGTACTCACTGCTGTCGCTACGCGGTCGTGACATCGGCACTAAGGTCATCGCCATGTTCTTCGTGGTTGTGTGCACGTTTGCGTTGTCGAATGTTTTTCGTTCCGTACTGTCGTTTTGGTTCCGCCCATACGCACGTGGAGACTTCTTCGGGTTCTAGCGTACGGTCGCACAACATGGTGTTTACGCTGAGACTCTTCGGGCACACCTTCCTTGGTTGGTCGCGCTGGCTGGCATTGGTATAATCTCTTGTAGTTCAGACATCGCACGCTTCGTTTAGGGCGGTGTCGTAAAAACCTTCCGTCAGGCGACCTAACCAATGGCACTTCCCGACCACGTTGTCGAGATTCTCGACTCAATCGGTCAGGCTGCTGTGGAGGTTTCCGCCTCCTTTGACACTTTGCGTGCATTCGTCGGTGTCTGGCGATTCAATCCTTCAGACATTCCGGGCGGTATCAAGCGTTACGCCTTTCTTGGATCGCACGACGTTCTCTATGTCCTGCGGCGATTCGAGGTGAATCGCGAATTGATCGACCGTGATCTCGACGTTCATCCGGAGCAGTTGCTCACGTTGCAATGCATCACGGTTGCTGATGTGGCGATTGCCGAATCAATCCTTTCCACATGGCTGCCATCAATCGGTGATTTGGGCGAACCGCGACACTGCGATATCCCAATCTGACGGTCGCCTAACATGGTTTTTACGCAAGGCCACGGCTTCGTCGGTGGAGACTCGTTCGGTTTGCCACGTTCGTTCGCTTCGTTGTCGCGTTTTGGTTTGCCACGCCGTGGACACCGCCTCTTTGGCAACGTAGTTTCTTGCTGGTAAACTGCTTTGCGTTGCGACGCTTTTTGCCTTCGGAGAGAAGCGGTGTCGCAAAAACCTTCCGTTAGGCGACCTCATCGAATGTCAGTTGACACCTTTCTCTTTGTTCGTGAGCAACTGCCGACCGTCAGCGAATGGCAAACCGCTCTTGATGCTGCTGGCCTCAAAGTCAAGCTCGACCCGGAGGTTGACGACTTGCCCGCCTTCACTGGGTACCTGCCAGCGGTGTTGACGACAAACCGTCAGGCTTCGAGTTATACTTCGATACTGCTGAAAATGCGTTCGGCGACCGCCCGATGCGGTCGGTGATCGCACTCACGCCGTGACCTTTGCGACTCACTCAGACATTCGCGAACTGGTTTGCGCTCTTTACGCCGCTGGTGCTCTGGCCAAACTGACCGATGGCTTGCTGTTCGACGAGGATTCCGGTGACTTCGTGGATGTGCCCGCCCGGTTATTCGATCTACGCTGCGAGCAAGAGTGCGATTGATGCGATCACCCGAGTACTCGCGAAAGAACTGGCTCCTCGCGGCATCCGAGTCAACTCGGTCAATCCCGGTGCGACGCTAAGCGAAGGGACACTGTCAGCCGGACTGTACGGCACGGGCAGTGAATTCGAGCAGAAACTGGTGGCAGTGACGCCGCCGGGTCGCATCGGAACTCCACCGGACATCGCCAAAGTCGTTGCCTTCCTCGCGTCGGACGATGCGGGCTGGCTGACCGGCGAAGTAATCCTTGCATCCGGCGGACTGCGATAAACAGCACCGATAACTTATCACCCATCAACAACAATCAACGAGGAGAGACCATGTTCGATTATTCAGGAATTGTCTCCCGGCTTGAGTGGAGAATTCGTCTTCGGATCTACAACTGGGAATTGAATCACCAAGACAACGGTCACGATTCGGAAGCGACTCGCGAGTGCTTGAAAATGCTCTATCTATTGGCCAGTAACGGTGCCAAGTGGAAGCCAGACAAGTCTGAACTCAATTCCGCAAGGCGTTCACTTTTGAAGATGACGCCGGACTACACGGTGGAGTTTGTTTGGATTCTCTACAAGTTTGACGCTTCTGAAATTTACATAGCAATCAATCTAGCCAGAATACCAACAATCAAACGCCATATCCGTCGGCTTCAACCACGGCTTCACGAGTTGATCCAGAATTGGAAAGAGAAATCCGAAAGCTGTCATCAGAACACCCCTGGAAACACACGTCCGATTACATAAAAATCGTTCCGATTGCATGAGGACTGAGAATCTTCGGAATTGATTTCGCCTCGTGTTTCACAGTCTCAAATCAACCAAAGAAGACCATTCTCAGAAGTATTTCTCGCTTTCCCGCCGCCTCCACTTTTAGCCACTTGCCGAACCTCGGCAAGTGGCCATTTTCGGTCCATCGCGGATCTTCATGGGTCTAGCTTTAGTTCGCCGCAGTAGAAAAAGATAGCCGTCCTGTAGTGCATCCTGTGTCTGTAGCCACCGACGCGGCGTTTGATGGATTGAATCTTGCTGTTGATCCCCTCAGCCACGCCGTTCGATATTCCGGCAAAGGTGCAGTAGCTGCGATGTTGTCGATGCGAGACTTCATCGTGCGTGTGACTTTCTTCATTGGCTCAGGCCGAGTGTGAATCACCTTGCGGTACCACCACCTGAAAAACTCTTTCGCCTCCCTGGCGGTGTCGTGATGCCAAAGATCGCGAAGCATCTCTTCGTAAGTCCATGCCTTGCCAGTTTCGAGCCTGAAAGAGAACAATGCACCAAGACGCTGCTGGCTTGATTCCTTGAGGTTGTCGTAGTTCTGGAGAAACAGGTAGCGAATCCCTGTTGACGTGTCGTCACCTTCGCTGCGACGCAATCGCAACTTTTTCGGTGCGCAAGAAAAAAGGCACGCCAAAAATTGGCGTACCTCTTTTACTATTCAAGTCGGCAGTTCGACTAGCTTGCTTTAACGGTGTCACGCAAGTCGCGAACACGATCATGACCGGCTTTGACTTTTGCGTACTGCTGCGTCAAGACGTCATTCATCGCACTCCCGGCAGTGTCCTTGAGTACGTCTTCGTAGGCTGCCTTGATATAGTCTTCACCCTTTTCAGCTTCGCAGAGAATTGGATGAGCTGCTCCACCGTTGAGCATGCCTCGGACGTTAATCCATGCTCGGTGCACTGCTGCCATTGCGGATCCGGAATCGACTGGGTTTTCGCCGTTAAACTGTACATGCGTTTGTAGCTCAGCAGCAAGGTCCTTACGCTCCACTGCCAAGTCACGAAACAGCGACGCAATCGAATCTGTTTCAATGTCCTCCGCCGCTTCCCGGAAACCATTTGCGGAATCGATGTTGTAGCGAATCAGTTTTTGAATACCGCTTACTGTGGATTCGTCGAGATTTGTTTTAGTTTCTAAAGACATGAATAAACTCCTTCTGTAGTGAATCGTTATAGGCAAATCACAATGATGCATTTGCCGTGCCAACGCTGTACTTTCGCAACTCGCGATCGACAATTACCCATTTTGTGCCGGCATCCTGAAACTTGATGACTCCTGACGACCCGAAGTGGCTCTTGCGACACCAACATTCGGTCCATTTTGTTGCAAGTCCACAGGGTTGCCGTGAATGAATCGTTGAGGCGGCGCCCTGATCGTGGCCCGATGGTCATGTGAGCGTTTGAGGGCATCTAGAAATCACGATTGGCAACAAGGAAAATGTGATCGCCCGCGTGTTCTAGCTGCGACTCGATGTTCAATGTGCTGATTCGCAGTCCCTTCTCCTGATCCTCCCGTTTGGGGTCCACAGCCATTACCTTGACGTCACTCTTGAAACATTGAATCAACCATTCGATAAACGCTATGGAGTTCAGTTCTGCGACGACCATGTCGTCGTCCCATCCGGCAGCTTCGATGTAAGAGGGTGTTTTAAAATTATTTTTCCAGCCTGTTTAGCATGAATTGAATCATTGCGATTCGTATGACAGTTTCGCTGTTTTGAGTCAGTCTTTCATAGTCCTTTGAGAGCCTTCTGAATTTTCCAAGCCATGCGAAAGTCCGTTCAACGATCCATCGCTTGGGTAAGACAACGAACCCTTCGGCTTCGACCGGACGCTTAACGGTTTGCAAGATGACACGATACCATTGCTTCAGGAACTCCGGCAAATCAGCCCGCCCGTAAATCGAGTCCGCGAAGATGACTCGAAGCCGACGAAACTTCTGTCTGATGTTTTCAAGAACAAGATGTGCACCTTCGTAGTCTTGTAGATCGGCCGAGTGGACAACAACGACCATCACAAGCCCCAACGTATCCACCAGGATGTGACGCTTTCGTCCGGTAATTCGTTTCGCCGCGTCATACCCGCGTAATTCTCCTCCTTCAGCACTGCGAATGCTTTGCGAATCAATGATGGCTGCTGTTGGCGTTGGCTTCCTGCCTTCTTTGCGGCGTACCTTTTCGCGAAGACGATCGTGAATGCGTTGCCATGTCCCATCAATACGCCAAGCTCGATAAACTCCATAAACCGTGTTCCAATTCGGAAAGCAGTCCGGAAGCAACCGCCACTGGCAGCCCGTTCGACACCAATACAATATCGCATCGACAATTTGACGCCGATCGATTCGTTTGCGGCCGCGAAGTTTTGCTGGCGGAATCAGACGACGAAGCAATCGCCATTGATCATCACTGAGACTGCTGGGATACTCAATACTCATCGCTACGGCTCCTTCCGTTTACGGTTTAAATGCAAACGGGGCTGTAGCGATTTTTTCAACTCAGAGCAATTTCAAAACACCTTCTAAGTTTCAGCCTGCTTTCTATCTGTGAATACAGCGACAGCGTCTCCTTCTTCGCTGTTGAATACTGTTGTTTCCAGCATTTCCGTGTCTTTATTTGCCAAAAGGTAAGTGAGCGTCATCTTTCTGTCTCCTTAAACGTACTTCAATTGCCAAGCCAATGAATCAACTCAACAGGCCCGCTGTCCGGCAACAACCAAAGCAAGCCGCGCGCCGGTGTTTAGCTGGTCGACAAAACGTCTACCTTGCTGGAACGCTTACCTTGGATCTCCAAGTATCCATGGTTGCGAAACCAGCGAAATGCGTCGTTAATCGCATTGTCAACACTGTTGATTCGGTAACTCAAATCATCTACCGCTTTCTGGCTAGAGTACCAGTGAAGCAATTGTCCCATTTCGATCGATGCGGAATTGACCGTGGGCTCGACACCCGTTATCCGTCCATAGGCGTCGGCTGCCACTGCGATAATTTTCGCGGCCTGATGGTTGAGCGACGAACGGGGAGGCTGTTTTCCGACCGCGTCTGCGATCCTGCTCCACAGCGACAAGTATGTTAAGTTTTCTCCACCAAGCACGTAAGTTTCACCGGTTGATGCGTTCTCCATTGCTGAGATGATTCCTCGAGAAACATCCCGCACATCAACGACACTGCAACCGCCGCCAGGTGCGAAGGGGCAAAAGTGTTTTGCTACGGAGAGCAACATTTTTCCAGACGATGGTTTCCAGTCCCAAGGGCCAATCATAAAACCCGGATGAACAATGATTCCATCCAGACCCTCTTTCAATTGATTGCGAAAGATCTCATCCGCTCGACGCTTACTGCGGACATAAGCGCAATCCGGTTTGGCTGGAAATCGGTCGTTCTCCGAAGGTAGTTTCGTCGTATGGGCTGCGGCCAACGCATCAACTGTACTGACTTGAATCATCCGCTTGCCACGACGCTTTGTGGACTCTGCCAAGGCTCGCGTCGATTCAACATTAAAGCGCATCGACTCGTCGAGTTTTGACCAGCCAATGTGGATCAAGGCCGCCGCGTGAATCACAACATCTGCATTTCGGACACTACGGTCAACATCGCCAAGTGATGTCAGATCAACCTCGCTTGTCGCTACATTCAGCCCTGACAGAGGAGCGCGAAGAGAGGAGCGACGCACGGCGACTTCACACTGGTGTCCGCGAGACAGCAGTTGCCTTAGCAAGTTGTTGCCAAGGAACCCTGTCGCCCCGGTTAGAAAGATCTTCATGACAAACTTTCTATCGAATCGGTGTCCACGGCTGAAAGCTGATTCCATATTTCTCGCCGATGGCATCGCCTGTAACGTTGTAGTCTCTGACGACCGCGAATCCCGATCGCTTCACACTTCGAAACGCATCCGTTTCCGCGTCACGCTCTAGCGCTCGGCCGATCGCGAAGGCCGCGAGCCCGTAGCCGCCAAAAAAGTTGCCCTGTCGTTGCACTGGGACTCGACCGTACGATAAAGACCGTAGACCGGCCGCTGGCAACCAAGTTGTTGCCAAGCCATTTCGCGAGCGATAACGATCAATTTCTGTCGATTGAAGCGTGTCGGCCATCGAGCGTAGTGCGTTGGTCGTTCGATCAGCAAACTTGGTTGCGATCTCGTCAACCTCTTCGTCGTCGATTTGCTGAATTCGTAACGCGTATCGATCAAGCCAGAAACGGGACTGGCTGGCACTGATTCCAGTCCTGTTTTGTAACGATCCCAACAGACGCCTTATTCTCAGCATATACCCTACCGTGGCTTGACCTTCAGCCGCCATCTTTGCTCTATTCTCGCGAAACTGGCTTGCCGACTCGGCGTCACTCAGATTCAACGCGCTGGATAGTTCTCTGACAGCTTTGGGAATCTGCGGATCTTGCACCACAAGCCCCATTAAATCGTTGAGTCCGTCGAATGAAAGTTCGCCTTTTAAAGACACGACATTGTCGGCGATATTGGTCTCCCACCGTTCAATGCTCTCCAATTTTGCGCCGTAACCGATCAGCAGGTCATCGATCAACGGCGCGGCGACGTCTTTCAGCAAAGAAGGATCTGTCGCGAAACGGATTCGAATGTCAGCACCAAGTTCGTCCGTCGCGGCGATAGAAATCGTGACTCCCTCGACGCCACCAAGGATGCCTCGGATTGCTTCCCGATTCACGGCTTCCAAACAACGTGCCGAATCACAATATTCGGAAACCGCATTGCCGGGGATTGAGTCGCGAAGATCCATCGCAATGACGGCAAAAACGTCGCTCTCGTTGGCGAATTCTGCTGCCGCGTGCAATGCTGCTGAATCGTGCCCCGTTCGTTTCGCATCGGTCAGGTTTCGAATCTGTCTTGCCGCTGATTGCCGCGAAGTGTTCGGTACGATCGCGTAAGCAGCATCCATTTCTACCGCAACTGCCCCAGATATTAGCTGCAACGCCTTGCGACCGTCCACATTATCGCGTTGTGCGTCGAAGCGAGCGGGCAGGCGATCGAAATTGCGATCCACATCGAGTTCAGCAACTACAACTGGTTTCGACGAAGTCCAATAGTCATAGTCAACTTTCGAGGCAAGTGTTACTCGCTTTGCTGACGCGGGCATTCCAATGAGATCACCGGCGGCAACGCTGTTGGAACGTGCCCATTCGCTTTCCCTCAACGAAACGTAATTCATCGAAGTAAATGCATTGGCGTCAGAAGGGATGCGAACTGGAGCGGCCGACTGGGCGACGCCAAGACTGGACGTTGCCAGCAGGATAATTACGGTCGCCGACAATATTGATTGTTGTGCTCTCACTGGTCGCCCTTTGCGAATATTTAGCTGGATCAAAATTTTTGTTCTCCAATATTCGTTAGGCAAACGGCATGCCATTGCGCCGATGCATGGCGATACAGCAGAAACGCTGGATCCTTTGGAATCTGATTGGCAGCGCAGGAACCACCAATCCTGATGGAGTCGCATTGATGGTAGAAAAGCGGCGCCGGCACACCATTTGCTTTCTGAGGATTCCGAGACTGCCACGCCACAGACATCCAGGAATGAGGCGATGGCTTTTTGAACTCACTTGATTTACACCATGAGGAATCGATGTTTGCCAAATCACCAACCGCTCATCTTGGAAAAGCTTTAGTCGCCACCACCTGCCTGCTTCTATTCTCTGTTGGCTTGGAAGAAACCAGCGCTCAGACGATACGATTGCTGCCTTACACAGCCCATCAACGCGCTCACATCCGTTCGCTGCCAATCACGCAGCGCCCAAGCCGACCGTTTCATTTCTATGGCAACGCTGTCCGGCGCAATGCTGCTAACAATCGACCTTCTGGAGTCGGACTTAACTCTCACGGACCGATTCGCCCGACGACCAATCAAGGTCGAGCGACTCGAATTGGAGTTCCGGAACGCCAAGGCCAATGCAGTTAACTTGGCGTTTGGACAACCGATCGGTGTGAAGATGAAAGGCTGACTGAAACAACAAGACAGCCACAAGAGTCGCAACACTCAGTTCAAGCTGAACGAGTTCAGCAATGGACATAAACAATTGGAAAGAATTGAGCCAGATTTTTGAGATTCGTGGATTGCAAAAACCACTCGATCACGATCCGCACGCGAGGGGCGCTGCCTTCGATTCGCGAAACAGACAGCGATGACTAGCGTTCAGTTGCGAGTCTTTCCAGCTGCCTCGGCGGCGTCCAGAGCGCTAAGCAAGCTCTGCGTTATTTCAGGAAACTGGGTTGAAATTTCATTGCGTTCGCCAGGGTCACTTTCCAAATCAAAAAGTTCGTGTCCCAGTTCTTCGTCGATGCCATAGCGCACAACCAGTTTCCATTTGCCGGTGCAAACGGCGATGGCGCTGTCTTTGCCATTGCCCAGAATGAAGATTGCTTCTCGATCCGCGATGTTTTCTCTCTGGCCACGCAATACCGGTAACAAGCTGAAGGAATCTGCGGCAGCATCAGATGGCAAATCGCGGTCCACTATGCTGGCTGCAGTCGCGAACAGGTCGGTTAGGCTGAAAACACAATCGGAATCAGTTCCAGGTTCAATTTGGCCCGGCCAGCGTGCGATAAAGGGAACACGATGCCCACCTTCGTAGGCCTTACCCTTTCCGTCTTTCCATGCACCGTTGGTGATATGTCCCATTTTCCTGGCATCGGCCTTGGCTCTTTTGAATTTCGTTCGAACATCTCCTGAATCGTCGGCCAAGTTCAAACGGACACCTTGAGTGCCCTTGAAGTCTTTCGGCGTTGAACCGTTGTCGCTAGTGAAGATGACGAGTGTGTTGTGGCTGAGTTTGAGTTCGTCTAGCTCCGCGAGAATTTCGCCTACGTGAGAATCCAGTTCTTGAATATGATCGCCGTACAGACCTGCTTTGCTGGTGCCGCGAAAATTTGCTGCGGGCGTGACATGCGTGTGAGGTGCACACGGTGTGAAGTACAAAAAGAACGGCTTGTCCGCATTTCTCCGGATGAACTCGACAGCCTTACCGGTCAACATTGTGTCGACTTGATCTTCAACACGAGGCTGAGCCAATCCTTCCGGAAAGTCCTGGCCTTTGACGACGCGATAGGGAACATCTGGTTTCCTGCCAACGAGATCGTGATTCTCAATGAACGCTCTGGTGGAATCGTTATGATTTGAAGGAACGCCGAAGTGATAATCAAAACCAACTTCCAGCGGCCCTGTGATGGGAACTTTATTCCAATCTTTGCTGTAACCCAGATGCCATTTCCCAATCGCTGCGGTTCGGTAGCCAGAGTCCTGAAGGAACGAACCCATCGTCACTTGACCCGGTTTCAAGCGATAGCCGTTGCCTCGTTTGTGCAACCGCCACGGAGACGTACCAGTGAGCAAACCGTAACGAGACGGCGAACAGAGCGACGCGGCCGCGTGGGCATCGGTAAACCGCATCCCTTGTTCGGCGAGACGATCAATATTCGGTGTGGCAATTTTTTCTGCACCGTAGCATCCGAGGTCACCGTATCCCAAATCGTCCGCGAAGATGACGACGATGTTCGGCGGAGCAACTTGATCGCCCTGCCCCCAGCAAATGCCCTGAGCAAAGGTCAACAAAAAGAGCACCGTAAACGCAACAGCTGGCTTATTCAGCATTTGACTGTCTTCCATTGTTAAAATGAGATCGCAACTCGATCAATGACCGGCACGGAACGGTTCGAAGTCGTGTCTTCGATTTTGAGCTCGAATTGAAATCCGTATCCGGCAGGCAACCCCGAAAGATCCATCGCCGCAGCTTCACGAGCAACCTGCTTTGCAAATCCATCGACATAGTCATAGCGCTCTTGAACCCTGGTCCAGTCTGACCACTGGTCGATTGTTTTATCGTTATCTGTATCGACGCCGACGCGGACTTCAACCGATTCGACCCAAGGTCCGGGACTGACGAAGTCTTCTTTCTGCTGTGTCGCGAGATAGAACTTTCCTTCGGCAAACATCACATCGGGGTCGGGGTGGCCTTTGCCGATGTTGCCGCACCATTCAAATGGCTGATCAATACTGCTCGAAGTGAACCAGCCAACGCTCATTTCCCTGGAATCTTTCGGATCGTAGTCGCAGAACAGGTAGTACTGTCCGCCGATGGAAATCGCCGCCCAATCTCCGTAAGCATTTTGTTTCGGTTCATGAACTTCGTACTTGGCAACGTTCGTTTTGAAACGCTCAGGATTTTCGTTCACCCAGTGTGGGTGCTTGTACGTCGCAGTTTTGCCAGTCGATTTGGTTCGTTCGTCGATTGGCGGAGCGACGGTTTCGAAATCAGAAACACCGTCTGGGCTGACGGCGTGAGCAGCGAGCGGTGAATCCCAAGCATTCTCTCGCGCGTTGATCGGGCTCCAGTCCTCAACGATCAAATGGAATTTTCCATCAAGCCCTCGAATGATCGCGCAGTCCGAACCGTGAGTCGGGTCATCGTAAGCCATGCCTTTATTCTCACCCGGCACTCCGTCAAACAGATCGTCGTCGACGTACACATGAGGATCCTGGTCGTTCGGAAAATCGTAGTAGAAATACGCTCTGCCGTCAGCGAACTCGGCAGTCGTCATCCACTTGGCAAACTTTTCTGTGATTGCACCATGATGCACCCAGTTCACCATGTCGTTGCTCTGCCAAGCGTGATACCCGTTCTGGCCGGGCTTGAGGCCACCAGTTGCATCGAACTGATTTCGAAATGGAGTTGTCTTTAGCGGCGAGTCAAATCCTTTTAACGTGGCATCCTTCGCGACGAAATTTTCTTTTGATTTCCGCATCCCGTAGCGTCCAAACATCCAATAATTGCCCGGACCAAGTTGCAACATCACGGGGGCATCGCCAAGGTTTACCGGGCCAATATTTTTGACTGGCTCCCAGTTCAACCACTCTGGCGATTGAGCGATCTGAATTTCTTTGGCGGAACGTTTTGAGTCAAACGATTTTATTTTGCTGCGAAGCGTCGCTTGCTGCTTCCCAGGCCTGGCCATCCCATTGGCCAGCTGCAAACCCTTTTTAGACTCAGTGTTCTGCTGCCATTGCTGCTGCGAATCAACGATCCAAGTGTCATCGTTTTTCTTGTCCTCGGTCCGGTCTTTGATTTCTGGCTTCCGGTGATTGACGGAGCTTTTCCCCTGGCTTGTTGAGGGTTTGGCCTTCGGGGTTTTCTTCTTTGGCTCTTGAACTCTGTTGTGTGCCGGAACAGGGCTTTCAAATCCGGCATAAAATTCTGGCTCGATTCCTTTCGCGTGACCGTTAAAGTTAAATGTATTGGGCTTGCCGGGGCCGACGATACTGATGTTGGCGTCAGCAGTGATGGCTGCCTCCATGCCCATTGCCCAAAGCATGCCGTTGACCAACATCCGGCGATATCCATCGTTAGTAATGTCTTCCGAAGTGCCATAGAGCGTCGTGAAAACACGGCCTTCCGCGCCCGACGTTGACTTGTAAATCCGCGTCCATTCCGATGGCATCGGCTCCTGCTCTTTTGAGACAGGGGAATCCAGAGTCATTCCATTGAGCGGCTGAGCCATGGTCAGGATTTCGCTGTCGACCGGCTTGCCAACGTAGCATCCCGCTTGAACCCAAACATCTTTGACGCCGCGCAAAATCGGATGTGTTGCCTGATCTTCGATCGGGGTAATGCGAGTGCTCTGTGAGTGGTTTTTGCCGTAGTGGCCAACCCAAGTTTGGCCGAGAACCTGATGGCCAAAGCCTCGATCGTACGCCGCATCTTTGCTGTCAAAAGAGTAACGGGAGTAAGTCTTGGCTGTCGGAATTCGAAACGCGTGTGTCGAGGTTCTCATTCCAACAACTGGGCCGCCGCGATTCAAATAGTCATCGAAGAACTTCATCTGGTCATCTGGCAAGTCCTGAAACCGCAAGAACACAACTGCAAGGTCAGCCGTTTCCAATGCTTCCAGCCCCGGGATGTTTGAAGGCTTGCCGGCGGCAATCGTTCCGGATTTGGGATCGATATTGAACAACACCGTGCATTTGAAGCCATGGTGTTTCGCCATGATTCGAGCCAGCATTGGAAGCGATTCTTCAGAGCGATATTCGTGGTCACCGGCAATGAACACCACATGCTTCCCCTGCCCGACCCCCTCGGTTCCTTCGTAAACAAGGCTATCCGCGTCGAGGCTGGGCGTCAGGATCAAAATCAGAGTACAAACAAGGCGATACATCTTTACCTCTTATGTGAGCGTGCGTTCAAACTTTCAATGGTCAGTCGTGTCTATCTTAGCTGAGTCACGTGTTCGAAAGATGTCCAACGTGAGAGATCCCGGCGTTGTTCACAAGAACATTGACGGCGCCGAGTTTTGATTCGACTTACGAGAAAGACTGCCTGATGGCTTCGTGGCCGCCAACGTCGCGTGCGAAAACTTCGGATTGCCAGCCTGCTGACCCGATAGCATCAACGGTTTCTTGACCTCTGCCAGCTTCGAGCTCAATGATCGCCCCGTTGACCCTTTCTTCGGCCAGACGAATTGCAATCGCGGCGCCGATCACGGATCCTCCTCCAGTGACAACGGCAACTTCGTTCTCAAATCGATTCATCTTAAAACGCATCTTCAAACAGCCGGGCCAATTTCACGGTCAGTCACTAAAGACTGACGCCGCGCTTCCAAACAATGAAGTCATCCTGCCCAAGCTTCATCGCCGCAGTCGGTTTTCCGCTGGCGACTTCGAGACTCAGATTCAACAACTGTGCGGCGTGCTCGGGAATGCTGGTCGATCCATCGATAATCGGTCCGGCATCAAAGTCGATCATATCCGAAAACGACTCGCTTGTTTTTGTATTGCTAGAGACCTTGATCACCGGGCAAACAGGATTGCCGGTTGGCGTTCCAAGTCCCGTAGAAAACAAAATCAGATTCGCTCCGGCACCCGCCATGCCAGTTGTGGATTCGACATCGTTGCCCGCGGTGCATAGCAGGTTAAGCCCGCGTTTCGTAACCCAGCCGGGATAGTCGAGCACATCTTTCACGGGTGAGCGACCTCCTTTGAGGGCAGCGCCAGCGGACTTGATCGCATCGGTGATCAAACCATCCTTGATGTTGCCTGGTGAAGGATTCTTTGCAAAGCCGGATCCCACTGCCACGGCGCGGGCCTCATAACGCTGCATGATGTCAACGAACCGATCCGCTAATTCTTGTGACGTACAGCGGTTTACCAAATCCTGTTCAACACCGCATAGCTCTGGAAACTCAGACAGAACCACACTGCCACCAAGCCCCACGACGCGATCAGCAACGGCACCGATCAAAGGGTTGGCTGATATGCCAGAGAAACCATCCGAAGCACCACATTCGACGCCAACGATCAGTTTATCCAGCGAAGCAGGCTGACGAGTGAGCTCGTTGGCTTTCACCATTCCTGCGAACGTTTCGCGAATCGCACGAGTCATCATGTCCCATTCGGATTCGGCTTTCTGCTGTTCAAATATTAACAACGGTTTGTCAAAGTTCGAATCACGCTTTTGAATTTCGTCTTCGAGGATACTAACCTGTGCGTGTTGGCATCCGAGACTCAGCACTGTTACTCCCGCAACGTTGGGATGGCATGCGTATCCGGCCAGGATTCCGCACAGGTTTTGAGAGTCTTCTCTGGTGCCGCCGCAGCCTCCATCATGAGTCAAAAACTTGATCCCATCGACGTTCGGCAGCAACCGCTCAGGCAAATCTCCTGGCGAACCGGGATCCAACGCAGCCAACTGGTCGATCGTCGCACCTTGTTGCCACGCTTTCGCAAGACGTTGAGCCAGGTTGCGATAGCCTGAGTTGGTTTGGTAGCCAAGCACGCCGTGCAATGCTTCGCTCATCTTGAGCAGGTTTCGATTCTCACAAAAAACCGTGGGAATCACGATCCAATAGTTCGCTGTCCCGACAGAACCGTTGCTGCGGTGATAGCCCTGAAAGGTCGATTGCTGCCAATCGCCTACGTCAGGCGCGGCCCAATCGATCTGTTTCCGGTTGGCGTGAAACGGTTCGCTTGAATGATCAAGATTCTCCATCGTCAAAAGAGAACCTGCTGGAATATCTCGCGAAGCTTCTCCAACGATAACGCCATACATCCTCAGCTGTTCGCCGCGAGCAACATCTCTGGTGACAAACTTGTGCTTGCGAGGAATCGCTTCGACGATCCGACAATGCTCGGATGAATCAATTTTAATTTCAGTGCCGACTTCAAGATCCTGAAGGGCGACGATCAAATCATCAGCCGGGTTTACGCGAAGAAACGAACTAGACAAAGTCACCATCCCAACAGAAAGTTTTTGCGGTTTGACATGGAAAGGAAAACACGAAAACCGCTTTCCCTTTTTTATTGGCAAGGCCTACAGAAATGCCTGGCCACACCTGAGCATAAAGCGGCGGAGCAGCCAAACAAGGCGAGGTCCCATCATTTGACTGCAAGAATCTTCAGATATTACTCTGAAGGAACGGCAACAATGCCGTACATGTTGGGCTCCGAGATAGGCGCTTCGGTGGCACCGAGCGTCACGACGCCTGGAGCATCGATAGTTTTCACCCATATCGAAAAAACATCATCGATGCTCTGGCCCGGACCGATTCCAGATGGACCCTTGTTATGCCACTGGCCGCTGGAAAAGAACGGGCCGTTGTCGAGCCCGATATCGTCACCGGTATCTTTAAAGCCATCTTTAAGCCATGAAGCAACGGGCAGTCGATTGTCAAACAGGATGTAAAGCTTGCACGGAGCAGCTATGTTGAGTTTCAATTCGATGCTGTCATCTGCTTTGTCGTTATTAAACGTCCGAACGTAATCTCCGCCCACGAGGTATGCAGGCATTCCCGATTTATCGAGCCCGTTCCATTCGTGGCCTTCACGGTCAACAAACGCCAAAGCATCTTCACGCATGCCGTTCTGGACGATCTCGTAGTAGCTAAGCGAAGAGTCACGATCGTAGCTGTCCCTGACTCCTTCAATCAAGACTCCGCGAGGCGTTGCTTGAGGATCGATGAACTCATCGTTTCGAATCGATTCAATCCGACTGACAGCACCATACGCATCAAGCCTGACGGCCTCGCCCATCCTCAACCTTTGGGTCGGCTGTGGCTTGGCGCGGTAGTCGACATCAACTTCGCCTTTATAGACAACCACATCGGTGCCCCCTTGAGGGTCGACGTTGACGCGGAACTTTGTGCCTAAATCGACAACTGTCGCCCGCGGAGCTTCAACAGAAAACCCTTCGCAGCCATCCGGAACTTCAGCCGTCAGACTTCCCAGTAACATTCTGACTTCCATTGGAGAAACAAGCTCGCAAGCAACCGGACCGTCGAGATTGACAGAGACTCCGTTGACGTACTTGATGATCAGCCGACCTTCGACAACTCGCAGAACGTCTCCGCTGCACAATCCCGAAGTCATCGCTTCGCCGGTTTCTTCGATGAACCACTTTGCGTTATCAGATTTGACTTTGGCATGAGCAATGACGTCTGAGCGATAATTCAGATTGCCAAAACTGGCGATCGAAAGCCACGCCAAACCCAGCAGCACCAAGGATCCAAAACAAAGCAAAAACGGGTTCCCCAACGCCCCTTTGAATGCAAAAGGCGAGCTTTGGCCCGAACCACTTTCCACAGTGGGAAACAGTCGATCGCCAGACTTTTTCGGATTGCCCGGATTGCCAAGTTGACTGGAATGCCGAGAAAGTTCTCCGAGGAGAAAATCGGTTTCAATCTCACTCAAATAAAGATCCTGAGCCTTGGGATTGCCAGCAAGCATGCTCGCAAGTTCGGTGATCTCAGACTGACTAATCGACTGATCGAGCGCCGCATCCACAAGAATCATCAAGCGATCTTCGTCTATTGTTTCGTTGTTGAATCGATCTGACATCAATTTCTCAAGTGCTCGTTAATTCCGCTATTCTGCTGCCGCTTCTTTTCGCTCGACACAGACTCGCAAAAGCCGGCGTATTCGCAAAAATGCCTGCTTCAGTCCCCCTTCGGACCGACCTGTTTCGCGACTGATTTCTCTATTGGTTTCTTGGAGTTCGTATTTTCTCAATACAAGTTCCTGGTCCTTCTCGGCCAACAAGCTCATGCACTGCTCAAGGTAAGTCTTGCGACCTTCAATGAGAGAATCTCGATCCTCCAGCTTCCTTGCCAATTCGTACACCACGTTTGAATCGAAATGGAGCCAGGATTTGGAGTTGCGGGTCTTCAAATAGCTCAGCGTCTGAAACTTCGCGATGGTTCTCGCCCACGCCAAAAAATTTGAGCCTGGCTGGAATTCGTCCCGCTTCGTCCAGATGATTTTGTTCGTCTCTTGAAGAATATCCTCGGCAGCATCATGGTTAGGATAAATCCCAAAGATGAAGAAAAGCAACTGCCTTTGATACTGTGCCACCAAGTCGCGAATGAGATTTTCCTGGGTGTCGTCGCTCAACGAATTCTCGTGCCTGGGGATTTCTATTTCGGCATGGCAGCTGTCACGTGAGCGCTACCTACTTGCCCGTTATTCAAATGCAGAATGGCCGGAAACGAGCCAGTATGGGTCAAGGATACAACCTCAATCGACCTTGCGTATTAGCTTGCAAAACTTCTCGGCGTTCTTTTCGACGATTTCCCTTTTTTCTCGTTAACGGAGGTCGGGGAATGGCTATCAAGATAGTATCCCCCACAACCCCGCATCAACGGCAATTGATGCGACATTATACGTTCCGTGTTGGGAAAACTGATTGCCGTTCAACAATTCATCTAATTCTTCCCCCTATTTAAAGTTTGAACAATGTTTAGAAATAAAAAGCGTGGATTCACGCTGGTGGAACTTTTGGTGGTCATTGCGATCATCGGGATTCTGATAGGAATGTTGTTGCCAGCCGTTCAGCAGGTGAGAGAGGCTGCACGACGGACTCAGTGCATGAACAATTTGCGGCAATCGACACTGGCAGCGCTGAATTACGAATCGGCCCACATGACGTTTCCTGGTGGAAACTTCTACGGTGGTGGACCTTGGGGGCACTCATTCTGGGTTCAGATGCTGCCATTCATCGAGCAGGGCAACTTGGCCAGGGGTTACGATCTGACCACAGGCGGCTGGACCGGCGGAGCGGGAAATACCAATCCAAACAAGATCTGGCTTACGGAGAATCGGACAGCAATGCCTTTCCTGCTTTGCCCTTCGTCAGACCTTCCTCAGTTTCCAGTAAACTACTCTGGCTACGACAGCGACGACTTTGCCGGCACAAGCAATGGGGATGACGACATTGCAGGAATGTTGGCATGCTACGCCGGAGTCATGGGCTCCAGCGAACACAGGACTGCTTTCGAAGCCAGAGGTGGAATCGCCAGTAAAGGCGGAATTCTCGTAAAGCAGAGTGCGGAGTTTGAAAATCCCGGCGTCGGTTTTGGTGAAATTAGCGACGGTTCCTCCAACACGATATTACTCGCTGAACAATCCGCCTGGATGTTCAATGACGATGGCGAGAGGGTTGACTGTAGAGCGGATGGCAACCACGGATTTAACATGGGCGGAAGCTATTGGAACATCCGTCCGTTCAATCTGATCTCAATCCGGCACCCGATTAATGAACTGGTGATTTCCCGCGCTGTGGGATCCTCAGGCAACGTCGGCCCCAATCGGCCGATTCATTCGGCACACCCTGGCGGCGCAGTCGTAAGTGTCGGCGATGGTTCGGTCCACTTTCTTAACGACGACACAACGCTTCAAGTGCTGTTTGATCTCGCTGATAAAGATGACGGCAACGTCGTTAGCGTATTGGAGTAGCCCGCCATTGGCCGGACGCCTGCAGGTCTGTCCAAGCCTGCAGGTTTCTGCGCAAGCGGAGCTGCAAACCTTCGAATCCGGTTTCGTGAACGACTCTAGTGAAGTCGTGAAGTTCGTTCGTCAGTCAGTATTTAGAAAATGGAGAATTCGTTGTCCCGAGCCTTTCGAAACGCGAGCGTGTTTTGCCTGCTGTTGTTCATCGTTCCAATGATTGGATGTGGAGATCCGGGCCCGCCGACTGGTGACTTGTCCGGCACTGTTTACTTCAATGACGAAATTGTCGGGGATTGTCGGGTGATGGTTTACAGCCAGAACACGAAACGATGGCTGGGCGCCAAAGTTGATCTTGAGGGAAAGTTCAAGATCACCGAGGTACCAACCGGCGAGTATCAGGTGGCGGTTGGCCAACGGACCACCAACGCCGCAACAGAGGAGCCTTTCGACGAACGAATTCCCAAGCCGTTTCGTGATGTAGAGACGAGCGGCTTTGTCGTTGCGGTCGAAGAAGGCGAGAATACGATTTCACTCAAAATGAGCAAATGACTGGTTCTCGCAGCCTCTGAAAGTGAAAAATCTACCTACAACACCCGTGACTGAGAATTTCCGACAATTTTGTCTGTTTAGCGTTAACCCTACCTCTTCGGCAGCTATTCAGTTGTAAGCCAACGCTCTGCATTGGGTATCATTGCAGCCACAGAAGGATTTAGTGGATGTTTCGTTGGCAACAATTGAAATGCTCTGAAACACCACTTCTGAAAACTATTTTTAGGTTAACAACATGAAACCCACCTTTTGCTTCGCAATCGCCGCAATATGCGGCATATTCGCCTCATCCGCCAACGCGGATACTGTAGCTTGGCAGCCATCCGTCAACATGTACCAAGGTTCTACTGTTGAAACTTTTGTCAGCACCAACGGCACTCTTGCTTCGGCGTTGAACGCTTCGGGAGACACTTCCGGTGACGAGGATACGACGGTAAACGGGGTCGCATTCATCGGCGCTGGAAACGGCGTCGCTGTCGGAACCACTGAGACAATCACAATCAATGGAGGAACCGACAACGTTGGTTCTTTTGGTGATGGTGAGTTCACCAGCAACGGCCCCATCTTTCACCTGATCCGCGGAGGAGTTTTCGGAGTCAACTCTGTAACACTTTCCGGTTTGCAAGCCGGTGAAACTTACGAGATTCAGGTCTTTTCGAACGACGCAAGGACTTCTCGGAACAACACGACGCAGCTTGGGCTAGGTGATGGAACTGGCGTTCTAGCTCCGTTGGTATCTCTTGAGTCGAACAATAGCCCTGCTGATGGGTCTGACTCGTCTGATGCTGAGCCTAACGCTGGAGATTCAATTCTTGGAACGTTCACGTCAACTGGCGTAGATGTGACGTTCAACACTTTCGGAACTGGCGATGGTGGAGCGACTTGGTCGCAAGGTGCAGGACAGTCTCTCGTCAACGGCGTACAACTGCGAATTATTCCTTCAACTGTTCCTGAGCCAGGATCGCTTGCTCTTATTGGCATGGGAGTCTTTGGCCTGGTTGCTCGTCGTCGACGCAAGTAAGTTCGATGAATGAGAATCGATTTCGATCAAGGCGAGCTTTTAGCTCGCCTTTTTTTGTTTCGCCGAAGACATCGACAGGAAAGGACGACGCGGATCAACGCTCAATGTTGTTGTCGATTGACGTTGAGTTCGAAGGAGATGTGCAGATAGAAAGCTCAGCCTTTGCATTACAAACTACCGGCAGCACGCCCGTTGATTTGACTTTTGCCACCTCAAACTCCAGCCGCAACACGATTGCCTCGCTTTCATTTTCAGGCAACAACACGGAAGCTACTGGCTCCCTCGTTGATGGCAACTACCAACTGACTATCAATGGCGATGGCGTCGTGGATTCTCCCAGCAACAGCTTTGATTTAGACCGTGACGGTATTCCCGGAGGCCAAATTGTTTTCGGGGACGAAGATATCGAGAGCCTGTATCGTCTGTTCGACGATGTCAATCAAAGCCGGAGAGCGGATATATTTGATTTGCTGGGGTTCCGGCAGACTTACCTCAAGACACTCGTGTTTGACAACGGATTCTCATAATGAAGACTATGCTTTGCGGCCATCTCAACGTCATCGCTTTGGCGTTGGCTCTTGTTTCATCAGCTTTCTCCTCTTCATTTGTGTATGCTCAAAAGCACAAGATGGACGAGGCCTTCAACCCCGTTGCGACTGCCAAGTTTGTCGACGAAGCCGAACCGCCAGTTGAACCGCTGACGTTGTGGTATCGCAAACCGGCACTCAAATGGGAAACCGAAGCGCTGCCCGTTGGCAATGGCCGGATGGGGGCGATGGTTTTTGGTGGAGTCGATCGCGAGCGAATTCAGTTTAATGAAGAAACTGTTTGGGACGGCGAATACATTGATCGACATAGCCCTGATGGCCTCAAGGCCCTTCCGGAAATCCAACGCCTGTTGTTCGAGGGCCAGAACAAGAAGGCTTCGAAGTTAGCCGGCAAGATGATGGGGAACCCCAAAAGGATCAAGTCCTACCAAACGCTGGGCGATCTGTTGCTAGACTTTCCCGACGCCGATGAAGTTGCCAAGTATCGTCGCGATCTCGACCTCACCAACGGGATCACAAACGTCAGTTATCGTGTGAACGGAATCACCTACACTCGCGAAGTATTGGCAAGCTATCCAGACCAGGTGATTGTGGTTCACTTGACCGCTGACAAGCCCGGGAAGATCAGTTTTTCAGCTCGGTTTGATCGTCGCGACGCGTCGTACAGTTCTGGCAAGGACAATCGGATTATCCTTCGCGGCAAACTGAAACTGGATTACGAAGCCCAGTTGGTTCCGATTGTTGATGGAGGAACAGTAAGCTCTAAAGACGGTATCCTGAAAATCGAAAATGCGAACGAAGTAACATTGCTGCTCAATGGCGCGACCAGTTTTGTTAACGCACAGGACCTCACGGGCGATGCGACGGCAAATTGCGAGTCGCCTCTGAAGGTGGCTGCAAAGAAAAGTTTCCAACAACTGCGTACGAATCATATTGAGGACTACCAGCGGCTGTTCAGTCGCGTCAAGCTCGACGTCGGAACCAGCAAGGCCGCCGCCAGACCGACCAACGAGCGAATCGCCAATCTTAAAAAGAAGGAAGTCAAAGATCTCGATCCACAACTCGCGGCGCTTTACTTCCAGTTCGGCCGTTACCTGTTAATCTCCAGCTCGCGACCGGGTTTCCTTCCGGCCAACTTGCAAGGAAAGTGGTGCCAGAATTACAAGGCACCGTGGAGCAGCGACTACCATCTCAACATCAATTTCCAAATGAACTATTGGCCAGTTCAAACCACCAACTTGGCCGAATGTCATCAACCCTACTTTGACTACGTCGAAAGCCTCGTTCCCTTTGGTGAAACAACAGCCAAAGAACTCTACGCAGCGGATGGGTGGGTTGTCCATCACCTCTCTGACATCTTCGGCAAGACGACTCCGGCCGATGGAGTTCACGGCGTGTGGCCGATGGGAGCAGCTTGGCTTTCGCGGCAATTTATGGAGCACTATCGATTCAGCGGCGATCGAGAGTTTCTGGCAACACGCGCCTATCCGATGATGAAAAGAGCTTCAGAGTTCATTCTGGACTTTTTGATTGAAGCTCCGGAAGGATCGGCTGGAGCCGGGCGACTGGTTTCCAATCCGTCTCACTCTCCGGAAAACTCTTTCATCAAAACGGATGGCACACAGTCCGTGTTCACCTACGCTTCCACGATGGACCTTCAAATCATCCATGGGCTATTCACGAACGTGCTGGAAGCAAATCGCATCCTTGGACAGGACGAACCATTCGATAAAGAGTTTTGTCAACACGTCGAATCCGCGATGGAGCGTTTGCAGCCGATGCAAATTAGCGAAAAAACAGGACGCCTTCAGGAGTGGATCGAAGACTATGCCGAAGCCCAACCAAAACACCGTCACGTTTCGCATCTGTTTGGCTTGCATCCGGGCCGGCAGATTACGGCTCAGGGAACGCCCGATTTTTACGAAGCCGCCCGCAAGACTTTGGAAGCTCGTGGCGATCGCAGCACGGGATGGAGCATGGCCTGGAAGATCAATTTCTGGTCACGGCTTCACGATGGCAATCGGGCTCACAAACTGCTGATGACGTTGCTAACAAAGGGAACACTGACAAACCTTTTTGATACTCATCCTCCATTTCAAATCGATGGCAACTTTGGTGGCACAGCCGCGATCGCAGAAATGTTGCTGCAAAGTCACGCCGATGAAATCGAAATCCTGCCGGCTCTTCCAGATGCATGGCCGACAGGATCCGTTTCCGGCTTGCGAGCCCGCGGTGGATTCGAAGTCGATATCGCCTGGAAAGACGGAAAGCTCACGCAAGCAACGATCCGCTCGCTGCTGGGCAATCCATTGAAGCTGCGATACGGTAAGAAGACGGCCAACTTGGAAATCGCGAAAGGCGACACGGCCCATTGGACTGGTGAATAGGTCAAATTCGATTCTGCGTTTCGAACGAAGAGTGACAAAAAACAGGATGCTTACGGATTGTTGGTAGTGAGCCGATCTGTTCCGACTTCGAGACCTGTCGAATATCGCTTGGCCCTCGACTGCCCTTGACTGATCACCTTTTCGAGAGCCAGCTCCGTGGAATGTGTTGGATTGTCGAAATGTGGCAGGGGCTCTGACAACGATCGATCGCCCTCCCGGTAACGCAAGCACGCCAGAACGTTTCGGTTTCCAAAAAAATTCATTTCCCCGCTAACTTGGCTCCTGTTCTGCCTATGCAGCCTATGTAGACGATAGCCCCAAGAAATAATGCGTTGTGGCGACTGAACTTACATTGCCAGCACTCCGCACGGAATTTTGTGTCACAACGACTCGAGGTCCGACAAGTCAGCTCGAATCATCATTCATTCTTCCCTATTGAAAATATAGCAATGCGAAAAAACGTAAAACAGGGTTTCACGTTGGTGGAACTACTGGTGGTCATTGCGATCATCGGAATCCTGATTGGGATGCGACTGCCTGCGGTTCAGCAGGTTCGCGAAGCAGCTCGACGGACTCAATGCGCAAACAATTTGAGACAGGCAACTTCAGCTCTCTTAAATCACGAATCTGCGCATATGGAATTTCCTGAGGGTAACAACAACCCCATGAGCCCTATTGGGCACTCGTTTTGGTGTGAAGCGATGCCATTTTTCGAGCAAAACAATTTGGCGGCTATGTACGACCTAAATGCAAGTGGTTGGACCGGTGGAGCCGACTACGGAAGCCGCCCCAACGGCGCGGCGTTGCGCGACAGAACCATTCCTCTTTTGCTTTGTCCGGCGTCGGCGATGCCCGTTTTCGCCCTCGGAGCTTACGGAAGCGATACGGAAGTGGAAGGCAATTGGCCTAGCGACGATATCGAAGCGCCCACAGGCATGCCCCCAGTTACACAGGAATCGCAGGCTCTGTAGAAGCGTCCCGGCAATACGAAGGCAGAAATGGATCAACAATCAGCCTCGGCGGGATGTTGATCAACGAAGACGGAGTCACCTTTGGTGACATTGGCGATGGCTCGTCAAACACTCTTTTGCTGGGCGAGCAATCGGACTTCATAGTCCATGATGATCGTCAGAAAACCGATGCCCGAAGCAATCTGGGACATGGCTTCAACGCCGGAGCCAGATCGAGACCTCGTAATCGAATGTTGAACATTACTACGATCAGCGCTCCGATCAATGAGAAAATATTATCTCGTGTCGTCGGCGCGGCGGAACATGGGGCCGATAAGCCGCTTCTATCTGCCCATCCTGGCGGCGTAAACGTTAGCTTGTCAGATGGTTCAGTGCACTTCTTGAATGAAGGCCTTGATCTTGCGACTCTATTCAATCTTGCAGACAGGAATGATGGGAATGTCACCTCAATTGATCAGTAGAAACGGGCGAGTGATTGCATCCGCAATGCTCATGCTTATCGCATTCTCTTTTGCGGGTTGTGGGCCAGCGCCTGAACCCGTGGGTGTTCTGTCCGGAAGTGTGACGTCCGGAGATGAATTGATTGGGGATTGCAAAGTGGCGATTTACAATGCTGTCAGCAAGAGGTCTATTGCGGCAACAGTTGATTCGTCAGGATCATATAGAATGCAGGATATACCTCTTGGCGAATACGAGGTTTGGGTCTACCCAAAGGCTACCGACTCTGTGGAAGAAATTCCTGATCCAAGGATCCCGATGAAATATCGCAGCGGGAAGACCAGTGGATTAGAGGTTTCAATCTCTTCAACTGATGAAGTCGTTTACAACATCGATTTAAAATGACTGCGATTCGGATTTGGCCGTCCGCAGTTACGGTCAATAGAAAAGTTTGCTGACGGACAAACAGTCGAAGCCACAATAGGGTAAAGAATCGACCGACCTGGAAATCGCCAAAGACAAAACGACCTCTTGGACCAGCAAATGGGTTTAAAGCGACACCCGCGCAATGCATGATTCCAGCCGTAAGAGCGAATTCGGCATGGCTTGCAGCCGCGTACCCGAAACCTGGGTAGTGGACCATGCGGAAACTGTTTTTTAACTTTGACGATTGCATCCAAGTACGAACCACGTCGTGCCCGAATGAGAAGTTTGTTTGTTTCGTTTCTATTCGCCTTTACCTTGTGCTCGTCAGCATCGGGCCAGTTTGTGCACCCCGGAGTCGCACATAGCAGCGAGAGCATTGCTTTTGTGAAGGAACAGGTCGCTGCCGGCAAGGCCCCTTGGCTGGGAGCCTGGAAACGGCTCAGCAGCTCCGGGCATGCATCGCTCGATTGGAAACCGACGCCATTCGCTGTCGTAAAACGTGGCCCCTACAACAATCCCGACGTTGGGTCTTCCGAATTCAGTGCCGACGGCCGAGCAGCGTACTATCACGCGCTGTGCTGGACGATCACCGGAAATGAGGCTCATGCAATGAAGGCTGAAGAGATTCTCAATGCATGGTCTGGAGAGCTTAAATCGATTGAAGAGCATGATGCCGCTTTGTTGGTCGGCATGAGCGGTTACCACTATTGCGTCGGAGCCGAGCTGCTGAAACACACTTGGGACAAGTGGCCGCAGGAAAAGCAATCGCAGTTTGAATCAATGCTGCGAAAGATTTTCTACCCGACAATCAAGAATTTCTATCCCACCGCAAACGGCAACTGGGATGCGTCCATGATGCAGGCCATGATCGCGATGGCTGTTTTTTTGGATGACCAGAAAATGTTTAAACAGGCCACGAACTATTATCTGCAAGGGCGCGGCAACGGCGCGATTGGAAATTACTTCAAGCCATCGGGCCAATGTCAGGAAAGCGGACGCGATCAGGCTCATACCCAGATGGGACTCGAGTTCCTCGCAAACACTTGTGAAACCGCCTGGATTCAAGATGTTGATCTTTACGGAGCGTTGGACAATCGGCTCCTCAAAGGATTTGAGTACACGGCAAAGTACAACCTTGGTTTCGATGTACCGTACGAACCGTACAAAAGTGTTGAGGGCCGATACAACTACAAACGCATCTCGGACGACAGTCGCGGCAGTCTTCGCCCCATGTACGAGCGTATCCACAATCACTACGCCAACCGCAAAGACATTGAGACTCCGTACACGAAACAAGCGGCGTTAGAACTCCGATCAGACGCGTCGAACACCGACGACCGACGCGGAAAACGAAGGCGTCGTCGATTCTCACCAGCTCTGGACACGTTAATGTACGCGGGAGTCCCGGCAGCCGTCGTCAGTTCAGGCGACCAGCCATTAGATAGCAAGAACGAGTAAGCGTCGCGTTTGACCAGGTGCTTTGCCGCCATGCTTCTTTCATCGAATTAATTTCGTTGCTTAACCTGAGCTTCGTATTCCGCCTCGCTGATCCAAAAGAGCTCTTTCCAATACTTCGAATCGTTTGGTTGAGCTTTCCCGAGAGTCGTGCGGCCACGAGAAATGATCCGGTTGATGTCTTGCGTGAGTTTTTTTACTTTGTCAGGATGCTTTGCGGCGATGTCATTCTGCTCAGCTCTGTCCGAGGCTAAATTATACAATTCAGTTCGAGGGTGCTTCTTGCTGGGCAAAACCAACTTCCAGTTTCCTTCCGTGATCGCATAACGTGACTCGCCACCATTACCATGGTTGATCAGCGGCAATCGTTGATGTCTCGTGGAAGGATCGGTCAACACTTTGGCGAAGCTCTGACTGTCTTCAGCCGCATTCTCCGGAACGCCTGCGGCGATGATTTCGGCAACGGTTGACATCAAATCGACTTGGCCCACAAGTGCATCGCAGGTGCGTCCAGGAGCCTCAATACCGCCAGGCCAACGTACAAGAAAAGGTACTCGATGCCCGCCTTCGTAAACGGATCGTTTACCTTCTCTAAACCCACCACGGCTGTCGTGATCGTAGTCTTCTAAATGTTCCTTCCAGGGATTTTCCGGGCCGTTGTCGCTGGTGAAGATCACAATCGTGTTGTCTTCGATACCGGATGATTTCAGGAAATCCAAAACGCGGCCAATGTGATGATCGGTTTCAATCAGGAATTCGCCATACGCGCCGCAGTCGCCTTTGCCTTGGAATTCTGGCAACGGACAAACGGGAAAATGCGGAGAGGTAAATGGCAGATACAAAAAGAATGGCTTGCCCTGTTTGGCGTCGGCAACTTTTCCATCCAGCCAATGGAGCGCCTTGTCAGTGAATCGCGTCAGACACTGATCGTCAACGAAATCCTCCGCGATTTCGAATCCGCCTCGATTACGTTTTGCTATCGTCTCTTCACGCGTCTTTTCATAAGGCGGCATAATGCGATAGTCGCTGTGCCGAGAATTCTTTTTCTTGCTAGAAAAAAGCACAGGCGGAACGGCAGCGTGTCGACCTTCAAACCATGCGAGGATTCCGTAATTGAGCGACGCCGGAATGCCGTAAAAAAAGTCAAACCCTTTATCCAATGGCATATCGACAACCGGCTTGCTCCAATCTCGTTGACCACGTTTGCCGGGAAAGTCCATTCCCAAATGCCACTTACCGACCATCGCTGTGTGGTACCCGTTGTCGCGCAACAGCTTTGGCAGCGTCAATCGTTTGTCGTCAATGAGGCATTTTGCCTCGGCACCCAAGACACCTGTTTTCATGCGAGTCCGCCATGGATAGCGACCTGTTAAAAGTGCGTAACGTGACGGCGTGCAGATTGAATCGGCGCTGTGGCCATTCGTGAACGCAATGCCTTCCTTCGCCAGTCGATCCATATTGGGCGTTCGGAATTTCGCATCTGGATTGAGTGCGCTGACGTCCCCGTAGCCCTGGTCGTCGGTGAAGATGATGACGATGTTTGGCTTCGTGATTTTCTTTTCAACAGCCTTTTCCAAGAAACCCAGTGAGACCAAAAACTTCTCACTCTCCTTCATCGTTGTGTGATAGGGCTTGGTATCCTTGGTCTTGGGTCGAAAGAACTTACCGTTGAAAAAGCCATGGCCTTTGCCCTCGAAAGAAATCAACTCACATCGGTTCCCGGCATCCGACATCAATTCTGCAAATCGAGTCGCCTGTTCGAACGGAACCGTTTTGTCGCTTGTTCCATGGAACAGCAAGGTCGGTGCGATTCCCGTCGTGACGTGATGGACGGGCGAGGCTTCCTTTTCTCTTCCTGTGGGAAAACGATGCGAACCAAAACCAGTCTCCGGCGTGATGTCCAGAACCGGATTGAACAGAATCATTGCATCGGGAACGGAGCTGACGTTTGCGTCTTCGTCGGATTCATCCAGTTCCTTCACGACTCCCGTACAAGCCGCGATGTGGCCTCCAGCTGAACCGCCGGAAGCAACAATCTGATCAGGATTTACGCCAAGTTCTGTCGCGTGCTGACGCACCCAACGAATCGCAGACTTCGCATCAGCAACACATTCAATTCCTGACACACCGTGGCGACTTTTGACACGATAGTCGGCACAGAAGCAGACGACTCCATGACCGGCCAGAAACTGGGACTGTTCGTAAAACTGCTTTGGCGTTCCTCCCCCCCAACCGCCGCCAAAAAAGAATACGATGGCTGGTGAATCACTAGTCGCATTGTGATTTGATGGTTCAAAGACATGCAATTTTAGTTCGGTCCTGCCAACCGTTTTATAGACGACTTTTCGATCTGGCGTGATCGATTCATCACATGCCGAACCTGCTCGAATGGATGAGACGTTCAAGAGCATAGTGATGATGGCACAGATCGCTATGCAGAAAACTTTAGGCTTGCTTTTCATTTGGCGTTCCATATGTGTGATCCTTCGAGCAACTCCTTGTAGTTGTCCAGGAGCCGCTGTTTGAGCTCGCCAGCCTTGGCTGGCATCGACGACGACAGGTCGTTGGCCTCTCCAACGTCTTCGGTAATCTTGAAGATTTGAAAGTCAGACAGAACCGCAGCTTTGACTTCCGCTTCATTTTCAGACGTCACGTTCGTAGCCTTATCAATACTGATTCTCGCCAGAACCTTCCAGTCACCGTCACGCATGGCAATGCGTCGCTCATTGAGTGCGTTGTAAAAAACCCAAAGCAATGGCTTGGTTCGAACAGGAGCTTTATTTTCCAATGCGGGAAGAAAGCTCACGCCATCCAATTCAAGGCCAGTCGGCGGTTTTGCTCCTGCCAACTCACAAAACGTTGGCAAGAAATCTAGCGAAGAAACAGTGTGATCCACTTCTTGTCCAGCTTTGATTTGTTCCGGCCAGCGCATAATCCCAGCAACGCGGAATCCGGCGTCGGTCGTCCATAGCTTCATGCCACGCAGTGGTGTTGCTCGGCCGTAGGAGTTTTTGGCTCGACGGTAGCGTTTCAATGTCTCCGGGCCGTTGTCAGACGTGAAAACCACAAGCGTATTTGAGTCGACTTTCAATTCTTTCAATGCTGACATCAACCGTCCAACTGCTTTATCCATATTCGCAACATTGGCAAAATACCTGGCTTCATTTTCGGTGCTGGCCAATGAACGGTAGTGATCAACAAGCGTTTTCGGCGAAGCGATCGGTTCATGGGGTTCGTGGAAGGCGACGTACATAAAGAACGGCTGCTCTACATTCGATGCCTGTTGATCTTTCAGCCAGCCAAGGGCTTCATCCACAACCAACTGGCAACTGAATCCCTTGAGTTCACCAACGGCCTTTCCATTGCGAACAAAGTTTTTTGGGTCCTCGTGTGAAGGACTTGCATTGTTCTGCGTTCCAAACCAATGATCGAATCCGGCAGCGTCCGGTTGCGGCTGTTGACTTGAATTGAATTTTCCGTTGCAGTGCCATTTTCCCGACATGCAAGTTGCGTAACCCTGCTTCTTCAGTAACTGGGCAACGGTGACCTCTGAAGATCGCATGTAAATCTCACGGCCGCCAGGAATGAAATCATAGACTCCCGCGCGATTGGGACTACGACCCGTTAGCAGACCAACTCTTGCCGGCGAACACACAGAGGCGGCCGAGTAGAAGTTGGTAAAACGAATGCCTTCTTTCGCCAGTTTGTTCAAGTGCGGTGTCCTGATGTGCGGATGGCCGTAACATTCAAGATCTCCATATCCAAGATCGTCACACAGGATGACAATCATGTTTGGCTTGATCTTTCCAGCTTCTTCGGCGGCGGTACTATTCACGTTTGCGCAGAGAGAAGCGATTGAGATGAAAGCAAAAAGGAGCGGCTTCATATTCTTCCTGTCTGGTTCGCTGGAAACACTCAGTTGAGTTTAATAGAACTGGTTTGTTGCCATCGTGCCAATCACGCTCATGCGTAGATTTTCTTTAGTCCCGCGTTTGGCGGCTTCCAAAGCTTTTCCAATTGAATAGACAAGATTCACCTAACGAAAACAGGAATGTGGATATGGTATCGAAGAGATGTAGAGTTATCGATCTCTTAAAATCTTAACTTTCAGAGAATTGACGTGCCAATGACCAGATCATCTTTTTCACGCCGTCGCTTTTTGAAAAGCAGCGCTGCAACTTCGGTTGCTGCGATGACTCCCTGCTTCTTCAATAGCACTCAGCCGATCTCTTCTGAGTTCCGTTGCCTCAATGACAAAGCGCCGATCGGTCTGATCGGTGCCGGAGGAATGGGCACTGGCAACATGAAAGCCGCCAGCGAGTACGTCGACGTGGTGGCGATCGCAGATGTTGACTCTGGGCGTGCCGGCAAAGCCAACATGGAACTGTCAGAAGGCAAAGCCGATGTTTATGAAGATTATCGAAGCGTTCTGGAGCGAGATGATATCAAGATCGTTCACATCGCGACTCCAGATCATTGGCACACCAAACCATTGATCGAAGCCATGCTTGCCGGAAAAGATGTCTACTGTGAAAAACCTCTGACGCTGACAATCGACGAAGGGAAGCTGATTCGCAAAGTTCAAAAAGAAACAGGCCGCGTCGTTCAGGTCGGCACGCAACAACGAAGCCAGTTCAGGCAATTCACCAAAGCCGTCGCGGTCGCGGCAGAAGGACGACTCGGCAAAATCAAGCGAATTCAATGTGCGATCGGAGCCGCGCCAGTCAGCAAGGCAATTCCGGTTGCGGAAGTGCCAAAAGAACTCAATTGGGACATGTGGCTTGGCCCAGCGCCGCAGACTGAGCTTCGAAACGGAAGAGAAACGACCGTCGATAAAAACGGGAAGAAGAAACGAGCGCGTCGCAATAATTTCCACTACGAATTCCGCTGGTGGTACGAGTATTCTGGTGGCAAGCTGACGGACTGGGGAGCCCACCATATCGACATCGCAATGTGGGCATTGGCTGCCAACGGTCAATCGACGAACATCGTTTCGATTGATGGCACCGCGAAGCATCCCGTCGAATTCAAGGATGGTGTCGCGCTTCAAAAAGACCGTTACAACACCGCCAATGAGTTCATGTTCACTGCGATGACTGATGAAGGCGTTGAAATTGTCATTCGTCACGACACTGACAACGGCTGTCTGATCGAAGGCGAAAAGGGTCGGATCTTTGTCAATCGCAAGAAGCTCGTTGGAAAGCCGATTGAAGAGCTCAAGGATAACCCACTGCCCAAAGACGCTGTACAAAAAGTCTACAAAGGCTTGCCGATGGAGAGCCAGGGACGTGTGGCTCACTGGCTGAATTTCCTGCACTGCCACAAGGAGAGAATCGAACCGATTTCTGACGTACACTCGCACATGACCATGCTCAACGTCTGTCACCTTGCCGGAATCACGGCAAGGCTGGGACGCAAGATTAATTGGGACGCCAAGACGGAAACCATTGTTGGCGACGAGTTGGCGAACTCGATGCTGGCCAGGCCCTATCGGGAAGGCTATGAAATCGAAATGAATGCGCTGGCAACCAGTCAATAGAGCCAATACTCGGATGGAATTAGTTCAACGTGCAAACCGAATTGTATTATTGATTGGGATTTGCGTATTTGCCTTGGCCCTGGTGGAGCAAGCACGGGCTAGTGATGTTGTCGATTCACTTCAGTTCGGCAACGCCGCTTCCGAACAGTCTCACAAACTCGATGCACGCCAAAGCGAAACAGCCGATGGTGCTTTGGGGCAAACGGCACGTAGAATTCTGCCTCGATCCACCGATCACTGGCGCGGTGGACGCGTCACGTTTCGCCTGAGAGTCGATCCGGAAGAACTGAATTACTTTACGGCAAAGTTCTGGGGCAGCGACTACGAGAAAAATGAGAAGCCCACGCGATTGTTTCTTTTCGTCGAAGGGAAACAGGTTGGCCAGCGACACCTTGGACAGATCGATCCACTCGATATTCGTGAGCTACATCCTCGATTCTCTGGCCGATTCTTCTACAAGACATTGCCGTTGCCGCTGGCTCTTACTCAAGGCAAAACGACAGTCGAAGTTGGCATTGAGCTTCACGGCAGGATTTGGGGGTATGGCGATACGTTCGAGCGATATCAGCACAACCTCGATGCTCCTTCTCGCGATATCTATCAATGCTATTCGCACACAGATCCTTGCTTTCAACCTGACGGCAACGAAGTTCAGGGCACTGCGCCGGAACTGAAAGTTCGTAGGGAGCCGGGCGAAGAGGTCATCAAGGAGGTTCGGAAGCGGATCAATCAGGCGATTAAGAAAAGCATGAGGTCGGATAGGATTCCTGACTTGCAGACTATTCGATTCCTTTCCAACGCATGCTTTGAAAAATGGACCGATGCCTATCACAACAAGGAAGTACTCGAAAGAATCGTTAAGGGAATTGATCACCAATATCTTGCGTTCAGGAAAGACCCAACGATTTTCGAAAAAGAATGGGTTGGAGCCGGCGAAGCGGCGGAAGCGATTCGCATTCTTGCCAAACCGCTGCGTTTTTACGTCGACAAACCGGTCGAGGGCACTGAGACTTCGCGGCGAGAAGCCTGGACGGAAATGTTTGTCGCGTCGCGTGATTGGCATGTACAACATCGGCGAGCATACACCAATCAAACGATGATCGTTGACTTAAACATCTATCGCTGCAATCGAGCGGTCAGATATCTCTCACCCAGAATGGATTGGCCAGAAAGGAAAGCGGTTGGCCTGCTTCATGAAGCGGTTGGGATCAAACCGTGGGCAGGAAACTGGGACCAGCGTGGACGTCCATCCTTTCCAAAGGGTAAGCGTTACATGCAGCTCACTGACGAAGGGCTCACAAGAGAACTTGGCTACGTCGGTGCTTACGGCGAGATCGTCGGCGACTTCGTTCGCAACATGTACGAATCGACGCGACCAACGCTTGACGCTGAAGGTGATCCAGAAATCAAAGAACAGCTCGTTAAAATCGTTCGAGCAAGAGCCGCGTTTCGATATCCGTCCCTGGACGACGATGGGAACCGAGCCATGCGATTGGAGGCAACGGTCGGCTGGCGTGACTGGAAGTATCCCGGCAATGTGATGTACGGGCAAATGCCAACGGTCAGCGGAGGACCAGTCGATATCGCGGCGTCGACGGAAGACCCGATACTGACTGGATACGCTCAACAGATGCTTACCGACAATCAGTTTTTCGCTGGTTGGAAATACATTGCAGGTTTGCGAAATACCGAAACGCTTGACACGACGCTTCGATTGCCAAGGGTTTATGAATGGATCAAGAATCAACCTCCCATGAAGCATCGTTTGCCGATGTCGCAAGGACAGCCCAACTATGTTTTCGCGGATCCTGGCGTGGGAGTTGTCGCCATCAAGAACAACGACGACATCCTCTACGTGTCCCTGTATTGGCGAGCTCGATACGCGGTCAACAATCTTTCACGAGTTCACTACCTGACTCCGACGATCGAGCGAGATGCGACGGTGTTTACGGAGGCTCGATTCAACGCTTCAGGGGACTTCTACGAAATTCCCGATTGGACAAACATGGGATTCAATAAAAAGCACGAAGACGAATACAAAAAGGAAGGGCTCAATTTGGCAACTGCCGGAATGCGATTGCCGATTGCGAAAGTTCCCGCCAGTCAAAAGGACTTCAAGCCTGGAAAAGAAAACATCTACGCGGGCAAAGCTGATCTCTATCTGTTGCACTATGGCCCGTACTACATTGCGATGAATTGCAGTCGAAGTCGATCCTTCAGTTTTGACGTGCCCGATCGGTTTCTCGACAGCAAGAATCTGGTAACAAAGGAACGTGTAACGAGATCAAAGTTGAAGATTCGCGGGAAAGAAACGATTGTTCTATTCCAGAAACCTTAGCGCTGCCGGCGTTCATGTAGAATGATGAATTCACAAGTTCGTTCAAATTCCACGACCTTGTGTTCCCGCAAAATGAAAGAGATTCAGCATGAACAAAATTGGCGTCGGCTTCTTCAACATTATGGTTTTAATTCTTGCCTTTTCTTCTGACGTATCAGCGCAGCCTGCTCAACCATCCAATGATGCTCAGAAACCGAACTTCGTCTTCTTTCTCGTCGACGATCTAGGCTGGATGGATATCGGGGCCAACGGCAGTCCATTTTACGAAACGCCGAACGTCGACAAACTAGCGGACGAAGGCATTCGGTTTACTCAAGCCTACGCTGGTTCGCCCGTTTGTTCACCAACGAGAGCGTCGATTCTGACAGGAAAAAACCCTGCTCGAATCAACCTAACGCAGTACATTGGAGGATCCGGCAACCCGGACTACGAACGCAATCTTCCGTTGGAGGAGGTAACGTTTCCGGAGCTACTTCAAGAAGCCGGATACAAAAATGTTTTCCTTGGCAAATGGCACCTCAACAACCGAAATGGCGAAGTCACACACTGGCCGGACAAGCATGGATTCGATATCAATATCGGCGGTCATTTTCGCGGCGGTTTGTACCTAAAGAACAAGTACTTCTCACCTTGGGACATCCCGAATCTTGAGAATGGGCCAGCCGGCGAATACATGACCGATCGCCTTGCGGATGAGGCCGTGAACTTCATCAATCAAAAGCACGACTCGCCGTTTCTTCTTTACTTTTCGTTTTACAACGTTCACGCGCCGTTCTCTGCCCCCAAAGCTTTAGTTGAAAAATACACAACGAAACGCGACACATTGGGTTTGGCTGGCGAATCACGATTCCAAACTTTTAAACATGGCAATAAGCAGATCAGGTATCGTGACAAGCAGGACCACGCCACCTATGCGGCGATGGTTGAATCGATGGACGAGGCGGTTGGAAAGGTACTCGAATCGGTCAAGGCTCAAGGCATCGAAGATAAAACCGTCGTCGTTTTCTTTTCCGACAATGGAGGCCTTTCGACTTCCGAAGGTACACCAACGGCGAACACACCGCTGAGAGCCGGCAAGGGTTGGCTATATGAAGGCGGAATTCGAGAGCCTGCGATCATCAAGTGGCCTGGCGTTGCAAGGCCGACTGTTTCGGATGCAGTCATTACCAGCATGGATTTTTGCCCAACGATTCTGGATATGGCGGGACTTTCGCTTCGCCCCGAATTGCACGTAGACGGAAAAAGCCTTGTGCCGCTTCTGAAACGAGAGGTAGAGAAAGTTCACGACACAACGTACTTCCATTATCCGCATCGATCGAACCAGAAAGGTAGACCCAGCAGCGCCATTCGCAAAGGGAATCACAAGCTGATCGTCTTCTTCGACGATGGCCACAAAGAACTTTACGATCTCAGCCAAGATATTGGTGAGACGAAGGATCTGTCAGGCAAAATGCCTGAACTCACCGCCAGCTTGTATGCTGACTTGCGATCCTGGTGGAAGGAAGTTGATGCTCGATTCCCCAAAGAATTCTCAATGAACTAGCTCCTGCACTACCAACCAGGTTTCTGAAATGGGCTCTATATCAATGACTGTGATACTTGAAGGTAACTCATAAAGATGCCATTTCTAAAACTGATTTCGGTTCTCGTTTGCGTCGTGCTTGCTCAATGTGCGAACAAATCAATTGCACAGCCCAAGAGTGCCGGCCCGACAATGCTTTGTCGTCCCTGAAATGATCAAACTGAATTAGGCTCATCGTTTCCACCATTCACCCAAAACGATCAATGCAAAATCGACTTTTTATATGGTCACTAACCGCCGCACTCGCAGGATTCCTGTTCGGTTTTGACACGGTCGTCATCTCCGGCGCCGAAAAGACAATTCAGTCGCTGTGGCAGTTGTCGCCCGGCACGCATGGTTGGGCGATGAGCATGGCTCTATGGGGCACGGTACTCGGATCGATGATCGGCGGATTCCCGACGGATCGGCTGGGTAGGAAGTCGACGCTACTGTGGATTGGAGTTCTGTATTTCGTTTCCGCGATCTGGTCGGCGGCCGCAACCGATGTTTATTCGTTCATGATCGCCAGATTCATTGGTGGCGTTGGCGTTGGCATCTCAACCGTTGCCGCACCGCTGTACATTTCGGAAATTTCGCCGTCTGGCCAGCGGGGTTGGATGGCTGGAATGTTTCAGTTCAACATCGTGTTCGGGATTTTGGTGGCGCTGGTTTCGAACGCTCTTATTAGTGGCTTGGGCGAAAACGCGTGGCGCTGGATGCTTGGCGTCGAAGCGATTCCGGCGATTCTCTATACGCTGTTTTGCTTTGGGCTTCCGAAGAGTCCGCGTTGGCTGATTGCCGTTAAGAAGGATCGACTTACGGCAGAGAAAATTTTGACTCAAATTAATCCTGAGTCCGATCAGGCAAAAGTCTCTTCGATGGCGGATGAGATTGAGCAGTCCGCCCCGCAAGAAGATGCGAGCAACGGAAAGTTCTGGTCGTCTCAGTTGCGAAAGCCGATTGCGCTCGCCTTTCTGATCGCATTCTTCAATCAGCTTTCTGGCATCAACATCATTTTGTACTTTGCTCCACGCTTGCTTGGGCTTGCTGGATTCGAAGACCCATTCACGGCGGCCATTGGTCTTGGCTTGGTGAACCTCGTGTTCACTTTTGTGGGGCTTTGGCTGATCGACAAGCTTGGAAGGAAGTCTTTGCTGTTGATTGGTTCGATCGGCTACATCCTCTCCTTGGGCGTTTGTGGTTGGGCTTTCCTGACCAATGATGATTTCAAAGTCGTTTCCAATGCTCAGAATGTCATCGATGCTGCGGGCGTTGTTTCGATGCTTGATTCGGTGGATTACCGCGAAGTTTCCGATTCAGAGAAAGCAAACGCCAGAGCTGCCTTAGGTAAGGCCTCAGTTGAGTTGGCCAAAGATTCGGACGCAAGCGGCGCGCGTAACGGTGTAGCGGAAATCGTCACCGTCGCAGAAGAAGTGAAAGCCGCCGCTTCGAAACGTCTCGGATCGTCAAGCTACTTGGTGCTCGGTTGCTTGTTGGCGTTCATTGCTTCCCACGCCGTCGGTCAAGGAGCCGTGATCTGGGTCTTCATCTCTGAGATCTTCCCCAATTCGCATCGAGCCGCCGGCCAGGCGTTTGGCTGCTTTACGCACTGGATCCTGGCGGCATTGTTAACGTTGCTGTTTCCGATCGTGATTGCGAACGTAGACGCTGGATGGCTATTCGTGTTCTTTTGCTTCATGATGTGTTTGCAACTTCTTTGGGTGGTGACCATGGTTCCGGAAACCAAAGGCGTGCCGCTGGAAAAGATCCAAAAAATGTTAGGGCTGAACTGATGACATTCCAACACACTTTGAAGTGGTTACTATTCGTCGTTGCTCTGGCTTCCGTTTGCATCGTCGATATGGCGGTAGCAAATGACGGAACTGGTGGTCGTCCGCCCAACGTCGTGTTGATTTTTGCTGATGACCTCGGCTATGGCGATCTCGGCTGCTACGGATCTCCCGACATCAAAACGCCGCGCATCGATCAGATGGCGAGTGAAGGGATGCGGTTCACAGACTTCTATGCACAGCCTGTTTGCGGTCCATCGCGAGCCGCACTGATGCTCGCCAGACTTGCAGGTGCGCCGATCCATTCGGAGCGAGCCATCGATGGCGTTGACATCTCGGACGTGATTCACGGTCAGAAGGCGAAACTGAAAAGAAGTTACTTTTACTATCAACACGATTGCCGGCGAGCAGTTCGCAGCGACAAACGGAAACTGCTGCAGGCAAACATTGAGCCCGCAAAGAATATTATTCACAAACGTTGGAATCGCCATGTTGCCAAAGCCGACGCGGTTCGCCTAAGCAAGGCCGAGCTATATGATTTGGATTCCGAGATCGGTAAGGCAAACGATGTAGCCAAGATACATTCAGAAATCGTCGCCCAACTAGCGAAGCAGGACGATTGGGCTCGAAGCGACATCGGTGACCACGACCGCTTTGGCAGCAACGGCCGAGCATTTGTCGCCACGCTGAGGACGATTTCAACTGGAATGCTCCTGCTCAGGTCTGCCACGCAAAAATCCGGAAACGAAGAAAGTTAACAATCATGATGAGAACTCGAACGTTTTACACCATCGTGTTGTCCATCTGCCAAATCGCAGTTTCGACAGGTGGGAATTGTGTTCATGGCCAGGAAACAAGCCAGACTAAATCAACTCCCAATATCGTTTTGATCATGGCGGACGATCTTGGCTGGAAGGATCTGCATTGCTACGGCAATGAAAACGTTGACACGCCCAACCTCGATCGCCTGGCGAAGCAGGGTCTGCTCTTTACGGATGCCTATTCAGCGGCTTCGGTTTGCACACCGACACGAGCAGCTTTGATGACGGGAGAATCACCGGCGCGTTTGAACATCACGAATCATGCCGGAGGACATCCGCCAAATTTTCAGAAACCCGGCACGAACTTGGTGACGCCGTTGTGGCTGCGGCACCTGCCACTTGAGCGAATCACGATTGCCGAACAGCTCAAGCAGGCTGGCTATGCAACTGGCTTTGTCGGAAAGTGGCATCTGTCCCACCGTTCCAGGTCTGACGAGGGTGAGGACTTGCCAAGCGAACCGGAACTTCGCGCCGAACACCAAGGCTTCGATATCAATATTGGAGGCTGTCGATTCGGTGGTCCACCGAGCTATTTCAGCCCGTACAAGATCCCCAATCTGGACGGGAAATTCGACGGCGAGTATTTGCCTGATCGATGCGCTGATGAATGCATCGACTTCATTAAGTCGGCCAAAGCAGAAAATGATCGACCATTTTTTCTTTGTTGGTGGAATTATTCTGTTCACTATCCGTTTCAAGCTCCGGATGATTTGATTGCCAAATACGAAAAGAGAAAAGGACCAGGAGTCGAGAATCCAACTTATGCAGCGATGATTGAGGGCATGGATGCTTCGATCGGCAAGCTTCTCAAATCAATCGATGATCAAGGATTGAGCGAAGACACGCTTGTGATCTTTACGTCGGACAATGGACCGTTTGCGGCGAACGTCAAGCCACTGCGTGCCGAAAAAGGGTACCTGTACGAAGGCGGTATTCGAGTTCCGATGATTGTTCGCTGGCCAGGTCGCGTTCGTCCCGCTAGTCAGACTGCAACGCCGGTGATCACGATGGACATTCATGCATCGATCCTCGAAGCGGCGAACCTGAAGGCGGATCCGTCCAATACTCCTGACGGTGTTTCTCTGTTGCCGATGCTCAAAGAAGAATCACAACTGAAACGCAAGTCGATCTTTTTCCACTACCCGAACTACGCGTTTCACAAAAAGAATCGAATGGCCAGCGCGATTCGCTCAGGCGAGTACAAGTTAATCAAGTTTTACGATGACGAATCTGTCGAGCTTTACAACTTGAAGGATGACATCGGTGAAGCCAACGACCTGTCAAAGTCGATGCCAGAAATGACTCAGCAGCTTCAGTCTGAATTGGAATCATGGCTGGAGGAAACCAAAGCTAGCCAGCCTCAACACGCCGATGCTGATTCGAACGGCTTTCCTGGCGACAAAGTTGATTTTAATGGCTTTGATCGCTACACGTTTAAAGTGAACGATGTACAGCTGTCTGTCGTTTGTCCGCAGAAAGCGGCACCGGGAAAGCCGTGGCTCTGGCGGAGCATGTTCTGGGGTGGTACGAAAGATGCGACGCGGCGTGTGACTCTGATGGATCTTGAGCTGGTCAAGCAGGGCTATCATGTGGTGATTCGTCCGGGCGATGCATCTGGCCATCCTCGCGGAAACGCATCGATCGATGTTGCCTGGGATTATCTGACCAAACAACATGGGTTCGCCAGGAAAGTATCTATGGGATCAATGAGCCGCGAAACGTTGGCGCTGTTCCGATGGGCGTCTTCCAACCCCGACAAGGTCGCGAGCATCTATGTCGACAATGGCGTCTGCAGCGTAAAAAGTTGGCCGGGCGGAAGGCTTGTTCCCGGAACGGGCTCATCGGCCGATGGTGCGCCGAAGTCATGGGAGTTGCTAAAGAAAACATACGGCTTTGCATCAAACGAAGAGGCATTAGCAGCGAAGGTAAGCCCAATCGACTGGTTGGATCCACTGGCCAAAGCGGGCGTTCCGATCTTGTTGTGCAGCGGCACGAAGGACTCGACGGTGCCTTATGAAGAGAACGCTGCGATACTAATGAAACGATACAAAGAGCTCGGCGGCAACGTCAAAGTAATTCTCGAGGAAAAAGACCATCATCCACATGGCCTTGAGAATTCGGCGCCAGTGATCGAGTTCATCAAGAAAAATAATCCAACTAACCAGATGCAATAATATGTGCGCAGCGAACATCAGAACATGTCTAATTGCGGCAAGCCTCGCAATACTGACGCTGACATCGGGCGCAGATTCTGCAGTCGCTCAATCAGCAACCGTCACTCATTCGGCGGTCGAAGGGATTGGTGCTGAGCCTGGTGTTATGCGGCGTGACCCAAGCGACATCATCAAGGTCGGTGATTTGTACTACGTGTGGTATTCGAAAGGCAGAATCTCGCCGGGCTACGACGCGACAGTCTGGTACGCAACCTCAACCGACGGTCACAATTGGACGGAAAAAGGGCAGGCACTTGCCAAAGGAAAACCCGGCAGCTGGGAAGGTGCGAGTGTCTTTACACCAAACGTCCTTGTTGCCGAGCAACGTTATTGGCTGTTCTACTCTGGCACGTCCAGGAAGTTCAAAAAACCATTCAGTCCTGATTCCAAAATTGGCATCGCGGTTTCAGATTCTCCCGATGGTCCCTGGGAACGATTGGCTTCCAATCCTGCACTATCCCACGGCGACAACAAAGACGATTTTGACAGTCACCTGGTCGATGATGCGTGCCTGATCGTTCGCGATGGAAAATACTGGCTCTACTACAAAGGGCGTCAATTGGGGAAAGGGCCGGGCCAAACTCAAATGGGACTGGCCGTTGCAGACCATCCGCAGGGCCCTTATCTCCGGCACCAAGCCAACCCGGTCATTCCGGGCAATCACGAAGTGCTTGTTTGGCCACACGGCAATGGGGTCGCGGCGATGATTGGAACGACTGGCCCCAAAGAAATCACAAACTCGATCATGCACTCAGAAGATGGAGTTACTTTTTCCAGGACTAGGGATGTGTCGAAAGGACCTTGGGCGGGCGGAGCCTATCGCCCGGAAGCGTTTACACAAAGCGGCAAAGGATCAACGCCGCAGTGGGGAGTCGAAATCGGTCGGCCGAAAGGTAGGGAAACGAATGGTTCGAAGCTGCCTTTCATTCAACGTTTTGATATTACAGAAAATTCTGTTTCAGCAAGCTACACCTTCGCCGATGACTTGGCCTTTTTGAACAAGCATACGGACATTGTTCTGTTGCGAGATGGTGATGCATCAGTCGCCGTCGCTCCCGCTTATCAGGGCCGTGTGATGACCAGTACGTTCGATCAAGAATCCGGCCCAAGCTTTGGCTGGATCAATCGGCCTGTCATCGAAAAAGGTTTGCTTTCTGACGAAGACAGGAAAGGCGCACTTGAGGAGCACATCTACATCTTCGGCGGCGAAGAAAGATTTTGGCTGGGCCCCGAAGGCGGTCAGTACGCACTTTTTTTCAAGCCGGGAACCGGGTTCACGTTTGATGACTGGACGACGCCTGCCGCGATCGATACTGATCGGTTCAAGTTGGTGAGCCAGACCGAATCGTCGGCTATCTTCTCGCACGACACAGAGTTGATCAACCACAGCGGCACCAAGTTTAAAGTTGGTATCGAGCGAACGGTGGAGCTTCTGGACAAAAAGAAAGCCGCGACTCTGTTGAGCGTTGAGCTTGGCGACGGCCTGCGAATGGTGGGTTATGAAACGGACAACCGAATCACCAATACGGGAACGAAAGCGTGGAAACCAGAAACCGGTTTGATGTCGATTTGGATCCTGGGCATGTACAACCCATCGCCAAAAACCACAGTCGTGATTCCGTTCAAAACAGGCGACGAAAAACATTTCGGCCCGAAAGTCAATGACACCTATTTCGGCAAAGTTCCACCAGAATACCTGCAGGTCCAGGAAGACACCCTGTTCTTTCGCGGCGACGGCACAAGGCGCGGGAAGATCGGCGTCAATGCCCAGCGATCAAAAGGCATCGCTGGAAGTTACGACGCCACCGGCAAGGTACTCAATATCGTGACCTACAACGTTCAGGATGCTCCCGAAGGATTCGTCAATTCGATGTGGGAACTACAAGACAAGCCGTACTCCGGAGATGTTATCAACTCGTACAACGACGGGTCGCCGGAAGAAGGAAAGCCACCGCTTGGTCCGTTCTACGAGCTGGAAACTTCTTCGCCGGCCGCTGCTCTTGAGCCAGGCGAAACGATAAAGCATGTTCAGAGAACATTTCATATCCAGGGTTCTGAAGAGCAACTCAATGCATTGACAGAGAAACTTCTGGGCGTGTCGCTGGACTTAATCAAGTCAGCGTTTTGATCCAATGTCGCTTCCATGGCTCGCAAATCGGCTCATTGATCAAGTCGTTTGACTTCCACGTAGTACGCGCCGCGATTCTTTTTTCCCTCTGAGATCCAAGTTTGCACGAGAGTTGGGCCAACGGGCAGCTTCATCGACAACGAAATCGAGTCTGATTTATCCATGATGTCGGTTTCTGTTTCCAGATCTCCGACTTTTACTTTCGCCTTGCCAGCTTTGAATTCATAGTCGACACCGGCCGGACGAGCACGAAGTGTGATTTTATACTTGCCAGCCTGCCGAACATCGACTGCCCAAAAACCGTTCGACGAAAGATCACGTTTTATCTTTCCCTGATTCCACGGAACTTCGCCTTCGGTAACATGCCAGTCATGACAGGTGAGTAACACGTTGGGATCAGCGTCGGTGCCCAACGGAATTCTGACGTATTCGTCAAACTGTTTCGAAACGCTTTTCCACCATTTGTCGTAGCTGCTTCGAAGTTCTTTGACGACTTCCGGGTACTTTCTTGAAACGTCTTTCTTCTGGGCTCGGTCCGAATCGAGGTCGTACAGATACTTTCCGTTAATCAATCGCCAGTTCTGTTTCATAACGGAGCTGCTTCTCCATTTTTCTGGCTTGTCGATACGCTGCGAGTGGACGACAAGCGTGCGATCATTCAGATCTGATCCACCATCGGGGTCGAGCCAAAGTTCCTTTAGGGAGCTACCATCAAACTCAACTTCACGAGGCATTTTAAGCTCGCAAAGATCGACAAACGTTGGCAGCAAGTCGAATTGAGCGGTCAGTGTCGAAAGCTCCTTACCGCCTCCGATTTTTCCATCAGGCCAGCGAACAAAAAACGGAACGCGGTGTCCGCCTTCAAGCTTTGACGCCTTCGTGCCACTCAGACCGCCGTTGAAGCCAATCCACTCGTAACCTTTCTTGATCGCGTCCGGCTTCAGCATGCCGCGAGCTGTCCCGTTGTCAGAAGTAAAGATCAGAATCGTGTTCTCTTTCAGCCCCAGTTCATTGAGCTTTTCACACAGCTTTCCAACGTTGTCATCAATATTGGTGATCATGCCGTAGAAAGAAGACATGGTTTTTTCGACACCTTTATCACGATAGGGTTGCGAATATTCTTTCGCACATCGATAAGGGCCATGAGCCGCATTCGTCGCGAGGTAAGCAAAGAATGGTTTGTCGCGATTGTCTTCAATGAAATCAAGCGTTGCCTCAAAAAAGACATCGGTACAGTATCCCTTTTGCTTCTCAGGTTTACCGTTGCGAAAGTACGTATCATCGAAGTAATCGTTGCCCCACGCGTCAGGAGTTTGACTAACGCCACCGCCGCCGTGAATAAACTCAACCTGAAAACCACGATGCCGTGGTAGGAAGGGATAATTGTCGCCCAAATGCCACTTACCGAAAATCCCGGTCGCGTAGCCGTTGCTGGCGAACACATCAGCCATCGTCAATTCATCGGCTCGAAGAATCGAACGCCCCATGATCGTGTGCCAAACTCCTGTTCGACAACTGTATCGTCCCGTCATCAAAGCCGCTCGCGTTTCTGCACAGGTTGGATCGACATGAAAATCAGTCATCCGTACGCTTTGTTTTGCGAGCGTATCCAAATGCGGAGTCTTCAGCATTGTGTTGCCGTTGATGCCGACATCGCCATAGCCCATGTCGTCCGTCATGATCAGGATGACGTTCGGCTTCCTCTCAGGACTTCCTGGTCCGTCGAGGGCGATGCAATCCTTTAGCTCGCAGAACAAGGCAACAAACAGGCACAAAAGAAGCGAAAAACACTGCATTGTTTAATCCTAAACTGTCATTCTGGTGCAAGGTTTCGGCAGGCTACTTGCGAATGGGTAGGCTGCCAGTTGAGCGAGTTTTAGCAGGACTCAGTAGTTTATTTTCTCCGCCGGTCAAACGCGACTCATTGCCGAACGTAAACGGTATCGTCGAACCATATCGTTGTCGAAACGGCAGCAAGTCAAAGATGTTGATCGAATCGCTGGCGTTGAAGTCCATAGAGTAGTTGTAACTCGGGTCTCCGAAAAATGTTCCATAGGTTTGACGAAAAGACAACAAGTCAAAAATATTGACAGTCCGGTCCCCGTTGGAATCACCAAAGAAAGCGTAGAACCCATGGAGCTGCAGATTGCCGAACACAAAATCCTCGGTCATTGCGAATCCGTCCTGAGTCACAAGGTCTGCTGACAATGTGAGCTGATAATTACCGTCAACCAGGGCATTGTCCGAGTTACGAACATGAGAAGCAAACTCAATCGTGACAATCGTTTCGCCGTCGACAAACTGTTTCGTCAAGCTCGATGCTACAGATTCAAATGTCTCCTCCGTGGCAGTGCTTCGTTGCACGACAGAGGCCGCTCCGGCAGCAAAATTCACATCGCCTTCAAAGCGAACTGAAATTGACTCGATCGCAGACCGTTGCGCTTCTGCAACGTTCAACTCGACGGCTGCAACAACCGGTGCTGGCGAGACAACTGAAAACCAGTTGAAGTTGGCGAGCGCGTTGCCATTGGTGCTGCCGACTTCAACGAAGCGAATCACCACGTCATAGTTACCGCCAGCGTGCTCGAGGCATGCTTCGATTGTTTCGTAGATTTGCCAGTTTCCAGTTTTAGGGATCGCGACTTTTCCGACCGGTTTCCCCGAAAGGATCGCGGCTGTCGAATCAGTTTCCGCACCCAGATAAACTTCGATCCAACCGTCGTCTCTTCCAGCCGGACGAGCGACGCGAAAACGCATCGCAGAATCCTCAGGCATGGTGATGTTGTTATATCGAGCCCAATGGTCGTGATTGATAAATCCGAGGTTTAATGTTCCGTCGTCATCGCCAGATTGCTCCTCTTCCATGCCATTGCGATCGTCTTCACCTTCCGCCTGAACGATGCTGTACGAGTACTCTTCCGGATCGAGCAGGATCTCAAAGCAGCAGACAGATTCGCCAGGAACGGATGACCAGAAAGTCGTTTGAGATGTAGCGGGCTCGTGAGTGACGAAACCTTCAACATCACTTGAGTCAGTCCACCTCGTTCGCTTTACTCTTGATTCTGAAATCGTGCGTCCGACTGGAAAAATATTCAACGGGACAGCAGATATCCCTTGATTGATCACCCACACGGTCATCAAATTACCCTTGATCAACGCGGCAGTATGAGAAAGCTGGCTTGGTTCTTCGACGATATTGAGAGCGTGTCCGTAGTTGGATGTCTCACTCAATTTTTTGAAAATGAAATACTTTACGTTTCTTGCCGGCGTTCCACTCGGATTGAGGATGTAAGCGTGTCCCTGGTTCGTTGTGCCAATCGCCAACCAACCGTTGAGTCCAGAGAATCCAGCGCGAATTTTCTCAAGCATATAATAGAACGACGTCGTCTCGTTTTCACTGGATGTGCTTTTCCAGCCATGGACCTCCGTGTTCCAGATTTCAGTGTCGGCACCGAGAGTGTCGTGTACATCGTCAGCAAAATCCTGTGCTGTACCGGTTCTATTGGTGTTGTGACAGGCAGCAATATCGATCGCATCGCGGCGACGCTGTGTATCAAGATTCCTGATCCAACTGGCTCCCTGTTGATAATTCCAGGCCGACGGTCCAATGAACAACGGGACTTCTACATTTGCACTGGAAAGCGCAGCGCTATCCTTGAGGTACTCGGTAATATCACGAGCGTCGGCTTGCGTGATGCGATTGCCGCCATCGTTCGACTGCCATTCGTTGGTAAGGTCCATGAAACTGATTTTGAAGCCGTATGAGTTCATCAAAAGCAGATATCGCTCCAGGTACTCGGCACATTTCAGCCAATTGAAATCGAAGTTTCCGTTTCCGGGATCTCCAGTCACCCAACGCGGATATGGTTGCCAGGCCGCGCCGCTGATGGCCTCATTAAGCGGACGCGGCGAAGCGAAGAACTTGATGTCCGGATTTGCTTCTTTCATCTCCTGCATCAAGGGGATGATCTTGTTCGTGTAGGCGCTCAGGTCCAGATTGCCTTCCTCAAGTTCGTAGCCGCTATTCATCGCGACGCGGATGTAATCGATTCGCGTATCAATCGCCGACCATTTGGCAACGAGATCACGCTCGGCTGAATTGAGCGAATTGGTCCAATACCACAGCCGTTCGTAGTCCATGCCGTAACGCATTTTCTGTTGTTTCGCTTGGCCAACCAGAAGATCATAGCCCACTGGATCGCCCGCTGCAGTTACGATCAGCCTCCCATTGGGCCCTGAGTTGTCGATCGTAAATGACCAGACGCTGGTGTCGACGCCAGGAGCGAATTCGAGTCCGTCGCCGAATTCATCTCCGCTGACGATGTCGCCATTTTCGACTTCCAGTACCGTCCATGTTCCGCCGCCTCCACCTGCGAGGTGAGCGACGTCCAGTATCGATCCGTTTTCGAAAGTCGCATAGGTACCGACGTCTGTGTTCGAATTGTCATGAATGAAAATTGGGCTGCAGCCACCGACGTCAAAACGTAGCACCAATGACGATCCCGAATGCTGATGCCAGCCACCGTCGATGTCATCATTGGAACCACCAATTCCAATCGACGACTCTGAACCCAAAACGGTAAAGACTCCAGGTCCGGCTGCGGAGCTGTTGCCGACGCTTACCGGGGCTCGGGTAGTGAACGATCCACTGTCGATCGTAAAGCTGCCAGTGCTCGAACTATCTCCACCGCCAAGGTAAAGAGAATATCCACCTCTCCCACGACCGATGCTCAAATCGCCGCCGTCAATCGTATAGGAGCCTGTGGATTCGTTTCCGATCCTGACCGTATTGATGATCGCGAGACCGCCGGTGTGACTGACTGTTCCATTGAAGTTACTGATCGCAGACGCGTTTTGAGCCAGATTGAGCTGCCCACCGGAGATGTTCAGCTCACCTCCCGATTGTCCAATCCCCACCAGGCTCGGGCTATCACCGCTTGCGGCAGAGTAACTCACAGTGCCCAAAGCAAGAACGCACCAATCTGCTGCCGCAGGCCCCGTGCTATTACTCCAATTCAGTCCATTCTCCCATGCACTGTCAGCGGATCCGGTCCACGTAACGTCATCACCAAACGCAGCAGAACCGAAAAGCAAAACAATGACTGTCGCAAAGCGCGCGCAGACAGAGACAAATGGCAACTTCAAGTTAACTCGATTCTTCATGATCTAGATTTGGGTCAAGCTAGGTGGGAACGATTCGATGCACTTTCATCGCAGCGATGCAAACATCGAAAAGCGTTTAACTCAATCGGAAAGATTTCTTACCAGGTTCGCAATCAGGCACACACGGATCACAGGTGCAAAACACTGGCGATGGTGTTGCCATGAACGGCATCTTATTTAGGCAAAGATTGGTGGCCACTACCTGCGATAATGCCAGCGACAGTTCGCTGAATTGATGAGGACAGCTTGCAAAGTTTATAGGGAAGATGACCCACAACTTAATGTCCAAAGTCAGTCACCGGTTAGGCGCAGAATCATTGAAAACGGCAATTAATCCGGGATAATTTTTTGCCTGCAAATACTTTGCAATAGATGAAAAATCGCGTTGTGGAATCGGACATGCTCTGACAAGAATAACGTTTGACCACCTGCCCAACACAACTGTTTCCCTCCTCGGCAGGCAGCTCTCGTCGGCGATAAATTTAAATTCGCCGGACCACCACCAGTGAGACTTCCCATGAAACGTTTACACGATCTTGTATCGCTCGCCCGAGCTTGCTCTGAACCACGCAGGTTCAATCGTCGCAAAAAAGAAAGCCAGCAACAGGCGAACTATAAAGCGTTGGAGTTGCGACAGTTGTTGGCAACGATTGTATGGACGACCGGTGACATCTCCGGAAATAGCGATGTCTCCACGAACGGAACTTCTGTTTTCGCCATCAATGGATCAGATTCAACTGGGCCGATCACGACCGTTAACGGAGTCGAATTTGTAGCTTCCATTCGAGCCAACGCTGCTTCAGAGTCACAAGCACAATCTCCTGGCAATGAGTCGCTTACGACAACGATCAATAACGACAACGGCGGTTCATTTACAAACGGTGGCATCAACGGCGCGATGGGCTCTCTCATCAATGGCGCATGGTGGGGAGCTTCTTCGGGCAACTTGGCCACGGCCACTCTATCAGGGCTCACGGTCGGAGATGAATACGAAGTCCAGATTTTCTCCAGTGATGGTCGTTCAAACAGGCACGATGGCTATGTCACGAGACTGAATAATGGCGCCGGCGGCACTGGAGTCGACCTTCAGTTGAACAATCAACCATCCGGAAACCGCGCAGGTGACTTTGGGACTGGAACCTTTACGGCGGACAGCTCCACGCAAACTATCGAGCTATCCGGCTTCGTCGATGGTGCCGTCAGCGAAGGGCGGATACAGATCAACGCGATCCAACTGCGAAAGCTTGATTCTGTCATTCTTCTGCCTGGAGCGCATCCGTTGATCAATGAGTTTTCGGCATCCAACAACAGCGTTCTTGACGACGACAACGGAAACTCGAGCGACTGGATAGAGATATTCAACGCTGGCGAAGACTCGTTGGATTTGGCTGGATACTCATTAACAGATAACTCGACCAACACAACAAAATTTGTTTTCCCAAGTCAGCCACTTGAAGGAGGACAGTATCTCGTTGTGTTTGCTGGCGATGACGAAGCTCCCGCGACGGGAACAGATTTGTACACGGGCTTTGCGTTAAGTGCTGGCGGAGAATATGTCGGGCTGTACGATCCTGCTGGCAGCCTGGTTACCGAGTTCGCGGTCGGCGGAGGCGACTACCCGGCGCAGTACACGGACGTAAGCTACGGGTTTGAGGCTGATGATACGTACAGCGTGCCAAGCTTCTTTGCAACGCCAACGCCAGGCTCGCGCAACGTCAACCCAGTCGATGGCGTCATCGAGGAGGTGCCGACGGTAAGCGTTGAACGAGGGTTCTATGATGTGGCCTTCGATGTCAACGTTACTTCGCAATCCCCAGGTGCGACGCTCGTTTACACCACTGATGGAACCGAGCCGAGCTTAACCAATGGCATTCAGGTGAATCCCGCGAATGCCAATTCGTTAGCTCAATTTGGCCTGACGATTTCAGAGACGACATCGCTTCGCACGGCCGCCGCCAAGGAAGGTTTCCTGACTCGCAGCACCACAACGCACACCTACGTTTTCCTCGACGATGTGATTTCGTCAGACGTCATGGACACGGACATCACGCAGGACCCACAGTACGCCAGCTTGATGCGGGATTCACTGCTGGACATTCCAACGCTTTCGTTCAACTACGAAAACGTCATCGTGAACAGTGACCTTCCGGAGCAACGGGCTTCGATCGAATGGCTTGCTCCTGATGGTAGCGAGGGGTTTCAGATCGACGCGGGCATCAAGGGATTTGGCGGCTACTTCACCGATTTCGCCAAGAAGAACTTTCGTGTTAATTTTCGCAGCCAGTACGGTGCATCGAAGCTCGACTTTCCACTGTTTGAAGGATTCGACAACGGTATCGCTGTCGCTACGGAGGATTTCGATAGCCTGGACTTCCGTTCCGGCTCGCACGACATGGTCCAACGTGGCTTCTACATGTCGAACCGTTTTGTCGATGACACCCTGATGGATGCGGGTCACGTTGTGCCACATGGTCGATTCGTTCACATCTACACCAATGGTGTGTATTGGGGCCAATATCACATGCGCGAGCGCTGGGATGCTGACTTTCTGTCGCAGTACTACGGTGGCGATGACGATGACTATGAAGCCGTAAATGGAAATGTAAACAATGGAAATAGCACACCCGATGGTTGGTCTCCGGGGGATGTCTACGATGGCGAAGGGACGGCATGGAGCAACATCAAGTTACTCGCCGACACCGACGGAAGCGGCAACCCAACCGGAGGCTATCAGGAGCTGAAAGAAGCGGTGAATCTCGAGCAATACATCGATTACATGTTGGTGTACATGGCCGGTTCATCTGAAAATGAGTACCGCGCAGGCGGATCGTCCAATGGCGTCGTGCCTTACACGTTCACGCTCAATGACGCCGATGGTTGGTTGCGGGGGACTGGAGACAGGACCGACAATGCCGGGCCAGGAAATATACTCGGAACGCTTGTCGACGAAGCTGATCCTGAATTCATGACGTTGTACGCCGACCGCATTCATCACATGTTTGGCGAAGACGGCGTGTTGAGCCCGGATCGAAGCGTTGAACGTTTGCAAAACCGGTTGGACGAAATAGAGCTTAGCTTTATCTCCGAGTCGGCCCGTTGGGGTTATCGCACGCCTGATTCCTGGGCCAGTGCAGCGGACAGCGCGATCCAAAATATGCTGCCGAATATCGCCGACGAAATGCTCGACAACTTCCGTGCGAGAGGTCTTTATCCAAACTTCGATGCGCCTGAGTATCTGGTTGACGGAGTTTCGCAAAGCGGTGGCGAAGTCATTCAGAACGCTTTGCTGACATTTAGTGCAACTGGATTGATCTACTACACCGTCGACGGATCGGATCCACGACTAACTGGCGGTGGCATTAACCCCGATGCTCTCGTTTACGATCCCGGATCGAGTGACCTGACCATTTTTGGTTCTGGATCTACGTGGAAGTATGAGGACTCGGGGGCCAATCTTGGGACAGCTTGGAGAAGCAGTTCGTTTAACGATGGTGGTTGGAGTTCAGGTGCTTCCGAACTGGGCTATGGAGACGGCGACGAGGCAACCGTTGTCAGCTTTGGATCGGATCCTGACGACAAGTACATTACGACCTATTTTCGGAAGACTTTCAACGTCGCGACTGGTGACTTCGACGCGGCCGAGCTACTACTGAAACGTGACGACGGAGCAGTGGTATACCTTAACGGGACAGAGATCGTTCGGTCGAATATGCCCGCCGGAACGATAGATTTTGAAACCGTCGCATCTGGTGCGATTGGCGGAGTGAGCGAAGATGCATGGAATGTCTTTAGCATCGACCCTGCCCTGCTCCAAACTGGCAGCAACACCTTGGCAATCGAAATTCACCAGGCAAATGCTACCAGCAGTGATGTTACGTTTGATGCAGAACTGATTGTGACTACCCAGAATTCATCATCCTCTCCTTACGTACTTGGTAGCTCAACCAATGTCAGGTCGCGAACGATAAGTGGTGGTCTATGGTCGGCTCTACATGATGCAACGTTTGTCATTCCAGCGGCGCAATCTGAAATACGCATTTCTGAAATTCACTACAACCCAGCCGATCCGACTGCGGACGAGATTGCGGCAGGCTACGACGACAACGACAACTTCGAATTCATCGAAGTCTACAACCCGAATCCTGTTGGATCGATCAATCTCGCGGGAATGCAACTGTCCGACGGCGTGACCTTCAGTTTTAGTGACGTGGAGCTGTTGCCGGGAGAGCGAGCCGTTGTGGTTGAGGACGCCGATGCGTTTTTGCACAGATACGGAAACAGCGTTTGGGTTCTGGGCGAATGGAATGGCGGACTTGATAACAGCGGTGAACGGGTTGATTTGATCGACAGTACGTTCGCAGAAATCATGTCCGTCAACTATGGAGACAACGATCCGTGGCACGCTCCTGCTGACGGGCATGGATTCAGCATCGTGCTGGACCAACCACACAGCACATCCGTCGCCGCTCTGGGCAAGTACTACAGCTGGAGAACGAGCACTGAGTTTGGCGGTACGCCGGGTGAAGCATCAGCCCAGCCTCTTGGAGTCGTGGTCAACGAAGTTCTCGCGCACACCGACGCACCGCAAAGCGACAGCATCGAATTGTTCAATCCGACGTCAACGGCAATTGACGTTGGCGGATGGTACTTAAGTGACGACGGCGATTCGCTTCTCAAGTTCCAGATTCCAACGGGAACCGTGATTGCAGCGGGTGGTTACGCCGTGTTCAACGAGGATGATTTTAATCCGAATCCGTCGAACCCTGGCCCAAATGATTTTGCTTTGAGCTCTGCTGGTGATCAAGTATTTCTCAGTCGAGCCAACGGCGAGAACTTACTGGATTTGCAGGATGCCGTTGAGTTTGATGCTACGTTTAATGGAGACTCGCTGGGAAGACTACCTAATGGAAACGGTCGACTGTTCCGGCTCGCTGAAACATCGTTTGGAAGTGCTAACGGAGCCCATGCGGTTAGCGGATTGTTGATTAGCGAGATCAACTACCATCCCGATTCCCCGACGGCTGCGGCGATCGCAATTGACCCGACTCTAACGGATTACGATCTTGAGTTTATCGAGATCGCGAATCCGACCAATGCTGTCATTGACTTGACGAACTGGCGAATCCGAGGCGAATCGGACTATGACTTTGAAGCAGGGACCTCAATTGCTGCAGGTGGCACGATCGTCGTTTTGGCTTTTGACCCGGCCGACTCAATGAACGCGACCAGGTTGGCAGCATTCCTGGAGCACTACGGACTTGATTCCGCAGACAAACTGGTGGGCGGCCTTTCGGGCTCGCTGTCCAACAGCTTTGGGCGAATCGCTTTGCAGCAGCCGGACACGCCCAACGACAAAGTGATCCCTCGTGTTGTTGTGGATGAAGTCGTCTATGATGACCTTGCCCCCTGGGCTGACGCGGATGGCAGTGGCTCAAGCCTGAATCGAATTGGCCCCAATGAGTACGCCAACGATCCCAATTCGTGGGAGGGTTTATCACCGACTCCGGGAAGCAGCATCCTTGTTCGTCCGTCTGTAACGTCCGTTGTCATCGGTGATGGTTTGAGCCAACGTTCAACGATCGACAAGTTGGTCATTAGTTTCCAGGGTGAAGTGGACATCGCGACGGATGCAATTTCGATCATTCAGCTAAGCGACGCGAATGGAATCAAGACCTGCTCTGTGGTTGACAGTTCTTTTACCACGGAGACCATTGCCGGGAATACCATCGTTACGATTTCGTTCCAGAGCGAGACCCGAAATTCGCAAGGCGCTCTCGTAGATGGCAACTATGAGTTAACTGTTTACGGTGGGAAAGTAACTCGAACCGGCACCCAAGTTACGCTGGGTGAAAATTATGTGCTTGGAGATGTTGCCAGCGACAATTTCTTTAGTCTCTATGGCGATTTCAACGGATCGCGAAACGTAAACATTTTCGATCTACTGAGCTTCCGCCAGACCTATGGCCTCTCAGTTGGAGACCCAGGCTTCAATGCCGATCTCGATTACGATGGTAACGGCACGATCAACGTTTTTGACCTGCTGCGTTTCAGGCAGAACTACGGAAAAACACTCCCGTTCGATCCAGTTTAAAGATCTTCCACCTCGACAGGTATCGCATGCAGTCAATTCGAATCGCTCTATACTGTCTCGTCGCATTTCTCTTACCTCGACTCGATGGATTCGGCACCGCTGCGTCTGGAAATGAAACCAGAACGCCCAACGTGATCCTGCTGATGAGCGATGACCAAGGCTGGGGTGACGTTGGGTTCAATGGCAACAAGAACATTTTGACGCCGAACCTCGACGCGATGGCTGCGGCAGGCGTCAAGTTCAATCGCTTCTATGCGGCATCGCCGTTGTGCTCTCCGACGCGAGGCTCATCCCTGACGGGAAGGTATCCGTTTCGATTCGGTGTCTTGGCAGCACACACAGGTGGCATGCGAGTCGGCGAAGTCACAGTCGCTGAGATGCTAAAACAGAAAGGCTACCGAACGGGCTTTTTCGGGAAGTGGCATATTGGTTGGGTGAAAGAAGAAGATGCGGGATCGCGAGGATTCTTTTCGCCACCAGGACAACATGGCTTTGATCACTGGTTTGCAACCACAAGCGCCGTTCCGACTTGGGATCCCTGTGTCACACCAAAGGGCTGGAAAAAGTGGGGTGCAACAGAAGGCCAGCCCTGGAAAGGCGGCGCTCCCTATGTGCTCAATGGAACTCCCGTCACTGAAAACATGGCGGGCGATGACAGTCGCGTTGTGATGGACCGGGTGATCGACTTTATCAGCGACGAAAAACAGAACGACAGACCCTTTCTGGCCACCGTCTGGTTTCATGCTCCGCACGAGCCCGTTGTCGCTGGTGAAGAGTATCAAAAGCTCTATCCCGATGCTGGCAAGAAACGAAAGAACTACTACGGTTGCATCACAGCGATGGATGAACAGATTGGTCGACTACAAAAGAAGCTTCAAGAGTTGCAACTCACTGACAACACGATCGTTTTCTTCTGCAGCGACAATGGCCCGGCTGATGGGTTGGCTAAAAAAGGCATCGCTTCGGCCGGCAAATTCAAAGGTCACAAGCATCAAATGTACGAAGGCGGAACGCTTGTGCCGGCCTGCGCCGTTTGGCCCGGCGTGATTCCGAATGGAACCGTTACCGATGTCCGCTGTGCGACCGTCGATTTTTTTCCAACGATCGCGAACATCGTTGACTTCAAGTTCAAAGAGAAACCAGCGCGGCCTATCGATGGGATCGACCTTTTGCCCGTCGTTCGCGGCGAGACTTCCAGTCGGCCGACTGACCTGTTCTTTGGTTACCGCCGTTTGGTGTCGGGCATTGATGGGCAAGGCTTGATCCGCGGCGACTGGAAGATTTTGCAGGAAGCAACAAAAGGCGACAAACGGCGGATACGATTGTATAACCTGGCCAGCGACCCCTATGAGCGAAAAGATCTTGCACAGCAGAATCCCGAGATGCTCGAATCGATGAAACAGGCGATGCAAGAAGTCAACGACAGCTGTGCGCGTAGTCGCGACGGCGCAGACTACCGTTACTAAGCCCGACTTTTTCGCCTCGTCCAAAAAAACCAAGCAACTAATTCCATGAATCGACTTCCCATTGCTTTGTTAACACTCGTCGCGGCTTTTGTTGTTGACATTTCGCAGACATCAGCTCAAGACGAGTTCAAGGCGACTCCCGGAGTCACGATCGAACGGGATCTCGACTTCCTTGCCGCCGGACGGGAAGAGAAACTGGATCTGTATCGTCCGGAGAAGAATGAATCTAACGCACTTCTTCCGGCGGTCTTAATCATTCACGGCGGCGGTTGGGGCAAAGGCGACAAAGGACGCGAACGGGAGTTCGTTTCGGGAATAACACTCGCCAAAGCCGGCTACGTCGCGATCAGCGTCAATTACGAGCGGCGAAAAGGGAAACGTTGGCCGGGAAATTTACACGACTGCAAAAACGCTGTTCGATGGCTGCGAACAAACGCAGAAGAACTCGGTGTCGACAGTGAAAACATCGGAGTCATCGGTGGCTCTGCGGGTGGGCACTTGGCGCTGATGGTGGCCTATACAGGCGATCATTCAAAGCTGAGCCCCAACGATCTTTATCCTGACGTTTCCGATAAAGTCAGCGCCTGCGTCGACATGTACGGCATCACCAACTTGCTCACACGACGCGTCACCGACGAAAAAGGAAATCCGACGGACGAACTGAAAAAACATCGTCTGTTCAGCAAGAATCGTGACGAGGCACCAGTCATGTGGCGCAACGCGTCGCCTGTGACTTACATTGACGCAAATACGCCGCCGACGCTGATCCTTCACGGCACGAAGGACAAAACGGTAGACCGCGATCAATCGAAAGAACTCTACGCTGCCTTGCAGAATGCTGGCGTCGAGTCTGAGTTGAAAATGATCGAAGGCGCTGGGCACGCGTGGCCTCTGAAGAACGATGATTTTGATTTGAGATCGGATGTCGTGGCTTTTTTTGACAAGCACCTCAAGACTCAGGCGACCCCAAGAACTTCGAGGAACAGAGCTTCAAAACTTGCACAGGGCGACCGCCCGAACGTCCTGTTCATCGCAGTAGACGACCTCAACGACTGGCAAGGCGCGCTCAACGGCCATCCGCTAGTCAAGACGCCCAACATGGATCGGTTGTTCAAGCAGGGCGTGCTGTTCACCAACGCACACTGTTCGCAAGCGGTCTGCAACGCGTCGCGGAATTCGGTCCTGAGCGGTTTGCATCCATGCTCTTCCGGTTGGTATGGCTCGACCAAGATCATGCGTGCATCCTACAAAGACGTGATGCGTGACCACACGATGATGCCGCAGTTCTTCCGTGACAGTGGCTATCACACAATGACCGCCGGCAAGATCTATCATCAAGGCGCTTCTGACTTTCCCGATCTGACGGATCGACTTTGGGACGAGATTGCTCCGGGCTACAGAATCCCCAGGCATCTGCTGGAGCGTGGCGATGGCTATGGTGGAAGAAAGTTCTATCCGTTTCCTAAAAACGGCAGCCAGATGAGCCGCCAACTTGGCGAAGACTACAAAGACGGCAACTCGCTGTGTTACGGTGCTCTTGATCGCGAAGACATGCCCGGCGGAAAAATGTATGACGAGCTGATTGCTGAGTGGGCTGTTGGCAGTCTCAAGAAAGATTATGAAAAGCCGTTCTTCATGGCTGTAGGCTTCGTTCGGCCACACGTTCCGTTCACTGCGCCGAAGGAATTCTTCGACCTATACAAACTGGAAGATATAAAAGCCCTGGACGTCCCTGAAAACGAAATGTCCGACATTCCCATGATGGGCAAGTCGATTGCTTACGGTCGACTCAAAGGAGGAGACGATCACGCCATTTCAAAAGTTAGCGATACGTTTTCGCGAGAGTTGATTTTGGGATATCTGGCGTGCGTTTCATTTGTGGATGCACAAATCGGCAAAGTCGCGGATGCCCTCGAAGCGAGTGACTATGCTGACAACACGGTAATCGTTTTGTGGTCCGACCACGGCCAGCATCTGGGCGAAAAACGTCGTTGGCGAAAGCAAACGTTGTGGGAAGAAGCCACTCAAGTTCCGCTGTTCTTTAAAGCTCCAGGGAACAAGACAACTCCGTCCAAAAACGATCAAGTCGTCAGCTTGCTGGATATTTATCCGACACTTGTCGATCTGTGTGGCTTGCCGGTTTCAGATCGGCTTGAGGGCGAATCATTGATTCCGCTTTTCAAGGACCCAAAGATCAGTCGTTCGCGACCGGTCGTGAGCGGCTGGTACTACGGCAACCTGGCGGTGCGAAGCAATCGATATCGCTACATTCGTTATCGCGACGGGTCGGGCGAGCTTTATGATCACCAGTCGGATCCCGGCGAGCATCGAAATTTGATCGACTTGCCGGAGTCGCAACAGATCATCGCCGAACATGAAGGCTGGCTTCCAATTGAACCCGCGTTGCCCGCTGGTTCGACAACGTGGAAAGCAGACAAGCTGGACAGGCAAATCGAGCGGTGGCAGAAAAATGATTCTGTGCCGGATTGGTTGAAGTGAAATTTGGCGGTAGCGGAAAGCTGAGTTGACGCAGCGATTTATCAGCCGATGAGCGCCAGCCCCGGTTACCTGTGCCGCAACCGGGGCTAGCGCCTATCGGCTAGTTGGCTCAGCGAAATACATCTTTTAAAAGCATGAAAATGAATCGTAGTCTCTTTGCCCTGTTCGTCATTATTTTCGCGTTCGCTTTGGCCGACACGATCATGGCTCAGGATCAGCCAAACATCATATTTTTGATGACCGATGACCAGCGCTGCGACAACCTTGGTTGCTACGGCAGGCCCGAGTTTAAAACAACCAACATCGACCACCTCGCCAGGCAAGGCGTGGTCTTCGACAACGCCTACTACGCCGTTTCCATTTGCATGCCCAGCCGCGTGACGATGATGACCGGCCGCTTCATTTCCAGCCACCAGGTCGGGTTTTCACCGCCGTACGACCACACGCTTTCCCAATCTGACTTCCGTGACAGCTATCCTGCTCAACTAAAAGCAGCCCGCTACCGAACTGGCTTCATTGGAAAATTTGGATTCAACGTGACCGAGATTTCGCGGCGACCAAACGGAAACAAGGGTTACGATTTCGAAAAACAATTGAAGGAGTATTTCGACTTCTTTGCCGGCGACGGAACGCACACTGGCGGAGAATCAAAAGTCTGGCCGCAAGAAGATGCAAAACTGGTAGCCATCTACGATAGAGGCCGCAAAAATACTGGCAGGACACTCCGGAACGGCGAGGCGATGTTGCACTTTCTGGACACGCAACCGAAAGACGTGCCTTTTTGTTTGTCAGTCAGTTTCCTCGCGGTGAAACACGACAGCAACTCCCACATGCATGCGCCTCACTTTGACCTTTTCAAGGATCACGAATTTTCGGTGCCGGAAAACTGGGTCGAAGGAGCCAACGAGAAACTCCCAAAAGTCGTGAAGGAGAACTGGCGTGGTTCGCCGCTGCATGTCCAGCGATCTTCGACTCCTGAACTTTATCAACGACAAGTGCGGCGATTCGCGGCTCAGGGTTACACCGTCGATCAGCAAGTCGGGCTAATGATGGACAAACTGGAAGAGAAAGGTCTGCTACAAAACACGGTCGTCATCTACACCAGTGACAACGGTCGGTTCCAAGGTTCGCACGGGCTGTTCGATAAAGCTTTGTTGTACGAAGAATCCATGAAGGAGCCGCTGATCGTCTTCGATGGTCGAAAGCCAGAATCGCAGCGGGGACGCCGGGAAGACGCGATGATCTCTTCTGTCGATATCGCGCCGACGATTCTGTCACTGGCAGGTGTGCAGCCACCTGAATCCATGCAGGGGAATGACTTTAGCAAGATTCTGAATCAAACTCAGGACATGTCACTTTGGCCCAGGGTTGTGTTTATGGAGAATCTTTTTCTCGTTTCACTCCGTGGTGCACGAAACAAACCGAACGCGGTCGAGATCAACGAGAAAGCGATCGCCCGCAACAAATCGTATCGTTGTCACGGTGTTCGCACGAAACGCTGGAAGTATTTCGTCTACTACGAACACGATCCAAAGATCGAAGAGCTCTACGATCTCCAGGCCGATCCGTTCGAGCAGAACAACCTAGTCGACGATCCTGCGTTCGAGGGAACCGTGAAGAAGCTGCGGAAGCAAACCGAAAAAATGTACTCTCGTGCGTTGGAGTAGTTAGTGGTCTGGCAATTCTGAACGAACGGGCGCCAATGCTTGGGCTCGCGGATGCATGCTCTCGCAAGCGTGAGGCATGGCCCCCAAAAAACTGGTCCTTTCAGATCTAGCGGACCACCAAGTTCATTGCAATCCTAAGCCACTACGGCTCGATCCGTATTTCCTGAAACGCAGCGTGTTCTCCTTTGTCAGTGACAGGCAAGCTTTCGATCAAAATCCAACGAAAGTGTCCCAGCGGAGTCCCCTCTCTCTTTCTCAAGCTGACTGCATTGAAAGTGCCAATATCAAGGTTGCTCGTGTCGAGCGTTGAAATGGGAGTGAATTTTGAAATCTCGAACTTCGGATCTCGGTCGCTTGTTGCGTAAATGTTAACTTTCACCGCTCCACGCTTTTGCTCTTTGTTGAATGTCCAAAGCGAAACGGCTTGAACATCTTTCCGACTACCAAGATCGAACAGGTAGTAACCCGCTGCAGTTCCGTTCCCAAAGATCGGTCCGTAGTCTTCCGCAACGCTGCCGTCGGAAAGAACAGCGACTGGCTGGTTTCTGGTTCGAGGATTTGCAGTCACTTTGAAATCGATGGATTTGGCCAATTTTAAAAACTCCGAACCCTCTGGAGCTTCAAACAATTCAACCAGAACCGCATCAGCTTTGTCCAAGGTGACCGTCAGCTGCTTTTGATTGCGAACCAGGATGACCTCAAAAGCATTGCTCCGAACCGCATGCCAAGCGACAAACAATTCTTTTGCATTTCTGACTTTCGAATTTCCGACCCTTTGAATCACGTCATCTTTTCGAATCCCGGCCTGTGCGGCGGCGGAATTTCTGGGAACGCGAGTGAACTGGACGCCAGCCTCTTCCTTCGACACGCCGAAGGCAGAAAATTCCTGACCGGTCAGCGAATGGATCGTCGCGCCGAGCCAGTATTGCTGACCCTGTATCGGCTTCTTGACGCCTGAGCGGTCGGCTACTTTAAGTTCTGGGGTTTCCAACTCAGGAATGATCGGCGTTTTGGCTTTCGCACGAAGCGACGGTTTTTTGACACCAAACCTGTCCATTGGAAAGTTGACGAATCCGACTTTCAGAGCCGGCGAGTCCTGCTGAACGCGGAAATCGCCGGCGGCAGGGTCGATGAATTTCGGATCGCCACCTGTCGAGGCACCATCGCTTCCGAAGCTCTGGTTGACTTTCAAAAGCTCATTGCTGACGTAAGCGTTGTTGTCGATCAGATCCTGCCAACCTGAAGCACATCGCACATTCCGGTGCACACCCATTACGACATTGCGCTCAAACGAACTGTCGCTGTTGTTGAACCAGACATGCGGGTGGAAGCATCCGTTGACCAGCACGTTGTTGTAAGCCCTGCGGCCAAAGCCTTCGCGAAACTTCAAGCCGCCAGCCAGCATCAGGTTGTTGTAAATTTCGTAGTTGGAAGATCCGTCGTCCAGGTCAATATCCCAACCATGGTCACATCTCCAGCGTGAGTTTCGGATCACGGTTGTTTCTTGCGCGTCAAGGAAGGGCAACTTTGGATTGGCGGCGACGGCTGGATCCGAAGTCTCCATGTGGTCCCGTCTCCAGTAGCGATCGCGCCCCCACGAGTTAAACGAACCGTGGTCGTGCGTTTCGAGTACCGTGTCAAAAACATCGCAGCCTTCGATCAGATGACCGCCCCAAGTGCCTTCGCTGACGTTGATGCCTGCGCGAGCACAGTCATAGATTGAACAGTCACGTATCGTAATTCTTGACGCCATCGAAATCTGTACTCCCGCAGGCTGTCTTTCAACGCGGCCGATTCCGTTGATCAGACAGTCTTCGACAATGCAGTCAGCCGGATAGTTGTTCGTTTTCGGACCAGGCGTGAGATCAATCTTGCCTAGATCATTCGATCGGCCGTAGCCAAACAATGGATTTCTCACTGCGCCAGGGTCACCGACGAAACAGATACCCGAAGCACCCGTGCCATGAATGTGACAGCCGCGGACAACGACGTTACGGTTGTAGTTGCTGACAAATATTGCATTGCCTCCAGGCTGATCAAACTCGCAATCGGCGATCGCGACGTCTTCGCAGCCAGTTAGCTTCACACTGCCGCCCCGATAAATCGTCCAATCGCTTCGCAACAGAGGCTCTTTCGTTTTCATGAATGTTCTTGCCGCATGCCGGAATACGAAGCCGTCGAAACTGATGTGCTTGACTGGTGCTTTTTCGGAACCGTTGAGCTCGATCAGGTGCTCCAGTCTGACCACGACCACTTCGACGGTCTTCAGGTCGACGCCATCAGCAGGATAGTAGTAAAGCGTTTCTGTTTTCGCGTCGTGATACCACTCGCCCGGCACATCGAGTTCTTCGAAGACATTTTCAACCATGCGATAGTCTTTGTGCATGGTTGAACCACGGTTGTTCTGCCAACCGCCTTCATACGCCACGGTTCCGTCCGCATTTTTACCAGTGATGCGATAGTGGTATCCGCCCCAGCGTGATTTGTGCATCGCGTGAATAAACGCTCCCTCCGGATCTTTCCATTTGGATGCTCGCTCAACGGAAAAAGCGTCTGCGGAAAAACCTTGCCACGCCCTGGTCGTGCCTGCTGGATCAAAGTCTGGATATCTCGCCATGTGCTGACGTTTGCCGGCAACAAAAACTTGATCAATCTCCAATCCAGATGGTACTGTCGTTTTGAAAATGCCATCGCGGAAAGGCTGCCAATCGGTTTCGAGTAACACTCCACCACTGATGATTGCTCCACCTTCATTCTCTGCCCGCCACGCCACCGGCTTGGCTGCCGAGCCAGAATCCTCAACCGAAAGCTTGAGTGTTTCACGCAAAAAATACGTTCCATCGCCAACGTGAATGGTGACAGTATCCTTGCCCGCCATTGCCCGGGCCAACATCTGTGCAGCAGCCAACGTAGCGACGGGCTGATCGCGTGTACCGGGACTCGAATCCTTACCAGACGTTGCAACATACAGGTCCGTTGCAAAACAGACATTGGTGCAAACGAAAATGGAAAACCAAAGGAACAGCGACCCAGAAAACAAACCTCGTTGACACGTCATATCAGAATTGCCTTATCGTGGATTCGTTGGAATATCTCGTAATCTTTCGCCCTATTCAGCTAACGTCGCTGTTCGTGAGGCTATGTAAAGGAGTCGAAGGTTGCGCCACAGCCAAGTATATTCGACGACCGAAAAGTTAACTCCGCTCGACCCAACATATCGCTGAATTAATTCGGCAAATCTCAAGGAATCATGATGCCATCGAAACTCTTCTTGGCCGGACTCGCGGTCTTGTTGATGCATGCGCCCGGCTTAATTTTTGCACAGGAGCACGTTCAAGCCAAAGCCGTTGAATCAGAATCCGAACGCGACGCACGGATGGCTTGGTGGAAAGAAGCTCGATTCGGAATGTTCGTTCACTGGGGCGTCTATTCGGTGGTCGGCGGAAAATACAAGGGGCAGGATTTACCCAACAGCGCCGAGTGGATGATGTGCCGTGGCAAGATTCCAATTTCCGAGTACCAGCAATATGCGGCTCAGTTCAATCCGATCAAGTTCGACGCCGATGAATTCGTAGGACGTGCAAAACGGGCCGGCATGAAATACATCGTCATCACGGCAAAGCATCACGATGGATTTGCGATGTTTGACTCCGCAGCCGGTGACTACAACGTGGTCGACAAGACGCCGTTTGGCCGTGACATCATGAAAGAATTAGCCGATGCCTGTCAAAAACAGGGAATCAAGTTTGGATTTTACTATTCGCAAGCTCAAGACTGGCATCACCCTGGCGGATTTGGGAACAACTGGGACAAGTCCATTAAGCGTGTCAGCAGCGACGAGTACGTGATGAACAAAGCCGTTCCGGAAGTCAAACAACTGTTGACTGATTACGGTCCGATTGGCATTTTCTGGTGGGATACGCCGCGAAAGATGTCAAAAGAATCGTTCAACGCGTTGCACTCACTAACAGGCCTGCAAAAAGAAACAATTACCAATGATCGGCTTGGCGATGATTTTCCAGGCGACTACAAAACATTTGAACGTCATATTCCACAACAGGCTCCGGCAGGGAAAGACTGGGAAGTTTGCATGCCGATCAGCGGCAGTTGGGGCTACAAGATTGGTGACAACAAATTCAAATCGACCACCAAACTGATTCAGAATCTGGTCACGATCTCCAGCATGGGCGGCAACTATTTGCTCAACGTGAGCCCAACTGGCGAGGGAACTTTGCTTCCACCAGCTTTGGAGCGACTGGAAGCGATTGGGAAGTGGATGGACGTCAACGGCGAATCGATTTATGGAACTAGCGCCAGTCCTTTCGCCGATCTGGAGTGGGGGAAATGCACGCGAAAGGAATTGGATGGAAAAACGAAACTCTATTTGCACGTTTTCGATTGGCCAGAAGATGGCCAGTTAATTGTTCCCGGACTCAAGAACTCCATCGAAAAAGCATCATTGCTTGATGGCGGTGCGAAACTGGAAACCCGATCAGTTGAGTCCGGAGTGATTGTTTCTCTTCCGGCAGAGGCAACGGATTCTCACGCGAGTGTGATCGTCCTGGATGTGGCTGGAAAGATGGATGTCGAGCCGCAACTGCCGACATTTAACAAAGAAGGTTCACTCTTGCTCACTGCCGACAAGGCTTATATCAACAACAACGAAGGCAGCAAAGACGCGGGCGTGCGGAAACACGATGACATTCCACATATCGGTTACTGGTTGGACAACGAAGCTTCCGTCGAGTGGCAATTCCGAACGAAAGCCCCCGGGACTTTCGAAGTTCATGCGGAACTCTCAGTAGCCGAAGAGAAAACCCGATTCGGCGTTGGCTTGGTCGATGCACCGCTGATGGTCGAAGTCGAATCGACTGGCGGCTACGGGAAATACAAGAAGCAGGTCTTGGGTACCATAGAGATCAAAACGCAAGGCGATCAAATCCTTCGCGTCAAACCCGATCCTTCAGCGTGGAACCCAATCAATCTACGCAGTATTGAATTGCGACGAGTGGAGTAGTCGCATTGTGTTAGCGATTTACGGTTAATGGCAATTCGTATTACAAATTTTCGTCAGAAATTCCGTTCATGAAATTACGAAAGCTCAGTTTTCTCCTTGGTCTGGCATTTGCGCTGTTCTCTTCCGTCGTGATGGCACAAACATCGGTTTCAATTGAATCGTTGCTGGAAGAAATGGTCGATCGCGATGCGGTTGCCCGCTTTCCAACGAACAACTTTCGCCTGAAGCAACACAGCAGCTACAACCGCGCTTCGAAGTCGCCTGATGAACCCAAAGGATGGTTCGCCAACCACGACTATAACCGTAGCCCGAAGGACAAAAACTTCATTCGTATCGAAGAGAAGGATGGCAAGAAAGAATGGGTACTGATGGACCACACAGGAGCAGGGGCGATCGTGAGATCGTGGATGCCATGGCAAAATCAAACCAAGCCTGGTTCCAATATCACGATGCGCATCTATCTGGATGGCTCCGACGAACCTGCGTTCGAAGGCAATATGTTGGGCATGTTTGACGGCAACGGCATCATCCCGTTTCCACTTGCACATTCCTCGTTGCGATCGGCAGTAAACTTCTTTCCGATTCCCTACGCCAAAAGCTGCAAGGTAACCACTGATGCGATGCCATTCTTCTTTCAGTTTACTTTTCGGGAATACGACGAAGGAACGCAGGTTAAGACGTTCACCATGAAAGACTTTGAAGCAGCCAAAGCGTTGACCGAGAAAACCGGCCAGTCCCTGTTGAATCCGACGGCGCCAAACGAGGGCGATTCATTTAGCTTCAAAACGACGCTTGATGATCAACAGGAAAAGTCCATTGGCTTGCCAAAACGTGTAGCTGCCGTGAGGGAGCTGTCTGTCAAACTGGGGAGTTACGAAAACCCCAATGTGACACGGCAAGTAATTCTCAAGATGGAGTTTGATGGCAATGAGACTGTGTGGTGTCCGATTGGCGATTTCTTCGGATCCGGAATCGGCCTAAATCCGGTTCAAGGTTGGTACCGGACTGTGGACGAAGACGGAACATTAAGTTGCCGCTGGGTCATGCCTTACAAATCTGGCGGCAAAGTTACGCTATTGAATCTCAGTGGGGAAGCAGTTGATGCCGAATTGAAAGTCAGAACAGGCGATTGGGTTTGGGACGAAAACTCCATGTATTTTAACGCTGCATGGCGCGGTCAGTATCCGGTTCCTACCCAACCCCGGTCCGATTGGAACTACGTTGCGCTCAAAGGTCGAGGCGTCTACGTGGGTGACACGCTGACCATCATGAATCCTGTGAAACAGTGGTGGGGTGAAGGCGACGAACGAATTTGGGTCGATGGCGAAGATTTTCCATCGATCTTCGGCACCGGAACCGAAGACTACTACGCCTACTCGTGGGGCGGGCGAAGCACGGACTTCTACGAGCACCCGTTTCATGCTCAGCCACTATGCGGCAAGTACAACAAGTTGAACCGCCAGCCCAAGTCCGACAACGAGAAAAACACTCAGGGATTCAGCGTCGAAACACGCAGCCGCGCTCTGGATACGATGCCCTTTGGTAGTTCCTTGCAACTGGATATGGAAGTTTGGTCAGGAACCGATTGCGATATGGGCTATCAGGTTGGAGCATATTGGTATGGTTTCTCGGGAACCACTTCCAATCGAGAACCAGAACCGCAAGAAGTTCTTAACATTGCTCCGCTGCCGGCTAATTTAACAACAGCTGCACCAGCAAAGAAGTGATTAACAGGCGATTGACAAGCGAAGAATTAGCCAAGGATTGGAAATGGAAACCACCGCCAAATCGTACTGGATCGTCTGCCTGTTCCTCTTGCTTTGCACCGCCTCGAACGTTTCTCAGCAACGCCCCAACATTATCGTCATCATGGCGGATGATCTTGGTTATGCGGATGTCGGCTGCTATGGCTGCACAGATATTCCAACTCCCAATATCGACCAGCTCGCTTCCGATGGTGTGCGTTTCACGTCAGCCTATGTGACCGGAAACATGTATGATCCGTCGCGGGCCGAAAATGGAGACCATTGCAAAATACTCGCCGGACAAGATAGCAAAGGTGCCCGGCGTCACTGCCCAAACCCGTTCAGTCTACGCTGCCATGGTGAACGAAATGGATCAGGGAATCGGCAAGCTGTTGTCCAAAGTCGACGCGATTGGCTTTAAAGACAATACCGTCGCCTGGTTTCTCAGCGATTATGAATGTATGAAAAGGACCAATGACAATCGACCTTTGCGCGGTCACAACGGCAATAGCCATGAAGGTGGCTTGCGTGTCCGATGATCGTCAGATGGCCAGGAAATGTCCCAGCCAGCTGGAACGGCTCAGCGTTCAACCGTGGATCACCCGGTGATAACATTTGACGGGTCTGTAGATATCGACCCCGACGAAGTTCAGGTTCACGGGCGAGAGCCGTACCCAATTTCATTTCGCAGCATCGTTCCAGTGAAAAACGGAATGCGAAAACCTTGATGTGCCCGCTTGCGTTTCGGCCTCGCAGATTGCGTTTGGTTCGATCCGCATGGAGCCAGTGTCTATGGTGCTGGGCCAGCCCTCTGCTATCGCGGGATCGATGGCGATCGATCGAGTGATTGCTGTTCGGGATCTTGACCAGGGACAGTTGAAGAATGCTCTACTTGCCGAAGGCCAAGTTTTGAAAAGGCCGCCTCGAAAGAGAGCCAAGCCTCGAAAGTGAACGAGTTCAAAATGGCTGTCGACAGATTGCATTGCAAGTCTATTTGACTGGTAACCACTGGACAGCGTCGGCAATGACATAGCCGTCGGTGTCCTCGTTGCCAATTCGCACAGAACCATTTGCAGCAAACCGAAACTTGCCCAAGGACACGAATGAACCGTCGATTTTGGGTTGGGCGCGTTGGTCAATCAACACTTCGGTCGAGCCATCGGCGTGTGTAATTACTACCGGCACGTTGGAAGCCCGATTCCTGTTAGGTGAATAAGTCATTCGGACCTCGTATCTGCCCGGATAGGGGAGTTTCGCGGTAAAGGTTGCACTGGCCGAACCGTCGCGTTTGTCGCCATCATGAAAGTAACACTCACCGTAATAATTCGAGGACGCAGTGCTTCGGGTCCACGTGCCGATTCTTTTCGCCTCGCGATCGTCAACCATGACACCGGATAGCTTCTTCGCTCCTTTTTTGACGCGAGGCTTTGATAGCTCGTGCTCCACAATCTGGCCATCCTTGACCAGTTGCTCAAGCAAAGTCTCGTAGGGCAAGTCCTGAACCGCGATACCTGCGTCGATGGATTGGCAAGCGGCCGTCGCGGCAGATTGCCCGAGGATCATGAATACTGGCTCCATCCGAATCGACCCGAACGCGATATGGGAACTGGAGACGCAAACCGGGACCAGAAGATTTTGACATTGCGATTTCCTGGGGACCAATGAGCCGTATGCAATTTGATAGGGTCTGCACTTCACTCCAATATCGCCTTCGTTCTGCACGTAGCCCTCGGCAGTGATGTATCGCTGAACATTATGAGAATCGATGGTGTAGCTTCCCATGCCAACCGAATCTGGAGTTGCCTTTCGCTGCAGCAATTCATTTTCCGTCATTACGAATTTGCCGACCATGCGGCGAGCCTCGCGAATATACAACTGATGCGACCAGTGACCATTGTCGGTGAATTCGTCTTTGGGCAATCCCCATTTTCGCATTTCAGATTGGATGTCAGACGGAACACGCGGGTCATGGCTTAAAAAGTACAGCCATCCTTTCTGGTACTGTTCATGTTCACGAATGATTTGCTTACGCTTTTCGTAACTGCCTTCAGGATACTCATAGTTCATACCAATGTTGTCCGTGCTCATCGGCCCATGATTATTGGTATCGGTCTTGTGATTCGGAATCGGATCGAACTTGTCAAAAACCTCGTTCCATTGAGCCTTCAGAATTCGCAGCAGCAGTTCGTATTGGGCAGGATCGTAGTTGGCTGGTTTCTCGAATGGGATGCGATTTTCAGGTTCGTTCGTCAGACACATGCGAAAACAGTAGGCCTGAACGCGATGATCTCCTGAATGTTTTTCGCCAGGAGAATCAGGGCTGATGCGAGGCAGCACACCGCTTGCCGGATCGCCGGGGACGACATAAGGATCGATGCGCTGTTTGTCGGGAATGGCATCGAAGTGGTGTCGGTGGTGGAGCACGCCGGTTTGAACGCCATTGTATTCCTCCCCGTAAACATCACGCCCCTCACGACCGACGTGATAGTCAACGCCGCAAGCGGCCATCAGGTCGCCCTCGTACGTGGCGTCGATGAACATCTTGGCGACGAAGACCTCGCCGTTGGTCATGCGGATACTTTTGATGCGGCCGTTTGACATCGTGACGCCGCCAGGATCACGATCCAACCAATGATCTCGGTAAACGGGAATTTCAAACTCACGGACGTAGTCTTCGTAGACCTTCTCGGCGACTCGTGGCTCGAAGATCCACATCGTTCGATTTTCACCATCCACGGCAGGATTGCCTTGGCCGCGGCCCCCATAGTCTTCCGATTTTTGAAACTTCCAGGTGTTCGCGTTCTGATATTCCTTCCAGATCCGGTGATAGAAATCCCTGGAAAGTCCACCGATCACTTCTTTGCGTCCCGTGTCAGTCCAGCCAAGCCCACCGGCGGACAAGCCGCCAAGATGTTTGTCTGGACCAACGATAACAACCTGCTTGCCCATACGCTTCGCTTGCACCGCAGCGATGACACCCGCGCTCGTGCCGCCGTAAACGACGACGTCGGACTTTGTCTCGGCGCGAACGGTTGAACAGAAAACAATCGAAAACAGGGCGAGCGAAAGCAGGCAACGAATCATCGGCTATCCACGTTTGGCAAAATTAAAAAAACAGGATTTACTACTGGCCTGCGGGATCTTTCCCATCGATCCACGGGCCAGCCAGCTTCATGTGCTCGGGTTCCTCAAGCGCACTTCCGTAGTCGCCAGCGTTCCAGCCCGGAATGTGATTCGGCTTACCGCGATCAGCCGAGACCTTTTCCCAACGCGTTGACCACGAATCATCAGCTTCGCCAGCTTTCATTTCTTCGTCGTCGAAGAAGAAGACTTTACCTTGACGATAGCTCTGTGCGCCAAGGATCACCGTTGTGATAGCAGCGGCGCCAAGATAAGGATCGTTGTTCACAGCCGAAGGATCGTCTGCAACCATCGCGTCGATCCAATTCTTGAAGTGAGCGTAAGTTGTGTCCTCAACAGTTTCCGTTTCGATCGTCTGCTCTTTCAATTTGCTGTTGCGAGTTACTTGCGGACGCTCTGGGACATAATCAAACTGGTTGAACTCTTCCCCGTTGCCAAAAACATATGAGCCAAAATGACCACGAATCATTTGGCGAATCGGAGTGTTCTGGCACGCCATCGTCGCCGTAACCAAGCCCTGAACGCCTTCTTTGAAGTCGGCAACAACTGTTGCCACATCGGGAACCTGACGTCCATCGTACTCGACATACAACCCACCGGCACCAACAACTCGGCCAGGAAACCGAAGGCCTGTTGCCTTCAGCATCGAAGTGGTTCGATGCACAAACAGGTCGGTAAACATACCGCTTCCGTACGGCCAAAACCGGCGCCACTGACGATATTTTTCACGGTCGAAGTCTTCGTATTCCGCCAACCCTTCGTCAGATCCAAGCCACATTTTCCAGTTGATGTTCTTGGGCGTCATTTCTGGATCGAGTCGGTAATATCGCCACTGTCCCATCGCCGAATTTCGAAAGAACTCGGTTTGGTACATCAGTACTTTACCGAGCCTGCCTTCGTTGAGCAGACCGTTGACTTTACTCCAGACTGGCAGGCTGGTGGATTGAACTCCAACCTGCATGACCTTGCCTGATTTCTTCCACGTGCGATAGACGTTGACGGCTTCTTCGACCGTCTTGGTCATCGGTTTTTCGCAGTAGACATGCAGCCCCTTGTTCAGCGAATCAACTGTCTGCAGATGGTGCCAGTGATCGGGTGTACCAATACAAACAGCATCAAGGTCTTCCTTCTCAAGCATTTCTCGATAGTCGACATACTTCGCAGGAGCCTTCTTGAGGTTCTTTTCGATATGCTTGGCGGTTCGATCGACATGCACGTTGTAGACATCGGCAACGGCAACCAGTTCAATTGGCTGACCTTCTTTTGCCAGCTTCGTCAGCGTCTTTACATGGGCTCCGAACCCACGACTTCCCGGCCCAATGAATCCAATGCGAATTTTCTCAGCGGGCAAATGAACAGGCGTCTCGCCTCGAGAAGTTTGGGTGGTCGTTGCGATTGCTGCGGAGGCCGCTGATGCCTTGATAAACTGCCGTCGACTGGGCGTGGACATATTGAACTCTTGTCTGATGAACACCTGAATTAGCCAAACCAACATTTTAGCCAGGATCACAAACTCATGATGAAAGGCGTCAGGTTTTCGATTGCAAAAAAGCAATTTCGCGTAGGCTGTTTTTCCAGTTTTTTACACGGAATCCGACTAACCACTCAAGCCTTGAGACGCAACAAACAATTTCTATCCGTCGCTCGTTTCAGACTGGACTAGCCAATATCTCGTGGACTCCGGATGAAGGCCAAGACAGCCAATTTTGCCACTCTTTTGCGTTGACCCAAGAGCTCGTGACAGTGCGACGCTTCCGGGATGTATTTTCACTGGAACGTCGCAGCCTGAATTCGAGCATCTCAAGTTTTTCTTCGAATTGTCGACGGACGTCCCTCTTCACACACTCCAGTTCCACCACTATCCAAGTTAGGTCCGGACTGCTGGCGCCCCCTTCAATGTGTCGTCAAAAAGTCCGCCTGACATGTTAGTCGGGCAATCCTTGACGATATTCGCGGCCGGATACTTGACATTGATCAGACGCGGAGTGACTATTGATTTCAGGCCGAGCCGGAAGTTGACGCCTTTCAATACGAAAATTTGAAATTGATGAATCAAAACGTTCTATCACCACTATTTGCACTACTGCTATTCGTTGCGCATCTGAATTGCGTTCTCGAACACCAGCTTGTGTCCACTAGCGCCGATGGAATCGTCGATTCAACTTTAGCCACTTCAGAATCCCATACGCCGTCGCCCGGCGAATCCAACAGCTGTGAGCACGGTGGCTGCATCTGCGAAGGTGCGACGCTTGCGGTTGAATTCGAGTTCACCAGCTTTGAAGAAGTCACTTTTGGGTTCGATTTCCTTAGCGTCTATCTCCTCGTTTCAAGAACGAAACAAACCGGGAACGCCGCGCACCATTTTAGCAAAAAACCGGCTTGCCGTTTGCCGCTGCGCGCTTCGGATCGCTGCGCCGCCTTGCAAACATTCTTGATCTAGCCGACTCACTCTCTCAAGAGTCGATGTTCATTGGTTCTCCGATTGAATTCGTGGCGACCGCTGCGCATTTGATTGATCCATGTCACGTTTCAGCATTCTGCTGATTTGAAACACCATCTTTCCGAAGTTTCCCATGTCAAATCCTGTCCGCTCAAGTCGTCTCAATTGGTCTCCTTTTCTTGAACTGCTGCAACGTTTTGGTTCCATCATCACAGTTGCCGCGATCGCCGTATTCGGTTTCTGGGGCGGACACTTCCTGTTGCCCGGACAAGAACATGCAGACAGTGAAACGGAATCGGCAGAAGCCTTCAGTTCCGTCGAATCAAGCTCGTTGACGCTACCCGAGGCGAAATCTACGGCGGCAGACCTCAAGACCATGGCGGTCAAGAGCGAGACATTTCAAGCTCACAAAGCAGTTCCTGGAACGATCGTTTATGACGCCACCAAAAAAGTTGAGCTACGTGCGACGGTCGATTGCGTCGTCAAGGAAACGCTTGTATGCCCGGCCCAGCAAGTCGAGCAAGGTCAGCCAATGCTCCGTTTGACAGGCCCTGCGGTTGGTGCAGCCCGAAGTGAAATCAGCCAGTGTGAATCGAGCGTCGGCTTGCTCGAAAGTGAATATACGTGGACGCAGGAAACTCATTCGAATATTCGAGAGTTGTTGTCGTTTCTGGAACAATCGCCATCATCAGAGCAAGCCAGATCACGATTCGAGAACAAAAATCTTGGCGAGCACCGAAACGAAATTCTCTCTGCATACGCCGAACTTGCATTGGCGAAACAACTTGACGCTCGAACAAACCGCTTGCAGTCTCAAGGCGCGATTTCCGGCAAGGAAGCCGACAAACGGAAAAGCGGTTTGGACGTCGCGTCTGCGAAATTTAACTCCATCCGCGAAGAGATGACGTTTCAGACTTCGCAACAGCTAGTGCGTGGCAAAGCGAATCTTGAAGCTGAAAAAAAACAGCTGGAAATGTGCCGTGAGAAACTTGCCGCCTTGCTTGGGCCGCAAAATCGTCTGGACGATTCCGCCAAACAAGGTGTCGCCGATTTCGTCGTGACCGCACCAAGGTCAGGCCAAATCGTGTCGCTGCCGGCAGTCAGCTCATCAAGGTTCGAACCGGGCGAAGTCATGGCGGAGATTGCTGACATCAGTGATGTTTGGGTTGAAGCTCAAATCAGTCAGCGCGACTGGCATTCGCTAAGGCTGGATAAATTTCAAACACTGTCCGTTCGTGTTCCGGCTTTGCCAAATACCAAATTCACTGCCGTCGTCAAACACATCGGAACCTCCGTTTCCGAGTCCACGATGGCGATTCCTCTGGTCGCTGAACTTGGCAACCCGGAAGGGCGTTTCCGCCCCGGCATGTCAGTTTGGGTCGAGCTCCCGACCAGCAATGCGCGAGCGGCAATGGCAGTGCCGGAGGGTGCCGTACAAAGAAACGAATCAGAATCGTTTGTCTTTGTTCAAACGGGTGAAAGAACGTTTGAAAAACGGGATGTTGTCGTTGGCGAGCAATCGGAAGATCGAATCGAGATCAAATCTGGAATTAACTCAGGCGACAAAGTGGTTGTCGAAGGTGCCTTCTTTTTAAAGTCCGAGTTGCTGCTGGCGGAGGAAGAATAACCCCTTCGCGCAGCTCGCTTGTTCAGGCCAATTTGACATCAAACGAAAAACATCATGCTCACCAAACTAATCGAGTTTTCACTCAACAACCGCTTCCTGATTATCATCGGCGTTCTGCTGGTGGCAGGCTTGGGCGTGTACAACGCGTTACAAATACCGATCGACGCCGTTCCCGACATGACCAACACGCAAGTCCAAATCCTGACCGATGCGGGTTCGCTTTCGCCAATCGAAGTCGAACAATACGTTTCCTACCCTGTCGAAGCAACCATGGCAGGGCTGCCAGACGTCATCGAGATCCGAAGCATTTCAAAACTGGGACTGTCCGTCGTCACCGTCGTCTTCGAAGAGAAAACGGATCTCTTCCACGCACGAAACCTGATCAACGAACGCCTGGCCGACGCGAAATCTCGAATTGGCGGATACGGCGACCCGCAGATCGGCACGCTCACCACCGCTCTTGGTGAAATCCTTCAGTTTGAAGTTCGTGGCGAAGACTACTCGCCGATGGAACTGCGCACAGTACTCGAATGGCAAGTCGCTCCACGCTTGCGTGACACTCCCGGCGTGACGGAAATCAATTCGATGGGAGGCTTCTACAAAACGTTTGAAGTCCAGGTCAATCCAGAGGAACTGACCAGTTATGAACTCACGATTGGCGACGTCACCACGGCTTTAAGAAACAACAACATGACTGCTGGCGGAGGATATATCGTTCACCACGGCGAGCAGCGGTTTGTTCGAGGCGAAGCCATGTTAAAGACCGTCGAAGACATTGCCAACGTCGTGGTGAAGACTCGTTCTGGCGGATTGCCGATTCTGATCCGCGACATTGGAGCCGTTGAACTGGTTCCATTGACGCGTCAGGGCGTGGTGACACGCGATGGTCGCGGAGAAATCGTGACCGGCATGGTGATGATGTTGCGAGGAGAAAACTCGAGAACGGTGGTCGAAGCTGCGAAAGAGAAACTGGCTGAGATCGAACTCTCGATGCCACCGGGTGTGAAGCTCGACATCATCTACGATCGCTCTGAACTGATAAACCGCACTTTGCACACCGTACTGAAAAACCTGCTCGAAGGCGGCACACTTGTAATTGTCATTTTGTTCCTGATGCTGGGAAACTTCCGGGCCGGCCTGATTGTGGCGCTCGCGATTCCGCTTTCAATGCTATTTGCGTCGAACTTCATGATGTTTGCGGCAATCAGTGCCAGCCTGATGAGTCTCGGAGCAATCGACTTTGGATTGATCGTCGACAGTAGCGTCATCATGATCGAAAACTGTATTCGCCGGTTATCGGAACGATCGCATGATCTTCCCGAAGGCCAGTTTCTTTCACCTGTCCAGCGAATGCAAACAATCAAAGACGCGGCGATCGAAGTTCGCAAGCCGACGATGTTCGGTGAACTGATTATCGCGGTCGTCTACTTGCCCATTCTTTTTTTGGAAGGAACCGAAGGCAAACTGTTTAAGCCGATGGCGTTGACGGTTCTTTTTGCACTTGGCGGTTCACTCATTCTTTCTCTGACACTAATGCCCGTTTTGGCTTACATCGGATTGCCCAAACGAATGGAAGAGAAGGACGTCTTTTTGATTCGAATCATCAAGAAAGCTTACCGCCCGATCGTGAAACTCGCGGTGAAAACTCCCGCGGTAACGTTTGGCATCGCCCTCGCGGTTCTCACGTGTAGCATTCCACTTGGCCAACACCTGGGGGCTGAATTCATGCCGCGACTGGAAGAAGGTGACTTGTTGGTAGAAGCGTCCCGATTGCCAAGTGCTTCATTGGAAGACGCTGTTCCTCGTTCAACAGAAATTGAAAACGTCATTGGAAAGTTTCCTGAAGTTAAAACGGTCTTTTGCAAAACCGGTCGACCGGAAATCGCCAACGATGTCATGGGCGTGCACCAAACCGACGTATGGGTGATGCTTAAACCTGTCTCACATTGGCCGGAACCGAAAACACGCGACGAATTAATCGAAGCGTTGTCCGTCGAGCTGAACGAGAACGTTCCCGGCGTTGCGTTCGGGTTTACGCAGCCGATTGAAATGCGAGTCGACGAATTGGTTGCTGGCGTCAAAGCCGATGTCGCGTTACTGCTCTACGGCGACGACATGCAGATACTGGGCGAAAAAGGACGCGAGATAGAAACTCTCCTGAGGACAATTGACGGCGCGGTTGACGTTAAAGCGGACTATCAAGCGAACATACCGACGCTCGCCGTTAGCACAAATCCGGAACAGTTAGCTCGTTACGGAATTCCCGCTTCTGAAGTGATGGCCGCCGTTGAGGCCGTCGGTGGAACTCCAGTCGGGAAAATCTACGAAGGCCGTGCTCGATTTCCGATCATGGTCAGGCTTCCGGAAGCGTGGCGCCAAGACGCCACGTTGCTGCAACAGGTACCGGTCAAACAGGTTGCCGGCCATCCAATTACATTGGGCATGTTAGCTGATATCCAATTGGAAGAATCGCCTCCAGGAATCGAGCACGAAGCGGGCCGACGCCGCACGTTCGTGAGCGTCAATGTCCGCGGACGCGACGTGGCAAGCTTTGTCCAGGAAGCAAAGCGCCGCGTTCAGGCAGAAATCAGTTTGCCTGCCGGTTATGCGATTGAATGGGGCGGCGACTTCGAGAACCTTCAGTCAGCGAGCTTGCGGTTGGCCATCATTACCCCCGTCGTGCTACTGCTAATTTGGATCTTGCTTTACAGCACATTCAGTTCGATGCGTTTGGCGCTACTGATCTTTCTGGCTGTCCCGATCGCTGCTTCCGGTGGCGTGATTGCTCTGTGGTGGCGTAAAATGCCATTTAGCATTTCAGCAGGAGTCGGTTTTATCGCACTGTTTGGCGTTGCTGTTCTCAACGGACTTGTGTGGGTCAGCGCCGCAGAAGCCAATCGCAAAAACGGGCTTTCGGCAAAAGACGCCGCACTTGATGCGGCAGAAAATCGCCTACGTCCGGTTTTGATGACGGCTTTGGTCGCCAGCTTCGGTTTCCTCCCAATGGCACTCAGCACAACCGCCGGCGCGGAGATCCAGCGCCCTCTCGCGACTGTTGTGATTGGCGGGCTAATTACTTCGACGCTACTTACGGCAGTTGTTGTTCCGGCCATCTATCCCTGGTTTGCGGGTGCAGCTCGCGAATAAAGTCTTGTGGAAACGAGGATCAGGCGTCTCATTGATCCTCGCTCACAGGGTTGTTGACGGAGGTTGCCCAAGTCAAGTTCGTGGACCGACGGCGGATTTCGCGAGCCTAAATCTACGAAATGTCACCATCTGCGCGTCCTGAACAGCGACCGCCCTAGCTGCGAGCCGCTGAGACTTCCAGTGCATCGTCATTTTTCGAAACACGATCTTCAACGCGTAGCGAATCGGCGAAAGTGAGCGTTCGATACGGGAAAGGGATCTCGATGTTGGCATTGTCCAAAGCGGATTTAATTGCGGCAATCACTTCATCGCGGCTTTTGCGGATCTCAAGCGGTGCTGCGCCTGTCCACCAGGCGACTTCAAAGTTGATGCTCGAATCGGCAAACTCGCTGGCGAACACCTCGACTGATTTTGGTCCGCTTATCGACTCGCAATCCGCAACCGCATTGCGAATCACCTCGCGAGACCTGTCGACATCTTCTCCATAGCCAACCCCACAGTTAATTCGGACACGACGCTTGGGACGGTTGGTCAGGACTTCAACATTTGATTTGAAGAGCTGGCCGTTAGGTATGACTACCAATTCCCCGTCGGTGCGGCGGAGCATCGTATTTCGAATCGTGATCTCCTCAACTTTCCCGACCACGTCTCCGTTCTGGATGAAGTCACCTTTCTCAATTGGGTAGCGCCACAAGATCAACACGCCGGCGAAGAAGTTTTCAAAAATGTCCTTGAACGCGAAACCGATGGCAACTGATCCGAGCCCCAGTACCGCCAGCGCTCGTGCCGGCGTCATTCCGGGAAAGACGACGACTGTGGCGATCAGAAAGCCAACTACCCAGATCGAAATCGAAGCAAGTTGTTTGATCAGGTCGCGAAGGCTGGCGCGAATCGTTTCACGATTCTCCAGAACACGCGAAAACACAAACGCAAACAGTCTTGAGACGATCCATGTCAGCGCGATCACGACGATGCCGGCGATGATAAACGGCACGCGAAGCAAAAAGTCGCGATAGAGTTTGTCCAAGCTCTTGCCAACGACACTCATGGACTGCCCGAAATCAATTCTGGATTTGACTTCAAGGTTGTTGCTGACACCGATCACATCGGTAGTCCGCGAGGCGATTTCTGTTGCCCAGTCACTGTTTTCGTCGCTGATTGCGAAACCATTGATATTTACGAACCCGTTCTGCGAGGTCACTTCGACTTCTTCGAACCAACCTGAAGATTCAAGTATCCCTTGAAGCCGTTGTACGATTTTGGAGTCATCTGCCACATCTTCTACCGCGACGGTGTTGGGAGTAGTGGCAACTGCATCATTTGATTCCTCCGATCCGCCTGATCCGTCATCCTGAGCGATCGACGCATTGGCCATCATCATGGACAGCAGTATCACAAGCGTCATTTGGAACATGATGTTTCTTGGTCGCATGGTGAGTTCTGCTTTGAATAGAGAGTTGATCTGGTGAGTCAGGCCTCTGCCTTCGGACGGCTTCGGCGGTCATTGCAATCGGCTTGGTGGGGATCACCCACACCCAAAAAGCATTTACTGTGCCGTATTGAAAACCAATGAAATCATGAGTCCAATTCATCAATCGGTGATGTGAAAGAGACCGGAATGGTTGCTTCTCAACCAGCGTTTGCGCACAGCGGCCGTGTTTAGCGAGTTTTTGAGCCTATGCCCTGCCGCGAGCCTTCGCCATTTTACGGCGATGCTCATTGCGAATCGTGCCGCGGCAAGTCGAGCAAAGCAGTCGCGACCGATTGCAAAGACGTTCGACTGGTCGGTCGATGCCTTTGCCAAAAATAGATCCAGGAACAAGAACAGGAACCCAATGCAGCAGCAAAAGCGAAGAATCATTCTAGCGTCAATCTTCCTTGCGATCGGTATCGCTGGCGGCGCCGCCAGTGTTGTGTCACAAGGCCCGCTACCGGCAGATATTGCGATTACGAGGTTTCTGCAATCTACCCTGGGTTCGGAGCCATCGTGGGCAGGTCCGATCACTCAGAGCGCCAAGCCCCCGACCGTGTGGTTGCTGCTGGTTGGCGGACTGGGACTCGTATGGATCCGAACCGGTTGGCGTGGCCCGGTCGCCGTGCTAACGGCGTTCCTTTCCATCAAGCTGGTGGACTTCATCCTGCGGGCATCGGTTCACACGCCGAAGCCAATCGCTGACCTCGTTGCCGTCGCGTCGCCAAGTGAATCATCCGGCTTTCCATCTACTTTCGGATTGGTCTACGGGGCTGTCTTTGGCTGCATCGTTTTCGCCAGATCAAGCGACGATTGGAAATCGACCGCGGCCCTGGTCACTTCGATTGGCATGATCCTGATCGGAGCCATCTCAAGAATCGTACTCGGCGGCCACTGGACCAGCCAAATGGTTGCCAGCCTGTGCCTGGCGTTCGCGATCGTTCTTGTGGTTTACTTCGGTTTGGAACACAAACGCGAGACATCATCGCTGCTGACTGCTGAAGATTAAACCTGGACATCCCACCAACGCATCGAAGCTACCATTGCGGGATTCTCACTCTGTTCGCCGTGGCGTTGCCGCAACTTGTTTCCACGTGAACCAGACAGCAGGTACAACAACGAGCAGCCCGGCAAGCGTTGCGAGCAAGAACCCTGTTGGTGTCACAAGCTGGAACCGCGCAAATCCACTAGCGGTTTGATAGACGGCAAACGCGATCTGCAAACCAAATGAAGCGGCAACGCAGTAGATTGCAACTTTGATGTGCGCGTGCTGAATTTTGAATTGTCTTAGCAACCAAACGATCGCCGGCAGAATCTGCAACGCATGAATCGCGACGCCGTGAGGGAACTTTGCGACTCCATTTTCGCCGACAGTTTCTGGCGGCAGATTCGCGGCGACTTTTTGGTATCCAAAAGATGAAATGACGAATCCGATCAGGCACGACACGACAAGCAACAACATGCCTGACCTAGCCGCGACGACGTAGTCAGATTCCATACGAATCTTACCGAGGCACCTGACAAAGAAGTAAACGATGCCTGCAAACGCAATACAAATCAAAATCACCATCGCCATATCGACGCGGGAATCGAAGGCGGAATCCCGATTGAAATGAGAAGCAACGCCTCGCCACTGTTGCATTGTGATTAGGCCCACTTCGATAACGAGCGATATCGACGTTAGCCATCCGACGACGCGATCCAGCAAATTACGTACTAAATGATCTGTCACCCAACCAAGCGAACACAGGGTCATACCGGTCGAGATACCAAAGAGAATTGGCTTCCGCCACGAAATGCTGCCTTCCCAACCACCGCCGCTGATCAGCCAAACGGGAACATGCAACAGTCCCAACAGAATGAGTAGAAACCCTGAATACCAAAGCAACTTTGACAAATAGTTCTTTGACATAAGAGTGCAGTTTACTTCATCGCCGCTGTAGTGAGGCAGTCGACGCCGACGCCATTTCGATTGCTTCACGGAGAACCGTTAAAATACTCTCCGCGCAACTACGCCCCGTGCCAGTGGAAGCAGAACTGCGATTGCAATTGTCCACAACCAAAACTTGGCGCTGAAGTCCTCAATTGAAACCGTTGCAATGGGCACGCGAACAGGTGAACTACGGTCCTGCACAACAAGAAACGCGGTGACTACTCTTTGCAGAGTGCTTTCGGCTTGCAAAGGGCTTTCTTCGAACACGCGAGCCGATCACATTTCTTGCACTGATACGTCGCGATATCCTCAAAGCGTTCGAGGTTGCGCTTCTTGCACTTTTTCTTCTTGCACTTCTGCTTGCAAAGAGTCTTCATAGTCGCTCGCCACCGTTTGAAATGGACACAAACTATCAACCACTTTTGGTGTGGCCAATGAGCACCCGTTGACGCCATCGAGCTTCAATTCGGAAGCGATGGCGGACTACCTTTGCGTGGCTGGCTAGATCGAGAAAAAGACTCGAGTCAGTGTGGCTTGCTGCGATTTTGGTAATCAGAAATATTGTCAGGCTTTCGCCGACTTCCATCGTAGCACGTGATGATCCTCGCAAAAACCCGGAAAAACGGGAGGTTTCCATGGCATTGGGATCGCCACTCAGGTTGCCCTGCCCCGCAGAATGCTGCCGACTCAATCGCCAATGGTTTTAGTTCCGAGCAACAAGTCTTCCTCCAACGTATCGCCATGCATGACGGAGATGTCGCCCGTGGTCTCGAGAATGACCGCTCGAACTTTGGAAAGTTCCAGTACGTTTGACTCCCGAAGCTTGGCGATCAGATCGCTCTCAGTGACTCGTGTCGCAAACAGAGCCTCTTCGATAAACGCGCCGTCCCGCATCAGTAGCAGAGGTCTATTCTGAACCAGAGTTTCGAATGTGCTGGAACTCTTTCTCATTCGCGCAGCGGTGTATTGCACAAGGAACAAACCAACCATGGCGACCAAAGCCTGCATGAATCCTTTCCAGCCAGTGGCCTGGCTTGCCCCGGCGAGCAACGATCCAACTGCGACCGTCATCACAAAATCGAAGTTTGTCATTTTGGAAAATGATCGCAGACCGTTTATGCGAGTCAACAACACGACCCAGACCATGGCGGTTGCTGTCAGAATCAGACCGCGAAGGAACAGGTCCAGTGCAGGATCATTTACAAACATCGTCGCATTATCTTTCCGTAGGGACAAACGGGCGCAGAATAATTTTGCTGCTGAAACCCGGTTGGTTGATCGCGTTCTGGCTGCTTGCAGAGCAAAGATCTGCCAGAGCCTGCGACGGATCTTTGCAAAGCGTGTGCCAGTTTCCAGACCTTGGCGCGAAAGCGAATCTCATCGATTCCGCAGCACTCATTATGGCGTTTCCAAACCATTCAACGGTCGCCGCGATCACAGAACGACCAATCTGCCTGAATCAAGCCCAATCAAAATCATAGAGCTGCAAGTCGCTGGTCCGGCAGGCCAAAAGGCATCCGGCTGAATACTTGGAATCGAAACAGCCAACTTAGTCGACTAAAAAATCAGCGACCGATACGTTAGCGATTCGAAGCAACGACAGAACCAGAGCCCATACGAGAAACGAAATGGCGACTGCGAAAAAGCGGTGTCTGCCGTGAGCCCGTTTCACCGAAAGCTGCAACGGGGCGAACAGGATTACCAAGACAGGGCTGCCGACAATCGTCAATAGAATGACTACGTAGATGCTTTGCATCACAAAGCCCGCCGCACCGAAATATCGATCATGATGCATCGCAGAAACACTGGTTCCAGAAATTCTGAATAGCGACGCCGTGGCACAGACCATCGCTCCAGCCACAACTGGGTGCATCCAAGTCACGAAGTCGACAACGCGCGGACGAAAAGGCACCTTGTCTGTGGCTCTGGAATATCGAGGAGGTGATGCAAATGGATTGTTCAACGTATCAATCAATAGATCAAAACAGGTTCTTCAAGTACCTGGCAAGTACGATAGGCGATTGCCGCTCAGGCTGGACCACCACTGGGATCTCAATCAGTATGAGTTAGACAAAAAAGCTCGCAAGTATCGGACAACAGGGCGAGGGACGCTCACCAACAGTTTGCAATCGCGGTTATTGCGGACAACAATACGTCCGACTTCGGCATCTCACGTTCGTGCGAGTTCGACCAAGCCGTTATCATTACACGCTGCTCTCAGCGAACTACTCCAAATATTCTGATCACGACCGAGGCTCTCAGGTGGACGGCAAGAACCGGCAGCATCGCATTAATGAGCTCGTGATCGAAGCGCGCAAGATTTCCGCGAATTCCCTCGACGCGTTTCTTCAACAGCACTGTGCCGACGATGCCGAACTTCGAGCCGCGGTTGAAAAGGAACTGGGGATTGATCCTGAGCATCAACTCAGCGAATTCGAATCAACCGCCGACGGTATTCGAGACTCTGCCCTTAGTCCAGAACAGCCTATACATGAACTGAGTGCCAGCGCTGCTGACCGCAATCTACTTTTCGGAATCGTTGCTCTGCAAATGAACTTCATCGATCGCGACTCTCTGATTGTCGCGATGAACTCATGGGCTCTGAAGAAAACCGAGCCAATTGAGGAGATTCTGGTTGAGCAAGGTGCGATGGACGCTGCGGCGAAAGTTTTACTAAGTGCGTTGGTCGACAAACACCTGGAGCATCACGGACACAGCGCAGAAGAAAGTCTGGGAGCTTTGAGCTCGGGAAGTGATGATTTGAGAGCATCGCTGCTGGAAATTAAGGACGCGGAACTGGGCCAGTCAGTCATTCACCTCGGTTCCAACATTCAGGACTCCCAATCGGATGAACGCACCGCGGCTCTTGGAGCTCGTTCTACAAAGTCCGGACGGTTTCGAATTCTCAGACCTCACAAGAATGGAGGGCTCGGGGCGGTCTCGGTTGCTCTGGATGAAGAACTGAATCGAGAGGTCGCACTCAAGGAAGTTCTTCCGAAGTATTCCGACTACCAGATGGCTCATGACCGATTGCGCGTCGAAGCCGAAATCACCGGTGGGCTGGAGCATCCCGGAATCGTGCCCGTCTACGGCCTTGGAAGTCATCCAAACGGCAGCCCGTTTTATTGCATGCGGTTCATCCAGGGCGATAGCCTCAAAGGAGCCATCCGGAGATACCATGAATCGAAAGATACTATGACGACGTCGGATCGCAATCTCGAATTGCGTTCGTTGCTGCGACGTTTCATCGACGTCTGCGACGCGGTCAGCTATGCGCACAGTCGACGTGTCCTGCATCGCGACTTGAAGCCGGGCAACATCATGCTCGGAAAATATGGCGAAACGCTGGTCGTCGACTGGGGCTTGGCCAAGGCGACAGGCAAACGCGAAGAGGCCTCGGACCGAACAGAGATGCCGATTGTTCCCCGGTCAGGAAGCACTGCAGCGCCGACGATCGCGGGCTCAGCCATTGGGACTCCGGAGTACATGAGTCCGGAACAGGCCGAAGGGCGCGTTGACCAATTGGGGCCGACAACTGACGTCTATAGTCTTGGCGCTACGATGTTTTGTTTGCTGACTGGCCGTCCACCAATCGTCGCTGACGGAATCACGGAAAAACTGGACAAGGTTAAGCATGGAGACTTTCCAAAACCAACCGATCTGGACAAGTCGATCCCAAGACCACTGGAGGCCATTTGCCTCAAAGCGATGCGGACCTATCCAAGTCGCCGCTACTCTACGGCGAGCGATTTGTCTGATGACGTCGAACGATGGTTAGCCGACGAAACCGTTTCTGCATTCCCCGAACCGCTGTTGCAGCGAGCCACGAGGGCTATCCGTAAGAATCGAACTGCTGCGACGGCAGTGGCAGCCGCGACAGTGATGGCTCTGTTGGGATTGCTCGGAATGAACCTTGTGACTCGTTCAAAAAATCGTGAGATCCAGGCGAGAAACACAGAAATTGAGCTTCGCAACGAACAGTTGGCCGGGCTGAACAATGACCTGACCAAATCGAATGAAGCACTCAACGAGAGCTACAAGACTTTCCGATCTGTGACTGCCGAGATGATCCAAAAGGCGGAAAGTGAATTGTCTCAAATGCCCGGCATGGAAGAGACTCGCAAGTGGCTAACGAGGACGACTGCTGAGACGTTCGAAGAATTCATAGACAATGAACCAGATTCGTTGAATGTCACCAACTCTGAAAACTCACAGATATGGCTGGCTCAATTGCTCCGTATTGACGCCAACAACCTCCGCAACGATAACCAGATTGAAGCGGCGGTTGAGAAACATCGAAATGCAGTATCAATTTTTGAAGGTGTCGTCGAGAAAAACCCTGAAGGCGCTCAAGGGATCGGAATGCTGTCGGAAAGCTATCGTGACTACGCCGTCACACTTGCACGCCACGGTCAACTGGAACGCAGTGAAGAAGTCTTTGAAGAAACAATCCGTCTGAGCCAACAGCTTCTTTCCAAATATCCAGACTCCAAGAACTGTCAGCTTCTAATGGCGATCAACTATCTCGACTTTTCAGGCCTCAAGGAAAAACTCGGTGACTTTGAGGGCGCGAAATCAATGGCGACGAAGTCAGCCGATCTATTCACCGCGTTGCTCGGCAAGAATGATTTAAAGTTAAAGAACCGCCGGATGGGTGCTCTCGCACTGGGTAAAATTGCATCGTTTCAACGCAAGTCTGGGGATTTCGAACTGGCGCGAACTTCTGTCGAGGAAGCGGCACGAATCGCGCGAGCCAACGCCGCGGAAAGCGACATGCGAGCCGATCAACACGTCCTGGCCAAGGTGTTGCTTGAGTCGGTAAGAATCGACCTCGATCGCACAACCGTGAACGAGGAAACCGTAGCACTGATCAAAGAAGCAATTGGATTTTGGGAACAACTGCATGAACAATATCGTGAGTTCTCAGCCTATCATCATTATCTGGTTGCCTCCCATACGACATATGGTCAAACACTATCTCAAAACGATGAGATCGAAAGAGCAACAGTCCAATTTGAGAATGCGATTCGACTGGGAGATGCTTTCTACAAACGAAACCCCAAAAGCACTCGCGGATTGGAGCGAATCGGTGACGCATTGCTCGTCTATTCCAAACACGAACTGAAGAACGGGAACAGAGAGGAGTCACTGGATCTGGCCCGTCGAGCATTGGTCAGATTTCAGGAAGCAGTACTGATCCAACCAAAATCAGCACTGCTTAAAGAACAACTGGCGGAAGCTCGCGAACTCGTCGAGACCGCCGAAAAAACAAATTGAACTTCTTACCCTTTGAAAGTTAGCGATGCACGACTTGGACCTAAATAAAAAACCGATTGTAACAACGGCAGAACATGTCATCTCGTTCAGCCCTGGCATGACGATTAAGTTGCGATTGAATGGTCGAAGATTGAAAGATATTACCCAAATAGACATTGTCGGGAGGAGAGGTCAGGATCAATCACCGGCGATTCGAGTGGCCCCCGAAGACACGATCCAGATATCTCAGGATGAATTGATCATAACGTTCACTATCCCTGAAAACGGCTTTTGGAAGAAAGAGCCAGAAATTGACGAATCTGAGGAGTTGGAGATCACGGTTACAACCAATGAAGGCGACGACTCAACAATCTACCCCTAACCCCTCAAAGAATTGCTTCGGCTCACGCTACCTGCCTATCGATATCAAGGGTCCTTCGCCTCCAACTGAGCCCGACAAACCGCAGCCCGATCGCCCTGCGGTCGGGATTGCTTGGCGGTCGAACTGACCGCTAAGAAAGTTCGAGTTTCTCAATCGTCTGCTGCTCGCCGGAGTCCGCGAAAACTGTGGAACTCAGATAGCGGTCGCCGCGATCGCAAATGATCGTCACCACAATGCCGGATTCCAGTTCCGCGCAGATTTGCTGTGCCACCAACGTTGCTCCCGCCGCGGAGATGCCGCAAAACATTCCGTATTCCGAAGCCAGCCATCGAGCCTGAACTTCGGCGTCCGCCTGGCTCACGTCGACGATTCGGTCGACTCGTTCCGGCTCGAAGAACTTGGGCAAGTACTCCTGGGGCCAGCGGCGAATGCCCGGAATTCGCGAACCCTTCGTCGGCTGGCACCCCACAATGGTCACGTCAGGGTTCTGCTCTTTGAGAAAACGGCTGACGCCCATTATCGTTCCAGTGGTTCCCATTGCTGACACAAAATGCGTGATCTGCCCATCGGTGTCTCGCCAAATTTCCGGCCCCGTCGTTTCATAATGAGCCAGCGGATTGTCGGTGTTGGCAAACTGATCCAACATGAAGTAACCATCCTGTTTCGCTCGATGCCGGGCAAAATCAATCGCTCCTTCGATGGTTCGCTCACCCGGCGTCAGGATGACTTTCGCGCCAAACGCTCGCATCGTTCGCACCCGTTCGGCGGTGCTGTTGGCAGGCATGACCAGTTCAATCGGATAGCCTTTCGAGGCTGCGATCATCGCCAGTGCGATTCCCGTGTTGCCACTGGTCGGCTCAATCAGCGTCATCCCGGGTTTCAGATCTCCACGGTCTTCGGCGCGCTGGATCATCGAACGCGCCGCGCGGTCCTTAACGCTGCTGGCCGGATTGTTGCCTTCCAGTTTTCCAAACAGGCGAACCTTTGGATTGTCTGAACCGGTCGGAATCTCAACCAATGGCGTGTTGCCGACCAGGCCCACCATGGCGGACGACGCGTTGATTTTGTGCATGATGAAGCCTGTTTCGTTAAAGCCAGTCAAGCTTGCTCGGCGGAGTTGAAACGGCCTCCCAACCGAGCATGCATTCTATATGCAAATATATCGATTAATGTCGATACTTCTATTCCATCTTCACGGAAATCGGCTAAATTTGGTGAAGTTGGTTTTCCCCGCACTGTCAAAGTACACGAAAGAGAGACGATGCAAACGAATACGATGCGTCTGGCCATGCTGCTGATCTTGGCATTCCCAATCGGGCTTTGTGCTCAAACGGAAACGGCCAACGAGACCGAACAGAAGTCTTCGAGCAGCGAATCGTCGTCGATGGGCGGCGAAAAGAGCGTCAAGCCAGGAGTCAACAAGAACTTCGTCGATCCGAATCTGGATGTCGATTCTTATGTGAAACGTTTTGAGATCGAAAGTCGTGAGGTGTACCTGACCCGGGAACGAATCCTGGCGGCTTGCGACATCGAAAAAGGTGACTCGGTCGCTGACGTTGGAGCAGGTACAGGGCTGTTCTCCCGAATGTTCTCAACCATGGTGGGCGATGAAGGCTGGGTATACTCCGTCGATATCTCGCCCAGATTCCTTGAGCATATTAACCGCGAGTCGGCCAAACATCAGATCAGCAACATCACCGGTGTGCTGTGTGCCGAAAACAGCGTCAGCCTTCCGCCCAATTCCGTTGATGTCGTTTTCATTTGCGACACGTATCACCATTTCGAGTATCCGCAATCGACTTTGGCTTCGATCAAACGCGCCCTCAAACCTGGCGGCCACATGATCGTGATTGATTTTGAGCGGATCGAGGGCGTCAGTCGCGATTGGACGATGGGTCATGTCCGTGCCGGAAAAGAAGTGTTTCAGGCGGAGATCCTTGATGCCGGATTCAAGCTGGCTGAAGAGAAGAAGATCGACGGCTTTCAGGAGAACTACTTCCTGAAGTTTACGAAAGAGTAACATGCCGGAATCCGAGTCGGAAACTTCGACAACTGGCAGACCATTTGGATTGTGGTCGGCAACATTCCTGGTCGTCGCCAACATGATCGGCGCGGGCGTGTTTACAACCAGCGGATTCTCTTTCGCTGATTTGGGAGACCGCCAGTTCGTAATGTACGCGTGGCTGATCGGTTCGCTGATCGCGGTCTGCGGTGCGATCAGCTACGGTCAGCTCGCTCAGCGAATTACCGAATCCGGCGGAGAATATCTTTTCCTCAGCCGAATGGTTCACCCATCAATCGGATTCATTGCGGGTTGGGTTTCGTTGCTGGCGGGTTTCACCGGAGCGATTGCGTTTGCAGCAACGGCATTTGAGTCGTACGCGATTCCTGAATCGATTCGCCCCGGCTGGTTTCAACCCGGCATAGCCGCGATCGCCTCGATCGTGCTGTTCGGCATGTTGCATTCGTTTGTATTAAAGACGGGCGTGGTTGCACAAAACCTGGTGGTGGTTCTCAAGCTCGTGTTGCTGGCCGCGTTTGTTGCGATCGCGTTCGCAAAGTTCCCCAGCGGCTGGGAGGGCATGCAGATTGAAACAGAGACGGTGACTTTCTCCGTTTATGCCATCGCTTCGACGCTGGTTTGGATCTCGCTTAGCTTCAGCGGATTCAACGCAGCGGTTTATATCACTGGAGAAGTCGAAAACCCCAAGACCAATGTTCCTCGTGCTTTGCTGCTGGGCACTTTGATCGTATCGGGTTTCTATTTGGCTTTGAATTTTGCCTTTCTGTTTGGGCCGGAGCCAGACAAGATTCGGGCCGTTCCCGATGTGGCTGCGGCGGCTTCGCAAGCCATCGGCGGCAACTGGATGGCAACGCTTATTCGCGTCATCGTCAGCGTTGCTTTGCTCAGCTCCGTTTCTTCGATGGTGATCGCGGGCCCGAGAGTCTACGCCAAGATGGCTGAAGACGGAGTGTTCCCCAAATTGTTTAACGCTTCAAAGGGTAAACACCACGCGGTGCCCGTAACGGCGATATGGCTGCAAGTCGCAATGGCTTCGGTCGTCGTGTATTTCTCGTCGCTGAAATCGTTGCTGGACTACCTCGGCTTCACGCTCTCGGTCAGCGCTGCGGTCGCTGTGGCATGTATCTTTTGGACTCGGCGCACCAACGATACGGGGCTTCAGCGTATCTTCTTTTCGGCGATTGCAATGCTGTACGTTCTGGCAACGATCGTGCTGGCCGTGCTTTCAGCGATCAATCGCCCGCAACAGTTGATTGGCTTTGCGGTGACGATTATTAGTGGACTCGTGTTGTATTATGCATTGAGTACCATTGGAAAATCAGACAACCCATCCAGAAATGAGTAAACGATGAAGGCACGAGTTAAATGGCTTGACCACATGAGTTTCGTTGGTGAATCCGGCAGCGGTCACAGCGTCGTGATGGATGGCTCACCGGACCACGGTGGACGTGACCTTGGCGTTCGGCCGATGGAAATGGTGTTGCTCGGACTCGGTGGCTGTTCCGCGTTCGACGTCATCAGTATCCTGAAGAAGTCACGCCAGAACGTCGACGACTGCGAGGTCCATCTGGAAGCCGAACGCGCCGACGATGTTCCTGCCGTGTTTACGAAAATCAAACTGACTTACGTCGTAACCGGCAAAGATCTTTCGCAGACACAAGTCGATCGAGCGGTCAGCCTGTCGATGGACAAGTATTGCTCGGTCACAAAGATGCTTGAGGGATCGGTCGACATCAGCTACGAAACACAGCTCGTATCGAGCGAAGAAAAACAAACGGGCCAGTAGGCCAACCGAGGCATCCGAGGATTCTGCTCGCCGTGTTCCGCGAAAAGAGACCTGCCTGCTCTGCTACTAGCAAACATCTTTCTTCTTCCTTTTGGCCTCAAGGTAAACTCCTGGCCTTGCCTCCTTGCCGTTTTGCTAACCCACTTCCCAGTTCCGTAAACGATCCGCGTCCGCCTCCAATCGAAAACGTCGCGGCGCCGCCTTCAATGCGTTTGCCGCGGTTTCTAAGCCGAGATTTCTTTTAGCAGGCTGGTGGTTTCTGCCGTCAGACGAACAATCTCGTCAAAGCGACCTTCGGCGATCAGATTCGATTTCGCCAGCCAGCTACCACCACAGGCGACGACCCAGGGTAGCGAGAGGTAATCCGCAAGGTTGGACATCGAGATGCCGCCAGTGGGCATGAAACGGATCGATTGATAGGGACCGTGGAAAGCCTTCAGCGTCTTGATCCCGCCCATCGCTTCGGCGGGAAAGAACTTGACTACCTCCAGTTCAAATTCCAGCGCCATCTCCAGATCGGTCGGACTGGAAATACCAGGGAACACTGGCAGGTCATGATCCTTACACCAGGCTACGGTTTTTGGATTGAAACCAGGGCTCACCACAAACCGGGCTCCGGCGTCGGCAACGGCAGCCGCCTGTTGGTCACTGTGAACGGTGCCTGCGCCGACGAGAAATTCTGGGCGTTTCGACAGCGCTTCAATCGCTTTGAGTCCGCCGGCGGTCCGCAACGTGATCTCCGCGCAGGGGATGCCTCCTTCGAGCAACGCATCTGCCAAACGGTTGGCATCGTCCGGATTTTCGATCGCCACAACGGGCACCACTTTGAGTGCTTCGATTTCCCCTATAATCCCGTCCATTAAATGGCTTACTCCAATGTTTAACAGATTGCACCGGACCCAATCCGGCGGAAACCAGGCATGATACTCGACACTGCGATTGAAACAAAAGATTTATTGCCCGCACTGGAGCGGTTCTGGAAAGTCTCTGCTCAAAAAATCGAGCTGATTAACAATGAATACGACGACTCGCAAGGATCGCCCGTCTTCACCATCGAAGGCAAGTATTCGACTCGCGGCTGGACTGAATGGACGCAAGGGTTCCAGTATGGATCCGAAATCCTGCAGTTCGATGCAACCGGCGATACGTCATTCCTGGAAATGGGAAAACGAAACACCGTCGAAAAGATGGCTCCTCACGTGACGCATTTCGGAGTCCATGATCATGGATTCAACAACGTCAGCACGTACGGAAACCTGCTGCGTTTGATGAATGAGGGACGGATTCCCGAAAGCGAATGGGAGCGAAATTTCTACGTGATGGCGTTGCAGGCATCGAGCGCTGTGCAAGCCAAACGCTGGACTTCTATTCCATCGGGCGGCTATATCTATTCCTTCAACGGGCCGCACTCGTTGTTCGCTGACACGATCCGTTCGCTGCGGGCCCTCGCCATCGGTCATCAACTTGGCCATTCGATTATGGGGGAGCACGACAGGAAAACAAGCTTGTTGGAACGGTTGGTGCAACACGCAAAGGCAACTGCGGAATTCGCAGTTTACTATGGCGAAGGCCGTGACTTTTACGATGTGTGGGGCCGGACGGCTCACGAGAGCATCTTCAACCTCAACGACGGAAACTATCGCTGCCCGAACTCGCAGCAGGGCTTCTCGCCGTTCACGACCTGGACGCGCGGCTTGGCGTGGATCATGGTTGGTGCTCCAGAGCAACTGGAGTTTTTAAAGACTGTTGACGACACCGAACTGGAACCTCTCGGGGGACGCGACACGATCGAAGCGATGTTGCTGAAGATGACCACAGCGACTTGCGACTTCTATATCGAGAATACGCCGACGGATGGTATTCCGTATTGGGACACAGGAGCATTGAACTCGCATAAGCTTGGCGAAGACGTTTACGAGCGTGAGTCGGAACCGTTCAACGATGCCGAACCGGTGGATTCTTCAGCGGCGGCGATTGGCGCGCAGGGGCTGCTTCGATTGGGGCGTTATCTCAACGAGCCCCGGTACACGCAGGCCGGTCTGACGGTGATGAAGACTCTCCTCAGTGACAAATATCTGAGCCGCGACAAATCGCACCAGGGCCTGATTTTGCATTCGGTATATCATCGGCCCAACGGTTGGGACCATATTCCGGACGGACAGTCTGTGCCGTGCGGCGAGTCGTGCATGTGGGGTGACTACCACGCTCGGGAAACTGCCCTCTATATTCAACGGCTGGCAAACGATGAACCGTACTACAAATTTTACCTGTAAGTAGACCGAGATGAGCAAGAGAGTAGCGTTGGTAACCGGCGGTGGACGCGGCATTGGTTTTGGAATCTGCGAGAAACTTGCAGCCGAAGGATTTGATCTTGTATTGAGCGGCCGTTCGGATGCATCGAAAGTTTTCGATGCGGTTTCAAAACTCGAAGGCCTGGGCGCAGAAGTTCTTTACTGTTCTGGCGACGTGTCGTCAGCCGAAGACCGTGCGGCGATGCTGAAAGAGATTGATCGTCGATTCGGACGGCTGGATGTACTGGTGAATAACGCCGGCGTTGCACCGAAGGAACGAGCCGACATCCTCGAAGCGACCGAAGACAGCTTTGAGTGGATCATGAAAATCAATTTGCAAGGGCCCTACTTCCTGACTCAGGCCTGTGCCAACTGGATGGTTGAACAGAAACAGGCCAACGAAAATTTCGAAGGTTGTATCATCAATATCGGCTCCATTTCGGCGACGGTTGTTTCCCCAAATCGCGGCGACTACTGTATTTCGAAAGCTGGCATGGGGATGATGAGCTCCCTGTTTGCGGCGCGGCTTGGCGAATTCTCCATTCCGGTTTTTGAAATCCGCCCTGGCATCATCAAAACCAACATGACTTCCGGCGTTACCGAAAAGTATGACAATCTGATCAACAATACAGAACTGTTGGTCGAAAAACGCTGGGGCGTGCCAGAAGATATCGGCAAGCTGGCTGCCGCGATGGCACGGGGTGACATGCCTTACGCATCCGGGCAAGTGATTTACGTCGATGGTGGACTGACGATGAATCGGTTGTAGTTTGCCCTGCTGGCTGAACCTGTAATCCGGCGACAGCCGTCGATAATCGGTGCTGCAAACCACGCAGTGAAACTTACTCAACATTCAAACGAAGATTAAACGATGTCGAAATATCCCAAAGTCGTCAAACTTAAGACCGTCGAAGACTTTCGTGCTCGCCTTCAGGAACTGGAGATCGAGATGCCAGTCGACGACGCGATCCTGACGTCTGAGCAGAATTCACCCTTGGCTGACGCGTTCAAGATTGGCGACTTCGACGTTGGTAATCGTTGGTGCATTCATCCGATGGAGGGCTGGGATGCCAATCGCGATGGCACGGCTACAGAGTTAACGGAACGCCGTTGGCGACGATTCGGCGAAAGTGGTGCCAAGCTAATTTGGGGCGGCGAAGCGATGGCGGTTCAGCCCGACGGTCGCGCGAACGCAAACCAGTTGATGGCGCTCGAGTCCAGCCGGGATTCGATTCGAAGCTTGCGTGAAACTTTGGAGTCCGCCCATCTTGAGGCCTTCGGCACGACCGATGACCTGCTGGTCGGTGCGCAGTTGACTCACTCCGGGCGCTTTTGCCGTCCCAACACGCATGAACTTGAGCCGCGCATCGCGTACCACCATCCGTTGCTGAACGAGAAATACGGAATCGACAGCAACGATGACTCGATCGTCTGGACCGATGAAGATCTGGAAAAGCTGATCGACGCGTACGTAGCGTCCGCAAAACTGATGAGCGAAATTGGCTTTCGATTCGTCGACGTCAAAGCCTGTCATGGCTATCTGTTGCACGAATTCCTGAGTGCACGGACTCGTCCAGGAAAGTTCGGCGGCGACCTCGAAGGCCGATCCAGGATTCTGACGACCATCATCGAAAGAATTCGTGCCGAGATCCCGGGCTTGATGGTTTTCGTTCGCCTAAGCGTTTTTGACATCCTGCCGTACAAAACGAGCCAAGAAGTTGGTCAACCGATGGATTCTGAAACGCCGTACCAATTCGGATTTGGAACATCGGCTGACGATCCGCTTGCCTACGATCTTACCGAGCCACTGAAGTTGCTTGGCATCCTGAAAGAAAAAGGGGTCGCAGCGGTCAACTTGAGTTGTGGAAGTCCGTACTACAATCCGCACATTCAACGGCCGGCAATTTTCCCGCCTTCCGATGGATACTTGCCACCAGAAGATCCGCTCGTTGGTGTGGCCAGGCAATTGAAAGTCGTGCACGAATGCAAAACGGCGTTTCCAGATCTTCCTTTCGTCGGATCAGGTTACAGCTACTTGCAGGATTACTTGCCGCATGTCGCTCAGGCTGCCGTCCGCGATGGCTGGGTTGATTCCGTTGGACTTGGCCGTATGGTGCTGTCGTTCCCTGACTTGCCGGCGAGCACTCTTTCCAATGGTGAAATGAAACGCAAGTTGATCTGCCGCACGTTTAGCGACTGCACGACTGCGCCTCGAAACGGAATCGTATCCGGTTGTTATCCGTTGGATAAATTCTACAAGGATATGCCCGAAGGAAAGCAATTGGTTGAGCTAAAGAAGGCGGCCAGGAAGGGCTAGCCAGGTTTGAACCTGACGCAAGCAAACATCTTGCCGAACTCAGTTTCCGAATTCGGCTCCAACCCCAGTCGGTGATCGCAGCCGACAATCGTGACTGAGCACCTCACATCTTCCTGTTCGAATCCGGTGCGACGCCTTTTTTGACGGTCAGACCAAGGTCGCTGATTTTTGAACGCAGGGTACTGCGGGCGATCCCCAACAGTTCGCTCGCTTGTGCCTGATTGCCGTCGACTTCATTCAACACTGCGGGCAGCAAAATTCGGTCAACTTCGTTGTGCAGGTGATAGTAGATCTCGGGCTGGCTCTTCTCAAGTAGCTCAGCAACGCAACTGCGAATGCTTTCGAGATCAAGCGTCCCGGTTGAATCGGAATCGGGCTCCTGCACCAACTCAGGCATCGAAACGCAACTCGCCGGCAGCGAATTGGCGACCAGAATGTCACCGACGTTTCGAACAAGCGCATACTTGATTGCACTCTGAAGCTCACGCACGTTGCCGGGCCAGGAATGCTGGGCGATTCTGTCCATCGTTTCGGTTGAAATCGAGCTGACGTTTTTGCCAAGCTCCCGATTGCCGAGCCGGACAAAGTGCTCCACAAGGTGCCTCAGATCATCACGTCGATCCCGAAGCGCGGGCAACTCGATCAGGAAAACTCGCAGACGGTAGAACAGGTCTTCACGAAAGTCTCCTGCTTTGACATGCGCTTCGAGGTCCCGATTGGTCGCGGCAATAACCCGAACATCGACCTGGATCGTTTCGTTGCTACCGACCCGTTCAAACGTTCCGTTTTGCAACAGCCGCAGAATTTTCGACTGAGTTGCAGGCGTCATGTCGCCGATTTCGTCCAGAAAGATTGTCCCACCGTTGACCTGCTCGAACTTGCCGATCCTTCGTTTATCAGCCCCGGTGAACGATCCTTTTTCATGACCGAAGAGTTCACTTTCGAGAAGCGACTCTGGCAAAGCGGCGCAGTTGATCGCCAGAAAAGGCCCTTGGCTGCGGTGGCTGTGCTGAAAAATCGCCCGCGCCACCATCTCCTTTCCTGTTCCACTCTCCCCCAGGATTAACACGTTGACGTCCTGGCCGGCAACTTGCCCGATCGCTTTGTAAACCTCCTGCATCGACTCCGAACGACCGACGATCAAATCGGCTGTGTTTTCACTGTCCGGTTCCGCAATATTGTCATCGTCCAGACTGAACACGGCCGGAACGCGACTCATGTGGCTGGTTTCGAGAGCACGATCGACGGTCGTCAAAAGCCTTTCAAACTCGACCGGTTTCAACAGATACTCAAACGCACCGCGTTTGGTTGCTTTAATCGCAGTTTCCGTTGTGGAAAAAGCAGTGATGATAATGACCGGCAGCCTCGCATCGATTCGATGAATTGCGTCGAACGTTTCCAGACCGGACATGTCGGGTAAACGCAAATCAAGAATTACCGCATCCGGTTTCTGCTTGCGGACCGCGGCGATTCCACGTTCAGCAGTCGCCGCGGTGATGACTTCGAGTGTGTCGGTTTGAAGACTCTTCTTGAGCGAGTACAGCAAATTGGGTTCATCATCAATGATCAGAAGTTTTGGCACGTCTCATTCCCTTTCGTCAAATCGACAGAATCATCGGCAACCGGCGGCAGCTTTACGGTAAAGACGGCTCCTCCATCATCGCCGTTTACACCGATCAGTTCTCCTCCGTGATCTTCGATGATCCGCTTGGAGATCGGTAGCCCCAGCCCGAGCCCCAAATCCTTGGTGCTGAAGAACGGCTCGAAAATCCGGTTTCTCTCAAGCGGCAATCCGCAACCGTTGTCGGTCACCGTTAGTTGAAAGCATTTCTTCGTATCGGCCTTTCCATCGTTCTCGGAGCCAGGGTCGCAAAGCTCTATCGCGACCTTGCCACCGTTGGGTACCGCGTCAAATGCGTTGAGCAACAGGTTCAGCAGCACCTGTCTAATTTGAGTCTCGTCACCCGAAGTCGCCAGGGACTCGGTCGGCATTTGGCAGTCGATAGTGATGTCGCGCGATTCAGCGCGGCTGGTCACCAACGCGACCGTTTGCCGAATAATTGAGGTCAGTTCCAGTCGCTTGAATTCCAACTTTCCGGGCCGGGAGAAGTCCAGAAACTTTTGCAACAGTCCGGACATCCGCGTGATCTCTTCGTCGAGAACTGCCAGGTCGTCCGCATTCAAAATCGCCTGATCCTTGCTGCGTCTGGCAGATTGCACCAGAGTCCGCATGCACATCAAGGGGTTGCGGAGTTCGTGAGCCAAGCCCGCGCCAAGTTTTCCAACGGCCGCCAGTTGATCAGCTCGAATCACTTCGTGATGCCTTTCATGAAGTTGATCCACAACCGTTCCAACTCGACTGGAGACAACCTCAAGCACCGATTGCAAGTCCTGTTCGCTCGGATCTGCGGCGACGCTCACCGGACCGACGACAGCTTCCAACTTTCCCGCAACGTCACGTATTGGCACCGACAACTGAAACATTGTCCGGTTGATCGCGCGAGCCACGCTATAGCCGGCCTGCAGTCCGAAGATCGCGCCACACGTTCCCAGCAAGGCGATACCGATGGCCAGATTTCTTGCCATCGATTGATTCAGCTGATCAGTTTGCTCAAGCTCCTGCTCGTTGAGGTCAAGATAGCGATGCGCTGCAACGAGAACCTGTTTGGACAGCGTTTCATCTTCCAGTCGTTCTACGGCTTCCGCTGAAAATTGAGCGTTGGGGTCATCAACCAACTGATGCAGTTGCACGAAATATTCGTCCAGGCCACGCTTGATGTCACCGACCAACCTTTGCTCTTTTCCAGATCGGGACAACTCGGTCGCTTGCTCAAGCCATCGGTTGGCGTCCTTCTGATTGCGCAGCGCCTGAGAAAGATGAATGCGGTTCTCTGTTAGCAGATAGCGGTCCAGTTCATACCGCATCTCCCGAACAATCATTTCCAACTCTTCGGCAGCTCGAATGCTGGCCACGTTTACATTCAGAATGCGGGAGTTCTGCTGCTGGAGGTGGAGCACGTACCAGGCACTCGACAGCCCGAGACTCAGCAGCAGAAGTCCGAAAACTACCGGCAGGAACGCTCGTCTACTTGGTAGCTTCATCGGTCGATTTCCTGTTGAGTCGGAAGTTCCTCTTGTGGATCAAAATCAGTCACGGTGAGAGAATTTCGCCACCTTGCCGCCTTTAACCATTTCAGATTTGTTGCTGCCAGCATTCAGGGGCGACATCAATGACAAATGATTTCCACCACCACCGGAGTTGGCAAGACCCGTGCCCTATTCACCGACGTCCGGGACTTTCATTGGCACATCGATTGCTTTCTATGTTGTGCGTTTTCTGATTCGCAAATGTGAAACCGGAATCATGACGCTGACGAACTCCATCGCAGCAAAACCAATCCACGCGATTATGAATAATCAGGAAAACAATACAACGGACTCGACGCGCTCATCGCGGATTGTTTCCGGACGTGTCGTGGGCGCGGTTAATAGCCTGGCAGTTGGACGAATCGAATTTTAACAGTGGACACGATTCCCATTCTGAGAGAACCGCAACTGGCAGTTGCTTTGAGAATTAACAGGACGACGAAAGCTACTAAACGATGTAAGCAGGAGACAAACGATGGTTGCCAAAACGAAACGCGGCACGATTGTTGTGCCGTGGAACTTTACGGAATCTTGCAGACAAGCGTTGGACTTTTCACTTGATCTGACTGCTGAGCCTTCTTTGGTTCGAGTCGTTCATATTGAAAGCCCGAGGTCGGTTCCCCGCATGAATTTTGATCCGGATTGCACCGAGAGCACCGAAATGAAGGGGCTCCAGGAGAAATTTCGCGACCAGCTACCTGACGAGGAACCCTATTGCGACATACAGTTATATGTTGCCTATGGTCCGACTGCCAGCGAGATCGCTGCGTTCGCTCACCGATGTCGAGCAGGATTGATTGTCCTGGGCCACGGAGACAAACCGAGCCTGACTCGACTGATCATCGGCAGCCTTGCATCACGAATCGTAAAATTCGCCCGATGCCCCGTCCTTGTCCTCAAAGGTGAACTCGACGAAGGTAATCCATTGGCGGTTGGAAGGTTCGCGTGCCGAGGGAATAATTTACGGGCAGCTCCATCGTCCGAATAAACGGCTTTGCCGAACTTGATTGATGCACTCTCACGAACTTTTACTCACCTTCACAACAGCCGCCGCATTGGGTGTGGGCCTGTTTACACTCGCGCGATACCTACGGGTGTCAGCGATCGTCATTCTGTTGATCGGAGGCGTGATCGCGGGGCCTCAGGTGCTGGGAATCGTGAACCCCGAATCACTGGGCGATGGCCTTGGCACCATCATTTCGCTTGCCGTCGCAATCATCCTGTTCGAAGGTGGACTTACGCTTGACCTGAAAGGCTACCGAACAGTCAGCAAAGAAATTTGGCGGGTCCTGACGATTGGCGTACTGGTTACGTGGTTGGGAACTGCGCTTCTGTTGAATCTGCTGTTTAGGTTCAACTGGCCGTTTTGCTTTTTGGCGGCGAGCCTGATTATTGTCACTGGCCCAACCGTGATCGGCCCTTTGCTGCATCGCATCCGAGTCAACTCAAGGCTGCATCACATTTTGCACTGGGAAGGCGTGTTGATCGATCCGATCGGCGTTTTCATTGCGCTGTTGAGTTTTGAGTATTTCGTCAGCACCGATGGCTCGCACCAACCGGTACTGACGGATTTTCTGTTGCGATTTGCAGCCGGTGCGCTGCTTGGCGTCGCGTTCGGATACTTGTTGGACTTCCTGCTGCGGCGCGAGTGGATCAGTCGCGATCATACGAACATCTTTGTGCTCGCGATGGCGATGCTGAATTTTGCGATCGCGGACCAGATCATTTCGGAGTGCGGATTGCTGAGCGTGACGGTCGCCGGGTTGGTTCTGGGAAGTCTGAAAACGCCGCAGTTGCGAGGGATCGTCAGCTACAAAGTCGAACTAAAGGACTTCCTGATCGGATTGCTGTTCGTCCTGTTGGCGGCGAATCTGGACCTGCATGCCTTTCTGGATTACGGCTGGAAGCTGGTTGCAGTGGTCGCCGGCATCATGTTGATCATTCGACCGCTGAACATTTTCGGTTCGATGCAAGGGACATCGCTTGACCAGAATGAGAAGCTGTTTCTCAGTTGGATTGCGCCACGCGGGATCGTTGCTGCTTCGATGGCTTCTGTTTTCGCGCACGAGTTAAAACAGAGCGGCGTTGAAAACGCGATCTTTCTGGAAACGTTTGCCTATTCCGTGATCGCAGGAACGGTCATTGTGCAGGGCTTCACGGCCGGAGTGGTCGGGCGTTACCTTGGAGTTGTGCAACCTGATCCGACGGGCTGGGTAATCGTCGGGGCACACTCAATTGCGCGACAGGTCGCCGGGTTCTTTGCCAGACACGGCGTCGATGTGGTTCTTATTGACACCAACGCCAGAGACGTGCGGTCTGCCAGACGCGAAGGGCTTGCTGCGATCAGTGAGGACGCGATGCTGCTCAACCCGGACGACCATGTTGAGCTGTATGAATGCGGGAACATGCTGGCACTGACTTCCAACCCCGATCTCAACCGGATGCTCTGTCGCCGTTGGACCGAACTGATCGATGGAGCGACTTTTCGTTGGGAGAAAAACGGATACGAGACCGAAGACAACCGACACTTGCTCGTCGGCTCGCGGATCTGGGACGGGCTTCCATTGAACCGCTGGGTGCAGGCGGAAAGTACGGCACCGACTCTGCAAATCAAGAACGGCGGCAATGAACAATCGCCCGACGCCAGCCAAATCATGCTGACCCTGCGCGGCAAAACGGTGGTGCCTGGAACTCCAGCGGAGATTCGTTCGGACGACGAAGAGTGGCTTGTTTTCCAACCGGAAAAAGAGGCCTCGTTTGAACTTCCGCTGACAAAGGACAATGTTCAGTTCAGTTCCCAGACGAATCTGCTGGAACTCTATCGCGAAATGCTGCTTCACCTGAAATCGCAATTGCCCTCGATCGATCCTGAACAATTGCTGAGCGAAATGTGGAAGCATGAAGATGATTATGCCAGCCTGCTTGGGCATGGAGTCGCGCTGCCACATTCACGGACCAGCGATGTGATCGAGCCGATCGTTATGGTGACGCGATTACAAGATGAAATTGCGTGTCCGCTCACAGGCCTTCCTGTGGAGATTGTTTTTATGTTGCTTAGCCCGGATGGGAATCCTGAGGAACATTTAACCCAGCTTTCGCACATCGCCCACCTCGTTGGGACGGAACAACAGCGTCAAAGAATCCTCCATGCGTCCAACCACTCTGAACTGTTTCAGACGATTGAGTCGTCGGTATAGGATGAAGACGATTGGTCCAAGCACTGTTTGGTAAATGTGAGCGGCAAGGCGCTCATGTTTGGCCGCGTTGACGACATGAAAATCGATTTGTCAAACAGTGCCTAGTACTACAGCGCTAGGTTGAATCCCAATAGCATCGTTTGATTTTGCTTACTTTGATGCCAATTCTCCGGAGTTTTTTGCGAGTTCTTTTGGTGTGTGATCTTGTTGCTTTTGCGTTTCGTTGTTGGTGGTACTGAATCGTAGCGGCAACCCGGTCCAGTAGCGCCGACGATGCCCGCCCCTTAAGCCACCAAGTCTGGACCAGTGCCGATACGGCGTCGTGAACCTGATAGACGGTGAACCCAGATTTTTTTTCCCCCGAGCTTTTCTCGCATCTTCGTCAAGAACAGGTAGCTTACGCACGACAGAATCATGTGTCGTTTGAGCCCGAGATACTTCCGGCCCTCCCAGGCGTCGAGTCCAATGTCCTGCTTTTGATCCTGGAAGCAACGTTCGACATGCCAGCGGCTGAAGGCAACGAGCAACAACTTTTGAACGCTTGTTGCAGCCGGCGCGTTGCTGAGAAAGTACTTGATTTCATCCGGCTTGAGTGGGTTACGAGCCACCAACAAGTGCCAACGCTTGCTCGAAACACACTTGCCGTCAGGACGATAGATCATCGCATGCTTGACTTCCCAGACCATGGGACCTTTATCTCCATCTTTGACGCGATAACGCTCCCATGACTGATTCGTGAACCGCGTGGATTCTTCCAGCAGTTTGCGAAACGGCTGAGCTTTGGGATTGTCTTTGGCAACTCGCGCACCTTTTTGCGGCCGACCACGACACGGATCTTTGGGAGGATGTTGGAGCCCGGGTTTCTTGATCCAGCCGGTCATTGAAACTGGAACCTCGCCGATGAATAACTGTGCTTTGGCATCAAGAGCTCGTAAAAACGGGCCTTTGGAGCCGTAGCCTTCGTCAAAGGTGATCCACTCAAACTCCAGACCGTTGGACAGCGCGCGATCGTAAAGCTCCAGTGCGATCTTCCACTTTGGCTGATACACCATTTCGTCGGGGATCCCGGCAACGCGACAACGCTCGCGATCTTCAGACCAGCTCTCAGGAAGGAACAACTCACCATCAAGCAAGCAGTGAAAGTCATCCTGAGCAAAAGCAAGATGAACCGTCACCATGCAGTTATCGGTCTTGCCAACCTTGCCACACCACTGACGCTGAACGCCAGGCGTCTTGGTGCCTTTCTTGACATCGCTCGTTTCGTCAAACACGCCGATGGCACGCTTGCTACCGCGCTCCGTTGCCACCATCTGTTGCAGACGATCTCGCACGGCGTCTTCATTCCATGCGTATTGAGCAAGAAACTCCTGAAGCGTGCGAACGGGAACTCCGGCAGCCAGTGCAATGGGCTCAACACTCTTGCGAGCAAGGTTTGATAGCTGACCCTGAACATACGTTGGCATATGAGCACGGGTATCTTTTCGACTAAAACAATCGGAGAACCGATTCAGAAAACGTGTCAAAGCTGGTTTCATCTGACGAATCCAAGTACCATCCATCAAAGCACCTCCTTGTGCATGAACGATATAGAATCCCAAATTTCAACTAATTCTCAAATATCAACCTAGCGCTGTAGTACTAGATTGATTCGGTTTCGGAACCTTTTTTTCGAAAGCTGTTTACATCAATACCATGACGTTTGAGCAGTTTGTGCATCCCCTGGCGTGAGAGTCCAGCCTGGCGTGCCGCACTGGCAATGACTCCACCGTGTTTCTCCAACAAGTTGGTTAAGTACGCTCGGTCCGCGCTATCAAGTGCCTCGTCGCGAGAGACTTCAGCCAACTCCGACATTTCGACATTCCGTTCTTCGGCTGGATTGCGGATCGGCGCTGGTAAATCAACAGGATGAATCGTCTTGCCGCGTGCCAACGTGATCGCGCGTTCGATGACGTTACGCATTTCGCGAACGTTACCAGGCCATCTGTATCGCCGAAAACAATCGATCGTCTCATCAGAGAATCCGTTGATCCTTGAATCCGCCGGACGCAGTTTCTGAAGAAAACCTTCTGCCAACAGAATTACATCGTCGCCACGGTCTCGTAGCGGCGGAAGTTCGATATGGATAATCGCAAGTCGAAAGAACAGGTCCTGCCGAAATGTTCCTGCATTGACTTCCGCCTGCAAGTCCCGATTGGTTGCAGAGATGAATCGAGTGTCTACTGTGACAGACTTGTTATCGCCGACTGGCGTGAAGGTTTGCTCCTGAATCACCCGCAACAGTTTTGCCTGAGACGACGCCGGCAGTTCGCCCAACTCATCAAGGAACGCGGTTCCCCCGTCGCAAGCACGCAGCAACCCGGCTTGATCAGTGACCGCACCGGTGAACGACCCTTTGATGTGACCGAACAGGACCGACTCAAAAAGCGATTCTGGAATCGCAGTGCAATCGATAACCTGAAACGCGCTCTGGCGCCGCAGACTGTGGTGGTGAATCGCACTGGCAATGACTTCCTTTCCGGTGCCGCTTTCGCCCGTGATCAGAACATTGGTGTTACTATTTGCGACCCGATCAACGACGTCCAAAAGCTCGTTCATCGCAGAGCTGTTGCCAATGATTTCCGGACACTTTTCCCGCAAAACAGGGACATCTGCCGGAGTTGCATTGATTTTGACCGGCGCGGGCGCCTGTTGTAGCACCCGCCTGACGGCAGTCAATAATTCTTCAAACTTAACCGGTTTGAGCAGGTAGTCTGCGATGCCAATCCGCACGCTTTCGATCGCAGAAGGAATCGAAGGCACACCTGTGACAACAATCACCGGGATATGAGAATATTTTGCTCGCCCCTGTTTCAGCAGCTCCAGTTTCAAGTTGCCGGGCATGTTGAGATCCGACAAGATTAAATCGAAAGAGTGTTCCTGCAAAACGGCGAACGCGTCGTCAGCGTCCTCAACGCAAACGCACTCATAGCCTTCGTCACCCAACAGTTCCGCCGTCGTATTGCGATATAACGGCTCGTCATCGGCAATGAGAATACGCTGTGGTTTTGTGACGGATTGATTCATGTACGCAATTCTAACGAAAGTAACTGGTAACAACGATTCGAATCGAGAATGGCCAGAGCCCACAAAACTGTCGTTCGAGCGGTATCACTATTCTAACTGTCGGGGAAGTCGCACAACAAAACTGGTGCCCTGATCCGGGTCGCTGCTTGCTTCGATCGTCCCCTTCATTGCCTCAATGATTCCACGAGACACCGACAGCCCCAAGCCCATCCCTTGGCCGATGGCGACTGACTTTGTGCTGAAGAATGGGTCGAAAATTTTATCGATCACTGATGCCGCAATACCGTGGCCATGGTCCGTCACGTTGATCGTGATATCATCGGGATCGGTGCGAACGGAAACGGTGACTTTCTGTTTGGCTCCCGACGCCTGAATGGCATTGCGAACAAGATTCAACAGCACTTGCTTCAGTTCACCCGATCGCAACCGGACTTCATCATCCGCAAGCGACTTCGAAGCTTGAAGAGAATCGAACTTCGCCACGACCTCAACGTCGGTTTTGCGCGAGAGTGGAAGTGTCAGTGCGATGACCTCTCCAATGACTTTGCGAACTGAGAACCGTGTCGCATACTGTTGGCTTGGTCGATAGAGCTGGTACATCTGATGCGTAATCCCGCTGATGCGGTCGATCTCGCCATCGATCAAATCCAGTTTCTCGTAGTGTTTGACGTCGCTGGGGAGGTGACGTCTGAACAACGCAAAAGCGTTTCGGATTCCGGCTAGTGGATTGTTGATCTCGTGAGCAACTCCGGCCGCCAGTTCACCCAACGCGGCAAGCTTTTCCACTTTCAACCGGTGCTCTTTGAGCCTGGCGATCTGAGCGGTACGCTCTTGAACGAGCTGCTCCAGATGCTCGTTGTGCACGCGCAGCTGCTCTCGCATCCGCCGTTTGTCAGAGACATCCCGAACGCTGGCACGGAACCCCAGCGACCGTCCGTCGGAATCGATCATCGGTTGCCACGAAACTGCGCACCAGCCCTGCGTTCCGTCGCGACACTGCGTCCGAAACTCAACGTTGTTTGCAGTGCTTGAGGCATTTCCTTCGCCAACGAAACCAGCAACTTTCTGGTGGTGCTCAGTCGCAACCAACGGCAACGGGTAGTCGTCCATCTTCAGGCACTCTTGCGGTGTGTAGCCCGTAAACCGTTGGACAGCATCGTTCACCCAGAGTAGCTCGCCGTCTGCGGAGAGCCAACTTTCCCAGTCGTAGGTGAAGTCGGCGATCAAACGGAAAAACTGTTCGGGGATCGGTTCACCACGTTGCGGCGTTTGATACGAGTGCGTGTTCATTCAGATATTTTAATCATGTTGATGGCCACCGCGACTGGATTGACTAATTGTTCAGCCATTGCGCAACCATGCAAACGCCGAGCCACTGATAAATCTTCACATGTGTAGCGACAACCCGGAACTAACAGCAGTCGGTGTAAACCCGAGTTGACACTTCCTGTTTCGCGTCGAGGCAGTATCGCGAAGAAAACCAATTTATAGCGGTGAGGCCATTAAGATTTCACGACTGGTCTGCATGTTGCCTAGTCTCCTGAAGACAACCAACGGACTCAGGCAGCATACACATTTGTTCAGGTTCGCGACGGTCTGTCTCTCCAGATATGGATGAGGGTTTTACTCCGACATCAACGAGGTTGAATGAACCATTCCAATCAGAACTTGCCGCTGCCGCTTCAACCCATCGACAGATGGTTGCGTCCGCTTGCCCGATTCCTGCACATTGAAGCGACCAGCGGCATACTTCTTCTGACCTGCACCGCCATCGCTTTGATCGCAGCCAACTCGTACTGGGCTGCGTCGTACCTTGCGATATGGGAAACCGATATCACGCTGGGCTTTGGTGAGTTTGCCTTTCATCATTCGCTGCACCACGTTATCAACGACGGCTTGATGGCGATTTTCTTCTTTGTCATTGGACTGGAAGTCAAACGCGAACTCGTCCACGGTTCGCTGTCAGACCTAAAGCAAGCTTCGCTTCCAATCGCCGCCGCCGTCGGTGGAATGATCTTTCCAGCTGGCCTGTATCTGTCGATGCAATACGGCGAACCGGGAATGCGCGGCTGGGGAATCCCCATGGCCACCGATATCGCGTTCGTGGTTGGATGTCTGGCGATTCTGGGCTCAAGAGTGCCGCATAGTTTGAGAATCCTGCTGCTTTCGATTGCGATCGTCGATGACATCGGAGCGATCCTCGTCATCGCAATCGGCTATACAGAATCGCTCGACGGTCGATTTTTAATGCTGGCTGTGGTTGCGATCGCCATCGTGCATCTGTTTTCTCGCATCGGCGTGCGACGGTTTCCTCCATATATTGTTGCAGGAGCTCTGGCATGGATTGCGTTTCATGAATCGGGTGTGCATGCGACTCTGATCGGAGTGATTCTGGGTCTGATGACACCTGCCAAATCCACGTTGGTTCCTGAACGGTTCCGCGAATACTTGCACGAGAAGAAAGAAGAGTTTCAGAAGCGGCGTTGGGCCAAGCGGCGACATCGAGCCGAAGTCGTCAAAGAAGTTCAACGAATATCGCGAGAAACGGTCTCGCCGCTGGAGTATCTGGAGATGACGCTGCATCCTTGGACCGCGTACGTCATCATGCCAATCTTCGCGCTGGCAAATGCGGGAGTGTTGTTCGAGCCAGCTAACTTGAGCGATCCTGTTGCGCTGGCCGTTGTGCTCGGTTTGGTGATTGGCAAGCCCGTCGGGATCGTGCTTCTAAGCTGGATCGTGATTCGAGCGGGCATCGCAAAGCTACCGGTCGACATCCCTTGGCCGGTTCTGATCGCGGGCAGCTGCCTCGCAGGAATCGGGTTCACGATGTCATTGTTTATCGACGGACTGGCATTCGGCGCTCAAGGACTCAACACGGCGAAGACCGGCGTACTTGTCGGTTCCGCCATGAGCGCCGTTGCTGGAATTGGATTGCTGTTGTGGACCTTGCCAAAACAATCAGCAGTACAGCAATCAACAAAATAGCAATGTATTGCACCGAATCAAACAGGCTTCCGCAACAATGCGATTCTGAACTAGCTCAACAGAACCGCGATCACGAACAGCAGCAGTAGTGCGACGTGACCGACAAGCATCTCGCGTGGCGAGAGAGCGTCGCCTGGTGAATTGTTCGTTCGCTCAACAACGACTTTCTTGTGCGGATTCTTCAAAAACATGATTTGAGTTCCCTAGAGGAGACAATCAGTGACCTCATCCCTGACTGCACTCATATCAATGCAACCACTATGCCACGCAAGACTCCGCGCCGGAAATCACACTTTCAGGTCGCATTGTTCCAATTTCGACCATATTCGTTTTGAAAACATGAGGACCACCGTCAACTCACGTACGCATGTCGTCAACTGGCGTTGACGTTTCAGGACGCCTCCAATCGAGCTGAAGACTTCAGAAATGTGATCGCAAAAAACTGGCCCGGAAAGCATATCCTTCCGAGCCTTTCTCAATTCTGCAACTTACATCGATCGTTTCTGTTCACTCCGACCAACCATGTCGAGCGATTCAACGAAATCTTTCAGCAAACCCAAAACTACCTGCGGCGCCCACCAGCACGCTTGAGTCCCTTGGCGACGAAGTCAAATGCTTCGGCGGCCTTGTAGTCTTCGAGTACGTCGAAGAAACAGGCGATAACCCGCTTCGTTTCAGCGACGTTAATCTTGACGCCTGCGGTGTCTGCTTTCCTGGCGACCTCATTGTAGAGATCGTTGAGGCTTGAAGTCTTTTTCTTGACGGATTTCTTCTTGGCCATGTTGTATCCTTTAAACTTGAAATTCGATTTTCGAAATGCGCGTTTTACAGTTCTGCCGGCTTCTTGAGAACACCGGTTTGAGTCGAATCGTCGGCCCTATCGTACCGAAATGCCTACGCCAGCGAAAATTACGTTCCGACGTACAACTTTCATTGATCGAACTATTATTCAAAATGCCGACACCGTTTCAAATGCCTCTATTCAAGTAGCAAACAAGAGTGGGTCAGTCAGGAACGTCCGAGCATTCAACTTGATTTCTGCTCTTGTGGAACGCTAAAATTCAAACCACGCAGGAAGCCACGATGGCCAAGAACAACAATCCGTCCTCGCTCGACGATGCGATATTGGAGATATCGCCATTCATGGGTGACGTCCTGTTCGAGTCGCTTCCCGATGTTCAGTTTTTCGTAAAAGATTCCCAAGGTCTGTACATCAAAGTCAACCAAGCTTTAAAGAACAACTACCTGATGGCTACGGACGATGAGATCCTGGGCAAAACAGATCGTGAACTGTTCCCAAATTATCTTGCCGACAACTACATCCGCGACGACCAGCAAGTGCTACGTGGCACATTGATCAAGAATCGAATCGAACTGGTTGGCCGACACGATGGCTCCGCGTCCTGGTCGACTACAACCAAGGCGCCGCTGCGAAATGCTCAAGGGCAGATCATCGGCCTGGCTGGAATCACCCGCGACATGGGCCAGGCAAGCTTGGCGTTGCAGCCATTTCAACGCCTTGCTGCTGTGACTCAACATATCGAAGAGAACTTTTCCCGACCAATTACAATGGCTGAACTTGCAGAAATTGCTGAGCTCAACGTTCGTTCATTGCAACGAAAGTTTAGAACGACGTTTCGAATGACTCCCAGCCAGTACATCGCTCGAATCCGTGTGATCAAGGCGTCCAAGCTTTTGGCCACAACGGAGTTGGCAATCGCAGTTGTCGCAGACGCCACCTGTTTCGCTGATCAAAGTCACCTGACACGAACTTTCTCCGAGATCGTTGGGGAAACTCCTGGGGCGTTTCGCCATCGCTACCATCGCTGACGATGTCGCAATTGTTCAAAAGCACGTCGCGAAGATTCTATCTGGCTCAAGGCATCTGCTTTAGAATTGAAGTGGGCAAATGAGGGTTCACAACCCGAACTGCCATACGACTTCCACCAAAGCACATCGGATCAGATGAACGACATGACCTACTCAAAGCTCCTGTTTCTCACATTGATTTTCGTCGCGATGCCACTGCACGCGCAAACGCCGGAAAATTTCAAGCGAGAGAATTTGGTTGCCTGGTGCATCGTCCCGTTCGACGCAAAGAAACGCGACGCTCACGATCGTGCCAGCATGCTCAAAGAACTGGGACTGCGGCGTTCTGCCTACGATTGGCGACAGGAGCATGTGCCTTTCTTCGAAGATGAAATCGAACAGTACAAGGCATTCGGCATCGAGTACTTTGCGTTCTGGGGACAGCACGATCAGACGTCAGCTCTGTTCGAGAAACATAGACTCCAGCCGCAGTTGTGGCAGATGATTCCCGATGTTGGGACGGGAGAACCAGAAGAACTTCCTGCCATCGCCGTCGAGAAATTGATGCCTGTTGTCGAGAAAGCTGCATCGCAAGGTTGCCGCCTGGGGCTATACAACCACGGTGGCTGGGGCGGCGAACCTGAGAACATGGTTGCGGTTTGCAAGTTGCTCCACGCGGCCGGCCACACTCATGTTGGCATTGTCTACAACATGCATCATGGACACGGCCACATCGCCGACTTTGCTGAATCGCTGGAGATCATGCAGCCCTATCTGCATTGCCTCAACATCAACGGCATGGTCGATTTGAATTCGCCAACCTATCGTGGCAAATCGGTTTCGCACAAAATCCTACCTGTCGGTGCCGGCGATCATGAAACAGAGATGATCCAAACCATTATCGTCAGCGGCTATAACGGACCGATTGGAATTCTGGGGCATGTTGCAGAGCGGGACGTCGCCGAAGTCCTCAAGGAGAATATCGAAGGGCTCGAGTGGATTCTTGGCGGCGGCGAGAAACCAAAATGGTTGCAGGAACGAGAGCAATCCGAAGCCGAAATGGAAACGGAAGTGAAAGCCGATCAGCCGTTGGTCGAGATTGAAGCGGACAACAATGCTTTCGATGCTCGAACCGGATTCCTGAGCATCGAGGCGCCGCAACAGTTCAACCAGGGCAACTTCCAAATCGAATGCCGCGCGAAGTTTTTGGACAGAAGCAATTTCAACATTTTGCTCGCCAAAAACCCCAAGAGCAGTTTTAACCACTGGGAGTTCTATAGTTATGCGGCGACGGGAAATTTAAGCTTCTACGCCCCCGGAGTGATTCCTTCGGAGATCAAGTCGGAGTTTAGCGTGGCCGACGGAAAGTGGCACGATCTGGCAGTGAAGTTCGAGCTCGATTCCGATACGGGTACCGGAACTGTGACGCTGCTAGTCGATGACGATGAAGTCCGCACACAAAACGTTGATCTTCGCAAAGAAAAAAAGTCATCAGAAGGACCGCTTACGATCGGTGGACTGGCTTCGCGGCAGTTCGGCTGCAACGGCCTGATCGATTTCGCTCGCATATCGAGTCTTGCTGAACACGAAACGGATTCGAAGAGACTCGACGCGGCGTGGACATTCGATGGCGTCAGCGAATCCGATCAGATCGGCGACGAATCGCCCAGCCAACGCAAAACCAGTTTCGTGCCGACTCATCTGGATTCAGATTACTTGTCCAAATGGACGCCCAAGCATCGCAAAGACAGTCGTTTCCCGTACGAGAATGAGACCGATGCTGATTGGGTGGATGATCGTTTTTCGAGAATGGACACCGGTCCGTTTTTCTGTCAGTCAATCCGCGTTCCCGGTCGAGGCGTTGTGCCGAAAGCGATCGCGGTCAAAGCTCAAGGCAACGATGGGGCGCACCTGATACTCGATTCGGAAACGCTGAACATCAAGGCCGCCTGGTCGGGCGAGTTCGTTGCTCTTCCACCGACCCGCTTCGGAATCTTGCAAACACCTTCGGTCGCTGGGGCTTTGGAACTTACGGGTCCGAAAAACGCGACCTGGATGAACGCTGGCGATTGGACACCAGTCGATTCGCTACACTTGTCGGCGATCACGCTTCAGGGGCACAAAACTGGATTCAGCTACGACGTCGCGGGCGAGTCATTGACCGAATACCCGTCTGCAAAAATGCTTGGCGATGTTTGCGTGGTGACCAGAAAGTTTCCCAATCCGTCCAGCAAGAAAAGCTTCGCCGTCCCGCTATTCGAGGTCTCCGGAAACATGGAGAACGTTGATGTCGTTGCGGGTAGCGATGCCGAATCTGAGATTAACGAGACGACACATGTGTTCAAGGACAACAAGACTGCCTTCGTCTTGCGGACCAACTCCGGTTGGAAGAATCGCGATGGGCAAGTGTGGCTGACGTTGAGCGGCGACGAGAACCGCCAGTCTAATTTCGCTGCCGTGCGGTACGCAAAAATGCCACTCGACAAACTGCCTGATTTCCTCAAAGCGTTTGGCGGCATGCCAGACGTCGCCCTGGAATCCAATGAACGTATCGGAACCGAGGACTTCGCGCAAAAACGCTGGGGCGATCCGATTGCGACTGAGGGAATTCGTTCCGATGCGGATAAACCGTTTGTCATCGACACGATCACGGTTCCGTACCAAAACCAATTCAATGCGTTGATGTTCACCAGCGGACTCGACTTCCTGCCCGACGGCCGCGCTGCCGTTTGCACGGTTCACGGAGACGTTTGGCTGGTGTCCGGAATCGATGACGATCTGAAGAACATTTCGTGGCAACGATTTGCGACTGGACTGTATCAACCGCTTGGGTTGAAGATTATCGACAGTGACGAGCCGTCGAAACCGGCTTCGATTTTCGTCCTGTGCCGCGATCGCATTTTGGAACTTCGCGACCTGAATACGGATGGCGAAGCTGACGTGTACGCGAACTACTGTGACGAGTTGAAGATCACCGGACAGAATCATGGATACGCGATGAGCCTGGAGTCGGATCCGGAAGGCAATTTCTACTTCATCAAATCCGGCAGCACTCCTCCGCACGGTGGATCGATGCTGAAAGTCGACCATGAAACCAGAAAGCTGAGCGTTTTCGCGACCGGCTATCGCCATGCAAACGGCCTGGGCGTGAGCCCGACAGGAATGGTGACCTCGGCCGACAATGAAGGCAATTGGGTTCCGTCGACGCGAATCGATGCTGTTCAGGAAGGCGGATTTTACGGTCACATGCCGACGCATTGGCAAACGCCGCCGCCAACAACTTACGATTTGCCGATGATGTGGATGCCTCGCTCGATGGACAATTCGGCTGGCGGTCAGGCCTGGATCAACGGAGGCGATCAATGGGGTCGGCTCGACGGAGCAATGATTCATTTCTCGTTTGGACGCTGCTCAGCGAACGTCGTGATGCCGCAAAAAACCGAGGACGGCACATATCAAGCCGCGGCCTACAAACTGGATTTGCCGAACTTTCTGTCGGGAGCCATGCGAGGACGTTTTCGCGCCAAAGATCAGTGTATGTACGTTTGCGGACTTGACGGTTGGCAAACAGCCGCGATCCGGGACGGTTGCCTTCAACGCATTCGGGCAACGGGAATCAAGTTTTGCTTACCGGTTGGCTTCAACGTTGACGGCAACGAAATTGAGATCGCGTTCTCTCAGCCGCTGGACCCGAAATCGGCTAACGAAGTGGATAAGTGGAAGGTTGATCAGTGGAACTATCGTTGGACAGCCGACTATGGATCGGAGCACTATTCCGTTTCTGACCCTGACCGAATTGGCCATGATCCGGTTGTCGTCCAGTCAGTCAAACTGAATGAAGACAAGACAAAGGTCTCGCTATTGATCGAAAACCTGAAGCCTGTGATGCAAATGAACATTCGCGGCGAGTTCAAATCTGCTACGGGAGAGCCATTGACCGTCAACCTGTTCAACACGATCAATCGAATGAACTGATGGAGTCCTGGCATTTCGGAGAAGCCATGCGACGGCTGCCAACTTCAGTCCTTTTACGAATTGAGAACCCTACGATGCGAGTCACCTATTCGCTGTTCGTCATTCTGATCGCGTTTCTACAAGCAGCTTCGGCGTCAGGCAACGATTATGAAATTGAGTTTTCGACAATGCTCGGCGGTTCCAGTTGGGAGCACGCTCGGGACGTATTCGTGGACTCAAAAGGAGACATCTATCTGGTCGGCGGCACTCGATCGAGCGATTTCCCGACGACCGAAGGAGCGTCACAGCGGCATCACGACAAATCGGGAAAACGAATCGGCAGCGGTGGCTACTGCGATGCTTTCGTCTGCAAATTTTCTGCCAGCGGCGATCTGATCTGGTCGACGCTCCTGGGTGGACCGAACTACGATCGAGCCTACGCTGTCGAGGTTGATGATGCAGGATTCGTCTACGTGAGCGGTAGAGGCGGGCTCGGATTTCCGGTGACCAAAGACGCGATTCAAACCGAGTTTCAGGGAACGGACAACGGCATTTATGGCATGCAAAATTCGTTTGTCGCCAAGCTCAAGCCCGATGGCTCAGCACTTGAGTGGGCCAGCTATGTAGGCGTCGGTCAGTTGTGCCGCGACCTGTCGATTGATCGCGATGGGGACATTTACGTGCCGCTGCACTACACAGGAAAAGGCCCGTTGCCGCCAAAGGAGTGGTTCCAGAATGGGATTCAGAAATCTCCCGCTGGCGGCGTCGAAATTGGAGCGATGAAAATCGCTGGCGACGGTCAGTCCGTGCGCTGGGCGACATGGTTCGGTGGCTCAGGCGATGAAGTCCCGAACTGTGGTTTGCGGCTTGGCGAAGATCGAAGCGTCTATCTGAATTTCACGACTCGGTCGGACGACGTGCCCACCACCGCGAACGTGCATGACTCGACCTACAACGGCAAAACCGATGCGTTTGTGGCGAGACTGGCACCGGACGGTTCAAAGCTGATGTTCGGAACGTATTTCGGCGGTGTCGGCGACGAGTTCGGAAACAGTACTCACAACCTCGCGGTCGATGCGTCTGGCAATTCATATCTGGTCACGGAGACGTCCGGGGACGACATGCCTGTCACTGCGGGTGCGTTTCAAAAAACGGTGGCAGGAAAAGGAGACGTTGTCGCGGCGAAGTTTTCTCCGACCGGAAAATTGATGCATTGCACGTACGTCGGAGGAAGCGACCAGGACGGAATCGACGGTGTTTACGTGAGCAAGTCGGGTGAACTGATTTTTGCAGGGAAAACTTTGTCGAGCGATTTTCCGGTGACCTCAAACGCGATTCAGGACTCACGGTCGAAACAGAGCGATGCAACGATTGTGGCTCTTTCGCCCGATTTCTCGCGACTGAGTTTTTGCAGTTATCTGGGCGCGGAGAGTTACGATGACGGACGGTCCTGCTTCGTCGACGCGAACGAGAACATCTACATTGTTGGTTCAACAAATGGACCGGGCTGGCCAGCAATCAACTCGCATCAGCCAAACTTCGCCGGCGGCGGTGGAGGCAAGGAGTTGTGCTATCAGGGAGGATGCTACGCGGGCGATACGATCCTTGCGAAACTCAAGAAGACTTCGGACTGACTCGTGAAATGAAGCTTTCCATACGACCAAGCCGACGCTGATTCGCGGCACGCAAGACTACTTCGAGCCGCAGACCTTACAGTTTTCGTCTGGCGAGATTGCGAGCTTCTCAAACACCATCGTGCGAAGATTGAAGTGCAGGATCTGGCTGTGCAGCGGCTGACCGAATCCGGCCAGCAACTTGATCGCTTCCATCGCACCGATACAAGCGACCGTTCCGGAAGTCGCTCCGAAAACCGGGAACTCACGCTTCCAATACTTCGGTAGCTCGGGCGTCAGGCATCGCAAACACGGAACGCCGCTCGCAGGAAACGTGGTGATCGTTGCTTCGGTGTCAAACATCGCGCAATTGACATGCGGTTTACCGTGCCGAACACAGGCATCGTTCATCGCGAACCGCTCTTTGAATAGCGGCGCCGCACCTACGCAAACGTCGGATTGCGGGACCCATTTTTCAGCCAGTTCATCGTCCAGGTTTGCGGCAATCGGAACAATCTCGATTCGCGGATTGAGGTCCTTCAACCGGCGTTCGATCGTTTCGATTCGTGGCTTACCCAACCAGTCGTGCGTCATCAGCAGCTGGCGGTTGAGGTCAGAGTGCTTCACGTTTCCGCCGTGAGCAATGATCAGCCGGCCAACACCTGCCGCAGCAAGCTCGTAGGCAACGACGCTGCCCAGTCCACCGCATCGAGAAATCAATACGGTGCTGTTCTTGAGTCGCCGTTGGCCTTCTTCGCCGAAATCTTCTGTCCAAATCTGCCACTCATAAGTTGACTTCTCTTCTTCGGTCAACGACGGGGCGGGTGTCTTCGGTAATTCGCTCATTCAGTTTCTCGACACTGTCTTTGTCAACATGTTGTATCTGTTTGTTCGGCATGAATCGGAAGTGAGTCGTGCCCAGCCGAACCGCATCGTCGGCATTGTGCGTAATGTGAAGCACCGTCACCTGTTCCTGTTGGTGAATCGTTTGCAACAGTTCAGCGATCCTGATTCGAGTCGTATCGTCGAGCGCACTTAGCGGTTCATCAAGGCACATCAATCGCGGCCGAAACGACAACGCTCTGGCCAAAGCGATCCTCTGGCATTCACCGCCGGAAAGCCCTTGCGGATAGCGATTGAGCAAACTTGTGATCCCGGTTAGCTCCGCAAGTTCATCCACTCGACGTTGGCGAGCCTTTCCACTCGCCCCACGAACCAGCAGACCGAATTCAATCTGTTTGTCAATTCGCATCGTCGGAAACAACGCCCGATCTTGCGGCACGTAGCCGATCCCACGCCTCGCCGGCGGAAAACCGGTTACATCCACGCCATCGAGTTCGACCGTGCCCGATTTGATTCTGGTTAGCCCGCAAATCACTTCCAAAATCGTCGTTTTACCGCAACCCGTCGGGCCCATCAGCACGGCGTATTCACCGGCGTCGATTGAAAAATTGAGGCCGGAGAGTTCAAAGTCTCCTTGCCGAATGTGGACGTTGGAAAGTTCGATCATGCGATGACTCCCCGCTGGCTACCGCCGCCCAGAGTCAAAAATCGGGTCGCGATCAGGACGATAATGGCCAGTGTAACGAGAATCAGTGAGGCCACGACCGCGCCGCGCAAATTGCCGAATTGAAAGTTCAGGTAAACGGTCGTCGAAAGAACTTCGGTCTTCATTCGCGCCGTTCCGGCAAAGATCAGAATTGGTCCAAACTCACCAAGTGATCGTGCCCACGCGAGCGTAAACGCAGCCACGGTCCCGCGCCACGCTTGCGGCAATGCCACATCGGCGAAGGCGCGAAAGCGACTCGCTCCCAGAGTACAGGCAACGCGTTCAGGTCGCTCATTGATCTGCTCAAACGTGTCACGCATGGTCCGAATCGCAAACGCGGCAGCGACTGTAAACTGAGCCAAAATCACGGCCGGGATTTCGTAAGTGATCCCGCGAATTCCTGGAAATCCAATGCCGGAAAACAAAGACGTCGCTCCGTCGTCAGCAATTCTTCCCAACGGCGTTTGCATCAGAACCAGCAGGCTGATTCCGACGACCAACGGTGGCAAGACGATAGGAATATCCAGCAACGTATCGATGCAATAGCGAGCGCAAATCGCCAATCGCCCAAGGACCGAACCATGAGGAAAACGTCGTCCGATGGCGTCCCGCCCCAACCGCGCGAGAACGTATCCGGTCGGCACGGCGACCCAAATCGACAGAATTGCCGAAATCGTGCACGAGATCAGGCTTAACCAGATCGAATACCGAACTTTCTCATCACCCAACAACTCGCGGAAGTCGGACCAGTCTGCGAATCGGAAGTCCGCTAACAGCATCGCGACGATCAGAGCGATATACAGTCCGCCCAGCAACGACATCGCGGCCCAGAAAGATTTGTTCCAGTGCGAAGGAAGTTTCAGATTCTCCGAGCCATCGCTCCGGTTTGCAGTGGGTTCGTTTTTCAAAATGAATCGCGTCAGTCTAGAGTTTTTCGTCCAAGCGTTTCACGAAAGCCGAACTGGGTAAACCGACTGCGAATTTTGTCACGCGAAATCCACTCGTGGAGGCGATTCATCAATTGCGAGTTACCCGTCTGTTTCGAGATCGCCCACGGTTGCCGTGCAGTTGCTCGCTCGGATTCGATCTCGACCAATTCTAGCAGAGATGCCCCTTTTTCGTCGGCAAGAACATTGGATCGATACACGATTGCCGCGTCGAGCCCTTCGGCCATTAGCTGACTGATTAACGTCGGTCCGACATCCACGATCACGCTGGCTTTCTCGTAAATCTGCTCATAGAGATCTTCGTAGGGCGGATGAACCAGCAGCTCTCGGGTCAGCGCACCCAAAGCCGATTGCTGCGGATCGCAAATTCCAAACCGCACATCTCCCGAGAGCAAATCTGAAGGAGACTTGATTTTTGATGCATACCCTTTTCGAACAACGATCACGATGTCGTTGGAGCTCACCATCGTGTGAGGCTCGAAGTAGTTTTCGACTTTGTGCAGAAACGAGATATCGCACGCCAGGAAAGCGTCGGGAAACAGGTCTGGATCTTCGGTGCCTTCGATCGAAGCCACCAGCTTTCCACAGCCTTGCCAACGCGGGTAAATGTTCACTCCTTCACGCGTAGCGAATTCTCGCACCGAATCTTCGAGCACGGGCGTGAACATGGAACCGCAGTACAGATGCACTTCGGGAACTTCCTCCCATCGATCACCCTGAACAAAGTTGAAACCGAATTGCTCGAACGCGTTCTTTGAATCCGTCGCGCCGGAGAGGAATCGGCAAAACTTGAGCGCCGGCGTGGGTTGAGAAGTCGTACTCAAAACGCCGATCGCAATTTTGCTTTTCAGCTCATTACTTTCGTCAGCGAAAGCAGCGATTCTCAGCACCGGCGAGTCGTCGACCTGATTCAACTGATTCACGGTCGTGTCCCAAATGATCGCCGCATCGAGGCTGCCAGTCGCCAGGGCTTGAGCCAGCGTCATGACATTTTCTGCGTCGGTTGTTTTGCGCGTCTCCAAATCGTCGAGCACGCCTTCACGCTGTGCAATTTTACGCACGATTTTCCCGACGGCGGCACGATCAGAAGCCAAACCGTACTTGATGTCGTCGGTGGAGATCAGCTTTTGCAACGAGCTCAAATCACGCGATTCGTCGGCTCGAACTGCGATCACAGGACGCTGCTCAGCAACCGGAAAACGTTCGGCGATCACGCCATCGTCGTGAGCTTTCTCAAGCAAAACATCGTCGGCCGAAAGATACAGATCAGCCGCGGCTTTGACGCCCGTTTCGAACTCTGTTTTGACTTGACCCGCCAGCTCGCCCGAACCGCCTGTTCGCACGATTTCGACGTTGCCGCCGAACTGACTGTTGTACTTTTCGATGGCTTTTTCGACTGGCTTGGCGACACCGGCTGCACAGTAAACCCGAACAGTTTGCGATGAAACACGATCGCTGCGTGCAGCTTCCGGACGAAGGTTCAAGGCCGCGACGCCGAGTGCCGCGACCGACAGAATCGAGCCGATCACGAATAACATCAAACGGGAAACCGATCCAGTTCGTGCAGCCGGTTTTGGAGCACCGACAATCGTGTCTGGCTTTTCGATCGCAGCAGCGGGTTCGGTCGTCTTGTCGTCTTTCACGTTCGTCGCTTTCCCCAAACTCAACACTTCGTCGGCCAATGAATCGACAGCCGCATCATGGCTGGCAATCAGAACGGATCCACCATCGTCGGCGAATTCTCGCAACGCGCCGAAAACGATTTGGGCATTCTCATCGTCAAGGTTTCCTGTTGGCTCATCACAAATCAGCAGCGAAGGTTTGTGCGCGATCGAACGCGCCAACGCGACTCGTTGACGTTCGCCGTGACTCAGAGCGTTTGGCTTGTGCGACATCCGGTCTTCGAGCCCCAATCGTGTTAGCCAATGCCGGGCCACATCATCTTTGACTCCACGAGCCAACTTTACGTTCTGCAAAACCGACAGGTAGGGAATCAGCTCGAGCGTCTGAAAAAGGTACCCCAGTTTTTGCGAACGAAACTTCACGCGGGCTGATGCTGACATGCCGTACAGGTTGATACCGTCAAGCATGACTTCGCCTTTCGACGGTGACCTCATGCCACCGCAAATCAGCAACAACGTGGTTTTCCCGCAGCCACTTTCGCCACGAGCCGCGACGATTTTTGATTTCTGGATCTCGAAGCTCAAGTCTTCAAATGGAGTCACTTCGCCGTTGGCACTGCTGAACGAATGAGACAGGTTTTTGGCGATCAGCACAGAATCGGACATCAGTTTTCCTTTCCAATCAAATCAGCCGGATGTTGCGACGCCGACCAGAGAGCGGGAATCGCCGAGGCCATGACTGACAACGCAATCGCAACCAGGCCGATCGTCAGCCCCGCATTCCAGTCAATCGCAAACTTCTTTCCCGTCGCTGCGAAAAGCTGTTTGCTCTGCCAGAGCGATCCGAGCGACCCAACACCGATGCCGATGATGCAGCCGAACACACCAAGGATCAGCGACCGCAGCACGAACAGTGTCGCGACTTTCATTTGGCCAAATCCAACCGATTGAAGGACTCCGATTTCTGGCTGGCGTTGAATCGTGTTCAAAGTCGCCAATGCGATCATCGAACAGGCCAGGAACGTCCACATGAGATTCTTCAACAGAGCCAAGTTCTGCTGACTTAAGGCGCGAACATTCAACCGGGCACTTGCCATTTGCTCGCGGCGAAGCAACGCTGCCTGGTCGGTGATTCGAGCAAACTCGTTGGTCAGCACGACATCCGATTGAAGGCCCGTTTCCTCGCATTTTTCCTGTGTGCATTCGATGGCTTCGATGCGACTGACTTGATCAGGCAACCCAAACAATTCCTGAGCCGAATGCAGTTCCATGAAGACCGCCGAGTCTTGCCAGGTGCCGTTGCCACGATTCACGCGATCGACTGGAAACGACTTTCCAGAGATTGAAATCGTGGCGTTTTTGTTCTCGCGAGAAATCTTGAGCCGCATTGCAAGCGCCGATCCGATTTGGACTTTGCCTTTCGCGATCGCCTTCTGCATCGGCGCCTTCGGTCGACCGGGAACAGGGATGGATGCCGAGAGCCCGACGACTCGAGCTTCCACAGTTTCATTTTCTGATTGGCATTGAGCATTGCGCTCGAGCATCGGAATCAGATGGTTCAACGAAGCTCGAAACTCGACCAGTTGATCCACGACCGCGTAGGGCATCGTCTCTTCGTTGATGCCGCCTTGCTGATGGTAAGCGAACTGATCGACGTCTGCCGGAAGGATCACGATGTTTGATCCGATGTCGCGAACGTTGCGGCCGATTTCTTTTTCAAAGCCTTTGCTGTTGACGACAAAGAACGTGATCGTGCCCGTGATGACCGCGACCAGCAACACGGTCAGCAGACTCGAGTTCTTTCGGTGAAAGATCTCCTGAATTGTCAGCGTAAATGGATTCACGATTTCACAAATTGTTTCTTGAATTGGCGGTTGTTTGATCTGAGGACTGAATTCCGAGGCAAGCTCACGAAAGCACGGAGGTATGGCATCGACTGATTAATTATCCATCGCGGCGCATCCGAACCACGACGACGACTAGAGCTACCAACGCCAGTCCGCCGAACAAAAACCATGGCATTTCCGAGGATGATTCGGTTGTATCGACTTCCGAATCGGAATCGTCGATCGGTGAATCGGCGACTGGTTTTGCTGCAGCGTGATCGGCATCGGTCGTGGTTTCTGATACGTCTGCGTCTACGTTTACTTCAGGTTCAACGTCCGAATCCGCTTCAGGTTCCGGTTCGTCCAGATTGTGGATCATCAATCCGGCTCCCAGATCAATCAAACCGCTTTCGGAAACGCTGCCGCTGTTCTTTTGCAAAATTTGAGCAACTTCGGCCATCACGAACGCTGACCGAGGATCAAAATCGAGGCCTTCTTCCGTTCGACGTTCAAGTTCAATCGGCCAATCGTGAAGCATTTGGTCGCCGTAGAGCCACTCACGATCCAGTTCGCACTCGCAATCGCTACCGCAAATCGAAGCCAACGAAACCAGCTTCTGTTTTTCGATTTGGTCGTGAGGAATCAGATCACCCAATCGTCTGGCCTGACCGAACATGATCGCGACGGCAGGGAAAGTTCCATCGGCGTCCGGATCGATCCCGATTGACTTTAGCGTCAGAATTTCGGCGGCATCATCAAAGTCAACTTCGACGACAGAAGGACCATTGTCCGAAGCCTTATCCATCATCCACATCTGCTTTTCAGTCTGCTCAATCGCGGCGGTGATTGTTTCCTTGGCGGCTTCGTTTTTCGAGACATCGTTGCCTCGAATGAGCATGAACACGCAAAGCGATTCCGAAAGTTGGTGCAGCAGTTTTTTTCGAACAGGAGAATGAACCAGACGATCAACCCGTTGTTCAAATGGCTCGCCTCCGTCGGCGACAGGAATGACGTGGCCTTGCGAGTTGGTCAAAAACATTTTTGGCGTCGAATCTAAATCGGGATCGCCGCCCACCAAGCGGATGGCTTCCGCTGAATCACTTTCGTGCCACGCGTAGCCCAGATTCGTGGTTGGCAATTTGGCTTTCAACACCGTATTCCAATTCTGGAAATCCACATCAGAAACGCCGTCGGGCTTGACCAAATCCAGTTGCCAGGTTTTGCCGTGCACGTTGACAAAAGCAACGTCGCGGACGCTGTACTTGCATCGCGGTGCTGGTTGATTGTTTGATGCTGATGATTCGCCAACGCCTATGCAGACGAACAGCAGAACGCAAGCCATCATGCCAAAACGGTGCACGAGGTACGGACTCACGCGACGGCCTTTCGCGATTGTACGCTTGCCGGTTCTGCCCAGACGGATCATCTGCTCTCTGAGGATGTTGCGCCGAATCAACTTTCGCTCACTCATCGTCAGGTAGATCCTCGTCCACGTTTCGCGGCAAAAATCCAAGTGAAGTTTCCAGCCACGATCCACACGAACAGCCGCCACCGCCTTCGGCCGAAATCAACATGCCTTGAGCCGGAATGACGCTCAACCAACAGTCGGTTCGAATCCGCTTGAAACGATTGACCTTCTGCGTTCTCGCGTCCCACCATGTCGTCTCGCCAAGCCGCGTGAAAATTCCATTGGAACTTGCAGTGTAACTCGAACAACCGTGCCCGCCAGGAAATCCGCGGTGCATCGTTTCGCCGTCAGCCAATTGCAAAACCTCAGGACGAAGGTAGATCAAGTCGCCCTGAATCGCCGGGCGAGAAATATGTTTCCCGTGATGCGTGGCCTCCCAATCGATTTCCGTCGACCAACGATTCTCTCCGGTGGAAGGATCGAAAGCCTGAGCCGTGAAGATCTTCTTCGTTGCCTCCGACGCGACCAACACCAACGCCCGAATGTCTTTCTTGCCACCGCCGGCAAGGTACAGACTCGACAGGTGGCCTGCGAACGGATCCAGCTGGTAACGCCACAGTTCTGCACCTGAATCGGCGTCCAGGCAAACGATGTCGTGGTCCTGTTTTCCGTCGAGCGAAAGCCTTCGCTTCTTTCCATCCAGATGAGCCTGAGTTTTGCTTTCGATGAAGTAAATCCGGTCATCCATGATTGTGATTGTCGGATGAATCACCAATCCATCGTGTTCCCAATCCAGCTTTCCAGTTTCGGCATTCATGGAAAACAGCTTGTCGCCGGCGACCACATGCGTGTCGTTTCCTCCGGTCGAATCGAACCACATCGATGCGCCCCACCAACGCGTGTAGACGGCGGAAGCTTTCACCACGCTGCCGATCAGAGACGTCTTGTGACGAGCGATGTAGCCCCAATGGTTTTGCTCTTTGTCGGTTGCAGGAATGTCAAACTGCCGATCGATTTCGCCAGACTTTCCGTCGACAAACCAGGCTTGATGTTCCGCCGCAACGAAAACGCCGTCGTCATCCGCACACCAGTTGGAACAATCGTGCGGAACGTTCCATCGCATCACAGTCGGCGATTCCACGCTCCACAAAACGGCACCGCTGTAGTTGTCCAGCGCGATCATCCGCTGTTGGCCCTGAAGAAAGATTCTCCCTCCGGCCGCAAGCGGCGATGGCTTTCGGTTCTGGCGATCGGTTTGGTAACGAGGCCCTGGCCGGCCGATCCACTGAGTCCTGAGTTGGTTGCGATCTGAAATTCCCGACAGAGCTTCACCGCCGTAAGCACTGTTGTCAGCACTTCCGTACATGTGGCTCCACGTTCCCGATCCCTTCAAGCCGCCGCGTTGCCAGACCACGGATTCGCCGTCATGCAACAGTCCGCCTTGAGGTCGAACCAAACGACGAACTTCGCTGTTGGTTTTCGCGGCAACGACCGTCGACGCAAACGCAGAAGGCAAGTCATCCAAAGATCGGTTGACGACGCAAAATTTCGGACCGTAAACGACCTCCGCGTCCTGCGACCATTCGTCTTTCAGCTTCGTCGCCTTGTCTTCATCAGGCTCAACAAGGACGACCAGAAAGTCCGACTGTTTCGCGATATCCTTCGCCTTTTGCTGCTGATCGGCACCGACGACCAACACCATTCCACGCGTGTTTGGACCTTTCTCGATCAGTTCACTGACAAAAGCGTTCGGAGTCGCCATTGGCAGTGTTTCCGTCCAATCGAAATGCGTATCGATCAGAAACGATTCCGTCTTTTCAGCCGCGTCATCCGCGCTTTGAGATATTTGAAACTGAAGTTGGCGTTTGTGCGGCAAATCCTTGATAATGACCCGATGGTTCGTCGTCTGGTCATCGTTTTTGATCCGACGCACACCGGATTCCATGATCACGTCAACGACAGAAGGCCCATTTTCGTGCGTTCCAAAGTTGACTTCGATTTCTCCTGGGCGGACGAACTTCGTATACGGTCCCCAGGCAAGAAAGTTCTGCGGCAACTCATCAACAGGCTTCGTCGCTGTCTTTGTTTTCTTGCTCGCGCCCAACGTTACTCCGAATTCGTTCGCCGAGGCCTCAAACAACCTCGTCACATCGGAAGCCGAAATGGCTTTGCCGTAAACGCGAACTTCCTGGAGCGCGCCCTGCAATGGAAAATCTTCGTCGGAATCGCGATAGCTGCCAACGGTAAAGAAACAGCTGTCGGAATAGCTGATCGGGCCTTGCTCCGAATTCGTCGATCCGGCCAACGAACCGTTAACGTAGATTCGAGTTTCGTTCCCGTTGTACGTGCCGACGACATGGTTCCAACTGCGAGACTCGAACGCGTTGTTGGAAGTCAAATAAGTCATTCCGCTGCCGCCACCCGCAACCGCCATGTAAAACTGGTCGTTTTTGTAGCCCAACGTCCAACCATGTTCCGTGTTGCCGTCATCCTGAAAACATCCGATCACACTGCCCCACTGTTGCGGAACGTCGACTCGAACCCAGGCTTCCACGGTGATCGCATCGCGTGGAAGTGATTCCGTGTTTTCAATTTTGTGAGGAAAGTAGCCACCGGACATGGCGACGCCTTCAAGCTTTTCTGAATCGTTGATTCGAATCGCGGTTCCAGTTCCTTTGAGCGTCAGGTCGACGCCGGACGCATGATCTTTAACGACAGCGCCTTGCAGATTTCGATCCTCAACCGCGGCGCCGTCTTTCGTCATGCCAGCCCGATGAAACACCCAGCGGTGAAGCAAATTTTTCTTGCGAACCTTGGGAACCGGCGGCGATTTCCAGGCTTTGTTTTCTGTATTGGAACTATCTTTTTCGCTCGCGATTTCCAGCTTTGAGTTCACCAACTCGAAAGCGTGAATGTGGCCCTGATCCGTGGAAACCATCAGATGATTTTTCGCGAATGACAGGCCGAAAGCTCGACCAACGACTTCCGCCGACCACAGCACCGAGCCATCAAACGCGTTGACGCCGGTGACATGACGATCGCCACCAACGATGATCGCGTTGCCGACTTTGATCAGCTCCAATGGCTCATCAACTTCACAGCTCCAACGCAGTTCATTCGTGTCCCGACTGGCAGCAAACAGCTTCTGCCCATCAATCACAAAGAAATCGCTGCCCGAAATTGCGATCGCCCGTCCGCGAGGGAATGAGGCCACTCTTTCTTTCCCCTGGAACACTGCCATTTGGCCAGCGCGAGATGGCTTGCCGCCTTCGGCCCGGACAACGTCACCTTCATCGGTCACGACCGCCGTCACGCCGCCGCCACCCGGCAAGCTGCCTTTTTTTGCACCTGTGGAACGATCGAAAAGCAATGGAGCAATTCGGCCTTGAGGGACAATCAAGCGATCATCCGCGATCAGCAGGTTGCCTTCCAACGTCGCGTCTTCATGTCGCGTCACGTAAGTCGATTTTGATTCGTCGTCTTTTCCGGTTTCGACATTGATCGCACAGAGATACGATTCCCGCCATGGCAGCATCGATGCTCCGAAGTACGCGATATTGTCACGCACAATCACACCCGTGCGGATCGGGTAGTAACTGATCAAACGATCGTTGTTGATCAGCATCAGTTGCTCGGCACCCTGATCGATTGAAGGGCTGAATTTCCAGATTTGCTTGCCGTTTGATTTGTTCAGGCAGTATGCGAACCCATCGTCGCACCCAAAAAGCACTTTGTCGCCATCGATCGTCGGAGCCAATCGCACGGGTCCGCCGGCATTGAATTGCCAAATCAGTTTTCCAGTCTGCAAGTCGACTGCTTTGACGAAGTCCTGGCTGGAAGATCCAAAGACAGCGATCTTGCCGTCGCTCACCGGATAGAAACAGGCATCGTACTGCCGCATCGCAGGCAGATCATGAACGAGGTTGTACGCATCCCATCGAGCCGGACCATCCCAGGCGGGAAACGGCTTCAGCTCTCCGTTCCAGCTCCAGGCTGGCTTGAGTCCGGTCGGCGTCAATTCGGTTTCGACGACGCCGGAACGTTTGGAGTCTCTTCGATACGTTTCCCAGGATTGCAACTGCGACCATGCAGCTACGTTTGAGACAAGGACAATCGCGAAGGCAATAATTGAAATTCTGATTGGCATTTTGGTTCTCCCTTGAGAGGAAACTATCCGGTTTGCCGATCCAATAGAAGCGGCTTCGCCAATAATCGCGAATTCTTAATACGCGTTTCGTATTTTGTCAGACCGTCTCGTTAAACTGTCAGTCCAAAGGCACCATCGAAGGAAAAACGTTGAAGATAAAAGTTCGCCTCACAGGCATTATGAGCTCGCAGTTCGGCTGGAGCGAGAAAGAAATTGTCGTCGAACAGGGCTCAACGATCACGGAGTTGAAAAAGTCGATCGAGGACGACTCCGATGCGGTCCGCTTCGAATCTTTTCACGCTAACGCCGCGGTCAACCAGGAAGTCGCCAAAGATCAAACGACGCTAAACGACGGCGATGAAGTCGTGTTTTTGCCGCCGCTTGCGGGTGGATAGAAAGTTTGAACGATGGTTCGCGAACGTTGCAGCGGCTTGTAACTGCCGGCTTGAAACCGGATTCTTTTCGCTTTCCGCGATCAAGCTGAGAAACCGTTCAGGCGAAGCGGCTGCCTATCAATAGCGATGCATTGCCGGCGATTGACGCAAAAAGAACTGCGTCGATCCGTAACGAACATTTTGCACGGAGAGGCAGTGACGGCGAAAAGATGAGTCCCCGGCGATGGTTACGCGGAGAGAGCAGCTTCCGCGGTGACGAAAGCTGCTTCCACGTACTAGCGAATTACTGCTACCTCGCCGACGAAGTCTTGCGGCGACGTGATTTCTGACCTCCACGTTTGCCTGAAGCGCGACTTGATCCGCCACCGCCAGTGTTGCCGCCTGAGTGTCTGCGGCCACGGTTTCCGTGACGTGATCGCGAATTGCCGGAACCCTTTTTCGGTGCAGCCTCGAAGCGAATCGGGCCAAACGGCTCCTCACAGTCCAGACTTTGCTCGATCAATTTCTCGATCGCAACCAGCTCCGCCTTCTCGGTCGGCGTGCAAAAAGAAATCGCAATGCCATCCGCACCCGCGCGGCCGGTGCGACCAATGCGATGCACGTAGCTTTCAGCTTCCACTGGCATGTCATAGTTGATCACGTGTGACACTCCATCGATGTCGATTCCACGAGCCGCAACATCCGTTGCGACCAACACCGTAACCTTGTTGCGGCGAAATGAATCGAGTGCTCGTTCACGAGCGTTCTGCGATTTGTTGCCATGGATCGCAACCGCTCGAATTCCGGCTGCGTCCAGCTTTTTGGCGACTTGGTTTGCGCCGCGTTTGGTTCGAGTGAAAACGATCGACCGTTTTGCCGATTTCCCGGAAAGGATTTCGTCCAGCTGAGTGAACTTCTTTCCTTTTTCCAACAGCATGACTTTCTGATCGATCCGCTCAACGCTGGGCGATTCTGGAGTCACATTGATCGAAACAGGATTGAACAGCAGCTCTTTAGCCAGCGAACGCGACTTGGGCGGCAGCGTTGCCGAGAAGAACAGGGACTGTCGCTGCTTGGGTAACGCAGCCACAATTTTTCGCAAATCAGGCAGAAAGCCCATGTCCAACATTCGATCCGCTTCATCAAGCACAAAAATTTGCACGTTGTCAAGCGAGACATGGTTTTGCTGCATCAAGTCGACCAGACGACCGGGGGTTGCGATGAGAACATCCACGCCGCGTTTCAGTGCAGCGACCTGTTTACCCTGCCCTACCCCGCCATAGACGAGTGCCTGGCTGAACCGCATGTGTTTGCCATACTCGTTAAAGCTGTCGCTGATCTGAATCGCCAACTCGCGCGTCGGAGCAAGGATCAACGAATTCGGTCGCTTGGAGATCACATTCGGTTCTTCAAGCCCAAGGTAGTCGAGGATTGGCAACGCAAAAGAAGCAGTTTTACCTGTGCCTGTTTGGGCACAACCAAGAATGTCGGCGCCTTCGATCGCTGGCGGAATGGTCTGTGACTGAATGGGAGTAGGAGTTTCGTAGTTGAGTTCGCGAAGTGCTTTTTGCAGTGGCGCGTACATTTCGATTGAGTCAAAACTTTTCAATTGATATCTTTCATGTAGAAAATCAAACCACCCGTTTGGGTTCTGGTTCGCAGCTGTTGGGCGTCGAACAAAAGTCGATAACATTCGGCTGCAATCAAAGATCGAGCGCAACGATGCTACGGTTCGAGGAGGTGAACATGGATCGACGCAAAGCCGGGTTGACGATTCTGAGCTACAAGAAGGCTCAAGAGTCGCTGCAAAATTCGCAGCGTGTTTCAACACCATGTCATATCAGATAGCAAGCGTTTGCTCACCACTCAAGAGCCAACATCCAGCTGAAAGTTGGTTCTCGCTTGCCAGAATTACGCGTTCCGTTTGGCGGTCGCATTCCTGTAAACCCTGGCGAAATGATCCGCATCCCGATGGTCGAGTTGCGGTCCTTACGGCGGAAGTCTACACGCGCATTGACAGGTGACTAAGCTCAAACCGCATTTACCGTGCGGAATCCGGGAAATCGCCAACTTTCCCGTGCTTGAGGTGTGTTTTGCTGAGCTAGCGAACACAGAAACGCGGCTGGACAGGTAGATTGCCAGTGGGATTCGGACACGGGCAATAAAAAAGCCGGACGACGAATCGTCCGGCGCGTCGAGCATCACGAGCTCGACGAGGATGCTTTGATTGCCGAATCACCTGGCGTGATTAGACCCAGTATGGTGTCGCGTCGAAGCGTTTGTGCGTGTCTTCCTCCCAACGAGGGTCGGCCATATTGGGCCAGTTGTCTTTGTCGAATCCGTCAGATTCCTTAAACGATTCTTTGGACGCGTTCATGCGGAGACACTTGCATTCAGTATCGAGTTCCAGTGCAGACATCGGCAGCGCGAACAGTTTATTGCCGAAGCCCAGAAATCCTCCGGAAGTCATCACGACGTAAGAAACTTTCCCTGTGCCGCAATCGACCATAATGTCGTGAACTGAACCAAGCGTCTCGTCATTGCGGTTTCTGATTTCATCGCCCGTGAGACTGCTTGTTGACATTGAACAGCGCTCTGTTGTACCTGTTGACATGGTTTCTCCTTCGATTCGAGAGTTGTTGAATATTGTCGTCGACAGATTGCTATCGCAATCAGCTGATAATGGATAAAGCTGCAACTGCCGTGCCGAGCCTTGCCAGCCTACGGCTATTGCAGAAGAGGGCTGCTACTCAAACACTAACACGCCGTTGCACTCACAAACTTCCGCGGCAACCCAGAGCGATGCGTCCGTCGCGTTCAATACGGAAGCTTGGCTACCAAATCAAGACACTGGCTCTATCACATCCCACCGCGCATAAATAAACTGCGGGCAGAGCTCAATGAGTCCACCCGCAGGTTGAAAAATTTGTCTGGCACTTTCGTGCTCAGACTGTTGTCGGCCGACGGTAAGTCAGCGACACATTACGTTTTAACGACGCAAGTCTTAGCGACGCAAGTCTTAGCGACGCAGTCGGCCGAATAGACCTCGGCGTGGAGCCGTATAGCAACAAACCGACGGGCCGTAACTGCTCGTGTAGTAGCCACGAGTTGAAGCGTAGGTCGGAGTGTAGGCTCGGCGAGTCATATATGGCGTTGTCGGGGCAACATAAGCGTTGCCGTATGTCCCACGATCGAAGCGATCGAACACTCCACCGCCGTCAATGATACCGCCGCCATCGATGATGCCGGAGTTTGGATGAGCGTCAAAAACGCCCCCACCGTCGAAGATCCCGCCGCCGTCAATAATGCCGGGGCCTTGGGCGTAACTTGAGTTCGGTGCAACAAAACCAATAGCAGCGATTGCCATTCCAATGGCGAAGCAAGTCGTTTTAAAATTCATTTGGGTCTCCATGAAGAGTTTAAGTTTCGTCAATGTGACGACTGCCAAAGGGAGCAAAGTGTGTGCCAGTCCGGTCGTCGTTCGCGATTGAGCGCGGCCTGCATGCACTTAGCAGCAGCCTTTCGGCGATTGATCATCGGGAACGGCATCGCCAAAGACAGGCGCATAAAAAAAGCGACCGCATTGATTGCAGTCGCTTGTTCGATTTCCTTCCGATCGTGGTCTCCGGTTTAGACCGGTGTCCGACCTTTCAAAGCCGACATGACGACGCTCACGAGGAACAGAACAATAAACACGTAAAAACAAAACTGTGCGATTCCTGCGATCCCGCCTGCGATCCCGCCAAAACCAAGTGCGGCGGCGACGAGTGCGAGAATAAAGAGGACGATTGCTGCTTGTAACATGGGAGTTACCTTTCAAAATAGTGAGGCTGATAAAGCGACTGTCCGTTCGTTGGCTTGAGTCGCTGCCGTCGTAAAACGGCGAGAGTTTTTTGTCGTGTCGAGACCTGCAACTGTTTATTGGCAGCTACCGATCCGACCCGACCGTCTTGAGTTACTTCGAATCGTTGATTCGTTCCAAAGCCTGTTCGACTTTGGGTTTTTCTGCTTCCCAGTTCATGACTTCAGCGTTTTCAAGTGCACTCAGGGCATCGCTGACGTTGTCACGCTTGACCTCCATCAGTTCGATGTTGGTCTGAAGTTCCTGATAGGCAGTGCCTTCAAGACCTTCAAGCTCTTCCTGCATTGAATCGATACGCTTGTCGATGGACTCAAGCTTTTGTTTGACACCAGCTACGTAACCATCGCGAGCATTCTTCGCCTTGAGCTCTCGTTCCAATCGATCCGCTTCGGCTTCCGCTTCACGAGTCTCACGTTGCTCTTCGCTGATCTCTTCCTGTTTGTCATTGCGGAGCTCGTTCAACTCACGCTTTTCTTCGTTTAGCTCGTCATAGTCCGGACGCATCGCTTTGTGGCGAGTCTCGTCCATTTCACGTTTCTGTTCCGCGATCTCACGATCCGCTTCAACACGTGCTTCTCGTGTTTCACGTTTTTCTTCAGCTACGTTTTCGCGTGCATCGGCGACGTCGCCTTCATTAACTTCACATCCGGCCACGAGCAAACTCGCGCCCAAAAGTGCGGCTGACATCGCCATTGTCTTCATTGATTTCAACATTGGATTTCTTTCTGTTCGGTCTATCTGACGTTTCTTCCTACTTTGCTTGCGATGCGTTCGACTTGATCGACTTGCATCTGCCAAAGAGGTTGAGGCAACTGCCATGCCATTCGGTTGCCCAAGCAAATCGATGCGCGAGAATCCACGTTTAGCTCTTACGATTTCACCAAAACCAATTCGCAAGGAAAATGGAAAATCGTTTCCGGGAGAGAGAATTGTTTCGCGATTGAATTCGAGTCGACCAGATTGATCGACCGGCTTCCTGTGGCTGTGCAGAGTTCGGTTAGCCGCCTCCATTTTTATTCAGCACGGCATTCGTCCACTTCGGATATTCGTGATGGCATATGCTTTGCGACTGATGTGATTGTTGCTCGGTGAACTGGTCATCGAGCGAAATCAAAAACCAGAATGAAAGACAATCATGTCCAATCAACTTGAAGGAAAGAAAATTGCGTTTCTCGCAACAGACGGTTTCGAGCAGGTCGAACTGACCGAACCGTGGAGTGCTATAAAAGACGCCGGTGCAAACGTCGAGCTGGTCTCTATTGAGTCTGGCAAGATTCAGGGCGTTCATCACGAGAAGCAAGGCGACAAGTTCGACGTCGACAAAACGTTGAGTGAAGTCGCGGCATCCGACTACCACGGGCTGGTTCTTCCCGGAGGCGTGTTCAACCCGGATGCACTTCGAGTGAACGAGAACGCCGTCGGTTTCGTGCGAGACTTCTTCAACCAAAAGAAACCGGTCGCTGCGATCTGCCATGGACCGTGGTTGCTGGTCGAAGCCGATGTGGTTAAAGGTCGAAAAGTGACGTCATGGCCAAGCGTCAGCACGGACCTGAAGAACGCGGGTGCGAACTGGGTCGACGAAGAAGTTGTCTGCGACAATGGCTTGGTCACAAGCCGAAAGCCAGATGATCTCGACGCGTTTTGCAAAAAGGCAATCGAAGAATTCGCCGAGGGAAAGCACGATGGCCAAGTGGCTGACTGCGAAACTGATGCTCAATGCGCTGACAGCCAGGCGACGCAGGGTTCTTGTTGAGAACTCTCGACTTTCGACGCTCTGCAGAACGTGAGGATCAAATCTGATCCTCACCTGCTGGAGTCGAAAACGACCCACTGCCTTCTAGGTGGTCTGCTCATCAGGACGCACGACATGGCCTTCGATTGTGTCAGAATTGATACCGAAGTGATCTTCGACGATGGCGACATTTTTGGAGTTCGACTTGAACGCAAAGTCAAACAGGTCACCAACAAGTGGCACCGCACCAACGATCGCATCGATAGCAACATTCCCAGACATCTTCAGCAGCTTGCGTTTCGGAATCCCCAACAACCACGCTTCACGGATGATGAAAGCACTGACCGCGGTGGTCGCCAGGTCACCGATACCGGGTACCAATCCGACCAAACTATCAAGTCCGATGCGGCGCTGAGTTCCAGGAATCCTGAACGCTCCGTCCATCCAATGGGCGATCGTTCGAATGCGCGGAATGCGTTCAAACGGGCTGACGGTTCCGCGCCTTGACTTTGGAAAGGCACGCCTGAAACCGTCTTTAACTTGATCAAACGTTGTTTTTGCGGGCTGGCTGTTGGTCGACATAATTTTCTCCATTGATATTGGTCACGTTGCCAACAGGCAAGTTCGATGCCGAGCAGTCTGGATGGTTTGGCGCATCGATAATTTCACGTTCACTGTCGAAGAAACGGTCAGCATGGTCGCCGCTCGACCAAGCCACGCGAGCTAATCCAGTCGAGATTCAGGCCGGGATTCAAGCCATTCCATTCGCGACACCTTTGGCATGGGATGTGCATCCTCGAAAGCAGAATCCCGAATTTCTCGGCATTTACTAACCTTGGAGCTCGAAAATGAACCCCGTCAACAAAGCCATCGTCGATCGACTCGTCGGACAAACCGAGTCCGAAAACCTGGTCCTTTCATTGTTCGCTCCGATGCATCGTGCCGGCCGCGAAGTCCAGCAGAACGAAATCGTTTGGAAAAACGTCCTTACCGAAGCTCGAAAGAAACTGGCTGAATCCGGCGCCGACGAGGAAGAGGCTGACAAGCTTCTGTCTGCTGCGTCCCGGAAACTGGAAGACGAAACTTTTTGGCAGCATCAATCAGATGGCTTGGCTTATTTTTCAGATGGAGACTCTTCGGAATTTCTGAAGCTTGACCACGAAGTCGAATCAATCACCCATGTCTCGAACGAATATCTAATCGGCCCAGTTGCGTCTTCATTGGCCGATCTGACTGAATCTTTTATCCTGGCCTGCAGCCCGAAACGAGTGCGTCTGTTGAAGGTCACTGGAAACTCAGTCGCGGATCTTGATCCTGAAGAGCTTCCAGAAAACCTCGTTGAAGCGCTGAATATCGATGAGTACGTGAGTGCGTTGCAGCATCGCTCTACTGCAAACTCAAGTACCGGCAGTCAGAAAGCGACGACGTTCCACGGCCACGGAGGTAGCGATCCGGATGTAAAGAAGCAGGACGAGATTCTGCAGTATTTTCACGTACTGGACCGAGCTCTCGATTCCGCGATTGGCAGTCACACAAAAAACGGTGATGCCTGTTTGATATTCGCCGGCGTCGACTATCTGTTTCCGATTTTCAAGGAAGCAAGTAGCTATCCGAATCTGTGTGACGAAGCCATTTCGGGCAATCCGGACGATTTGAAACCAGCAGAGTTGCTTGAGAAAGCACAGCCGATCATTCGTGCGATGGCGGACGAAAAGGTCATCCAGCAACTGTCGGAATTCAGTGACAAAAACCACTCTGATTGGGCAAGTCTCGACGAGAGTGAGGTTTCGAAAGCGGCTGTGTTGGGACAGATCAAAACGCTTTTCGTATCCGATGAAGCGAGCCGAATCGAATACAGCAAATGCATTTCGCTGACGATTCAGTACGGTGGCAAAATCGTGCTGGTCGAACAGAGTCAACTTGAGGACATGAATCTTGACTTTGACATCGCAGCGATTTTCAGAACTCCAGCCGGAAGTTTTCTGGACGCCGTTGAAGCCGTTGAGGATTCGATTTGCTAGGCACCGTTTGGCGGCGTTGACGATATGAAAATCAAATTATCAAACAGTGCCAGTGCCCAGTGCCAGTGCCCTTTCGACTTTTACAGACACCAATCCAACCTCTTCAGGAAAAATAAATGACAACGGAAGTACTTGGCCGCGCGTTGGCCAAACGAACTGCGGATCACCCGATCGAAGAAATTTTTCTCAAACGCTGGTCGCCGCGGGCAATGGATGGAAATCCAATCGACGACAATCAGCTCATGTCGCTGTTCGAAGCAGCACGTTGGGCGCCGTCGACCTACAACGAGCAGGAGTGGCGATTTCTTTACGCGAAACGCGACACCAAGCCCTGGACCACCTATCTGGATCTGCTCGTCGATGCGAATCAGAAATGGTGCAAGGACGCCGCGGCCCTGGTCGTCGTCTGTTCTTGCAAAGTCATGTCTCGCAACGGTAACCCGAATCCGGTCCACCAGTTTGACTCTGGTGCGGCATTCGAAAATCTCTGCCTCCAGGGAGCCGCGACGGGACTGGTCGTGCACGGCATGTCCGGATTCGATGCCGATGCGGCACGTGAGAAACTTGGCGTTCCCGACAACTATTCGATCAACGCAATGATTGCGATCGGAAACCCGGCTCCCGCTGATTCGCTACCGGAGGATCTACAGGAGATGGAAAAACCGTCCAGTCGCAAGCCATTGAGCGAAATCATCTGCGAAGGTCCATTCGTCTTCCGACAGTACAGCAAGTAGCTAACCCAACCATCAACCCGTTTTCAACGAAAGCAATTCCATGAACGACGAACAGAAGAAACTCACAGAGATCCTCGACAACTTCGAGAACGCGATGCTGATCACGATGGGCGACGGTAAACTTGACAACCAGCCTAATGGCCGGCCGATGCGGGTTGCTGAGGTTGATGATGACGGCACGGTCTGGTTTGTGACCGGCCGGGAATCGAGCAAGGTCGATGAAATTGCATCGAACTCGACTGTTTGCATCACTCTCCAGAGTGGGAGTCAATTCGTCTCGATGACCGGGTCTGCTGCAGAGGTGGATGATCGCGGTAAAATCGACGAACTCTGGAGCGAGCCGTGGAAAGTCTGGTTTCCGGAGGGAAAAAGCGATCCGTCGATCCTGCTGCTCAAAGTCACGCCAAAATTCGGTGAGTTTTGGGACATGGGCGGACTGAAGAGATTTCGTTACATTTATGAAGCAGGGCAAGCTTGGTTTAAAGGCGAGCAAATCGACACCGATGCCATTGATGGCATGAATGAGAAAGTCGAATTCTAGATCGTCCGCAGCCAGATCGCCCTCAGCGTGTTTACACGTGAATAACCAACCTGGAAAAACGATAACGAGGAGTACTCTTGATGGGTGATGGAAGTCAATCTGGCAAATGCCCGATGTCTGTCGACATGAGCAATGGCGGACACGATACGACGACAAAAGTAACAGGACGAGCCGCAACACAAGGCGCTTGCCCTTTTCGTGGCAGCCGGATTGGCGGAGCGATCGGATCGGAACCGCAGCTTGATACCTGGTGGCCCAATCGGCTGAAAGTCGAACTGCTGCACCAAAATCCGATCCAAGCCGACCCGCTTCGTGACCAGAACTACGCTGAAGAGTTTTCGAACATCGACTACGACGCTCTTAAAGCTGACATTCGCGAGTTCCTCACGACGTCCGTTGACTGGTGGCCGTCCGACTATCACAACTACGGCCCGCAAATGGTCCGTATGGCATGGCACTCTGCCGGAACCTATCGGATTGCTGATGGTCGCGGCGGTGCGGGTCAGGCGATGCAGCGTTTCGCGCCGATCAACTCCTGGTGGGACAACGGCAACATCGACAAGTCACGTCGGCTGCTTTGGCCGATTAAGCAAAAGTTCGGAACGGCGTTGAGCTGGGCTGACTTGATCATCCTCACCGGCAATGTCGCGCTGGAAATTATGGGCTTCAAGACCTTCGGTTTCGCCGGAGGGCGAATCGACGCTTGGGAATCCGATCGTGCAACTTACTGGGGACCGGAGACTTGGCAAGGCGATGAAAAAGTCGGTCATCCTGGCGAGATGGTCAACCTCAACAAGCGTTGGGAAGGCGGACCCAAGGAAGAACATTGGGACCTCGAGAACCCTCTTGGAGCAACACACCAAGCTTTGATTTACGTCAACCCGGAAGGTCCTGGCGGCAGCGGTGATCCCGTCGATAGTGCCCGCGAGATCCGAGAAAGCTTTGCCCGAATGGCGATGAACGACGAAGAAACCGTGGCGTTGATCGCCGGCGGTCACGCGTTCGGAAAATCTCACGGCAAGGTCGACGCGAACAAAATCGGTCCAGCTCCGGAAGGTGCTCCGATGCAAGCCATGGGCATGGGCTGGCAGAATCCGGAAGGCACCGGATTCGCTCAATACACGATGACCAACGGCATCGAAGGCTCTTGGACACCGAATCCAACGCAGTGGGATAACGACTATTTGACGAACCTGTTCAAGTACGAGTGGGAGCCCAAAAAGAGCCCGGCTGGAGCCCTTCAATGGACGCCTGTCGATTCGGACGCGCCGAAAACTCCTGATGCACACATCGAAGGCAAATTTGAGCCGCTGATGATGATGACTTCGGATTTGGCTTTGAAGACCGATCCGGCTTACAAAGCGATCTGCGAAAAATTCCTCGAGGATTTTGATTACTTTGCAGACGCGTTTGCCCGAGCCTGGTACAAGCTGACGCATCGCGACATGGGTCCAGTTGATCGCTATGTCGGTCCCGAAGTCCCGAAGGAAGTTCTGCCGTGGCAAGATCCGTTGCCGCAACTTGATTATGAAACGGTTAACGACAGCGATGTCGCAGAGTTGAAAAAGAGCGTTCTCGATTCCGGGCTGTCCGTATCACAACTGGTTGCGGCAGCGTGGGCTTCCGCGTCGACGTATCGCGACAGTGACAAACGTGGCGGGGCAAATGGCGCTCGAGTCCGGCTTGCTCCTCAGAAAGATTGGGAAGTCAACAATCCGCAGTTGCTGGCCGAGACACTGCAAGGACTGGAGAAGATTCAGTCGCAATTCAATGACGCACAATCCGGTGACAAGAAGATCTCGATGGCTGACTTGATCGTACTGGCGGGTTGTGCCGCGGTCGAGAAAGCGGCCAAGGACGCTGGCGTTGAAACAACAGTTCCCTTCGTGCCCGGTCGCACCGACACGACGCAAGAATGGACTGATGGAGAGAGCTTTGAATGGCTCAAACCGGTCGTTGATGGTTTCCGAAATTACCGCAACGAAGAAGTTTCCTACAAGGTTGCGTCGGAGCATCTGTTCTTGGACAAGGCGCAGTTGCTGGCATTGACGGCTCCTGAGTGGACCGCGATTTCTGGTGGTTTGAAGGTGCTGAACATCAACTATGACGGTTCGCAGCATGGCCTGTTCACTGACAAGCCCGGCGTGCTGAGCAACGATTTCTTCAGCGTGCTTTCGTCAATGGAGTACGAGTGGAAGCCGCAGGACGCCCACGAGCTGATGTTCGACATCAACGATCGGCAATCCGGCGAGACCAAGTTTACGGCGACTCGATGTGATCTCGTGTTCGGCTCCAACTCCCAGCTTCGCCAAGTCGTAGAGGTCTACGCTGGTAGCGACGGACATCCGCGATTCGTACGCGATTTCGTGAGAGCTTGGCACAAGGTGATGATGTTGGATCGATTCGACGTTCCGGAAGCCCGGGCTGAAGCGATGGCGGCAAGCTGGTCGACAGCGGCTGTCTAAGCCTCACTGGGATGGCGAACCTTGTTCGTCCAACTCCAACTGATCTATTCCATTCGCCGCGGCATCACTGCCGCGGCGTTTTTTATGCCGTGGCATATCGATCGGACGGATTGCTGTCGGCGTGGTCGCAATGCGATCACGACGCGCTGATCTTTTCAAGTTGAGCCACCGCGGGTCTTTCGGTTCCGGGTCTGGCACGCCGATTGCTTGGATTGCTTTCCGTCTTCGGTAGATCAGATCCATCAACTTTCCGGAGCAATCACAATCGATCAATTGAGGAATTCAACATGGCCAAGGGCTACAACACCGGAACAGACGTGAAATGGAAATGGGGCGATGGCTGGGGTCACGGAACGGTCGACGAACGATTCACGGAAAAGGTCACGCGCACGATTGAAGGAAACGAAGTAACTCGCGAGGCCAGCAGCGACGAACCGGCCTACCTGATCAAGCAGGATGACGGCGGACGCGTTCTGAAAGGACATTCCGAGGTTCAGAAAGACTCGTAAATGCGATTTATCGAACCAAACAGGATGCCTGCATGGCCGGCTGAAGAAATCTTTGAAAGGAATCCGTTATCCCGACGTCCTAGGCAGTACGCCAGAAACAACACGCGTTCTGGCGACACGAAAAACCTCGCTTTTACTGGAGGTTTTCTAAATTTCAACAGGCGTGAACGCAAAAAGGACACGGGTTATGAATTCTGTATCGGTTAACAAAACGACGCTTCAATGGTCTCTGCTGCTGCTTCGACTGGGCGTATTTTTGGTATTCGCCATGTGGACGTTGGACAAATTCATTAACCCGGGCCATGCCGCGGTCGTTTTTGAAAAGTACTACAAAATTCCCGGGATGAGTTCGGCATTTACCTATGCCGTGGGTGGTGTGCAAGTCGCCATCATCCTGCTGTTTGCGTCGGGAACATTTCGCACGTGGTCCTATGCCGCCGTCACCATACTCCATGCCGTCTCGACGTTTAGCGCGTACAACCAGTACCTCGACCCGTGGACGAAACCAAATTTATTGTTCTTTGCAGCATTCCCGATGTTGGCGGCCTGCCTCGCACTGTGGTTGCTACGAGAACACGACAACATGCTTTCGATCGATGCGATGCGAAATCCATCGGTTGAACCGCGACTGTCAACTCAAGACACAATCACAGCCTAGGGCCATTCATCGACCCGGCAAATCTGGTCGTCAGTTCGGCGACATCATTCCTCCCTTATCCAATCTGGAACGGATCAGACCAACATGAGCATCAAAGCCTACGCAGCCCTCGAACAGGGTAAAGAACTCGAAGCCTTCGAATATGAAGCAGGAGATTTGCGCTACGACGAAGTCGAAATCAAAGTCGAGTACTGTGGCATCTGCCATAGCGACTTGAGCATGTTGAAAAACGATTGGGGGATGACCCAGTATCCGCTCGTACCGGGCCACGAAGTCGTCGGCACGGTTTCCGAAGTCGGCGAACATGTGACTCATCTGAAAGTCGGACAACGTGTCGGTCTCGGTTGGAAATGTCGCTCCTGCATGACCTGCGACCAGTGTCTTTCTGGAAAGCACAATCGTTGCCAAGGTGTGGACATGGGTCATGCCGACACGATCGTCGGTCGGCACGGCGGATTCGCGGACAAGGTTCGCTGTCAAAGTGCATGGGCGATTCCGTTGCCCGAATCAGTCGCTGCCGCTTCTGCGGGACCGCTGCTGTGCGGTGGCATCACGGTCTTCAACCCGTTTCTGCTCAACGAAGTCAAACCTACGCATCGCGTTGGTGTCGTGGGCATCGGAGGCTTGGGTCACATGGCGGTTACGTTTGCCAACAAGTGGGGCTGTGAGGTAACTGCCTTTTCCACCAGCCCGGACAAAGAGTCAGAAGTCCGCAAACTGGGAGCACATCACTTCATTAACTCGAAGGATGAATCAGCACTCGAAAATGCCGCGAACTCTTTCGACATGCTGCTCGTCACCGTCAACGTTTCGCTCAACTGGGACGCTCATGTGAAAATGCTTCGTCCTGGCGGCAAGCTGCATATCGTGGGTGCCGTTCCCAGCGTCGAAGCCGAGTGGTTCCCGTTTATCATGGGAGCAAAATCGATAGGTGGATCGCCAATCGGTAGTCCGGTTTCACAACGGGAAATGGTAGAATTTTGCGGGCGGCACGAGATCGCGCCGACCGTTGAAGAGTTCCCGATGTCCCAGGTCAACGAAGCGATGGACAAGCTCGAAAATGGCTCGCCGCACTTTCGTCTGGTCCTGAAGAATGACTTTTAAGCTCAAGAGCTCTCCGCCGAAGTCACTCCTGTCCCACAATCAAACTCCGAATCTCGAAAGCCGTTCGAATGTCAACCGCGACCCAATCACAATCTCAAACACAGATTCAGAACCCCGCCCTGTTCAAGTCGATCAAAGTTGGAGACCTGACGTTTCCAAACCGCATCTTTGTGGCGCCTTTGACCCGAGCCCGTTCGGACCATGATCAGCGGACTCAAACGCCACTTCACGCGCTCTATTATGCTCAACGAGCGAGCTCTGGATTGATCGTTAGCGAGGCGACGCAGATTTCGCAGGAAGGCATCGGCTACGCGTGGACGCCGGGCATTCACACGGACGAACAAGTCGAAAGTTGGAAACTGGTCAACGACGCGATCCACAACGCCGGCGGACATATTTTCTGTCAGTTGTGGCACGTGGGTGCGATCTCCCATCCGGTTTTCCAGAGGGACAACGGTCAACCGGTGTCTTCAAGCGTCTGGACTCCGGAAGGCCAAGCTTTCGTAGGGTCTTACCATCCAGATGGACCACAGGTTCCGCACGAGGAAGCGCGGGCTTTGAAGATGGACGAAATTCCGCGGATTCTCGATGACTATCGACACGCAGCGAAACAGGCAAAGGCTGCGGGCTTCGACGGAATCGAACTGCACGCTGCCAACGGTTACCTGATCGACCAGTTCCTCCGCGACTCGGTCAACCAGCGCGACGACCAATACGGTGGCTCGATCGAGAACCGCGTTCGCTTGCTAACGGAAGTCGTGGATGCACTTTGCGAAGTCCTCCCTGCGAATCGCGTTGGCGTTCGACTGACGCCGATCGGCGGACCCGGCAACAGCAGCGATAGCGATCCAATGGCGTTGTACACCGCGGCCGCGAAGGCGATCTCTGGGAAGGGACTTGCGTACTTGCACGTCGTCCGAGCCAACGGTCATACGGGGTCGGATTCGGCAGAGCTAAGCGAACAAGTCGTAAAGGCGATGCGAAAATCGTTTGACGGAACGTTTATCGCCAACGGCGGATTCACGGCTGAGGAAGCTAACGAGTGGATCGAAAATGGAGACGCGGACGCCGTCGCATTCGGACGCCTCTTCATCTCGAACCCGGACCTCCCAGAACGGTTTGCATCCGGTGCGGAACTGAACGAACCTGACCAGAACACGTTCTACGGTGGTGGCGCAGAAGGTTACGTTGACTATCCGTCGCTCAAAAAGACAAACGACGCGATGTGATTCGTTGATCGGGCAGCGGACGCCAATTGACTCTCCGCGAACGGTCGATGCACTGGGCATCACGGCATACGCTATTCAAGGCGAGGGTTGGACGAAACTTGATGTTTTTATCCGGCTTTTTTCGGGCGGCGAGCACTCTGTCCGCCAAAATTGTAGGCTGCAATCCGGAGCTTGGAGCAGTCGCGGCCACGCTGATGCTCAAACCGCCAGATTCTCGGTCGGCACCGCGCGGGACGAACAGGTTTCTTTCCGTTTATGCCATTTGCAGGAGTTTTTCGCTAAAGAATTCGTCCGCGAAAGTTTGGCATGCCAATTGCTTATCGTGATTGTGAAACAAATTTTAAACGCATTTTCATAGTGCAATTACTCCCCACAATCAGCGAGCCAATCATGTCTACAACCACTGCAAAACCGATCGCACAGAACTCTTTCAGCTCGCGCGAACGCAACGCGATCCAGAACCGAATCGCGGAAATCAGAAGCAGCTGGAATCAGCAGACTCGTCAGTTCCGCGCAGAACAGGCGTCGACGATCCAGTCATTGCTGGGGCACATGTTCCCAGGCACCGCAGCACAAACCGCTGGCTCTGGTCGAGCACGAGTAGGCTAGAGCAAAGTCGCTGCGACGTTTGTCTGCAACATTACTCTCCTCGAGATCCGCGCCAGCAACCCGGGTTTTGCGCCTAGGCACCATCGGCGGGAAACCACGGAAAGAATGCGTTGGTTTCGCGTTTGTACTGAGCGTATTTGGGACGTCGATCTTCGATGTCGCTTTCGAGCATCGAGACGCCGGAGACTTTTAGTAGCAGGAACGACATCAGCAGCGGGCTTCCGATCGTCCACCACGATTGTGCCGTAGCAGCCAGCAGGAACAGACCCCACCAGATACAAAAATCGCCGAAGTAGTTTGGATGCCGCGTGTATCTCCATAGACCACGATCCATGACTTCGCCTTCTGTATCCGGACGCGCCTTGAAGCGAGCCATCTGGAAATCACCAACTGACTCGAAGAAGAAACCGACGCACCAAACCGCGAACCCGAGCCATCCGAAGAACCCGATTCCCAGCTTACCCGCGTGGAACATTCCTGACTGCACGACCAGCGAGATGAACCACATCAACAACCCCTGCAGTAAGAAGACGGTAAAGAAGCTGACCCACCAAAAACGACCGCCATGCTTGTCACGCATTTCTTGGTAGCGTTTGTCTTCGCCCTTTCCATAGTTTCGCCACAGAAGATAGCCAGACAATCGCAGTCCCCACAGCGTCGTCAGAGCCAACAGCATTATCGCCCGCAGATCGCTCGCCCCAGTCTGAAACGCGGTCGCCCATGCAACAATTACGAATCCAAGCCCCCAACATAGGTCGACGATCGAAGCGTCCTTGACCCGGATGCTGACTAGCCACAGCAAACTCATCGCGGCAATAATCAAACCAAGGTTAGTTAGAATCAGTTGAGTAAAATGCATGTTTAAAATCGCTGAATATTCGGAATAGTTTGTGGATTGTATCTGTGTTGGTGGATGCAACGTTACCGAAGGACGTAGTGGTCTATCGCTCTGCCGTTCAAATTTGGTCAGTACACTCCGGTGGCTTTCCTAAGTGAAATCCAGCATCGGCAGGAGCTTTTTAAAGCGAACTTCATCGATGCCAAGCTCTGCAACTTCTTCGTTGGAAAGCTTGGCGACCATCCCCGGAAGCTCGCCTGACTCACCCGCCGTCAAGATCCCGGGATGAATGTAGCTCTCACGGCAAACGGCAACGGTGTTTCCAAGCTCCGCCGCCGCACATTTTACCGCATCGCGACACGCAGCAGCTCGCTCGCGCTTCGTAGCGTTCTTGTCAAGCTCGACAAGCGAAGCCAGTGCTGTGGTACTACCCCACCAGGTCCGAAAATCCTTTGCCGTTATTTGTTCGCCGCTGATTTGCTGGAGATACTCGTTGACGTCATTCGATGCAACACGCTGGGGCTCGCCCTGCTCATTGAGATAGGTGAACAGAAACTGACCGCCGACCTCCTCGCATTGTCGAATGACCTTGGCGATCTTCCGGTCCGAGAAACTGGCTTCTCGACGCTGTCCGCTCTTGCCCGGAAAATCCAAGCTGACGTGATAGCCGTCGAGTTCAACATCGTTCGAACGCAGAGTAGTTGCCCCTCGCGCTGCGACCGACGCGTCGTTGCCGATTCGAAGACTGGCTTTGTCCAGCAGCCGTGTCACTGCCGCCATGATTCGCTCGCAAGGCAAGCCCTTGCGACGTAGATCTTTTCGCACTCGGCGACGTAAACGAGGAAGCACTTCAGCAAACCGAGCCATTCGATCAAACTTGGTCGCCGCACTAATGGTCGACCATTGATCGTGGTAAATGTATTGTAGTCGGCCGGCTTCATCGCGACCTCGGGCCTGCACATGTCCTGCCGAATCCGGACAAATCCAAACGTCCTCCCATGCCGGCGGAATCGCAAGTGAGTCGATTCGGCGGCGAGTTTGCTTGCTGGTCAATGTCTGTCCATTGAGTCCCAGATAGCTGAATCCACGTCCGCACTTGCGACGCTGATATCCCTTATCAAAATCGTTAACGAATATAAGTCCGGCTTTTGCAGCCCGACGCCTCGATTTTTGTTCTCGTGTAGCAGTCCCCGACATCAAGTTAACTTTCGTTTGGAACTTGCAAGCGTTTGACCAGCTTTCGAGTTACGAACCGCGGAACCAGCCGTGTCATGAATGCGCCAAACCGGTTCTTAAGGCCCGGAATAACAATGGCTCGGTTGTTCTTCAGTCCTTCAAAACCGGCTTGAGCGACGGCTTCGACACCCATCGCATTGGACTTGAATATAGCACTGTCTCCCATCCCGGAATCTGCTCCAAAACCTGTTTCCGTCGGCCCGGGACAAAGGCAAGTGACGCTGATGTCGCGTTCCAAAAGCTCTTCATGCAAGGCTTCTGAGAAAGAGAGAACGAACGCCTTGGTCGCATAGTAAACCGCCATGTTAGGCCCGGGCTGGAAAGCCGCCGTGGAGCCGACATTCAAAATCCCGCCCGACTTTCGTTTGATCATTTCAGGCACGAGCAACCGCGTGAGGTGCACTAGGGTAAGCACATTCAATCGCACCATGTTGACTTGACGTTCGACGTCGATCTCGTGAAACCGACCCAGCTCTCCAAAACCGGCATTGTTGACCAGAATGTCGACCACCAGTTTCCGAGATGCAAGTTCATCGGCAAGTTTCGTGGCAGCGTCCGCTTCTGCGAGGTCGGCAACGATAACTTCCACGTGCACGCTGTGAGTTTCAACCAGTTCCTTTCGCAGCGATTCAAGTTTGTCGCCGCTTCTTGCAGTGAGAATCAGCGGGTGGCCGGCAGCTGCAAACAGCTTCGCCAACTCCAGTCCGATTCCGGAAGAGGCTCCGGTTACGAGTGCAGTTTTAGACATCATATTCACCTGATTCTTTTGTGTTGAGAATACTGTCGCGGGCGAACTTCAGATCGTCCACGAGTTGTTGAAATTTCTGTGATTTGGAATCGGCATCGTACGAACGAAGAATTGCCGAAGGATGCCACGTTGCGATTGTCCGCTGGCTATGGTCAGTCTCGATCCAACGACCACGCGTGTCGCCAAGCTTTCGGCCCGGCCCCATGATGGCGTTCATCGCCGTTGCGCCGAGGCATACGAGAATGTCCGCATTCTTCAGGCAACTCCACTCTGCGTCAAACCAAGGTCGGCAGGCTCGAATCTCTCGCGAGTTTGGCTTTTGGTGCAATCGTCGCTTGCCGCCTTGACCCGCCGAAGAAACTTTGAACTTGAAGTGCTTCACCACGTTCGTCAAGTAAAGTTCGCCGCGAACCAAGCCAGCTTTCTCTATCGCCTCATTGAGAACTTGCCCGGCAGGGCCGATAAAAGGTTGGCCCGCGAGGTCTTCGCGATCGCCAGGCTGTTCGCCCAGCAGTACGATTCGAGCGTCCGCAGGACCGCTGCCGAAAACCGTCTGCGTTGCAGCGCAATGCAAGTCACAAGCCTTACAGTTGGCAGCAGCTTTTTGCAGAACAGGCAAGGACAACGAGTCCAAGGTCGGAAGGAAATCGATCGCCGTTTGATCGAAGCCCTCGTACTGTTCGATCATCTTCTCCACGCGCCGCGGCGCGTCAGCGAGCAACTCGTCGATGATCTGGGCCTCGGGAAGATTCTTCCAATAGCGAACCGGCATCTCGCTCTTCATCATTTTGATTTTGACTCGTGCCGGATTGAAGATATTTGCGTAGTACGTTTTCCACAAATCTTCCAACTGGTCCGAACCAGGAGCATCGCTGCGCGTGACACCGCCGCCATAAGTGAGATTGCTCTGGTCCCACGTCATCGATTCGTCCGGAGTCAAAATCGTCCAGTTCATGCCAGCGAACCGACGCGAGAAAAACGGTGCGACTTTTCGTACGATCCGATGATCCGGTTGATGCCAGGCAATGAAATGCTCGACGCCGTCCTGAATGACTTTGCGGAACCGTACAAAGGCCTTCATTTTGTGCGCGTCGCGTCGCACCTGTTTTTCCATCCGAGTCAGCTGAATAACGTCATCGTCGGTTTCAATGTCCAGCAGTTGTGGCTGTTCGTGTCGGATCCGCCACAAAACTCTATACAGCACGTTCCAACGCCTCGCGTCGCGGTGATAGCCGACGCTTTCAGCCAACAAAAGAAACGCTCGCGGCACACGGAAATCAATCTTCCCGGGTAACGAGTCAACCCTTGATGTCTCGCAAAACAGTGACTGCTGACCGTCGTCTTCAACCAGTTGCAACTCGGCAGGCGAAGCGTTTCCCGCGATCAAACCACGGGCGATGTGACGCCATTGTTCGTAGCTTTTGATTCGAATCGTTCGCATTTTTGAGTGCTGAATAGATAGCTTTTGTTGGCAAATGGCGGCAGGTGATTGAGTCTCCTCGAATTTGAGCAGGAAGCTAAAGTTCGCCCTTGAGGGCCGCGTCAAACGTCTCAAAAAGCGTCAACTGCCTCTCTTTCGGTGCAATCAACTGTTTCAAGTCCGACCGATCGAGATTTGCCAACGCCGGGTTGTGGTCGACGGTAATGACAAACGATTTGGCTCGCTTCCACGCGACTCGAAGTTTCTTCAGATCATCCGTTCGCAATTTTTTATGCCGACGGATGGAAAGGATCCGTTTCACGTTTCGAGCGCCAATTCCCGGAATGCGCAGAAGCTGTTCACGGCTGGCAGTGTTCACGTCAACGGGAAAATAGTCGCGTTGTTGCAACGCCCACGCCAGCTTTGGATCGATTTCAAGATCCAGATTTCGGTCTTCGCGAACGACGATCTCGTTCACGTCAAAGCCATAGAATCGCAGCAGCCAATCTGCCTGATACAGCCGATGCTCGCGAATGAGAGGTGGACTCTTTCCCGGCAACAATGCGTCGGCGTGCGGGATTGGACTGTAGGCCGAATAGTAAACGCGCCGCAATCGCTGACCGGTGTACAACTCGTCCGCAGTTTTCAGAATCTCGTCGTCAGGAGTCTCAGTTGCACCAACAATCATCTGAGTACTTTGGCCAGCAGGAGCAAACTTCGGCGGCTTCATGCCCGACTTCCGATCTTCCTTCGTCTCGTCAATCTTCTCCTTGATACCCGACATCGCGGTCACGATCTGAGGCTTCTTTTTCTCAGGCGCCAACTGCTTCAAATCCAGTTCGGTGGGCAACTCGATATTGACGCTCAAACGATCCGCCCACAAGCCGGCTTCGGTAATCAGCTCTTCGGCGGCGCCGGGAATCGTTTTCAAATGAATGTAGCCGCCAAAGCGATGATCGGTTCGCAGTGTTTTCGCGACGAGAGTCAACTGCTCCATTGTGTAGTCAGAATTCTGGATGATGCCGCTACTCAGGAACAAACCTTCGATGTAGTTCCGCTTGTAAAACTCCATCGTCAAATCAACGACTTCACTGACCGAGAAACGAGCTCGTGGCGTGTCACTGGTCACGCGATTGACGCAGTACTGACAGTCGTAAATGCAATAGTTGGTTAGAAGTATCTTCAAGAGCGAAACACAACGGCCATCCGGCGTGTAGCTGTGACAGATGCCCATCCCTTCGGTGCTTCCGATCTTGCTTCCTTTGCGAGTGGACTTTGAGCCGCTGCTCGCGCATGACGCATCGTACTTCGCCGCATCGGCAAGTATGGCAAGCTTTCTGTCGACACTCCGTTGTTCTTTCACCGCTCTGTCTCAACCAAAACATTGAATCTAATTTGAGTTAACCGCTGAAAACGCTCAACTGTAACCGTATCCGCCGCTCCCATGTACGCAGCAGTCAGCCGATTGTGCGACATAAAAAAACAGCGGGGAATTTGATTCCCCGCTGATCATGCTGGCCGGTCATGAACCAGATTCTGTTGGATAATATCGTTCCTGACACAAAATACGAGCGGCCGGAAATTCCAGGTTCTTACTCGCAAACATCGGCCTGGTTCGAAGTTTGAGCGACAGAAGTGCGTCTAGTTCTGATCATTTGGAGTGTTTCCAAAGAACCCTGTCGTGGCGATGTCCAAGTCACCATTGACGTCGGTGAAGATTCCTCCGCCTTCGACGGTGGCTTCATTGTTAGCAAAGAAAGAATCTCGCACAGTCGCCATCGAGTCGTTGGCGAACCCGCCACCGCTGAGTGCAGAGTTATATCCGACCGCAGTGCTATCGATTCGAGTCGTGCTGCCGGCGATGGCTTTGACTCCTCCACCATTGCCAGTAGTGTTATTGTTAACAACCGTAGACCCCATCACGTTCAGCGTACCACCATTGCTGAACAGACCGCCACCGCCGCCGAGGCCAGCTGTGTTGTATCCGACCGTCGTTCCGTTGCGAACCGCCAACGTGCTGCCGGATTGAATCCAAAGGCCTCCGCCCTCGTTGCCAGCCACATTGTCATTGACGATCGAACCGTCGATTCCAACATAGGTGCCGCTCATGCCTGAAACGTGAAGGCCTCCACCGTTACCCGGTGCGGCGGTTCCTTCCGGTCCAGCAACATTGCCGCTGCCGGCTCCTCCAAGGATCGAGTCAAACATCAGGAATGTGCCGTCGATCAGCTCAACGCCACCACCGGCGCGGTTCGCGATGTTCGCAGAAATTGTTGAATCTTCTACCGTGACCAAACCGTCGGTTGAAAAGATTCCACCTCCGCTTCCACTGGCTCCGGTGGCACTATTATTGACGATGGTTGCGTCCTTGATCGACAGTCGGCCTCCGTTGTTGAACAGTCCGCCACCGCCATTATCAGCCCCCGCACCCAAAGCGACGTTGTCTTCGATCACCGTCCCACCATCGACAGTCATCGTGCTTCCTGACTGATTCCACAGCCCACCGCCTTCACTGGCCGCAACATTGTTCGCGACGGTTCCGCCGTTGATGATCGTCAAAGTTTCACTGGCCCCGCTCACATGCAGACCACCACCGTTCCCCGGAGCAGCGGTTCCAGCTGGTCCCGCAATGTTGCCATCGGCTTCAGCTGTGCCGCCAAGCATCGTGTCCAACAGCACGACACGGCCGTCGATCACTTCGATGCCTCCACCAGCTCGGTTGGCTGAGTTCGCGGAAATCGTCGATTCATTGGCGTAGAAAATTCCGTCGGTAGAAAAAACTCCTCCGCCACTACCCGATGTGCCGCTGGCGATGTTGCCGCTGATGTCAGTGGCTCGGACTCGCGTCGTACCGCCGTTATTAAAGATACCACCGCCACCGTCGTCCGCTGAGTCTCCGCCGGCTTCATTATTGACAATGCTCGAGCCACGAACGAATAGCGAACTGCCGGACTGATTCCACAAACCGCCGCCTTCGCGGGCCGCGAAGTTACCGGCAATCGTCGAGTCAACAAACGAAGAATTCGTTCCGTCGGTTCCCGATACGTGGAGGGCTCCGCCGTTGCCCGGATTGGCTGATCCGTCGAGTACTCCGGCGATATTACTGTTGAGCGTCGATGCGCCTACGTAGAGATCGCCGTCGATTATTTCGATGCCTCCACCAGCGCGGTTGGCAATGTTCGAAATGATGGTCGTGTCAATAATCGAAAGCAAGCCGTCGGTCGAAAGGAATCCGCCGCCACTACCCGAAGTGCCGTTGGCGATATTGCCTTCAACAACCGAACCGCGGACTCGCGTCGTGCCGCCGTTATTGAAGATGCCTCCTCCGCCCGTATCGGCGTCGGCTCCCATGGCAATATTGTTGGAGACCGTTGAGTCTTTCACCAGCATCGAACTTCCGGACTGATTCCAAAGGCCACCGCCTTCGCTCGCGGCAACGTTATTGAGGACTGAAGAGTTCAGTACCACGACAGAAGTGTTCATCGACCCGGTAACATGCAATGCTCCTCCGTTACCCGGTGCCGCCGTGCCTGCCGGACCAGCAATGTTGCCGTCAGCGAGCGTATCACCACCGAGAGTCGACTCGTTGATCGAAATTGAACCATCGACGATTTCGATCGCCCCGCCGGCTCGGTTGGCTACGTTCGCCATAAAGTTCGCATTGGTAATTGCGACGTCGCCTGAATTAACAAGCAACGCACCGCCGCTTCCAGATGCGCCGCTGGCGATGTTCTGATCGAACGTTGAGTTCAAGATTGCAACAGAATTCGCAGTGCTGACGATGGCCCCGCCGCCGGCCCCCATTGCAACGTTCGCGGTAAAGTTGAGCTCATTGAGCGTCGTCGATCCCGCTCCGGTGATCGAGATAGCGCCGCCTTCACCGACCGTCATTCCGCCGGTGATATTAAATCCTCGGAGCACAACCTGTTCGGTGCTGTCGATGGAAAATGCCCGGTCGAGTCCACCAGCGTTGATGGTTACGTTTCGATCGCCGCCGAAGATTCGCAGGTCATCCGAGATGGCGAATTCGCCGTTGGAGAGAACAATGGTTTGGTCGGCAAGTGAGCTGTCGAATTCGATTCGGTCACCGTCGAGGTCACCCGCAGCGGCGTCGCCAAAGGCAGCGTTGGTTTCCGCAGCAATGACGGCTTCGCGGAGCGTAAGGTTGCCATCGGGCACACCGCTGACATCGTCGATGATCGAGTTGACGACGAATGTCGCCAACAGGTTTCGGTGCTCAAGCCCTTCGTAGGCAAGTCGCTTGTTGGCAGAGCGGTTTCGTGAAACGGAAGTTTTGGAAGCTGACGATTTAAGTTTCTTCATTGGATACATTTTCTCTTCTTTGAAGTACGGATACGTTCTGGAGGCAAGATCGGCGAATGTCGTCGTACCGCAGACGTTCACAACGCAACGCAACTGCTGTTCCCGAACTTGGCGGATTGGCGTGGGAATGAGACTTCACGTGCGTTTCGTCGGCCGAGAAAATTTGGCCTGATCAGAAAGAAATCATCGGCACCGATTTAGTGGTCACAAGGCTTCCGCGCTGAGCGACAAGTGCGCGATCACACCGGTTTTTTCAATGTGAGAAAGTTCCCGGTCGACGCAAAAAAGTGTGTCACAGATCGAAGCGCGGTGCGTTGCGTGACATCTGCGCGGTCGGCGAATTGTTCTCGCGTGCGATCGGGGCCAAGCCCGACATGAACGCGCTAGTTGAAGTTCAGTCTCACAATCGCAAGATTCAGAATCAGCGCGAACGAGGACCATGCGAGGTAGGGCAACAAGAGAAAGCCCGACGTCCGATTTTGTCTGAAGGAAAGCACGACCGTGGTCGCGATCGCAATCCACAAAACGCAAATTTCAACGAAGGCCCACATCGGCGAACGTAGCCCGAAAAAGATCACGGACCAACCAAGATTCAGCACCAGTTGAACGCCAAATGCGATCAAGAACCAGCGCTTCGCATCGCGGTCGGCAACATCACCACGCTTTCTCCAAATCAACCACGCGGCGACGGCCATCATCATGTAGAGAGCCGACCAAACTGGCCCGAACAGCCAGGACGGTGGATTGAAACTCGGCTTGTTCAAAGTCGGATACCAGGTGGTGACGCTGGAGCCCGTTGCGATTCCGCCCAACAACATGACCACTGCGACGATCGCGATCCATATGATCAACGACAAAATATCACGCTTGAGCGACCACGGCGTACCAACGTCGCCGACTGTGCCGTCCGACGACAGAAGATGAGGGTGGTTGTTCGTTTCAGACATGATTGGGGCTCTGTATTGAAATAATGGACGGCAAGCGCTGGCAAAGCCGGAGCGCCGACTCGGTGACTTCAGACCTGATCCGATCAGGCAATTAGGCGTTGGGGGGATTAACGACGGACAGGTTTGGGGGCGTGTCGACGTCGGAAGATGTCAACTCTCCATCAGCCATGCTCTCTTTTGCCCAGTCGACTTTTTTATGCTCGACCTCCATTTTGCCTGGCTGGCCGCCGGTCAGTGTACTAAACATTCCGGCCAGACTGTGCCCAAATGACTTGTTTTGATCCCAGTACTCAGCGTCCTCGACATCAATTTCAATGACAACCGTGTCTGGGTCCGGCGTCTTTGTACCGAACCAGGCAACACATCGATCCGTCCACAGAAGTTCAGCCTTCTTGCGATCGTCCGAGAGGTCCGCGGTGCCAATCAGCGAAGCGTACTTACCGGACTCGGGCTCCGAGATCGCGACATTCGCCTGTGGGTTCTCACGGAGATATCGCGTCACATCGTCGTCGCTACGAGCCAGAAAATATAGCGATCCGGTGAAGTTCTGATTCACGTTGAGCATCGGTCGGCTACGAATGACGTGGTCGCTCCCGCAAGTAACCAGCAGCGCGGTATCGTTGCTGACAATGAACTGCGTTAGCTTTGCAATAACTTCATCACGGTTCGGTTCTGTCGTTTCGTTGTTCTGAATTTTATCGTTCATCTCGTTCTTTCGTTGAATTAGATCCTGAATTGAATAGTAGCGATTGTCATTCGTTGCAAAGCTGTAGGTGTAAAAGCAGATTACGCAATTTGACTATTTGTCGAGGGCCGAATCATTCGCTGCGTCGTCAGTTGGTTCGTCGCGATTCTGTTTCCAACGCTTCATCTGAGAGTCAATCGACTCTGAAACGTCATCCCAGCTTTCCTCCGCCTTAATTTTTGTTTCCGCCCAAAGGTCACCCGAAGCTGCTTTCAGTTCGTCAAGTTGCTCCCGCATCTGTTCGACTTGAGTTTCAAGCCTTGCAATCTCGCCATTGAGTTCAACTTCTTCGTCGCCGGAAACGTTTTCCCGTTGTTCTTTAAGAGCCGCGACTTTCTGCTCAAGGGCTTCCACCTTGGATTCCATTTCCGATTCGAAAGTCTGCCGCTCTTTCATCGCAGCAAGCTTGGCTTCTTCCTTCTCAATTTTCTGGACTTGAGATTCAACATCTGCGTCGCTTATCTCTGTATCGCAACCAAGAGAAACGACCAGCAGAATGCCCATGACCAGCGAGAACATGATGTAGAGCAAAGGCGGTTGATTGTTCATCTGTGCGGTATGCATTTCTGTCTCCTGAGAAAGGTGAAGTTAGCATCTGTTACACGACGCACGTCGCGTGCCAAACATGGCGAAAGCCGGGAAGACGTCGGGTTTTACGGGATAGAATGCCCAGGCTGGTCGCCGCTCGTTCGCAATGAGGCTTCGCCGACCACGACGGATTCTGGAACTTTGGAGATGGATGCGACCTATTCAGGTAGTGTCGCGGCAACCAAACAGCATCACTCACTTCAACCAACCTTGCGATGTGTGGCACAAACGCCAATCAGGTTAGAATAGTGACATGTACAAAACTCTGATCACCCTGACTCTTGTTTCCCTTAGCCATCCCTTTGCGCACTCCGCTGCAATCGCGGAACAGCCTGAGCCCGAACACACGAATTTCGTTTTCTTCCTGGTGGACGATCTCGGTTGGGCAGACCTCGGCTGCTTCGGTAGCGAGTTCCACGAGACGCCCAATATCGATCGACTGGCATCGACGGGAATGAAGTTCACCAACGCGTATGCCGCCAGTCCGGTTTGTTCTCCGACGCGAGCCAGCATCATGACGGGCCGGCATCCTGTTCGCGTCGACATCACGGATTGGATTCCCGGTTCGCGGAGGCTACCCGAAAGCCATCCAAGGTTCGCGCACGTCGACGACCGTGACAATCTCGCAGTCAGCGAAGTGACCATCGCGGACGAATTGGGCTCTAACGGCTATCAAACTTTTTTTGCTGGCAAGTGGCATCTGGGGGACGAAGGGCATCTGCCAACGGATCAGGGTTTCGACATCAACCTGGGCGGAATTGACAAAGGATCTCCTCCGGGTGGCTATTACGCTCCATTCAAAAACCGAATGTTGCCCGATCGTGAAACCGATGAGTATCTGACAGAACGGCTGACCGATGAGTCGATTGAGTTCATGAAGTCCCGCCGCAAAGATCAACCGTTCCTGCTTTATCTTTCCTACTACAACGTGCATACTCCGATTCAACCCTATCGCAAACGCGTCGACCATTTTCGGGAAAAAGCGACATCTTCGTTCACCGAAAAATCGCCGCCGATTGCGGAACGTGATGGTCGATCAAGATCCCGCCAAGACAACCCCGAATACGCGTCGATGGTTGCCGCAGTCGACGTGAGTGTTGGCCAGATACTTGATTCGCTGGACGATCTTGGGTTGGCGGAAAACACTGTCGTTTGTTTCTTTTCCGACAACGGCGGATTGTGCACGTTGCGGAACAAGCGGGTTGGGCCGACTTGCAACGCACCGCTTCGCAGCGGAAAAGGCTGGCTGTATGAAGGCGGTATTCGTTGCCCGATGATCGTGCGGGCTCCAGGAGTAACCGCTGCGGATTCGGTTTGCGATACACCCGTTTCGAGCTGTGACTTCTTCCCGACGATGCTGGACCTTGCGAAATTGCCTGCCAAACCAGAACTGCATCGCGATGGAGTCAGCTTGATCGATTCGCTCAACGGAAAGTCAGCCGAACCGCACTCGACGCTCTACTGGCACTATCCGCACTATCACGGATCTGCCTGGACACCCGGCGCCGCGGTTCGGGACGGCGACTGGAAGCTGATCGAATTCTACGAGTACGACGAAGTGGAACTTTATGACTTGCGAAACGACATCGGCGAAGAGAACAATCTTGCCGCAAAGAATCCGGACCGAGTCAACGCACTGCGTACAAAGCTTCAGCAATGGCAAAAATCCATGGGCGCCCGGATGCCCGTCGAGCAAAAATAGCCATCGCTTCTACGCCCACCAGCCGCCGTTGACGTGGATCGTCTGGCCGGTGACGTAGGAGGAAAGGTCGCTACACAGGAACAATATCACGTCGGAGATTTCGCTGGGTTCGGCAAAGCGTGCCAGTGGGATCTGCGTCATCATGTACTTGCGATTCTCCTCGGGAATGGACTCACCCATCTCCGTGTTCACCACCCCTGGAGCCACCGCATTGACGCGGATATTTTTGCGAGCCAGCTCTTTGGAAAGCACTTTGGTAAACGTCATCACCCCGGCTTTGGCGGTCGCGTAGTTGGCTTGGCCAAAGAATCCGGTGACCGCCGAAAGCGATGAAACGTTGACGATCACGCCGTTTTCCGACAGAGATTCAACAGCGGCTTTGCAGGAATTGAAAACGCCCGTGAGATTGGTGTCGATAACCGCCTGCCAGTCTTCGTGGCTCATTTTCCTGAAGCTTTTGTCGCGCAGGATTCCTGCGTTGTTGACCAGGATATCCAGCGAGCCAAATTTTTCGACGGCTTTGGAGACCATGGCTTCAAGCTGATCCGGCTGGCGAACGTCCGCCGCGCAAGCCAACCCGCGATCGCCAAAATCGGCTACCGCTGCGTCAGCAAGCGCCCGGTTCTTCCCTTCGCCATCGTCGAAGTAGTTGATGACCAAATTGGCCCCGGCCGCATGCAATGTTTTAGCCGTCTCCAGCCCGATCCCTTGACTCGAACCGGTGACGATGGCTGTTTTTCCGCTAAGGTCGATTTGTCTCATGGTGGTCTCTTTGGGTCAAAACGTGGCTGTGGGTTTCAGTTTCAGTTTCAGTTTCACGCCGGCGTCATGTTGCAGCTGGAAACCACAACCACGGCCAGCAGATCATTCCGAGGAAAACTTCTGATTCAACGCCAGATAGTGCGACGTGTTCACGGCAGCTTCCCGATCTTCGAACGTTGCCATCCGGTCCTTCAACGATTCGGTGTGTCCGTCGCGAAGAATCGCAGCGGCGGCTTCCTGCATGGCGTGAATCGCGGTCCGCTGCAAGTCCCCGGGAACAATGACCAGGCTGAAGCCCAGCTTTTCCAGTTGATCGCGCGGAATTACCGGAGACTTACCGCCCCAAAACATGTTCAGCAACTTCGGACAGGTTAACTCCCTGGCAACACGTTCGACCTGTTCCATCGTTCGCGGTGCTTCGACGAACGCGACATCGGCACCGGCTTCGATGTACTGATTCATTCGCTCGATCGCACTTTCAAAACCCTCCACCGCAATCGCATCGGTGCGGGCGATCAGTACCGTATCGTCATCCGATAAAGCATCCTTGACCGCGCGAATTTTAGCGCAGTGTTCTGCGGCAGGAATCAGCGTCTTGCCGTCAAGATGCCCACAGCGTTTTGGAAAAAGTTGATCTTCGAGATGAAAGCCCGCGACCCCAACTCGCTCAAATGCCTTCGCAGCTCTACGGGCGTTAAGTGCATTTCCATAGCCGGTGTCCATGTCGGCGATGACCGGCAAGTCGACCGCATCAACGATCTGTTCCAGTCGATCAGTGACTTCTTTGGCCGACAGCAATCCGATGTCCGGCACGCCGGTGCTGCGAGCGATCCCGCCACCCGTTGCGTAAACGATTTCGGCACCGGCGTTCTGAATCAGCCGCGCTGACAAACCGTCGTAGGCGCCGGGGATATAGTAGGTTTTGCCCGTCGCAATGAGCTGACGAAGCTTGGTGGTCTTTCTCATCGACGCCCTGACAAAAAGTGCATAGGTCCGCAGCGAATACGCGGTTGATTGGCGGCGCAGAAAAGCGTCTCCAACAAAAAAGGGGACGGGCTCGAAGCCTGTTCACCGCACAGCCGCAATTCTAAACCGCACTATCGCCTGAGCCAATTGGCCATCCGCTTCAGGAACGAGCCACGCAGGAAATTTGGTGCTGGAGGACAATCCGCTGCCGCTTCAGGCGGACATACTTCCTCTTCGCAAACCACCGTTTCTTCTTCTACGACCGCTTCGTCGCCATCCGCATGGCAATTTTCCTCGACGAATTCTTGCATGAGAATTTCTGGCAACGGTGGTAATGCTGGCGATGCATCCACACATGGCTCGACGATCACCGGGCAACCGCCTTCGCCGGCCGCAAAGTCAACCGAGTATCCGCCCTGAACCGGACGGCCACTGACCAGCCAAAGCGGGTTGGCGTTGGTTCCAATCGGAATGCCGGCGTAGATCGGGCTGGATGTTGCGACATATCCTTCGACCAGTTCTCCAACGTTTGAAACGTAGATCGGAGCCAGTTTCCCGAAGCTTGGCGGGAAACCGGACGTCCCCGGGAAGCGCTCGGCGAACGTGCTGGCGGTGAAAGATTGGCCCCAGTTCAATGCGATGTTGGAAAACTCGTCATCGCCGATAGTCCACGACGCATCGCCGCTATCGATTCCATCATCAAAGTCATCCGGCTGCACTTCGGTCAACCGATAGATGCCCGCGTTTAGCCCCGTGAATGAATAATGTCCATCCACATCCGTCAACTGAGAGATGTTGACCGTGTTTCCATACACGTCGGTGCCAGTAAGAATAATCTCTACGCCTGCGATTCCGTCTTCTGTCGATTCGCGAACGCCATTGTTGTTGAAGTCGTAGAAAACGTTGCCAGAAATTTCGCCCAACGGCAAAGTCGCTGGATTGAACTGCGTCGCGTCAGAGGTCGACCCTGTGTCGCCTGGATCGTCTGGATTGGAAGTCCCCGGGTCGCTACCACTGTCGCTGAGATCGCTGCCCGTGATCGCGTTGCCGTTGGAATCAAGCAACGGATTGCCGTTTGCGTCGACTGCTGCGGCCGAGCCCGAAACCTGATTGCCGACCGTGCCTGCGATCGCCAGCGGGTCTACTTCGACAGTGAACTGGAGCGTGAAGGAATCGCCGGGAGCAAGCAAATTGGCACTGGTGACTTCCAACAGTTCGAAATCGGTCCGGCCGTCGAAGGTTGAGCTGATCGTGATACTGCTGGCCGGATCCGACGCCGGTACAACCAGCCCGAGGTTCGACGATTCGACGAACGCAGCACCGAACTGGGCCTGCAGGTTTTCCAGCAAGCTTAAACTGCCAAGAGACACAGTACCGGTGTTCTCGACGACGACCTGATAGGTGACGACGTAGTTTCCGCTGAACAAAAGTTCAGCTTCGCCAACAATCGATTTGGCGATCCCCAGATCTGCAATCAGGATGTTGGTCGCATCGTTTCCAAATACTCCATCGCCATTGTCGCTGCCGTTTTCTCCCGCGGGATCGCTGCCGTCGTCGGACAGGTCCGACGCAATCGCTGGTTGACCGTTGCTGTCGAGCATTGGCGTTCCATCCGGATTGATGCCCTGCCCTTGGCCTTGCGCCTGATTGCTGATCGCCTGTGAGACTCCGCCGGCGTCCGGGTCAATCGTGACGGTGAAGCTGACTTCAAACGAATCGCCAGGAGCGAGAACTCCATTGGCCAGCAGGTTCGCCGATGTATCGCTTGTCCAGTTCGAGTTGAGCGACGGTACCGCTCCGTTTCCGGAAAAGTTCTGTAATGTGGGAAGGCTCACAGCAACCAAAGCGTCACCAAACTTGGCCGCGACATCATCCATTAGGCCAATGCCGTTGAGCGAAACGTTGCCAAGGTTCTCCATCACCAACGTGAACGTGATGTCCCAGTTCTCGCCGTTGGCCACCGCATCCGAAGCCGCTTTGGCGATGCCCAGGTCCGCATTGTTGACCGTCAGCTCAACAGATGTTGTTTTCGTGTTGCCGGCGGCATCAACAACGGTGTACGTGAACGATTCGACTCCGAAGAAGCCTGGCGTTGGAACGAAAGTAAATCCTCCGTCCGGGTTCATTAAAACGGTGCCGTTGCCGGTCGCAATCGGGTTGCCAATCGGCTGACCATCGACATGAGTCACCGTTAAGGCATCGCCGTCAGGATCCGAATCGTTGCTCAGCACATTGCCAACATACGGCGTGTTGATGCTGGTGAAGTCGACGTCTGGTTGCAGTACTGGCGAACCATTGATCGTCGTCGTGACAGCAGACTGAGCACTATCGATGGTCGGCGAGAGCCCGGTATTGCTGGTCGGATTTGACAGTCCGATTTCAAAGTCTTCAGGGCCTTCTGAAACGCCGTCGCTGCTGATCGGCAGATTGATCACCAAGTCCGCCATCGACGCCCCGTCATTTGGAGCAGTGAACTCCAACACGCCCGTTGCCGGATCGAAAGTAACGTTTGGATTGGAGGCTGCGGCAGCTGCGATCGCGGCGAGCGTGTCTGCAAAATCCGAGTCATCGGTTTCGACATGCGTCAAAGCCAGATTCACCGAAGCCGTTTCGCCTTGCTGGAAAACGCCGCTGAGAGCGACCGTAAATGTGGCGTCGTTGCCTTCGCTCGTCATTGATGGGCCAGCGATTGACCACGCGACAGGGTCGTCGTCAACGATGGTCGTCGTGACGATGTTTTCCGTCGAAGAGATCGTCGGGCTGAGTCCTGTGGTGCTGATCGGGTTGGCTAACATTACATTCAATCGCTCGGGGCCTTCTGCCAAAATATCGCCGGTCGTATCGAGCATGAACTCCAGGTCGCCCATCGGACCGCTGCCGTCGCTGGAAAACGTCAGCGTCGTGCCGTCCCACAGAAGCGATCCGTGGTTTGTAGCGTCCGCGTTGTAATCCGACACGGCATCGGCGACCGCATCTGCAAACGTTTGAAAGTCGTTGAAGGCCGTTTCGATATTGGCCGCAGTCAACTGAACAGAAGTCGATTCGCCGGCTTGCAAGTTTCCAGTCAGGCCAACGGAGTACGTCGCGGTACCCGATTCAGCGACCGACGCGTCTCCAGTGAGAGACCACAGCGCTCCCGGTTCCGGTGCTCCACCATCGCCAACGGTATCGTTGATCGTCGTGAAAACGCTGGCCTGGCCCGACGCGATTCCGACAACGACTCCTGTCGCGCTGCTCGGGTTGGCCAGTGTTAGGTCGAAAGTTTCCGGACCTTCCAGCCAGTCATCGTCGTCCGCGGCAAGATCAATCATCAGTCCCATCAGCGTATCGCCGTCGGAATCGGCCGTGAACGTCAGCGTCGTGCCATCCCAACTGACGCTGCCAGGATTTCCGCCCGCGTTGTAGCTCGCCACGGCGTCTGAAACGGTCGCATCGAAGTCCGCATAGTCGGCGCGGTTGGTGTCAACGTCGCCCAGCAACAGTTCAACGCTGGCTTGCTGTCCGGCTCCCAATCCACCGGTTGTGGTAATGGAGTAGTTGGCCGTTCCGCCTTCGTCGACGCTGTTGTCACCCACGATCGCAAACGTCACGTCGTCCGTGCCGGCCCCGATCGTGTCGTCGATTGTCGTGACGGCGTCATCGGACTGTGGTGCGATCGAAACGGCCATTCCGGAAAGGCTACCGGCATTGGTCAGCGCGATGCGGAAGTCTTCTGCTCCTTCGGCAATCACGTCATTGTTCGTCGGAAGTGCGATCGACAACGGAGCCATCGGTCCAGTCCCATCACCGGTGAACGTGAACGTGGAACCTGCCCATGAAACTGTTCCCGGTCCGGAGTAAGACGCTACCGCGTTGTTCATCGCAGTAACGAACTGGCCATAGTCAACCGACGCAGAACTGATGTCGGAAACGGCCATTTCCACGTACGCGACTTCGCCGGCTTGCAAGGAACCTGAAAGCTGCAGCGTGTACATCCCGTCGACTCCTTCGGGAACCGTCTGGTCGACCCCGAAAGTCCAGATGGCTTCTTCCAGCGCCCCGCCGTCTCCGACAGTGTCGTTGATTGTCGTCGTCACGATGTTGGCGTTGGCATCAATACCGGTCGTGGAGCCCGTCGTGCTGGTCGCGTTGGACAACATAACCTGGTAACGCTCCGGACCTTCGAGGAACATGTCGTCGGTCGCGTCCAGATCGAATATCAAGTCGGCCATCGCCGATCCGGTGCCCGTCGCCGTCAAAGTTCCGGTTGCGGAATCAAACACCAGGTCTGCTCGAGTCGCCACGGCGGCCTGGACTGCGGCGATGAAGTTTTCATAGTCGGCCGATGACGTTTCAATGTCCGCGAGAACGATCTGCACGCTGGAATTTTCGCCAGCCTGCAATGTGCCTTGCAAAGAAATCGTGTACTGGCTGGTTCCGCCTTCGTCGACAGTGCTGTCGCCAATGATGCTCCACGCCGCAGCGTCGTTGTCGGTGATCTCGGTTGTTACGGTAACTGCCGAGCCCAACTCCGAATCGACGCCGGTGGTGGAAGAAGGATTGGAAATCTGCACGACGAAGTCTTCTGGCCCTTCCGCCAAAACGTCGTCGACAGCACTGAGCTCAATCGTCAGAGCTGCCATCGAGTCTTCGTCGGCGCTTGCCGTGAACGTCAACGTGGTTCCATCAAAGCCAACCGTTCCGGCTCCAGCATAGTTCGCGACCGCGGTGTTTACCGCCGCGATGAAACTGGCGTAATCCGTCGAAGCAGTATCGACATCGGTCAGCTGCAATTCGATCGTCGCTGTTTCGCCTGCTTGCATCGTCCCTTCGAGCTCGAGCGAGTATTGAGCGTTCGCACCCTCGGCCACGATTGTGTCACCGCTCAGGCTCCAGGTCGCCGCATCGTTGTCCTCAATCAACGTCGTCACCGAAGTCGAACCGCCAAGAGCAGCTTCACTGCCGGTTGTTGAGCCTGGATTGGAAATCGATACGGCATAGCTTTCATCGCCTTCGACCAACACATCGTCGTTCGTGTCGAGTTCGATGATTACGTCGGCCATCGGAGTTCCGTCGCTGGTGAACGTTAGCGTAACTCCATCGAAACTCAATTCGCTTCGACCCGCGATCGCATTGTTGACCGCTGTGACAAAGCTGGCGTAGTCCGAGCTGTTGGTGGCAGCGTCGCTCAAGCCCAACTCAATCGTGGACGTTTCGCCCGACTGTAGATTCCCGCCAAGCGACACCGTGTACTGAGCCGTCGCTCCTTCGGCGACCATTGCATCACCTACGATGCTCCAGGCGACCACGTCGTCATCGGTGATGGTTGTCGTCACGATCGTCGAAGCGCCCACGTTGACACCACTGCCGGTCGTCGATCCCGGATTGGAAATCGAAACGGTGAAATCTTCGGGGCCTTCTACCACAACGTCGTTGATGGCTGAGAAATTGACAACCAAGTCGGCCAGTGGATTCCCGTCGCTGGTGAAGGTCAGCGTGGTGCCATCAAAAGTCAACTCCGGCCGACCGGCGACTGCACTGTTGACCGCGGCGACGAAATTCACATAGTCCGTGGAGTCCGTATCGATGTCCGCGAGACTCAAAACGATTGTCGCGACTTCGCCGGTCTGCAGCGTTTCCTGCAACGAAATCGTGTAGCTGGCGATGGCTCCTTCGGCGACCACGGCATCTCCGACAATGCTCCAGGTGGCAGAATCATTGTCAGTGATCGTGGTCGTGACGACGTCGGATGATACGGCGATATCGCTGCCAGTGCCGGAGCCAGGGTTCGCAATGGAGACTCGGTAGTCTTCGGCTCCTTCGACCAGCGAATCATCCGTGGCGGCAAGCTCAATGATCAAATCGACCATCGGATTCCCATTGCCGGTGTAGACCAACGTCGTGCCATCAAACGCAAGGTCACTGCGGCTCGAGACGGCTGCGTTGACCGCCGCCACAAAGTTCGCATAGTCCGCGGACGTCGTGTCCACATCGGTCAACTGAAGATCAACCATCGCGGTTTCTGCGGCTTGCAAAGTTCCCGCAAGCGCAACCGTGTACCGGGCTGTTCCGGATTCATCAACCGTCGAATCCCCGACGATGCTCCACGTCGCCGTATCGTTGTCGGTGATCGTAGTGAAGACTGAAACTGAACCGCCGACCGCGATATCGCTGCCAGTGGTTGATCCGGGATTCGAAATTGAAACCACAAAGTCTTCGCTGCCTTCGACAGCGGTGTCGTCCGTGGCGGCAACGTCGAACACAAGAGCCGGCATCGGCAGACCGCTGCTGGTGAAGGTCAAGGTTGTGCCATCGAAAGCCAGATCGCTTCGCCCCGCAACCGCAGCGCTAATCGCTGTCACAAAGTTCGCGTAATCCGCGGAGCTCGTGTCCACGTTTGCCAAACTCAAATCGATCGTCGCGGTTTCGCCAGCCTGAACTTCTCCTGCGAGAGCAACCTGATACTGGGCCGTCGCACCTTCGCTTACTACCGAATCGCCACTGATACTCCAGGTCGCAGTGTCATTGTCGGCGATTGTCGTCGTCACAGCAGTCGAACCGCCCAGAGCAACGTCGCTGCCTGTGGTAGAAACCGGATTGGAAATCGAAACGCGATAGTCTTCGGAGCCTTCGATGGTGGCATCATCAATCGAATCAAGCTCGACCAACAGGTCCGCCATTGGCGATCCATCGCTTGTATAAGTCAACATCGTGCCATCGAAACTCAGGTCGCTTCGTGCAGAAACGGCTGTATTGACTGCCGCGATGAAGTCTGCGTAGTCTGACGAATCCGTATCGACGTCGGCCAAGTTTAGCTCGACCGCCGCAGTCTCACCGGCTTGCATCGTGCCGGTCAGCGTGAACGTGTACCGCGCCGCAGAGCCTTCGCCGACTGACGCATCGCCGGTAATGTCCCATGTCACAGTATCGTTGTCCACAATTGTCGTTGTGGCCAAATTTTCGGTCCCAGAAACCGTCGGCGACAGCCCCGTCGTGCTCATCGGGTTCGAAAGCAGAATATTGAAACGTTCGTTTCCTTCGACGATCGGATCGTCAACCGTGTCGAGCGTGAACGGCAGATCGTTCATCGGCCCCGTCCCATCACTGGTGAACGTGAGCGAGGTTCCGTCCCAGGCGAGCATTCCGCTGTTGCTGGGAATCGCGTTGTAGGCAGTAACGGCGTCGGCAATGGCTGTCGAAAGAACAGCGTAGTCTCCGCCGTCGGTTTCTATGTCGGCTAAAGCAAGCTCAACAGACGTCGATTCGCCGGCCTGCAAGTTGCCGCTGAGGGCGATCACAAAGCTCGCACTATCGCCCTCGTCAACTATTCCGCCTCCCGTAAGCGACCACTCGCCTCCGGGTTCCGCTGGACCTCCGTCCCCATCGGTATCATTGATCGTTGTGACGACAATGTTCTCAATCGCATCGATCCCCGCGGTGACGCCAGATGGACTTCCGGGATTCGCCAGGCGAAGGTCGAAAACTTCCGGGCCTTCGAGAAATGCATCGTCGGTCGCATCGAGTTCGATTTGCAATCCGCTCAACACATCGCCATCGCTGGTCGCTGTAAAACTGAGCGTCGTGCCGTCCCAACTGACCGATCCCGGATTGCCGCTTGAGTTATAACTCGCAACTGCCGCCGCAACCGCCGCGTTGAAGCTTGCATAGTCTGCACTGGTTGTGTCAACGTCGGCGATCTGCAGTTCAACAGTCGCGATTTCGCCGGCTCCGATCCCGCCGGTTGTGTTGACTGTGTAGACGGCAGTGCCTCCTTCATTGACTGCCGTGTCGCCAACAATGGCAAAGGTTACGTCGTCCGCACCAGCCCCAACCGTATCGTCAATGGTCGTAACGGCATCATCCTGAGTCACGTCAATCGAAGTCGCGACTCCGGTCGGGCTGCTTGCGTTGGACAACGCGATGACGAAATCTTCGGGGCCTTCAGCGAACGCATCGTTGACTGTGCCAAGCGATATCGACAAAGGAGCCATCGCTCCAGTTCCATCGCTGGTAAAAGTAAACGTTACCCCATCCCAGGCAACGGAACCCGGACCAGCGTAAGCCGCCACGGCATTGTTCATCGCAGCGTCGAAGCTCGCGTAGTCGCTGCCGACGGTGTCGATATCGGCAAGCCCAAGGTCGACCGAAACCATTTCGCCGGCTTGCAGAACGCCGCTTAATGAAAGCGAGTAGGCGCCTGAAGTGCCTTCGGGAACGGTTTGATCGACACCCAACGTCCAGACGGCTTCTTCGAGAATTCCGCCATCGGCAACCGTATCATTGATCGTCGTCGTGACCAAACTTTCGGACAGGTCGATGCCGAACGCTGCCCCTGTCGTGCTGGTCGGATTCGAAAGCAGAATTTGATAGCGCTCGGGCCCTTCGATGAATGCGTCATCCATCGCTGCCAGGTCAATCACCAAATCGGCAGTCGGCGAGCCCGTTCCTGTGGCGGTCAACTGCCCCGTCGCCGCGTCGAAACTCAAGTCCGTCCTCGATCCAATCGCAGTTTGAACAGCGGTCACAAAATTGGCGTAGTCGGCTGAGTCCGTTTCCAAATCAGCGAGATCAAGTTGCACAATCGCATTGTCACCGGCTTGCAGAATACCGTCCAGCTGAACCGTGTACCGCGACGTGCCACCTTCATCCACCGACGCGTCACCGACGATGCTCCACTCAACCGCATCGTTGTCGATGATCGTCGTCGTCACCGTATTCGGTCCTGTGATAGTGAGACTTCCACCTGTGGTTGATCCCGCGTTGTTGATCGAAACCTCGTAGTCTTCAGCTCCTTCAACCAGCACGTCATCAATCGCGTCGAGGCTGATCACCAAGTCCACCATTGGCGAACCATCACCGGTGTAGGTCAACGTCGTGCCGTCGAAAGCCAGATCGCTACGGCCTGAAACCGCCGCGTTGACTGCTGCCACGAAGTTCGCGTAGTCGGCGGACGTCGTATCCACATCGGACATTGCAAGATCGATCGTTGCCGTCTCACCAGACTGCAGCGTTCCAGCCAATGCCAGCGTGTACTGCGCCGATGCACCTTCGCCGACCGTTGCGTCGCCGATGAGGCTCCACGTCGCCGTATCGTTGTCGGTAATCGTGGTCGTCACCGAAACCGAACCACCGACGGCAATGTCGCTGCCGGTCGTCGAAGTCGGGTTAAAAATCGAGACGGTGAAGTCTTCGTCACCTTCAATCAGCACGTCATCGATCGCACCAACTTCAACCACCAAGTCCACCATCGGCGAACCGTCACCCGTATAGGTCAGCGTCGTGCCGTCGAAAGCCAGATCGCTACGACCTGAAACCGCCGCGTTGACCGCGGCCACGAAGTTCGCGTAGTCCGCGGACGTCGTGTCCACATCGGACATTGCAAGATCGATCGTTGCCGTCTCACCAAACTGCAGTGTTCCAGCCAGAGCCAACGTGTACTGCGCCACCGAACCTTCGCCAACCGTTGCGTCGCCGATGAGGCTCCAAGTCGCCGTATCGTTGTCCAGTATCGTGGTCGTCACCGAAACCGAACCACCGACCGCGATGTCGCTGCCGGTCGTCGAGTTCGGGTTAAAAATCGAGACGGTGAAGTCTTCGTCACCTTCAATCAGCACGTCATCGATCGCACCAACTTCAACCACCAAGTCCAACATCGGCGAACCATCACCGGTGTAGGTCAGCGTCGTGCCGTCGAAAGCCAAGTCGCTACGACCTGAAACCGCTGCGTTGACTGCTGCCACGAAGTTCGCGTAGTCCGCGGACGTCGTATCCACATCCGCCAAACCTAGATCGATCGTTGCCGTCTCATCAGACTGCAGCGTTCCCGCCAATGCCAGCGTGTACTGCGCCGAACCGCCTTCGCCAACCGTTGCGTCGCCGATGAGGCTCCAAGTCGCCGTATCGTTGTCCAGTATCGTGGTCGTCACCGAAACCGAACCACCGACCGCGATGTCGCTGCCGGTCGTCGAAGTCGGGTTAAAAATCGAAACGGTGAAATCTTCGTCACCTTCAATCAGCACGTCATCGATCGCACCAACTTCAACCATCAAGTCCACCATCGGCGAACCATCACCCCTGTAAGTCAACGTTGTGCCATCGAAAGCCAGATCGCTACGGCTCGCAACAGCTGCGTCGACTGCAGACACGAAGTCCACGTAGTCTGACGATGACGTGTCAACGTTTGCCAGAGCCAGCTCGATCGTTGCCGTTTCACCAGACTGCAGCGTTCCAGACAAAGCCACCGTATACTCAGCCGCAGCACCTTCACCCACCGCTGCATCACCGACGATACTCCATGTCGCCGCATCGTTGTCTAAAACCGTAGTCGTCACCGAAACGCTTCCGCCGACCGCAATGTCGCCGCCAGTTGTCGAGTTCGGGCTGGAGATCGAAACGGTGAAGTCTTCAGCACCCTCGACCAACACGTCATCGATCGCACCAACTTCAACCATCAAGTCCACCATCGGCGAACCATCACCGGTGTAGGTCAGCGTCGTGCCGTCGAAAGCCAAGTCGCTACGACCTGAAACCGCTGCGTTGACTGCTGCCACGAAGTTCGCGTAGTCGGCGGACGTCGTATCCACATCCGCCAAACCTAGATCGATCGTTGCCGTCTCACCAAGCTGCAGTGTTCCAGCCAGAGCCAGCGTGTACTGCGCCGAACCGCTTTCGCCAACCGTTGCGTCGCCGATGAGGCTCCACGTCGCCGTATCGTTGTCGGTAATCGTGGTCGTCACCGCAACCGTTCCGCCGAGCACCACGCTACCGCCCGTCGTCGAACCAGCGTTCGAGATTGAAACCGTATAGTCTTCGTTGCCTTCGACGAGCAAATCGTCAACAGCCCCCAAATCAATCACCAAATCCGTCATCACATCGCCATCGCTGGCAGCCGTAAAGGAAAGCGTCGTGCCATCAAATGACACCGATCCCGCACCCGAATAGCTGGCTACCGCAGCGTCAACGGCGGCTACGAAACTTGCGTAGTCACCGCTGGTCGTACCGACATCAGCCGGAGTCAGATCCACATGAGCAACTTCATCGGCTCCGTAAGTTCCGCTCAAGCTCACCGTGTACTGAGCCACATTTCCTTCGGCAACAGACGCGTCTCCCGCGATCGACCACTCTCCTTCGTCTGGCCCCAATCCGAAATCGACCGTGTCGTTGATCTCGGTCGTCACGCCATTCTGCGTCGCGGAAACCGAAGACACTGTTCCAGTCGTCGAACCAGCGTTGCTCAGGCCGATCGAATACTGTTCGGGGCCTTCGATGAACGCGTCATTGACAATCGCAAGGTCGATCACCAGCGGCGCCATGGCGGCCCCATTGTTAGGCGCCGTAAACGTGAGGACTCCGGTTGACGCGTTGTAACTCAGACTTGGGTCCGAAGCAGTTGCAGCAGCAATAGCCGCGTCGATGTGGCTGCGGTCGTTGGCACTGGAAGTTAAATCAGCAAAACCAATTTCAACCGTTGCCGTTTCATTGGCACCCAACGCTCCGTCGAGAGTAATCGTATACTGAGCCGCGCCGCCTTCGTCCGCCGACATCGCGCCAGTGATCGCCCATTCAACTGGATCAGTCAAATCATTGATCGTCGTCGTGACCGAGTTCGCCGACGAATCAATCGCCACAGCGGCTCCGGTAGAAGACGATTCACCACGCAGCACGATTTCAAAATCTTCGGGGCCTTCCGAGATCGTATCCGTTGCCAAGCCAAGATCAATCACCAGTTCGGTCATCGTCGCCCCATCCGAAGGAGCGGCGTACGTCAGCGTCGATAAAGCAGAATCGAAAGTCACATCCGGGTTTGCCGCGGCTGCCGCAGCCACTGCTGCAACGATCGAAGCATAGTCACCGCTGTCAGTCGTCAAATCGTTCAAGTCGATCACAACCGAGGCCGACTCGCCTTCTCCGAATTCGCCGGCAAGAGAAACCGTGTACGACACTGTCGATCCTTCGTCTCCCGACGCTGGCCCCGTAATCGACCATGTTGCCGCGTCGAGTGCTCCTCCGACCCCCATCGTGTCGTTGATGGTGGTTGTGACTGAGTCATCCGTTGCCGAAACCGACACGTTGACTCCGGTTGAACCTGTCGCATTGTCCAGCCCAACGACGAAGTTTTCGCTGCCTTCCACGAGTGCATCATCAACAAGATCAAGCTCGATGTTCAGCGCAGCCATCGAATCGCCATCAGCAATCGCGGTGAACGTCAACGTCGTGCCATCGAAAGCAAGCGAGCCTGGTCCGGTGTAGGCCAGCACCGCATCGTTGACGGCATCGACGAAGTTCGCATAGTCGGTGGGGTTCGTATCGCCGTCCGCAACGGTCAATTCAACGGCCGCCGTATCGCCGGCCCCAAACGATTCGGTCAGCGCGATGGTGTAGCTGACCATGCCGCCTTCGTCGCCGCTGTTATCCACGCCAATCGACCACTCCGCCGAAGTCGCGTCCGGGTTGATCGTCGTCGTCACGGTGTCTGCCGGATCAGTGGCCACGCATGCGTCGGTGGTGCTGGACGCGTTTGAAAGCTGGATCGAGTAGTCTTCGGCGCCTTCCAGGAAGCCGTCCGCGTTGGCATCGATCTGAACAATCAAATCCCCCATCGGCCCCGTGCCGTCGCTGGTGAAAGTCAGCGTCGTGCCGTCCCAGGCGACCGAACCTGGCTGGCCGCTGGCGTTGTAAGCCGTAACCGCACTGGCGACAGCCGAGTCAAATTCTGTGATGTCTGCCGCGATGGTGTCGAGGTGCGTCAGCGACATTTCGACCAAAGCCGTTTCGCCGGACTGCAGCGTTGCATCAATGCTGATCGTATAGTTGGTCGTTTGCGATTCATCGACCGAAGCTGCGCCCGAGATTGACCAGGTGGCTTTGTCGAGCGATGTTCCAACCGCGTCGATCGTGTCCTGAATCTCCGTGGTGACCAACTGGTCGGAGGCATCGATCACAATCGCGGCACCCGTGGAACTGCTTTCGTTGGCGATTGAGATGCTGTAGTCTTCGACGCCCTCCACAACTGAATCGTTGACCGCCAACAAGTCGATCGACAGCTCAGCCATGGCTCCCGTGCCATCACTGGTAAACGTCAGCGTCGTGCCATCCCAGGCGAGTGATCCGGCGCCCGTGTAAGCACTGACAGCCGTCGCGACCGCGGTACTGAAGGAATCATGGTCGCTTGCCGATGACGTGTTGTCGGCAATGGAAAACTCAACCGATGCCGTTTCTCCGGCTTGCAAAGTTCCGTCGAGGTTGAGATTGTAGGTCGCTGCAGCGCCTTCGTTGACCGTTGGCGCGCCGACGAGACTCCAGCTCGCAACGTCGTCATCAGAAATCGTCGCCGAATCAGAACTGTTCGCCGCGTCGATTGAAATTTGCGAATCGCCAGAACTAATCGACGTCAGTGTTACGACGACGTCTTCGACTCCTTCGACAACGGCATCATCCAAAACAGACACATCGATCAACGCCGAAACCTGTCCAGCCGGAATCGTAACGCGGCCCGCAAGCGTCGCAAAGTCCGCTCCGTTGCTGGCCGCACCGGAAACCGAATAGGCAATCACGGTTGGTGAATCCGAAGGCCCGCTCATCGTAACCGTAAACTGTCCGTTGTCTGACGGTTCACCGGCAACCGCATCGTTGGCCACAATCGATACGATGGCAAGGTCATCATCTGTGATCGTTCCGGTCGCCACATCGGTCGTGTTGCCAACCAGTCCGGATACAACCGATGCAATCGAAAGCTGCATCGTTTCGGTCGATTCAAGCGTCAGGTCTTCCGTGGTCGCCACGCGAACCTGAACAGCGGTGGAGTTCGCAGGGATCGTGACTTCGGTGCCACCGACTGCAGGAAGCCAGTTGGTGCCTCCGTCGATGGAGTACTCAAAGGCCGTCGCGTTGTAGTCGCTCGAAGCATTCGCCGTCGTGTCGCTGGCTGAAAAATCCAACACAATCGGCTGGCTTGATGGATTCGAAAGCGTCACATCAAAGACCAGCGGATCGCCTTCGGAAGCCGTTGCATCATCGATCGTCACGTCCGGCGCCGCATCGTTGTCGATGATCGTGCCCGTTCCAACCACCTGAATATTCGTCGTCGTACCCGCGGCAACATCGACAGTCAGTGAATAATCTTCATCCGGCTCGTCGATCAAATCGTCGGCGATCGGCACCCGAACTTGAACGAAATAGTCTCCCGCTGCGATCGTCGCCGTTGTCGCATCGACCCAGCTGACTCCATCGAAGACCTGTAAATTACCGGCTCCGCTGGAACCAAAATCGACACCTGACCCGACTGCGGAACCGTCCGCCAGCGACAGACTGATGTCGACATTTTCATAGCTGAGATTGGACAATTCAATCGTATAGATCGCGAAATCATCGGTTCCTTCGATTGCCGTGACATCGTTGATGGAGACTTCCGGAATGTCGGCCGCGTCATCGATCAACGTCGTGACTTCGTCTGCAGACGTATCGATTCCAATGCCTTCAAACCCGCCGCCGGCGACACTGTCGATCGTAACAACGATGGACTCGGCAGCCTCGTACAGCGAATCGTCCACCGTCGGAAGCGTGAATGTTGCACTTGGTGAACCAGCCGGAATCAAAACCGTCGAGACTCCTGTAAAGTCCGTACCATCGGCGGCGGTTCCGCTATAGGTCAGCGTAACGGTGACGTCTTCGGCCGCATTGATCGACGCGGGTGTCGGGTCGGTCAGCGAAATCGTATAGTCCGTCGTTGTGTCGCCTTCGACGACGGTCCCGGGGCCGGTCAGCGAAACCAGAATCGTTTCAGGATCGGTGGTGTCGTCCTGAATGGTTCCGATGCCGGAGTCCGATGGGTTGGAGGTCGTCCCGCTCAACGTTGTGGCGGTTACGACAAAGGTCTCGACAGGTTCGGCCAGAGAGTCGTCGATGATCGGAGTCCGCAACAGGATCGCCGTCTCGCCTGCCGCTATCGTCGCAGCCGTTGCCGGCATCCAATTCGTCCCGTCGAAGACTTCCAGTTCTTCGGTGCCGATAATTCCGTAGTCGACCTTTTCACCATCTGCCGTGGAACCCGTGGCACTGATACTGAAGTCGATGTTTTCGTAAGTCGGATTGCTCAATTCAACGGTGAACTGCGCGAAGTGGTCGGCCCCCTCGGAGACGATCACATCGGTCACCATGATTTCAGGAACATCGTCGTCGATAATGTCCGTGGTGACTTCGAAGTCCGATACCGAAATCTGGAGTGCTTCCAAAGATCCGCCAGTCACATTGTCGATCGCCACCGTGAAGCTTTCGAGAGGCTCGCCAAGCGTATCGTCGATCGTCGGGATGTCGAAATTGACCATCGTCGATCCAGCCGGGATCGTCACCGAACCGATGCCCGTGTAGTCGCTGCCTCCACTTGCAGTGCCCGTGTAGACAAACGTCACTGTCACATCGGTCAAAGGAACGTTGTTGATCGCGACCGTGTAGGACGCCAGATCGCCTTCGGTGACACTGGTCGTTCCGGTGATGCTTACTTCGGAAGGATCTGGAGTTGGATCATCAAGGATCGTACCAGTTCCCGTGTCTCCAGAATTGAACGTGGTGCCGCTGACCCGGGCGACGACCAGCGAGTAAGTCTCTCCTCCATCGATGTACGGATCGTCAACGATCGAAGTGCGAACCTGAAGCGAAGTGGCTCCTGCGGCAATCGTTACGTTGCCAGAAACGGGCTGCCAGGCGGCGCCGTCAAAGTACTCCAGCCCCGGACCAAAGTCATCGGTTGCGACCGCAGTCACATCGACCAACGACAACGTCAGCTCAACATCTTCGACGCTTGGATTGGAAAGGCTGATCGTGAACACGGCGTGCGAGTCGGTGTCCTCAGTGGCCGTGACATCGTCAATGCTGATCACCGGACGGTCGTCATCGGTACCGTTGGGTCCGGCTCCATCGTCGAAGATCGTGCCGACACCCTGAGCATCGGTAATCGTTCCGCCGCTGGCGTTGGAAAGATCAACATTGAACGTTTCCGGGCCTTCGTAGAGGTTGTCGTCGGCGATCGTGATCGTCAACGTTTGCGTCTGTTGACCGGCTGCGAAATTGGCCGTGCCGGCCGCGGAAGTAAAGTCAACGCCGCTGGTTGCCGTTCCGCTGGAAGTCGCCCAATCAACGGAGACTGCACCCGTCGGGGTTTGATCCAGCGAGATCGTGAACGTCATCGTTCCACTGTCTTCATCGACTGAGACGTCGTCGATCGAAATCAGCGAAATGTCATCGTTAACAATGGTTCCCGTACCAGTGTCGCTGGCGCTGGTCACCACGCCACTGACGACGGTGGCTGCAAGCGTAAACGTTTCATCGGGCTCAACATCGCCGTCCTGAACCGAATCGATGCGAACTTGCAACGACGTTTCGCCCGCGGGAACCGTGATTTGAGTTCCAGAAACGGCGGCCTGCCATGCTGTGCCGTCGAAGTATTCAAAGTTCGTCGTTTCGAAATCAGTCGCCGCGGTGGCGGAACCACTTGCTGCAGCCAGATCAAGCACGATGTCTTCGAAGGAAGCGACGTCCAGCGAGACCAGAAACTCAACCGAACCGCCTTCGGTCGCCGAACCGTCACCAATCGAAACGGTCGGTGCAGGAGTATCATCAACAATCGTGGTCGTGACACTGGCTGCCGAACCGAGTGTGATTGTTTCTCCGGTCGTGCTGGCCGGATTGGAAAGAGAGATCGCAAAGTCTTCGTCGCCTTCGTAGATCGAATCAGGATTCGTCGGCAAGCTGATATTCAAGCCCGAGGTGACTCCGGTTCCGTCACTGGTAAACGTCAGCGTTGTCCCATCCCATGCGAATGAGCCCGGCCCGGAATAAGCAGCGACGGCGGCGGTCACAGCAGCATCAAGCGTTCCATGATCGGCCGCAACCGTATCCACATCAGCCAACGCAAGATCCACCGAAGCAGTCTCGCCGTCGCGAAGAGCATCCGAAAGTGTCACCACATACGAAGCGCTGTTGCCATCGACAACCGTCGCGCCACCGCTGATCGTCCACTGTGCCGATTCCGCGTCGCGAATGACAGAAATGGTGCTGGTGGCAAGGTTGCTGTCGACGTCGCCATCGTTGACGCAGACTCCAAAGATTCGATCTGATTCCGTTGGCAGCGCCGAATCATTTCGATACGTCGTATCGCCAAGAATCGCTTCGGCTTCCACCGTGGTCATCTCGCTTAAGTCAGAGCGTGTGATGTCGAAACGGGACGTCGCGGCAACGAAACTGACGTCGTAGCTGATTCCGCCGACGTTGATCGTGGTCGTCGCATCGGAGGTCGCGTCGAGCTGAAAATCTACGCCGCCGACCGTGAGGAATTCTTCTCCAGCATCAACAATCGTAGCTTCGTCGACATCGATCTTCAAAGTCGGGATCGTCGTGTCGTCTTCGTCGATCACAGTCGCCGCATCCGTCAGGCTAACCGGCGAACCGCCTTCGGCGAAAGTATCGGCATGGTCCAGACCGCCACCGGCGCCGTTGAGATCCACCGCTGGAGGATCGTTGACGGGCGTGATCGTAAAATCGACTTGTCCGCTATCGGTGTCCGTCCCGTCGGTAATGTCGTAGCTGAAACTGCCCGCAGCAGCCGTCGTGAAAATGTCTGGAGCGTCGTAAACCAGGCTGGTCAACTGAGCCACCGTCAATGTATCACCGCTGTTGACCGCCGTAATTCCGTCGGCGAGAAAAACCGTGCCCTGCGTTGGCAAACCGGTCACCGTTGCCGTCAACGTATCACCATCGATGTCGGTTGGCGGACTCAGGGCCAGCGGATTGGCTGTCGATTCTTCTGCTACGGAAATCGAGTTATCCGTCGCAACTGGAGGATCCTGCAGCGGATTAACGTCGACCGTCATCACGTTAGGCGACGTCTGATAAAGCGAACCATCGCTGACTGAAAAATCGAACGTCGCGTAGGCTGGCCCAAAGTCATCCGGATCGGGCACAAACAGAAGCCGACCATTGTTGATATCGGTCAGCGAAATGACCTGTCCGGCAACAACGGGATTGCCTGCAATTAACAGCTGACCATCTGCCGGCAGCGAATCAATGCGAACCGTGACCAGCGCGTCACCTGCGTCCGGATCAGCGAACGCAAAATCGGATGCGGCAAAAACGTAAGCACCGTCTTCATCGACTGACACTGTTTCGTCCGCCGATGTTGGCGGATCGGAGACAGGAACCACGTTGATCAGAACTGTGCTTGACGCGGTCCCGCCGTTGCCATCATTGATCGTGTAGTTGACTGTGTCCGATCCGTGGAAATTCGCGTTGGGCGTATAGTCGATCGTCCCATCAGCATTGATCACCACGGTCCCATTGGCAGCCACCGCAGTCGTAACGGTCAGCGTATCGTTGTCCGGATCACTGTCGTTGGCCAGAATATCAATGTTGGGCAACGTGACATCTTCGTTCGTGCTGCCGCTGTCGGCGTTGGCAACCGGAGGATCTTGCACGTTAAGGACAGTGACCGTGACCGTCGCGCTGCTGGTTCTGCCACTGGCGTCGGCAAGCGTGTAGGTAAACGTATCGCTGCCAAAGAAATCAGCGTCCGGAGTGTAGTCAATCGTGCCGTCAGGGTTGACCAATATGGAACCGTTGGATGGCGGCGTGGTTGACTGGATATTGTAAGCACCGGTGAAAGGCAAATTATCGTTTGCCATAACGTTGATGTTGACCAGCGTCTCTTCATCCGTGGTCTCTGCATCATCAACCGCATTCAACGGACCGGTGACGGGTTCTGAGACTTCGATGTAGGCCGTTGCTGTGTCGAAACCGCCGTTGCCGTCACTGATTTGATAGACAAACTGATCGGTCCCCGAAAATCCGGTCGCAGGCGTGTACGAGAAAGTCCCATCGCTATTGATCGTGACCGAACCGTTGCTCGGACCGGACACAGGCGTCGTGTTGACGGTCAGGGCATCGCCATCCTCATCAGAATCGTTGACCAACAATCCGGTGCTTGCAGGGACGTTGAGCGTCGTGTTGCCCAGCACGGTATAGTTGTTGTCCACCGCAACCGGGACGTCATTGACGGGTTTGACGATGACATCAAAGGTTGTCGAAATCGAATCGGTATCCGTGACGCCTCCGCCGACATCCTGCCAGTCAACATCCAGATCGATCGTAAACGTTCCGGACTCGTTTGGATTCGCGCGATAAACCAAAAGGGATTGATCCCAGGCGGTAATATCCACCGACTGGACACTGGATGTCGCGGTGAAACTGTTGGTGCCATCGCTGATGGTGTGGCCAACCGGAATGCCGGACAGCGCCATCGACGTCACCGTTTCGCTTCCGTCCTGGTCCACGAAGTTCGGCGTGATGTTGGCCGAAATCGGAATGTCAGTGTCTTCATCGCCGCAGGCATCCGCGATTCCGGTAAAGTCAATCGGATCGATTACGGCCTGGATTGTCACTGCCGTTGCTTCTACTTCATCGCCGATGCGCAGGTTTACTTCGACCGGATTGGTTCCCGAAAAGTGCTCTGGTGGAATGTAGGAAAGACCGGCCTGGGCTTCGGCGATCGTCATCTCCCAATTTCCTGTCACGGGATTGAAAGTTCCCTGGCTAAACGCGCCACCGTTGGTAAAGCCACTGATCTCGAACGGAGCAGCCCCATACCATTCGATCTGGGCTCCGGCAAAATAGTCTCTGAAAGTCTGGGTTCCGTCGCCGCTACTGACAGACAGCTCCAGCGTGTCACCACCGTTGACCAGGTTGAAAGCCGCCGTACCAGCGAACTCGTCATTGAAAGGTGGCAGGGAAGCATGGTTGCTGATTGAATTAGGATCGTCAAAGAACGCGGTCCCAAAATCGGTTTGGTCCCAGCCCACCAGATCAACAACATTTCCGGCTCGCACCATGTAGATGGATCCGCTGCTGATTCCGTTGACCAGATCGATGACCGCGAACGCCGCACCCATATTTTCGTTGGTGTTGCTGGTTGAGATTCCGTTCGCGGTCAGGTTCATGATCCCCAACGTCGCATTCTCGGGAATGTCAAACGCCAGCGTCGACGCAGGATTGCTCGGATCGGAGTTCCACAGACCGTAGGCTGTCGACTCGCCCAATTGCTCCGCAGACGAACCCGCGTCCTTGCGGTCGTAGTACTCCACCGTCACCAAACTGTTGAAGCTGGACGCAAACGTGTTGTTGCGATTGATGATCAGATTGCCGCTTCCGTCGACATAAATCTGGTTATCGTTGAGCAACGAAGCCGCTTCGGTTGTGTCGCCAATGGTGGTGGCAGCATCGAGAATCGTACCGATGGCCGCCGACGAAACATCATAGTTTTCGAACGCGTAGTTGATAACGCGATCGTCCGTTTCACCGCGCTGCGCAGCAACGACTCCGGACGCCTGCAGCGTCGACAGATCCAGATAGATGCGGCTGTTCCCTTTGTATTCAACCTGCGAATCGGAAGACGTTGCCGCGTCGGCAATATTGATCACCACAAAGTCCGCGTCGGCAGGAATGGCCAGCGATGCATTTGACTGATCACCATCTTCCAGCACCGCCGTTGCCGTCTGGATGAACTCCGAACTGCTTGTCGCATTGGTCAGAAACTCGACGTGGTAGGCCGTCTGTAGTTGATGATTTTCGACGATCGTCAGCACGCCGTCCACGATCGAGAAAGTCGGATCAATTCCGTCGTTGGCATCTCCGGTCACCGTTCCGCCACCGGTGAGAATTGAACTTCCCAGCGGCGAACCGCTCCAACCGAACTGGTCGCTTCGACTGGGTCCCTGATCGATCAGGTGCCCGATGTAGCCGTTGGAAGTCTCCGTTCCGAGGTCGATACTCGCGTAGAGAAACTGATAGTCATCGTTCTGATCGTCGCGGGTGGAGGTCCCGATATCGCGAGTCGAATAGCCCGTGATCTTGATCCCTGTCGTACCCGCCGGAATCAGGAAATCCGTCGAATCCGTGCCCGCGGTGCTGCTGCGGAACCCGGTGTCGGTGGCAATAATATCGCGCAGCGGCCCTCCATCGGTGAGCGATGGCGCAAGCACCAGGCCCAAATCGATGGCCGAATCTTCAGGACCACTGGCTGTTGGGAAGACTGAAAAATTGTCCAAAACCACTTCGGTTGCCAGCCCGAAATAGTCACCATCGCTGAGGTCGACCTGGTGAAAGTACACCAGTCCGTTGGCTGCGTCGTAGCCGCTGGCGACAAGCGTGGTCGTGCCAGGTCCGTCGGCGAGATCTGCCTGATCCGAGACAATCAATCCGAACTCCGAAGCGATCGTCGCATTAATGCCGGGCACGCCGCTGACATCAAAGACGAATGAAGATCGTCCGACGTCTCCGGTTTCGTTGAACTGCCAAACACGCTCCAACATCTGTCCGACGCGGGACGGCGTATTGATCACCGTCACGGCTTCCGGATTCCCGTTGTTGGAAAGAGTCACTGTGCCGGAACCACCAAGTTCGGCGTCCTGAACGGTTGCAATGCCATCGGTGGCTTCCACCATTAACGTTCCGGACCAGGAGGCGGCCGAGAGCGAAATGGTTTCTACTCGTCCGCTGCTGAACTCAAGGTTCCAGTTCGCCGAACCGTCTTCGGCAACTCCTGTCACATCGACTGAAGCAGCCACATCGGCGCCCGTCACCAAGCTGACGGTGCGGATTAGCGATTGGCCATCGGAGTTTCCGGCAAGCTCGCAACCGTAGAGCAAAATGTCGGCGTCCTCGGTGAGCGCGTTGGACCACGAAGCAAGCTCGTCGAGATAACCGTTGACGGTTTCGTTTCCGAGCACACTGGAACCGAGTGCGACTTTCCCGGCTTCACCGTGCGAAAGAATATGAATCCCGTCGTATCGGCCTTCGGTCTGATTCAGCAATTCCGTGATCTGTTGGACACCATCTTCGCCGGAACGGATATACCGAATCTCAAAGCTGCTGGATTTGTTGGACTCCAGCAATGAGAGCAGCAGTTGTTGGCCGTCCTCGACACCTTCGTCCACGAAAATTAGCTCGCGCGGCGCGGCATTGTCGGACAGAACGATGCTTTCGAATTGCGCAGTTTGCACCTGCCCATCTTCAACGACTGGAAGAATGAACGTTGCGTCGGGCACGCCGTCAAACAGAACCCTATCTTCGAGGCGTTCGAAAATTGATGGCAGAAAAGAGGAAGGCAGGTGGGGCGAATGCATCCTTGACTCGCAAACTAGATGAAGGTGCACGTCGAGCGCGCATGCCTTCTCTATCGGTAAGCCATCAGGAAACCTTTGGACCGCCGGTGCCAATCAACAAACACGGAATTCTGGATGCAGTCGTTCACAAAGCAATAAACGGTTGTTCCGAATTGATCAATTTCGACCCCTCGATTGACGGTGTTTTGGCATTCGTGGAATTGCCTTTGCGGGGCGACCCTTACCGGGCAGGAACGACCGACAGGACGCTCAGTACATTGCAACCAGCAATACTGGCAAACTTTAAATCGCGCGAGCGGCTGGCAAAAATATACCAAGTGTCGAATTCGAAACTTGCGACTGGTCGCGTTCAGTCGTTTGCGTTCCCCTGCCATGTCTTGATGTTGCGCTTACCTTTCTCAAGCTCGCGTTGCCGACGTTGATAATAGTCGTGCGAAATCTGTTCGGCTTTCGCGCGATCGGTGTCGTCGTAGTCCCAAAACTCCTGCACGACTTTTTCGCATTCGGGATAGTGACTGCCGTCGTCGCCAACGTTGTCACGAAGCTTGGCCAAACGATCTTTCAGCGTTTGAACCAGTTCGGCATTTTGCGGATCGTCGACGATGTTGTTCATCTCTTTGGGGTCGTTGACCAGATCATAAAGCTCCCAACCCGGAGGCGTTTGATAGCCGCCGTCGTAGTTGCAGCCGTAGTAATAAATCAGCTTGTGAGTTTTCGTGCGGATTCCCATGTGGCCTGGATTGTCATGATGAGCCATGTGCATCCAGTATCGATAGTAGGCCTCCTGTTTCCAGTCATCAGGTTCGGCGCCCGTTTCCAGAATGGACTTGAAAGAACGCCCCTGAACAGAGTTCGGAATATCGGCATCGGCGAACTCCAACATGGTCGGCCCGTAGTCCACGTTTTCGATGATCGAGTCAATCTTCTGGCCTGCCGGAACGGACTTTGGATAGCGAACCAGAAACGGCATACGCTGTGATTCTTCGTACATCCATCGCTTGTCCTGATAGTCATGCTCACCCAGCATAAATCCCTGGTCGCCGGTGTAGATGATAATCGTGTTGTCCAGCTGACCGGTGACTTCGAGGTGCTTGAACAGGCGGCCAAGATTGTCGTCGATGCCTTTGACACAGCGAAGAAATTTTTTCAGGTAGGCGTTGTAGGCCAGGCGTTTGTTTTCTTCTTCGCTGAAGTTTGCCGGATCAAAATCTTTGGGAAACTCGTTCGGATACAGCTTTGGCAAGTCGCCGAGATACGAGCGACGCGGATTGCGGCCACCGACGGACGTGCCAATGTGCTTTAGTAATTCATCGCCGGCGCCGCGAGTTGCCATCGAACCAAAGTTTTCACCCTGATCCCACAGTGATGCGGGCTCCGGGATATCGATGTCGGCCAGGTAGGATTCGTATCGCGGCGCGTTGTCAAAATAGTCATGCGGCGCCTTGTAGTGGTGCATCAGAAAGAACGGCTTTGAATCGTCACGTGACTTCAGCCAATCCAGTGTCAGATCCGTGATCGCGTCAGTCGAATGCTTGTTGGGAAACGAGATCGTGTTCTGGCCCCAGGGTTTTTCGCCTCGCACACGGAACGTCGGACCGTGGTACTTTCCCTGGCCGGGCAGCACGCAGTAGTGATCAAAATCAGCGGGTTCGACTTTCAGATGCCACTTGCCAATCATCGCCGTTTGGTAGCCGGCTTTCTTCATCTGGATCGCCAACATCTGTTTGCCAGGCTCAACTTTGCCCGACAGATCAAACGAGCCGTTGATGTGGTTGTACTGGCCGGTCAGCACGCAGGCGCGTGACGGACTGCAAATAGAGTTCGTGCAGAACGCGTTGGTGAACAGAGCGCCTTCGCGAGCCAGTCGATCGATGTTCGGCGTCGGTGCGACTTTCGCCAATCGGCTTCCGTAAGCTGAGACCGCGTGCGCGGCGTGGTCGTCGGACATGATGTACAAAATGTTCGGGCGTTCGTCAGCCATCGCGTCAACCGGAACGTGAAGACCAATAAGTAAGAACCAGGCGACCAAGGCTGTCTTGATTGGATACATGTTTGCTTTCAACGGAATCAGTGCGTTACTGATTCTATTATTGCCGCGATTATCCGTGGAGTCCTGCCAACAACGACACAGATCGCTCGCTATTGCCAAAAATCTGCCTTTACGAAATGTATCTGGCAACAGCTGACGCGTGGGTCCGCTGGCTCGGAAGCTTAAAACGAAGCAAAGCCCCCAAAACGACAAAGAACTCGCTAGAATTGCGAGCCCATTTTTACTGGAACCCAGGAACTACCATGCTTGCCTCGAATCGAATTACAGTCGCCCTGCTCTGCTTGACGCTCTGGCCGCTTGCGAATGCCAACGCCGATGACTGGGGTCAGTGGATGGGGCCCAATCGCGACGGCGTCTATCGAGAGACGGGCATCATCAATGCAATTCCTGAATCGGGCTTGAAAGTAAAATGGCGAATGCCGATCAAAAGCGGCTACGCCGGACCGGCGGTTGCCGATGGCAAGGTTTTTGTATTCGACTACGAGGCAACTGAGGGAAAGGTTGTCAACGACTACGGCAGCCGAGCTCAACTCGCTGGCAGTGAACGTCTGGTCGCGTTCGACGAAGCGACAGGCAAGCAACTCTGGACGCACGAGTACGACTGTCCGTACAACATCTCCTATCCTTCGGGCCCTCGCTGCACACCGACCGTTGATGGTGATCGCGTTTACATCCTGGGTAGTGAAGGAGACTTGCGGTGCGTTCAAACAGAAGACGGTTCACTGGTTTGGAAGAAGAATCTCAAGAACGACTTTGGCGCCGAAGTTCCCATGTGGGGCTTTGCTTCGCATCCACTGATCGATGGTGATTTGCTCTACACAATGGTTGGAGGTAAAGGTCAGGGTATTGTGGCCTTTGATAAATTGACTGGTGATGTGAAGTGGAAATCGCTCGATTGTGCGGCGGGCTATTGCCCTCCAATCATTATTGAAAAAGGCGGCGCGCGTCAATTGATTGCCTTTAACCCAACGAGCGTTGCGTCACTCAACCCTGCAGACGGAAAGCAGTACTGGAGCGTTCCGATTGAGTCGCTGTACGAGATGTCCATCGTGCGTCCGATGCTCGACGGCGATTTCATGTATGTCTGCGGCAAGGGCAACCAGTCCGTGATGTTGAAGCTCGACTCCACCAAACCAGCGGCGACTGAAGTTTGGCGCGGCCGACCGCGAAAATCGATTTACGGCGCCAACGCGACGCCAATGTTTGTTGACGGCATGCTCTATGGTGCCGACCAGGACATGGGCTGTCTGATCGCGGCCGATGGTAAAGACGGGACGCGATTGTGGCAGACGTTTGACGCGACCAATCCCGCCGAAGATCGCAAGCTTGCCCACGGGACAGCGTTTGTGACTCGAATGGGAGACACGAATCGCTATCTGATCATGAGCGAAGTCGGCGACTTGCTGATCTCGGAACTGACTCGCGAGAAGTACACACCTCACGGCCGTTTTCATGTATTAGAGCCAACAGGTACCACGTTTGGTCGCTCCTTCGTTTGGTCGCATCCGGCCTACGCGAACAAAACTGCTTACATTCGCAACGACGAAGAAATCGTTGCGGTTGATCTGTCGAAGTAGTTGGAAATCGCGCGACCTCCCATCCGCGTCAACCGTTCGTCAGAGGTTTAGCACCTGTCTATAGACACGACTTCAAAAACTGGCCCGTGTGGCTGGTCTTCGACTTCGCCACGTCCTCCGGTGTCCCACAAGCCATAATCTTGCCGCCCTTGTGACCGCCTTCGGGACCGAGATCGATGACGTAGTCTGCGGTTTTAATCACGTCAAGATTGTGCTCGATCACCAGCACCGTGTGCCCGTTTTCGACCAGCCGATTCAGACTCAACAGTAAGCGTTCGATATCCGCAAAATGTAGTCCCGTCGTGGGTTCATCGAGAATATACAGGTTGTGTTTGCCGCGTTTCAGTTTGCCGAGCTCTGACGCGAGTTTGACACGCTGGGCTTCGCCACCAGAGAGAATTGTCGATGGATGCCCGATCGTGAGATAACCCAACCCCAGTTCATACATAACCGTCAGCTTGCGGAGGATCGTCGCCTGGTCGGCGAAGAAATCGACTCCCTCTTCAATCGACATGTTGAGCACATCAGAAATGTTTTTGTCGTTGTAGTAGATCTGCAACGTATCTTCGTTGTAGCGATCGCCTTTGCAAGTCGGACAGGTGACTTCCACATCCGGCATGAAGGAAAGTTTGGTCACGATTGTGCCTTCGCCGCTGCACTCTTCGCAGCGTCCGCCTTTGACGTTGAAGCTAAACCGCGACGTCGTGTACTTTCTTGCCTTGGCTTCCTCGGTGTCAGCGAACAGTTTGCGAATATTGTCATAGAATCCAATGTACGTCGCCGGATTGGAACGCGGCGAACGACCGATTGGTGATTGATCGATGTGGATCACGTCATCGACGAATTCATGCCCTATCAAGTCATCGTGATCGCCGGAAAGGACTCGGCTGTCATGCAGGACGTTGTAAAGTTTCTTGTAAACGATCTCGTGGATCAGTGAACTCTTGCCGGATCCACTCGCCCCGGTCACGCAAACGAACTGACCTAGCGGAATGGCCACATCGAGGTTGTTCAGATTGTTCTCGCGGGCCCCCTGAACGATTAACTGCTTTTCCGTTGGCATGCGTCGATACATCGGCACCGGAATCCCGTCCTTGCCCGACAAAAATCTTCCGGTTGCCGAATTTTTGCAAGCCATCACCGATTTGAGTGGTCCGTCGACGACAATTTCGCCACCGTGAATCCCGGGACCAGGTCCGATTTCAACAATATGATCCGCAGCGCGAATCGTATCTTCATCGTGCTCGACAACGATCACCGTATTGCCGATGTCACGCAATCGACGCAACGTTTCAATCATTTTGACGTTGTCTTTTGGGTGCAAGCCGATACTCGGTTCGTCGAGGACGTAGAGCATACCCATCAAGCCAGAACCGATCTGCGAAGAGAGTCGAATCCGCTGAGCTTCGCCGCCGGAGAGCGTACTGCTCTTGCGATTCAGGTTCAGATAGTCGAGCCCAATCGAGATCAACAGGTCCAAACGCGTCGTAACCTCGCGGAGGATGATATCGAAGACACCTTTTTGTTTGGCCGTCGCCTTGATCGACTTGAGAAACTTCACCAGTTCGACCAGATGCATTTCGCCGGCTTCGAACAGGTTGATTTTATTGATCGAGACCAGTCGCCGCGCCCGCTTGAGCCTGGCACCTTCGCACTCAGGACAAGGGTGCTCGACCATAATCTTTTTCAGATAGTTATCAATGCCCGCGCTGCTTTCGCCGCGTTTGCGATACCAACGGTAGTTGTTCTCAATTTGAGTGATCACGCCACGGAAGCTGACTTGCTTCCCTTTGCTTTTGTGAGGCTTGGCACCGGGCGGAATCTGGACTTCAAACTTTTTCCCCTTCGATCCATACAGCAACAGGTCAATCGCCTTCTTCGAAAGCTTGTTGTAAGGTTTGTCGAGGTCGATCCTGAAAGCCTTCGACAGGCTGTATAGCATTCTCCCACCCCACGTGTCTTTTTTGTGCTGCATGGCTTCCTTGACGAAAGCGCCTTCATTGATCGAACGTGACGGGTCGGGAACCAGAAGTTGCGGGTGAACACGCATTCCGGTACCAAGACCCGTGCAAGTCGGGCAAGCGCCGCTGGGATCGTTGAACGTAAAATTGCGATGGTGCATCGTGCCGGCGATGACTTTGTCTTTGGTGCAGCCAAAGCCTTTGTAAAACTTGTCCTTCTTCGTTTTCGCCATTCGGCTGGTGATTTCAAAAACCAGCAGACCATCGCCAAGCTTCAACCCGTGTTCGAGCGAGGTCACGACCTGTTTGTCGATGCCTTTTTCGATAACGAAGGAATCAACGATGGCTTCGATGCGAAACTCCTTTTCCTCGTCCAACTCCACGTTGCCGCCAAGATCGGTTTCCTTGCCGTTGATACGGGCCTGACGATATCCGTTGACGCGAATCTGTTCGAGCGTGTACTCGTAGTCTTCGCCATAGATTTTGAAGACCGGAGCCCGAACTTCGACTTCGGTTCCTGCTGGCAACGCCAACATGTGCTCCATCATCTGATGCGGTGTGCGAACAGGAACTTTCTTTTCGCAGTATGGGCAATGCGGCGTTCCTACCGTTGCAAAAAGCATCCGTAGATAATCGGAGACGTCGGTCATCGTCCCGACGGTTGACCGTGGGTTGGAGCCGATCGTTTTTTGGTCGATGGAAACAACAGGAGAAAGCCCATTTACGAAATCGACATCCGGTTTCTTCAGTTGGCCCACGAACCGCTTGGCGTAGGAACTCATCGAGGCCAGCAACCGCCGCTGCCCTTCGGCATAGACAGTGTCGAACGCCAATGACGATTTACCGCTGCCGCTGACACCCGTTACGACGATCAGTTTATCGCGAGGCAACGAGACGCTGATGTTCTTGAGATTGTTCTCACGCGCGTTCTGCACGTCGATGTTTTTCTGCATGGATTCAAAAGAATGTTAGAGGAGAAGCTGACGCAAGGTCAGCCGTGTCATTGCCATCGCGCTATGAAATTTTCGATGCCTGATCTCTCGATCTGGCCAGCCAGGCCATCAAGCCGGCGAAGAACATTGCGCTGAAAATCACGCCGAGAACAACATAATTCCACCATGGACTTGTCTCCACATCGATCACTGATCGCGAAGGATGATTTGGGTCATAGTGAACTTTAACGGATTGCTCCGCATCGAGAAGATTGACACCTGAGCTTTGGCTGCCGCCGGGCGATCCAAACGAATAGCGCCACCCGATGTAGGCTTGGTTATCAACCTGATACTCGTAGCGGAAACGGACTTGCAATCTCGTTCTCGGGTTTTCGTTGGTATATCGTCGCTTGCTCGATTCGATGACTTTTCCTTGCGTCGTTTGCCAATCGGCAGCATGAAAGCTGTCTCGAATATTCCCGAAGGCTGGCCACAGCAAAAACCCAATCAGCAAGCCCAGCAAAATTGCTACGCCCAACCATTCCAGTAGCGCAAATCGCGGTTTGGTTGCCGGGTTATTCATTTTTGAAAACCTGAATTCGTCCGCGTTCAAAATTAGTCCGGGTCATAAAAGTATGCCGGCTCTTCCACGTCAGTCCGACTTTTTTTGGTTATACGAAACGGCATCGCCAACTTTTCTACAATGCCTGCGCGTTCCAGCCACTCACATGCCGTTTCGATGTGGCCGGGATAAATTTGTGAATGAGCAAAGTGTTCGCTGATGTGTGACAGCGGAACCGTTCGATTCTCCTTTTCAAGAAACTTCAGAATCGGTCGCAGGTGCTTCAGGGCGTTGTCTTCGACATAGTGGTCGACTTGTTCAAGCGCCGACAACAGACTCTTTTTGGTTCGTTTCTTCGAGATCACATCGGTGTAGATTTGCTTGAACAGTTTGGGCTGAAGTTCGATCGCCCTGTAGATTGCAGCGTGCTCCCAGACCGCCCCATCGTTGATGACTTCCACACTGGCCACGCTATGAACGGCCCACATCAGCGACTCAAAACCGAGCTCCAGATCGTTTTTACGTTCAATTCTTTTACGAGTGTATCGTGCCGAGCGAATGATCCTGGTCATCGCGATCAAGCGTTCTTTTTCCTGATCTCTGGTCGCGATAGTGTTGGCCGCATCAAACCATTTTCCAATCGAAGGATCGTCACAATAGACCAGATCACGCTTTGCAAAAAAGCTGGCTGAGAACGCCGTACGCGAGGAGCCTTCCACCATGTGCCTGAAGCGTGAACGCGGGATGATCTCTGCGTGAAAGTTGATGCCGTTTTCCACAAACGTCCGATGAGTTCGAACGTCATCACCATCGCTTTTGAGTCGTCGCGAAACACCGTCGGCCTCGATAATCCAAAGCCCAATGGACTCCTTCCACCACATCAGTCCTTCGTCGAAACTGCCCACACGAACCGCGGCCAGAATGTTACGATCTTCTTCGAGTCGCTCGATAAATGACGCGAGAGCTTTTCCAAGTTGTTGACTGGACTCGGACGGATCAAAGACAGGAAGGGGTGACATTTTCTTTCGCTCCGGGGGATCAAAGAAGTTTAGTCGCTATTGGTCCTGATTACACCTACAACGTCCATTGACCAACTTGCAAGCCTCGAAGGTTAATGAAATACAGAACGTCGTCAGGACCAAACGCAAATTCGGTCGTAAACTGGCTTCTCCACCAGCACAGTCGCAACGACCAGTTGGCGTAGCCTTTGGGTGGTGAGCCCAGACGCATCGCAACGATTTTGGCTTCTTGCTTTCCATCGAGAAGCTTCGGAGTCGGTGGTGTATCACGTCTCTTGCGATTGAGGCACTCTTCAAAACCTCGTTCCACGAATCGCTGACGAACATTCTCAACTGTTTGCCGGCGACAACGATACGCCTCGGCGATCTGAACATCAGTCCAGTTCGGACCATCAGCATCCGACTGAAGAAGGATTTGTGCTCGGCGAACTTTCTGACTCGTGCCCTTGAGACGTTTGACTATTTCCTCTGCCGCTTGACGTTCGGCTTCCGACAATCGGACGATATACTTCTTCTGCATGGCAACCTCCTTGTGCTGCGTACAGAATCCCGATTTTCAATCTACCGATCAACCCCAATCTTTAGTGCTGACAGAACACTAGCTTCCGCAATCGATTTTAGGTCGTCGTCAACCATTGGAGCAAACACCTGGTATCGTTGCGGAATACCGGAGTTCAAACACGATAGCGGGAAGCTCACTATAATCCGGAACAGGAAGACCGTATATATTTCGTTTTTACGCAAGAGTTCGCGCACGACCATCTGCGACCAAACAATGCAGACGTGCAGGAAAGGTTCGAGTGACCATGAAGGCAGCAGGCATCGTGCAACATTTGTTTACCGCCGTTTGGGCGATGATCGTTTTGGTCTCGTCTCCAACTGACAATTGTTTCGCCCAGGAAAAGCCAAACATCCTGTTCATTGCAATCGATGACCAGAACGATTGGATTGGCTGCATGGACGGCCATCCACAGATCAAGACACCTCACATTGATGGACTTGCGACACAAGGCACACTTTTCCTCAACGCCCACTGTCAATCGCCGCTTTGCAATGCGTCACGAACCAGCTTGATGACTGGCTTGCGGCCTTCGACCACTGGAGTCTACGGACTAGCGCCGACGATTCGCCAGGTGCAAGAATTCAGCGATGTCGTCACATTGCCGCAATACCTGAAGAACAACGGCTATACGACTTACATGGCCGGCAAAATTTATCACGGCGGCTACGGACGACAGAAAACGCACAACGAGTTTGATTTCGTTGGACCGCCCGCCGAAGTTGGTGCCAAACCCGAAAAGAAACTGGTCGAGACACCTTCGCCGCATCCGCTAGTTGACTGGGGAACATTCCCGCATCGCGACGAAGACAAAGGTGACTGGGAAGTTGCGTCATGGGGAGTCGAAACACTCGACGCGAAACCAAAAGAACCGTTTTTTCTGTCGGTCGGTTTTTTCTTGCCGCATGTCCCCTGCTACGTGACCCAAAAATGGTACGACATGTACCCGGAAGAGACGCTTGAGCTTCCGCCGTTTTTGGCTGGTGATCGAAACGATACGCCTCGGTTCTCGTGGTACTTGCATTGGAAACTACCCGAGCCAAGACAGGACTTTCTGGTTGAATCCAGCCAATGGAAAAACCTTGTTCGATCCTATTTGGCCAGCACAACTTTCATTGACGCGCAGATTGGCCGTGTACTCGATGCGCTTGAGCGAAACGACTACGACGACAATACAATCATCGTGCTCTGGTCAGACCACGGATTTCATTTGGGCGAAAAACGGATCACGGGAAAGAACACGTTGTGGGATCGCAGTACCCGAGTCCCGCTAATTTTCGCTGGACCGGGAATGTTGCAAGGTCAAACTTGCACGCAACCTGCCGAATTGCTCGACATGTACCCGACTCTGCTGGAGCTTTGTGGCTTACCGAAAAACGAAGCCTTGGAAGGGCTGAGTTTGATGCCCCAGTTGAAAGATCCAAACACAGTCCGCGAGCGTCCCGCCATTACGACTCACAACCACGACAATCACGGAATCCGCAGCGAAAACTGGCGCTACATCCAGTACGCCGACGGCAGCGAAGAGCTTTACGACATGCAAGCCGACCCCAACGAGTGGACCAATCTCATTGGTGACAGCAAGCACGATGCAGTGATCGAGCAACATCGTAGATGGCTGCCAAACGTGAACCAGAAACCAGCTCCGGGCAGCAAGCATCGTATTTTGACTTTCGAAAACGGCGATGCAATCTGGGAAGGCACGCCGATCGAAGAAGATGACTCGATTCCTGAAATCGCAAATGGCAAGTGATACTGGTTTACTGACTCCATCGTTTGGTGAAGTTTCACAGAATCGACTGAACAAGATTCCACGCCGTGCGTTCTTTCCGCAGCAGGATATTCTTTGCCGGCTCCCGAATTCTTAACATTGAATGTTTACGATTCGCGCCGTCGAACTTGTCCTTCACGGATCTGAATTTTCAAAGGAAACCATGCTATGAAATTGCTCAACCGTTGCCACATTCTGTTGGCTTTGTCGTTTGCTGTACTGGCCGCACCACTGGCGGAAGCACAGACGTTCAGCAAGCCTATTCGCAAGACATCAGTCTATTATTCGGAGACTGGATCCCAGCAGCAGTGGGACGAATGGGAGACTCCGGATCCCGACGCAGAAGATTCTGACAGCGAAACAAACCGCAGCTACGGACAGTGGCGAAGCGATCTTGAATTCAACAATCCTGACAACTACAGCAGCAACCCTGCCAACATCTGGACTGCCGCTTCGCAAGACTCTGACATCGATGCAGCGTCGAAGACTTTCTGGAACTACGGGTATGCTTTGGCTTCGATCTACGTCCAGGGCGACGCCGTTTCTGACGCGGACAGCCGATTCCGTTTTGATTTCGAAATGACTGACTCAGGTCGCCTGGTTCTGCAAGGCGAAGTTGGCGTCACAAACTTTTACGGCTACGATCAGGCTCGTGATCGCTCGGGCACAGCACGTGTTGTTGTCCGAGTCATCGACCTCGCGACCAACCAGAACGTGTATCGTAAAGTCGTCAGCATGAGCGATGAAGACGGCGGAGTTTACTACGACAGCTACGAATTCGATGACGAAGAAATTGAACTTGAGAGCGGAAACTACCGTCTGGTCGTCAACGCGTTTGCCGATGACGTTGCGGTTTCGGATCAAGTCAACTTCTCTCTGGCAGTTGCCTACACAGAGCTTGAAGGCTACATCGAGCAGGACTGATTCTCGTATCAAGCTTCGCAGCTAATCTTCAGCACATCAACGGTCGAGCTTTCATGCTCGGCCGTTTTTATGCGCCGTTACATTTTGCGGTACCAGGAATTGACAGCGGGCTGACCCGTGTAGTTGGGCCCAGCTTCTGGATCGGCGCCCAGATACTCAAGGGCGAAATCAACGTTGCGAATGCCGTCAGAACGCAACAGTTTCTGCAACGCCGAATAGCTGAATCCCGCATGCCGCAGACCGTCGATCAGCTCGGAGTCATCGCCGTTTTCCAGTTTCAGGTTGTCGCGATCAAGGTTCGCAGCAAACGTCCCGATTGGCGACAACCACGCAAGAGATCGCTCGATCAGTTGCAGCTTGTCACCGATGTAGTGCAGCCCGTGCACGCAAGTGATCAGATCGAACTTGCACTGCGGCGGCGGTTGCCACAGCGAAAGTGATGCTTCAACCAGAGTCAATGAGGCTGACTCATTCGAGTCAAACATGCCCACCAGATCGACGCCGATGATCTCGATCGACAGCGATTCTTTATCGACCTCTGCAGCGGCTTCAATCAGTGCTTTCCCGGTTCCGCAGCATAGATCCAGCCATTTCGCATTGTCATGCTGCGCCTCCACGTCACGCAGAAATGCCAACGGATCAAATCGCAGATCGCGTTCATATCCGTTGCTGCCTCGCAGGTTTCGTTCCCGATTCATATTGCAATTGGCGACGACGTCTGATTCTTCAAGTTCGCTGTCGGAAAGGAGTTCCATCATTGGTTTCGCAAAAAATTGGCCGGGGATCACACCTGCAATTCTATGCGACCAACTTCGGCTGAGTTAGACTCGGAGAATAGAAATTCTTTTCGATCCGCAAAGCCAATCTCATGATTCGAACCATTCTTGTCGTCGTCGCACTTCTGTTTCTGCAAGCCGTTGGCTCCGCGCAAACCGTGATCCATGCTGGCAAGCTGATCAACGGCAAGGATGGCAAAGTCCACGACGAGATGACGATCGTCATCGGCAAAGGAAAAATCGCGGCGGTCGAAGAAGGCTACCTCGATCCGACCGACGATTTGGTGACCGTGATCGATCTCAAAGACCACACCGTCATGCCCGGTCTGATGGACATGCATACGCACCTGATGATGCAGCATCACAAGAAGATTTACTCTGACAAATTCTTCATGAACGATGCGGACTTTGCACTTCGTTCAACGACCTACGCAAAGAAAACTTTGCTGGCCGGGTTTACAACGGTTCGCGAGCTGGGTGACAACGGCACCAATTCTGTTTCGCTTCGCAAGGCCATCGACAACGGCTGGATTGTCGGTCCACGAATTTTCACAGCGGGTAAATCGCTGGCAACAACTGGCGGTCACGCCGATCCGACCAACGGCATGAAGGGCAGTTTCAAACGCGACGGCACGCCAGTCGATGGAGTCGTCAACGGCGTTGACGATGCTCGCAAAGCAGTTCGTCAGCGGTACAAAGACGGTGCAGATTTGATCAAGCTAACGGCAACCGGTGGCGTGTTGAGTCTGGCAGTTAACGGTCAGAACCCTCAGTTCACCAAAGACGAACTTGAAGCGATTGTCGAGATAGCGAAAGACTATGAGATGACCGTCGCCGTACACGCGCACGGCACCGAAGGCATGAAGCGTGCCGTCCTCGCAGGTGTCAATTCCATCGAACACGGGACTTACATGACGCCCGAAGTGATGGAGTTAATGAAGGAACGCGGGACTTACTACGTGCCGACATTGATGGCCGGTGACTGGGTCGCCATGAAAGCCAAAGAAGACGATTACTTCCCCGCCGTCGTGCGACCGAAAGCCGCTGCGATTGGGCCAGTGATCATGAAGACCTTCGCCAAAGCACACGCGTCCGGTGTGAGAATCGCGTTCGGTACCGATTCGGGCGTTTCGCCGCATGGAGAAAACGCTCGCGAGTTTGAACTGATGGTTGCCGGCGGCATGACGCCGATGCAGGCCATTCAAAGTGCGACGCTGGAGGCGTCAAAATTGCTCCGTATCGAGGACCGTCTGGGAACGATCGAGAAAGGCAAGCTCGCAGATATCGTCGCTGTCAAAGGTGATCCAATTGAAAACATCTCGCTGATGAAAAACGTTGCTTTTGTGATGAAAGAAGGCACGGTTTTCAAAGACGAATAGGCGTTGGATTGTCCTGGCATGCGGAGAAGCGACACTGGAAATGTATCGTTGTCCGCCTCTCACGGCCACCTATTCTTTCCATCCGCCTTTGCCGCCCCCTTTTATCATCCGGGACTTGGCTTTTGGTTTTGCTTTGAACTCGTACGTTTCGCCAAACAATTTCCTGACCGCTTCTTTCTGAGTCGGGCGTAGCGACGAGAGTAGTTCCTCACGAGCCTTTTCGCGAAGCTTAGCTATTTCACGTTGGAGCTCTGCTTCGATCTCCTTTTCCTTCGTTCGCAGATTGGCACTTTGATCGTCCGTGATTTCGAGATTCGTTTTCACCGGATCTGAAGTTAGGATCTCGACGAAACTCGTTCGCCGAAGCAAACGTTGCATCCGAATCTACTTCAGTCGCTCGACCTGATGCGGCAGCAAAACATCATTGAGGTCGTTGGTGGCCGATTCACGAATTGACTGAATTTGTGAAATCAAGTTTTCGCGATCTGAAAAATCAAGACCGCGAATTTGCTCGGCTGCACGTTTTTGAATTTCTGCGTTGAGATCTTGAAGCTGCTCGTACTGGTCGTCCAACATTTCCAAATCCGATCGAACATCCGCATCGGCAAGCATGCCAAGCGTACTTCCATCGGCTTCGTATTCAGAAGCCGTCCAGCCAACTGGCTTATTGAGCGCGATGTCGTTGAGCATTGGAACCAAAGCCTGCAGTTCCGAGCTGCCACCGTCGCGGTAGGCCGCCTGCTTCACGGCTCCCATGAACTCGCGGTACTCGGACTGCGAGTTGAAAATTCCAACAGGCCCCTCATCTTTCTGAGCGGTACAAATCGACCCGAAGACGATGGCGAAAAAGCAAAACATTGAGGCAAAGATAAAACTGAATTTCACGTGAAGTGTCCCTAAATCGTTACCGGTTCAAGCGGCGGCCATTATCAGCACGCAATAGACTCTGTTCAAGAGATTGATGCCGATCATCCAGAGCAAGATCTTTCATTCTACGCACCTGCCAACAATTTCTAACGTTTAGAACCAAGTCACAACGAGAATACAATCGCGGATCGAAAGCTTTCAAGTTGGTGGTCCTCTACTTATATTGTGTAAGCTAACGACGCCGATTCAATTCGGCAGGAGACAACTTGAACGACTGGTCAATCAATGTCATCGATAATCGGAATCGATCTGGGAACTACAAATTCGCTATGTGCAGTATTTCAGGATGGCGTTCCCAAACTAATCCCAAATGTTCATGGGAAATTCTTGACGCCCTCGGTCGTCGGAATCACTGATGATGGCCAGGTAACGATCGGCGATACCGCGAAAGAACTGCGAATCACGAAACCGGATCGTTGCGTTTCGTGTTTTAAACGCTGGATGGGGACGGACCGCAAAGTCCAATTGGGAAAGCGATCCTTTACCGCAACTGAACTTTCAAGCCTGGTCTTGCTGTCGTTAAAGTCCGACGCGGAATCACACCTGAACCAGAAAATCACCGAAGCGGTCATCACGGTCCCGGCCTACTTCAACGAGAACCAGCGACTGAGCACGAAACAGGCTGGGGAGATGATTGGCCTGAAGGTTCGACGCATCATCAACGAACCCACCGCAGCCGCACTGACTTACGGCTTTCATGACCGACAAGCTGAAAAGCACTTGATGGTGATCGATCTTGGCGGCGGCACCTTTGATGTGACGCTGATGGAAATTTTTGAGGGCACGCTGGAGATCATTTCAACCGCGGGTGAAAGTCAGCTTGGTGGTGAAGACTTTACCGATCGGCTGGTGTCGGTTGTTTTACAGCAGGAAAATTTGCAGCTGGAAACGGCTGAGATGAAATACCCGTTGCGGACGGCTCGGCTGCGACAGGAATGCGAAACAGCCAAACGGGATCTGGCAAAGAACGAAAAAGTAAAGATTCGCGTTCCAGACGATAGCGGAAAATACAACGACTCAAAATCATTGTCTCTGACTCGCGAATCGTTCAGCAAGATCTGCCGCAAACTGGTCGACCGGCTCAGGAGCCCCATCTCCAAAGCGCTTCGCGATGGCGACCGCAACCCGGACGAAATCGACGACATCATTTTGGTCGGTGGATCAACTCGGATGGTTCTGTTGAACGAACTGGTGAAAGAATACTTCGACCGCGAACCTCAGATGGACTTCAACCCGGACGAAGTCGTCGCTCTTGGCGCCGCGGTTCAGGCGGCTTTGATTGCTGACGATCGGGCTGTCGAAGACATGGTGATGACCGACGTTTGTCCTTTCACCTTGGGCGTTGAAGTCGTCAAACAGTTTGGCCATCAGGTTGTCGACGGATTCTTTCAACCTGTCATCAACCGCAACACAACGATCCCAGTTTCCAGAGAGGAAGTCTTTTCGACCGTCGCTCCAAACCAAACGGAAGTGAAACTTCGCGTATTTCAAGGTGAAGGGCGCAAGGTCAAAGACAATCTGGAACTCGGCGAACTTCAGATCGAAGGAATTCCGCCCGGCCCGCCGGGCCAACCCGTGAACGTTCGATTCACCTACGACATCAATGGGCTGCTGGAAGTCGAAGCCATCATTCCTGAATCAGGCCAACGATTCAGAGTCGTGCTGACGAACCACTGTAGTTCGATGTCGGACGCGGAAGTCCGACGAGCCGTTGCGGACCTTGAGAAGATAAAATTTTACCCTCGTGACGAACTGCGAAATCAAAGGCTGGTTCTGTTTTGTGAACGAATGGTCGGAGAAGTCAGCCCATTGCATCGCGATCAACTGGAAGCAGCCATCGACCAGTTCGAACATGCGATGGCGGCCAGCGACGTGAAGCTGTTCGAAGCGACGCGTTCGCAACTGCTTCAAACGTTGTCGTTTTTGGATATCGAGTATTCCGACGAGGACGATTCCGTTGGCTAAGCAACCTTTGAAAGATCAGCGCAACAAAGCAGGGCCGCAAATCCTCAAACGTAGCGGCATCCAAACGCGCCGTTATCTGGAAAAAGTCCTTGGGCTCAGTCCTGTAGTTGCGGCGCAGCAGATGGTGGAATTGCGATGGCAATTCTGCGGATTCAACACAGAGGCCGTCAACGAATCTGCGACTGACGATCTTGCGGAACGACGCAAATGGAATCGTAAAGAGCTTGAAAAAATCCGATCAGCATTCTGGTTGATTGATCCATCCCAATCGCGTCGGGCGCTGGACGAACTGTTGGTTGATGATCTCCCGGAGCTGAAGATCGGCGTCGAACGACTGAAGCTGTTGTCGCATTGCCACAGCGACATGAATGAACTCGCGAAACATTGCAAACGTGACATCAATCTGTACAACACGTTTCGGCGACTGGTGATGCTTTCGCCTCGCAAAGCTGGCAGCGTAAAAGAAAAGTATCTCCGATCGCTTGCGTATGCCGAGAACATCGAGAAAGTTCATCGGATGGTCAAGATGATGCGTACGGAGTTTCCGGAACTTTATGCCATCGAATCAGACTGGTTCACCCAAATCCTGAAGATCAAATCGCGCCGCCACGATAGCCCTTCAATCGCCAATGGAATCAGCTTTGATCTTGGCATTCCGTCGTGGATGTACGTCGTCACAGCCATCCTTATTGTCCGCGTCCTGTTCGCTTTTGCACGGATGGCGTTATGAGTACTGATGTTGACTGGTCGTTGCTACCATACCGTGCGAAAGAGTTCTTTGGTCTGCCGAAAGAGTTTGACCGAAAGACTTTAAAGCGTGCTTACAACAAATTGATCCGGCAATATAAACCGGAAAAGTTTCCTGACGAATTCAAGAAGATTCGAGCCGCCTTTGAGATGCTCGAAGACGAGCTGCGCTATGGCAAATCATCCATTTCGCCAGTTTCGAGTTTTCAGGAATACGTTTGGCAACCGCCAGAGGAGTCCAAGGCTTCCGCCGCTTCGGTGCAAACGGCTCCGAGGAAAGCGGCGATCGAGAGACTGAAATCTGAATCTCCTGCAGCGATTTACAGGGACTTCAAATCACAGAGCAACCGTAGCCCTTATGACTTTTTCGTATTGGCTACGCTTTCCGACATCGTGACGGAAGATCCAACGCTGTATTTCAAATGGTTGTTGACTGGTTTGCAGGAACATCCGAACGACCCGGGGTTGGTTTCTCTGATTCAGCATTTCTTCCATCAGGACTTGGACGAAAATTTCCTGAGATCGGCTTTGATGACGACGTCGAAAGTGATCACCAGCGATCGATTTTATTTCGTAACCGAGAAAGGCTGGCAGCGACTGTTGAGGATCAGCGAATTTGCTCCATTCAAATCAACCTTGGCGCGGTGTGAGTCCAACCTGAAAGATCATCGCAACGACAACCAGATTGTGTTTTATGCGGAATTGCTCAAGGCCGCGATTTGGAGAGCAGATCCAGCTTGGGTGCAGGAGAAATTTGCGTTGCTTGAAGGAAACGCTGGGCGACTCGGACCGCGGTTGGAATACGAGCTGGAGGTCCTCGACCACTTGAGCGCCTATCAAGCCACATCAAGCGAATTCACTCGCGGCTGCCCAACTCGGACTGCACTTCACCAAGCGATCGTGGATTACTACTCCCTTGATGAGCAAGAAGGCGATGCGAAGGTCATCGAATGTCAAAACCAATTGGGAACCGACGCACAGGCCCTGATTCAGACATTCGATGACGACGAAGAATTGGCAGGCTCATCTTTCATGTTGCTCTGGTTCGCAATCAACGAAGATGTTTCGCAGCGACACGGATTCAAGACGAACGCCAAATTCCGATCTCGAAAGCATAAACAGGACTACATGAAACGGCTGTACAGTCTGATCGAAGACCTGGATGAGACCTGGCATCTTTCAACGCGCCATGTGCTGACCTATTACGCGCTGGTTTGCGGTTCCTATTTGCTGATGATCGTCACACCATTTATTCTGCTGGCTTCATGGCTGTCGATTGGTGGCGTGATGGCAGCTTGCGTTGTGTTGGCCGTCCTGGGCGTGATCGCGAACAAGGTTTGGATTTTCCCACGAACCATAAAGCCTCGGTTTGACCGTCATATCGACAAGACGATTCGCAAGAGCTACCAGGAACACTGGCGAGGCCGATTTGTACAGTTCTTTGAAGCAACAGGTTCCAACATGAACCAACTGGTTCGCGTCATGGCACACATGATGACGGACGACGACAACTTTCGCGGAGCAACGACATGGCTTCCGGAAATGCTTCACAACGACATGGGCCTGTTGATCTATTCGATGTCAGTTCCCTATCGAAGGTAACTTGAAACAACTCAAGATTCTCGGCAAAGCCAGGAAAGCGATCGTGACGAGCTACAGAATCAGAGTCGCAGCGACGGCATCAAGTTGAAGCCGCATCGACAACATCGCCCTGGCTTTTTCCTTGCCACCAGGATTCAACTTCGGCTAACAAAGGATCAATTGTTCTTTCCTGAATCGAATGTGGAGGATTCCACTCAACCCACTCGTAGCCTTCGTGTTCCGTCGGAACAATCTCGACGTCTTCCAACAACTCTGCGAGGTAGATAACCAGTTTCTTTTTCTTCTTTGTCTTCTTGTTTTGGACAATGTAGCGTTCCTTGAACTTGAATCCATCTTCGATCTTTAGATGCCGTTCTTCGATTCCGGTTTCTTCCTGCAGCTCTCGCAACGCACACTGCAGATTGGACTCTCCCTCATCAACGTGTCCCTTGGGAAGGTCCCAGCGTTTGGGATGCTTCATCAGTAGAATTGAACGTTGTGGTTGCGTCCGATAGATTAAGAAGCCACACGATTTGACTTTTTCCACTGCGGTAATCCTTTTTGCGCCAAAATGCCATGAAAATTTATACACGTAATGGCGACAAAGGGGAAACCGGACTGCTGGGCGGCGTTCGAGTTCCCAAGTCGAATTTGGTGATCGAAGTTTGCGGAACCATCGACGAATGCAACTGTCTGATTGGCTGTTCGATAACGGCATGGAAACATTCAGATCTGGGCTCGCCGGCTGATTCCAATGACGGCACCGATTTGGAATCGGTTCTGGCGAAAATTCAAAGTGAACTGTTCGACCTCGGCAGTCGCGTCGCTGCGGCTCTGTCACTGAACCCCCAAACCCAACCTGTTCTAGCGGACGAACAGAGCTCGGTTCAACTTGAAAAGTGGATTGACCAGTTTGATGGTCAACTTCCCGCTTTGCAGACCTTCATTTTGCCCGGTGGTTCGCCGGTCGGATCTCAGTTGCACCTTGCTCGCACCGTTTGTCGTCGCGCCGAACGGAGGCTGGTTTCGCTAATCGAGTCTCAAACCGATCGGGATCTGTCCACTGATCTGGTCTACCTGAACCGACTTGGTGACCTGTTGTTTGTGATGGCCCGATACGCCAACCAGATCGGCGGAAGCGTCGAAACACCCTGGACGGCATCCACCTAAGAACGTATGGTTCCATCACCGTTCGTTTGCCAGACGCTTGTGAGGGTAGATAATTTCTCATCAGCACCGGTCAGCAGGCGATTGGCCCGCGAAAATTCACGAATCCCCGATGAGCCCGGAAGGCGTTGACGTTACAATGTTGGGGCATCGGATCCATCAGAATATCCGCGGCAACCACCATTGAACCCATCGATTCCGCCTCGGCGATCACCAAATACGATTTAACACAAGCTACCTCAGGAGTTCAAATGAAGAAAATTGAAGCGATTATTCGTCACTTCAAACTGGACGAAATCAAGACTTCACTTAACGAAGCCGGCGTCGAGGGAATGACGATCACAGAAGTCAAAGGTTATGGCCGTCAGAAAGGTCACACCGAAATGTATCGCGGTAACGAGTACGCGATCGACTTTGTGCCGAAAGTGAAAGTCGAAGTAGTGGTTGCAGAAGCAAACCTCAAAGGAGTCGTGGACACCATCATGTCCAAGGCTCAAACAGGCCAAATGGGCGACGGCAAAATCTTCGTTTCCGATCTCTCGGAAGTCATCCGTATTCGCACCGGCGAGACGGGCGAAGACGCGATCTAGCGGACCCCGATCACCATTGACATACTAACCACGGAATCCTGGAACCGCACGAAAGTCGGACGGAGACCAAACCTTTTATGCGCGGACCATGTCGTCGACCACAGACGGATTTCGAAAAAGTGTGCTCCAGGCCAAGCAGAATTGGACCGAAGGTCGCGCGAGAATTCATGAGCAACATCAATCTGGCGGGTCAGGTCGGGATATCACCCGACAGATGTCTGACCTGCTGGATTCGATATTGCTGGAACTCTATGAGGCCATCAAAACGGACCTGTCGCCGAACCTTGAGTCTCGCGTTGCGCTAGTGCTTCTGGGCGGATGCGGCCGTCAGGATATCGCTCCGTATTCGGACGTGGACCTGATGGTTCTATATCAGGGACCGATGTCGGATGAACTGCGCGAAGTTTCAAAACGCGTTTCCCAGGATGTGACCGATGCCGGTTTGCCGCTGGGATACAGTTTGCGGACTCCGCGAGAAGCTTGCAGCATGTCGCTTAAAGATGCTGTGATCTTTTCTTCAATCACCGAAGCACGCTTTCTCGTCGGAAGTCGACCACTCTACGACAACTTCATCAGTCGATTCCAACGACTGACGAACAAGAACGCGACGAACCTCACACGAGCAATCGTCGAGGCCAGGGAAAAGGAACGGCAGGAGTTTGGCGAAACGGTTTACCTGCTGCGACCGAACATCAAAAAATCACGTGGCGGGCTGAGAGACATTCATCTGATCCGCTGGCTGGGTTTTGTCCGCTTCGGCGTCACCGACATTCAGGAACTGCTCAAACGAGGCGGTATTTCGACTGCGGACACAAAACAGTTGATGGCCTCGCATGAGTTCCTGCTGCGAATCCGCAACGAGATGCATTTCCATGCTGGCAGAGCAAATGATGGGCTGGGCCGCAACGAACAGGTTCGACTGGCGGAACTGCTGGGCTACGACGGCGACGATGCGTTGTTGTCCGTCGAGTCATTTATGCGTGACTATTTCCGCAACACCAGCCGAATCACGTACATCTCCGACCACCTGGTGGCGAAGATGCTCAATCGGAACTCACGCGGTTCTTCGATCGTGCTGAGTCCGCTGCTCACACGGCAAATCGATGAACATTATCGCATCACCGGTAGTGAAATCGGCATCACACGCAGCTCGATCAACATTGCCAAACATGATCTGGAGAAAGTTCTGCGTCTGATGCAACTGGCCTGTTTGCATGACAAAAAACTACATCACGACACGTGGCTGGCCATTCGCCACGCGATGTTAAAGTTCCCCGACATCAAATTCACTCGCGAAGCCGCCCGTATGTTCATGGCGCTGCTGTCAAACACCCAGCGGCTTGGCGGTCTGCTGCGGCGGCTGCATGAAACGCAAGTTTTGCATCGCATCATTCCCGGGTTCAAGCACGTTCGTGGGCTGTTGCAGTTCAACGAATATCACATGTACACCGTCGATGAGCATTCGCTGCGAGCGGTTGAGAATGCGATCGCGTTTGAGCACGACAACTCTGTGCTCGGCCGGACCTACCGCAACATCAAGGAAAAGAACCTGCTGCATCTGGCGCTGTTGCTGCATGACCTTGGGAAGGGATTTCCTGAAGACCACAGCATCGTCGGCGAACGCATCGCAGAAGAAGTCGGCGTTCGGCTTGATTTGCCAGACGATGACATCGAGACCATCAAGTTCCTCGTCCGGCACCACTTGCTGATGTCTCACATCGCAATGCACCGAAACATCAACGACATGGAACTGGTTGCAGAATTTGCGTCCAAGCTCGGATCCGTGAACATGCTCAACATGCTGTTCATCCTCACTTGCGCCGACATCTCCGCCGTTGGACCAGGGGTGCTCAATCCGTGGAAGATGCAGCTATTGACCGAGCTTTTCAATCGTTGCACCCTCATTCTGGCCGGCGATGGACACGACGATGGTGTCCCAAAGCAAGACCGTCAGCGGGAAGAAATTTGCACCGCGGTCGCCTCCCACGCTGACGACGATCAGGCAAAACAATGGCTACTGGAGACCACCGGCAATCTGCCACGGAACTATTTGCTATCTCACAGTCCCAAGGAGATCGCCGCTCGTTTCCTCCCGATTCGCGACTTGAAAGAAGGCGAACCTGAGTGCTGGGTCGAGTACGAGGAAGGCCCGTCGGTTTACCGAATTTGCATTGCGAACGTCGACCATCGACGCTCTGGTAGCTTCTACCGAATCACCGGGTTGCTACCAAGCTTGGGACTCAAGATCCGTTCCGCAGACATCAAGCCGCTGTCGGGACCGATCATGTTTTTCGCGATCCAGTTCCAGGATTCAGAGCACCGCGAGGGGCAACTTCCGCAATGGCGAATCGACGAAATCTGTCAGAAAGCGAGAGACACGGTATCTGGAAAGGCAACTGGCCCGCCGAAGTTCCGCAAGAAATGGGGCGAGGAGGAAACGCTCGCGTTGCAGCTTTCCCGGCCTCCGATCAGTGTGAAAACAAATAACCGCGCGGCCAAACATGCCACGATCATCGACGTGTTTGCCTACGACAAACCGGGACTGCTCTACCAAATTTCAAAGAAGATCTATCGGCTGGGCCTCGACGTCACGTACGCCAGAATTTCAACTTACGCCCATCAGATTATCGACGTGTTTTACGTCACCGATGAAGACGGGAACAAAATTCGCAACCAGAATCAGCTGCAGATTATCCGCAACGAAATCGTTCGCGCTGTTACTGATTTTCTGGAACCGGAGCAATCAGATACCGACAGCCCTGCAAGCGAGAATCAGTCATGAGTTCCGGAGTTGAGAATCGACTGACACGCGGGATCGTGATCGTTGCGATCGCTTCCATTGCGATGGCTCCCATGTGCTTTTACGGTTGTGGCCCGGAATGGGCCAGATGGGATGCGACTCAGGCGAACATGTATTTCCGGCAGGGCGAAACAGAAGACGCACTCTATCAGCTTCGCGATGCTATTGGCAAAAGCCCGCGCGACCCGGTGCTGAAACTTACTCTTGCGGAACGTCTGATCGACATCGAACAACCGTCCGAAGCCCTTGAGCTTGTCGATGAAGTGTTGCGAGTCTATCCCGACAACTTCAGAGCGGCTCAACTGAGAACGCTGTCTCTGCAGCACCTTGGCGACTTTACGGCCGCACTCGAAACTCAACTAAATTTCGACAAAAGCCTTGGTTCTTTACGACGATCGGCTCCGCGTCGAAACGAACTAGCTTACCATCGCGCACTGGCAAAAACCGATTTACCATTGGCGAAAGAAGACATCGAAGTCGCCGTCGAATCGGCAAACCGATCTATAAGCTGGGAGGGAGACGATCAATTGGACCTTGGCATCAAGGCGACCGTCGTCGCGGCGCTTGTTGCCCGCTGCTGTGACGCGAACAATGAGGCCATCGTCACGATCACTGATCAACTGGATCTGCTACGTGAACAAATTCGCGACGCCAGTGAGGATTTGACGTCTCATGTCTATTCGCTGACGCAAACCTCGTTCCCTATCCGACAAAACTCCGGGATTCTGCGACGCCAAAAACGATTGAATGCATTTGAGGAACGGGCAGCGGTGCTGCTTAGCTGTCGCGCGCTGCTGTATCAGGATCTCAAGGAATCGGCTCACTGCATGGCAGATCGCGTTGAAGTTGATCGCCTTGGTTTTGACAGTGCGAAGATCGCGGCGGACTTCCCGGATGAGAAAACGGCGGTTTTGTTTCTTGACTACGCCAGTGCTTTTCTCGACACCCGTGGTTACTTGTGCAGCTTGCTGCCATGGCAAAAAGACATCGATCCCCTGAGTTCAAAGAAGAGCAACTTTGTCTCCAGCTATTCAGATGCGTTGCGTGATTTGAACGTCGCGATTCTCTGTAGCAAAGTGAACAGGCAGTCTTTCGACAGTTCGCTCCGAAATTCGCTGGAACTGCATCGGAACAAGGCTCGTGAACTGAAACGTCTGACTCGGCAATCTGCGGTTCTGCTCTACCATCGCCAAACGCTGCATCAACGAGCCGGTGAAATCGAATGGGCAAAACGGGACAAGCAGCTAATTCTCGACCTCGGACACAAACCGGGGCCCGGCCTGTTTTAGCCTGCATTTGTCGGCCGCCGTTCCCGGCAGGGAGTCATGATTCGGGCGAATTGACAGGATAATCATCCGATTCGGTACGACCGTACCCAAGGTGTCCTCGATGTGCGATTGTTGGACGCATTCCTTCTGCGGTCCTCAAAAATATCCTAACCTTCATAGAGGGATCAGTTTCTTACATCGATTTTCCAGGTACGTTCAATGACTCCTATGTCACGATTTATCAATGGCCTCTCGGATCTGATAACAGACACCGCGGGAGCTACTTTCGACATGTTCGAGCGGATGGATACCGTTCAGCTTGCGACATTGTCGATCTGTGTTTTGGTCGTTGCCGGCATGTGCCTTCGGGGCAATCCGGTACGCGGAGCCTAAACAATTGCAGAAGCGTAGTGTGTAAACAAAGAAAGCTCGCTGGCCATTCGGGTCAGCGAGCTTTTTCTATTTCATACCGTGTGTTTGGCTTATCGTTTTGCCAATGAGTCACGGATCTCGGTGAGCAAGACAACTTCGTCAGATGGCGGTGTTTCTTCTTCGGCTTTTTTCATCCACCTACTGGCAACCTTCAACGCAATAAAGATGACGAAAGCAAGAATCGAAAAGTTGATGACTTCCTGAATAAACGAGCCAACTCCGATTTCTGCCTGAACCATCTTGGTAACGCCGTCGACTTCTTTCTCAATTTCGGTGCCGATCGGAATCGTCCAACCGGACATGTCACCGACTTTGACGATGCTGGCAACTAACGGCATGATGATGTGGTCAATGAAAGACTTAACCATTGCTGCAACTGCGGTGCCCATGACCAGACCGACGGCCATGTCAATCAGATTGCCTTTGAATGCGAACTCTTTGAAGTCAGAAATAAAGCTCATTTTTTCTCCTGAATGGAAGGTGGTAATTTGGAAGGAGCGGGATTATAGGCACGCGATGTTCAACAATCCACTAAATGTCTTTCGCTTCCTACATAAGCGCGCATTGCCAGCGTGGCAACGATGATCGGCGTCAAATCAGGATGATTGGGCAAGCGTTTACATCGCCCACTCTGCTAGACACTTTGCGCGCTGCCTTGGCGAACGCTTCGCTATGCATTTTCAATCAGCCGAACCAGCGAGCGGACCATGCAACCGCTCGCGCCGCCGTCGATCCATTTCTTCGGTTTTTCCGCAAAGCTTGGACCGGCGATATCGAGATGCACCCAGGGCACATCCTGCACGAACTCCTCAAGGAACTTGCCCGCAGTGATCGCTCCTCCCCAACGGTTGCCACCCGTGTTCTTGATGTCTGCGATCGGGCTTTTGATTTGCTCCGCGAATTCTTCAAACATTGGCAGTGGCCAAACGGCTTCACCGCATTCGTTTGCGGCGGACGCGACCTGATCCGACCAGTCGTCATCGTTCGTCATCAGCCCGACAGTATCGAGCCCCAGCGCGACCACGCAAGCACCGGTCAGTGTCGCCAGATCCACGATCCGGTCTACGCCGTTTTCGATGGCAACGTCCAGCGTATCAGCCAGAACCAGCCGGCCTTCTGCGTCGGTGTTGTGGACTTCGATGGTCTTTCCGCTGCGAGCGGTCAGCACGTCACCAAGTCGAAAGCTGTCTCCGGCGATCATGTTTTCAGCCAGCCCGACAAAGCCAAAGACGTTTTGCTTGACGCCCAACTCAGCAATCGCCTTCATCGCGCCAACAACCGTCGCGGCTCCTGCCATGTCGCACTTCATATCCAACATGCTGGCCGACGGTTTGAGCGAAAGCCCGCCCGAATCGAACGTTACGCCTTTTCCGACCAACCCGATCGGAGCATCACCTTCGGCGCCGCCGTTGTATCGCATGATCACCAAACGTGACTGTCGCGTTGAAGCGCGGCCAACGGCAAGCAGTGCTCCGCATCGCTCGCGCTCGAGCCGCTCTTCGTCCCAGACCTCGACCTCGAAGCCCGATTCGGCTCCTGTTTTTACGATCTGATCAGCAAACGATTCCGGATACAAATCGCTCGCTGGCAAGTTCACCAAATGCCGGGTGAGTTTGACGCTCTCGCCAAGCACCCTGCCCTGGTCGATGGCTTCGCTGGAAACGGATTCCGATTTTGAGATCGAGACGGACTCGATCGGGAACAATTTCTTCTTTTCGAGGAACAGATCCTGGCCAACGCAACCGTTGAGCAATCCGCTGACAAATTCGTCCACTTTGGGAACGTCCACGAACGTCGCGATATGCTCGCGAGCTTTCCCAGCCAGCGATTTTGCGATCACGCCACCGATTCGTGTGGAAAACGCTGCGTCAGATTGTCCCTGTTGCCCAAGCCCGACCACCAGAGCTACCGGTGCCTTGATTCCTGACGGCGCCAGCATCATCGTCGCCTGGTAGCGGTCCGCAGAGACTTCCTCAAGTTCGATCATCCGCGAAAGCCCACCGCCGATCGCGTCGTCCAGTTGCTTCGCCGGTCCTTCCAGCGGTTCATCTTTCCAGATACCAACGACGACAGCATCGGCTTCCACTTCAACGACCGACGAATCTGTAAACTCAATTTTCATGTCTTGCCTTGTTTCACAGTGACTTTTGAATCACAAATGTAACAGGATTCTGCACACTGAACACTTCTCTGCGAACACTTCATCATGGGCTATCGTTTTCTTTCCGAATGCACCGACGACCTCGAAAAGCACGACCATCTGGTTCGCGTTGATGAAGAAGTCGACCCAAATCTGGAGATGGCGGAGATCCATCGTCGAGTCTACGCATCGGGCGGGCCAGCCATGTTGTTCACGAACGTGAAAGGCTGCCGTTTTCCGATGGTGTCGAATCTGTTCGGGACTCTCGAACGAGCCCGTTTCATTTTCCGCGATACATTCGAGAATGTGCAGCGAGCGATTCAGCTGAAGGTTGCTCCCGAAGCAGCGTTGAAAAATCCGCTCAAGTACTGGAAGGCTCCCTTCATCGCGTGGCAGATGCAACCCAGGAAAGCCCGCCGCGGCGCCGTGATGAAGAACAGCATTTCGCTGCCCGAACTTCCGCAGCTTAAATGTTGGCCCGACGACGGTGGCGCTTTTGTCACGCTGCCGCAAGTCTACAGCGAGGACGTCCGTTCGCCCGGATTGATGAAATCCAACATGGGCATGTATCGAGTCCAGCTTTCGGGCAATGATTACGATCCGCAATCCCAGGTCGGGCTGCACTATCAGATCCACCGCGGCATCGGCGTGCAACATCAAGCCGCCATCGACGCCGGCAAGCCCTTTCGCGTCAACGTGTTCGTCGGCGGCAATCCTGCGATGACGGTCGCAGCTGTGATGCCGCTGCCGGAGGGGATGAGCGAGCTAACTTTCGCGGGCGCTCTGGCCGGACACCGAATCCCGATGGTCAACATCGGAGAGTGCTCGTCAATCTACGCCAACGCTGACTTTGTCATTTCAGGAATGGTGGATCCCGAAAGGCAAATGCCAGAAGGCCCCTTCGGCGATCATCTGGGCTACTACAGTTTGACACACGAATTCCCGGTACTCAACGTCGACAAAGTTTGGCATCGCGATGGCGCGATCTGGCCTTTCACTGTCGTCGGTCGTCCGCCACAAGAAGACACTGTCTTCGGCGAGCTGATTCACGAACTGACGGCTCCGGTGATTCCGACGGTCCTGCCCGGCGTCCGCGGCGTCAACGCGGTCGATGCTTCTGGCGTGCATCCACTGCTGCTGGCGATCGGCAGCGAACGTTACGTTCCGTGGCAAAAGACTTCGGCCCCGCAGGAACTGCTTACGCAAGCGAACGCAATTTTGGGCCAAGGCCAGATGAGTCTCGCAAAGTATTTGTGGATCATCGACGAGAAATGCGATCCGGACCTGAACATCGATGACATCGAATCGTTTTTCGTTCGAATGCTCGAGCGAGTCGACTGGCAACGCGACTTACATTTCCAAACCAGGACAACCATCGACACGCTGGACTATTCCGGCAGCGGCATGAACTCGGGCAGCAAACTTGTCGTCGCAGCAGTCGGCGACGCGATTCGAAAACTGCCGACTGAATCTCCGACTGATTTGCAACTTCCGCCCGGATTCAGCGATCCACAAGTTTGCATTCCGGGAGTGTTGGCAGTTCGTGCCCCAACGTTTGAGCCTGAAGATGGAAAAGCTCGAACGGATCCACATTTGCGGCGATTTTGCAAGTCATTCCTGGCTCGCGATTCGATCTGCAATTTCCCACTGATCCTGCTGGTCGACGACAGCCCGTTCGTCGCCGCGACGTTGAACAATTTCCTGTGGGCGACCTTCACTCGCAGTAATCCCGCAACCGACGTTGATGGCATTGCCGCCTGGACCGAACACCGTCATTGGGGCTGCGACGGATCACTGGTGATCGACGCCCGCGTAAAGCCATTTCACGCCCCGCCACTGATTGAAGATCCCGCGATCACCAAACGGATCGATGCGATGGCCGCGCGAGGCGGTGTGCTTTCGAAGTGGCTGTAGGCCATGCAAAGAATACGCAACCATTTTTGCTTGAACTCAATTCCGAATGACGACTCTTCGGCTCGGAAATTTCTTCTTCATTGCTTTGATTTCCTGATCGTTGAATTTAGAGCCAGTGATTGTGAGATCGGACAGCCCCAGTTTCCATATCAGCTCTTCAAATTGATCTGAAGTAGTCGAGTTTTGCTCGATCGTCAAAGCATGAATCGATTCAGGCAATTGCATCGCCCCAGAAAATTCCAGCTCAAATCCTGTCGCATCGACAACAGTCAGTTTGGGACATTGTTGCGCAATCCAAACTGCCGTGTCACTGGAATCGAATCGGCCAAAAACAATAACGCGCGTCTTGGGGAATACGGGTCGAAACTTCTCAGCAAACGCCATGTCGATTTTGGTTGCGGTTCTGGAGAGATCCAGGGTCCCGCTTGAAAAATGCGAACCCTGCCATTCAATTTCCCGACGCCGTTTAGTGCGGATTTCAGCGATCCTATCAGGAATCAAACTGGTAGCGACCATGTATCCACCCTTCAGCTTTCGTTCGATGGTCGCAGCCGGAAATTTGGCCTTCAACCTTTCAAGTTCTTCAGCGGTTGTCAGAAAACCGCATTCAATTTTGTCAATCGTCGACGGCAAGTTCATCAGATCGTCTATCAAATATTGGTCTCCGGTCAGATTGACTTTCTTTAGATTGGGACAGCAATCGATCAGATCAACCGCACGCGGCAAGTTGTCATTATGCATCTTCGAATCGATTCTCAGTTCTTCAATTGACGGCAGTGTCACGTTTGGTTTTCTGATACGTGACTCATACGATTCTGTTTCGTTCGGCTTGGGCGACGTTGGCGTTTGAGCAGGCGGCAAAACCTTGACAAAACCGCTGGAACTCGGTGGAATCGAGTCGAACTGCATCACATATTTGATTTCGATTGTTTCGAGCTGGGTGAGTTCTCCAAGAAGTTCAATTTGAGGCAGCGATGGATCTCCTTCAATTTCCAAATCTCGCACATATGGAAGAGCACCAATTGCATCCACGTGTTTAGCATTGAGATTTGAAATAGTAATCGAAACCTTTTGATAATGTCGGCATGCTCCCAGCCATTCAGAATCGCCAGCGAGCCTTCTGAGAAATTCTGGACCGGACCACGCGGGATTGGACAGCGAAAATCCATGAATCTGATTCGTTTCCCTGTGTGAAATATCTCTGTGATGTTGCAAGTTGGCCAACGCAAGACTCGCCAAAGCGAAAACAAGCACGACGTCCAGCAGGTTAAACTTGAATCCATTTCGCCAACGTCGCTTACACGTGACAAACACCACAACCATGATACTGATTGCAACGGACATATTGACCAGCAGCGCCATCCAGTCGGTTGACGTTGGCTGGACCGAGAACAACCATCCGTCACGCCCATCCGAGCTGAATCTTGGCCCGCCGCCCCGAAACTCTCGCATCAATTCAGTGAAATCCTCGGCCATTGGAACTGGCTTCGGCTCCGACTTGAGCCATGTCATCGGCCACCCGTGGTCGAAGGCGTTCGTCGTCACTGATGGACCATTCGGCGGCCAGATCTCTCTCCAGGAATATGGATCCGGGACGCCGCGAATGTTCATGACAAGCAATGAGATGGCGAAAACCGAAGTTGCGAACCATGCAAAAAGCGAAACCGCACGCTTTGGCTTTGTGGATTCAGAGACTTCAATTGTTTCCGATTGCCCCATGGAACATTGTCAGTTTGGCGAAAAAAAGTTTCAACGCGGTCTGCTTAAAGTAACACAGCGGTCGCGACTGTGGACGCGCGGCGAATTCTGATTCGTGATCTTTTTCGGTAGTTGCACAGCCAACGGTGGTTCCCCTTTGCACGATTGAGCCGCGATGCCGCGCATTGAAGCGAGAGCGACAATCTCCCACAACGTCCCCTCAATCGCGAGGTCTAACACGTTGGGTGGATGAACCATCGTCGTTCACAATTATTTCGATGTCTTCGTGTATCGGTTCGCTCACTTCGATACCCTCTACCTTGTCATCCGAAATCGAAAACGTCCAACCTTCTCGCAAATAGGTGACCCGATCGTTCATTAGATCCGGCTCGCCATACGCCGCGATGACTTCCGGCAATGTTGAGCCAATCCGAATCCCCTCCGGAGTCTGGCCCGCGAAATCATGAACCGAAGGCCCAGTGCGTCGCTGACTGAAGCAGCGAATCGTCGTAATACCGTGCTCCGAGTTGATTCCGATCTCCAAACCCAACGAGTTGTACTTCAAATACTCGAAACCCTGTCTTGGCTGATCGCTTCCCGGCAAACTGAATGGAGCGTATTTGCGACGCTGGGCAGGCTCGCCAAGAAACTCGATCACCGAATCGGCGTCTGCGCCAAACGGCACGGGCCCGATACCGATCGTTGGTGACACGACCAGCAAATCCGCATCGGCTGGAGGTGGCTCGAGAGCGACATGTTCGACGGTGTAGCCTTCCGGCGCCTCAAGGGCGAATTGGGACATATCCATCCCTCCATCAAATACAAAGTTCGAGAAGACCTCGCGAAAGCCAGTTTCCTCCTGCATGTATTCCATGCGTACCGGCAAGTTGGTCTCGACGTCGACGTAGACTTTGAACTCTCGCTCGCCCATCAAGACCTCGAAAGAATGGACCGGCTTGCCATCGAAAGTCGTCGGCCCGAGATCCTGAGTCGCGCGTTCGGGAATATTTCGAAACTTTTCAATCCACCGATTGCGTCGCGCCACCGACTCTTCGTCAGGGCTGACTTCATAAAATGTCGCCTTGCGAGACTTGTGATCGACTATCATTCTTAGATTCTCATTCCAGTTTGAAATCTGCAGACCATTCGCGACGGTCCCTTCGCCGACTTTAATTTGCTCGGAACGCGTAAGCCCCGATTCGACGATGCTTACGTTTGTCTCCCAGGCATCACCATTGGCGTGGTAGTCAAAAACGGAATAGGAGACTGACCGGACTTCCTCAAGAGCCGCCTGCACTTTCGCAAACGCCGACTGACTGGACTGGGGCCATAAAAGCAGAGCCGCCAGAACAACAGCGGCTGCAGCGATAACAAAAAGGCGAGATCGAGAAAGCCAGCCAGAACTTTTAGCTGCTGAAGCCTGTCTGACGGCAGACCACGGAACCGATTTTCCGTCAGCATGCAATGACGTCGACGGCAACGGGCCCAGCGGAGGGTCAGGAAAATCAGGCACTTCCTCCTGCCGGATCCCCTTTAACGTTTGCTTCAACAGATCATCTGATCTGTCGAGATCGTCGTCGTTCGTCTTGAGATAGTTTTTGTTCATTGTTCGCTCCTGGCTGATCGCGTTTGTGGTTGAAGATCAGATAACGCCTTTCGAACACGAGGTTTAGCGCGGTGGATCAAAACTCCGACGGCGCTTTGTTCGAGATCCATTTGCTGGGCGATTTCCAAATAGCTCATTTGCTCCACGAATCGCAGCCAGAAAGCTTCAGCCTGCAACGCGGGTAATGAACCGAGTTCCGAGCGAAGTCGCGCTTTCAACTCTTCCAACTCAAGCGACGCGGCATTGGACTGGTCGACTCGTGAAACCAGATCGATATCTGGAGTTTCGCTGACCAACGCCTTCGATCGGGTTCGTGCCCGAAGCCGATCGAGTCCACGGCGGACGGCCAGCCAACGCAGGTAACCTGGCCAATTGTCTACGTGCCTGGTCTTGCTTTGCTCGAAAGCTTCCAACATTACGTCCTGGTAACAGTCCAACGATTCGGAGTGCGAACGCAAAATCCGATACACCGCGGTCCAAACAAGTGGACCATGCGATTTCGTTATTTCACTCCAGTCGTGCGACATACTTCATCCTGAAACAGACACCTCATGATCTAAAAAGACTGACGACTGAGAGTAGCCGAATATTTCAATAAACCACAAAATCGGTGAAATCGAGTTGAAGTTGCCAATCTGCTACTTCTTCGACTGCCCAATTGCCTGATTCAAAAAATGCTTCACCAAGCGGCCTTTGATTGTCTGATGCTCAATCAACTGCTCGGCAACCAACTGGATGGCTTTCTCGTGAACTTCATCGCCAAGAATGTATTCGGTTTTGTCGAGCAAACGGCGATGTAGCTTCTCCAGCTGTCGTTCTGTATTGGCGCGGGTTCCCAGCAACTGGTCAATCGCTCTCAAGTCCGATGCAGCCCCGCGCTGGCAATACGAACCCGTGAACTGGGACTCCGCGACCATGCCGGCGAACAAAATCAGAACTTCATCTTCCAGCCAATCCTGCGTCGCTTTGCTGCGTCCCTGCTGCAACTTTACAGCTCCAAGACGCACGCCACCCGTTTGGATTTTGGCCGGAACAATGGTTGCCTTCTGGATCGTTCTTCCTAACGAAACCGCCATCACGGCATGTCCGGCTTCGTGGTAAGCCGTCGCCATCAAAGCCGCGGCCGCCGGGGAGTCTTCCTTGTTGTTGCCAGGGTTCATGCCACTATTATACGGTCTGCCACGGCCGATCTTGAGCGCAACTATTTCCTGTCGCCGGTCGCATTCATTGGCGCCCGCGCGATCACAGTGTCGCCCTTTCCTTCCGCGTCGGCCACGCTTTGAACCGTCCACAGATCCAGCCCGTTGCCGCCGTCGACGGCACAACCGCTGTAGTCACCCCAGGGCCCGCCAGCAGTTGCGGCCAAGCCTTCGCCGATTGAAACCATGTCGCGAAGCGTGCCTTTCGGATCAACACTTTTGCGAAACGCAAAACGTGGACTGACGAAAATGTCGGGGCCGGCTTCCTGAAAGCCCACGATCAGATCTTCCTGTGCGTTGACGGCGACAGAACTTTGGATGAAGCTGCGTTTCGGATCGCTGATCACACCAGACTGAACCGACGTCCCGTCGAGCTTGACTTGATGCCACATCACGGCAGCACGACCGTCGAGATTGAGACCTCGGGAAAACCACAGACATCCGTTTTGCAGCACCACGTTCTTGGGATTGCGATCTCCAGAAGCCACCGTTTTGTCCGTGCCGGGCTGCGGAGATTTCGGCGGGTAGTGGCGGTATTCGAAATCGTGTTTGGCCGACGTTATCTGCGTCGCCACCGGATTTCCGTCATCGCCAGCGGTGACTTTGGTGATGATCATTTTCTTCGGTTGCAGCTTGAAGAAGTACAAGCCGTCGTCAACATCCTGATTGGCAACCGGATGCCCAAAGCTGCCTTTGAAATGGAATGCTTCCGCGGGAAGTCCGGCTTTGCATTTGTCCATCGACATCACGATTGTTTTGTTTTCTCCGCCAGGAAAGCCGTATCCAATCCAACGCTTGCTGTAGCCGATCGCTCCGCCGTCCACGCCGTCAGGAATCGAGACGCCGTAGGTGTTCCAGGCCTTCGTCGGATCGTCCGTTTCCGAAACGGAGATGTTGACCGGTTTGCGTTTGGCTTTGTCCCAATACACCCACAAGTCAAACAGGAACACTCCGTTGTTGGCGTCGTAGTGAAGTTTCGGATCGATACCACCTTCGAATCCGTTTTGCGAAACGCCATCGATGAAGTTGCCTTCTTTGTCAAAGATCGTGAATCCGCCATTCGTTCCGTGCACCACATGATTCGGCCCGACGGCGACTTGCGGATCAACCTGGCGGTCTCCATCGGTCGCACCGTTGAACACAAGAAACCCGTTGACCATCCGGGGAGCAGGTTCGACCTTGCGTTGGCGTTTGACTTTCGCGTGAAGGCTCTCGATCCGGGATGGCTCGATGGTCTCAACTCGCGCCGGTTTTATGACGGTCGAACTGTCTGCAATCTGCTGTGCTTGCAACGCCGGAACAGAACACAGAACGATGCCAAGAAAACAGAACGGACGCATGGATCGATGAAGCATTGGACTCCCGGGAGTGAAGGTTTGTCGCTGCGGCAATTCCGCGAGCAATGGTGTGGAACCGGCTGGGCTGCCGGAAAGACCGGTGTTTCCGAATTGGGATCCGGATTGGACAAGGATTTCACGGAAAGCGGGCTCGGAACTATTTATTCAACGATAGAAAAAATTAAGAGGAACCTTGGTAATTTGCGACACAATTGCTGTAAACTCAGGTTCAAGTCCAATAGCCCCTCTTTACGGCGGGCAAACTTAAGCTGTGATATTCGTGGGGTGATTAATGTCTCGTTACGCTGTCTGTTTTCTCGTCGTGTTTCTGCTGGGCAATTGGCTCAATAGCGCCGACATGTTTGGCCAGGAATCTGCCGTCACCGAAGGCAAGAACGATGGCGATGGGACTGCTGCGACTGCGGTGCTTTCCCTGAAAGAAGCCGCCGGCGATCGGTTCAAGATCGGAGTCGGTGTTGGGCATGCGGTGCTGCAGCGAGAAAAAGACGCGGAGTTGATCAGGCAACAGTTCAGCATCCTCACGCCCGAGAACTGCATGAAGCCGCAAGGGATTCATCCGGCCGAAGACCAATGGAATTTCGGCAATACGGATCGGTTCTTTAACTTCGCCCGCACGAACAATCTGGAAGTCGTCGGCCACTGTCTTGTGTGGGCCAAAGACGATCGCACGGACGAGTGGATGATGACGGAGTCCAATGGCGATCCGTTGACGCGTGAGACTTTGCTGAAGCGAATCGAAGATCACATCACCGCGTTGGCCGAACGGTATGGCGACGCGGTGACGATGTGGGACGTGGTCAACGAAGCGATCGGCGACAGCAACGAAGGCTTGCTGCGAGATTCGATTTATTCGCGCACTGCGGGAATGGACTTTATTGTGACGGCCTTCAAAACGATTCGCGAAAAGGATCCGGATGCTCTGCTGATTTACAACGACTACAACGGCCACAAACCTGAGAAACGCAAGAAGCTGATTGAGCTGCTGACGAAACTGAAAGAAGCCGGCGCTCCGGTCGACGCTTACGGGATGCAGGGGCATTTTGAATTGGGTGACGATTCGCTGGATCAACTTCGTGAGACGTTTGATGAACTGAGAAAGCTGAACATCAAAGTCGTCGTTTCGGAGTTGGACATCGACGTCGTGAAGCGCGGCAAATGGTGGTCCGAGGGCGGCAAGTATCGCGAAGAACTGGCGACGTTTGATCCTTACAAAAACGGATTGCCGAAAGACATCGAGCAGCAGCAAACCGAACAGTACGTGAAACTGTTCGAGCTGTTCAACGAGTACAGCGACATTATCGAACGTGTCTCTTTCTGGAACGTTCACGACGGCGAAAGTTGGCTCAACACGTTTCCCTGGAACAGAACGAACTACCCGCTGCTGTTTGACCGGCAGCGACAGCCGAAACCGATGCTCAGCGAAGTGATCAAGACGCTCAACGCTCCAGCAAAAAAGTAAGTTGGCGTTCGGCTCGCCAGTTTGAATCACCATTACCGTGCGAGAACTCTGATGAACCGAAATACGTTTCTGGCGCTAGTGATTGCCATGGCAGTCCTTTCGCCGCAAGTGACTGACGCTAACGCGCAGGACAAAGTCGAGCGGCGACAGCCGAAGCCTGAAGTTCGATACGAACTCGGTGCGGATTCGCTGAAGAACAATGATGTTCCTCAAGGTCGCCTGGAAGGCCCGCATCTTTTTCACAGCGACATCATCGAAAACACCGTGCGTCAGTATTGGGTTTTCGTGCCGGCTCAATACGATAAAGACAAACCTGCCAACGTGCTGGTTTTTCAGGACGGCGCCCGCACGATGAATCCCAATGGAGTCATCCGGGCGCAGAACGTTTTGGAAAACCTGATCGCCAAAAAACAGATTCCGGTAACCGTCGGGATCTTCATCACGCCGGGTCAGCGCGGTGACGCGTTCCCGGACAGCATCGGTTTCGGCAACCCGAACAATCGCGACCGCGAGTACGATGTGCTGGACGACAAATACGCTCGCTTCATCGTCGAAGAGATGCTGCCGGAAGTCGGCAAGAAGTACAACCTTTCCAAGGATCGAGCCGACCGTGCGATTGGCGGTTCGAGCAGCGGAGGCATCTGCGCGTTCACGGTCGCGTGGCAAAAGCCGGAAGAGTTCCGCAACGTGATCAGCTTCATCGGAAGCTTCACCAACATTCACGGCGGCCACGTTTATCCCGATCTGGTTCTCGAAGCCGAAAAGAAAGACATCCGCATCTTTTTGCAGGACGGCGTCAATGATTTGCGACGTCCGGACAACCTTGAACGTGACTGGCATATTCAAAACCAAAAAATGGTGGCTGCGTTTGAGGAAAAAGGCTACGACATGGCCTACGTGTTCGGAGAAGGCGGGCACTCGGACGATCACGGCGGCGCGATGTTGCCGTTGATGCTTCGTTGGGTTTGGCGAGACCACCCGGACGTCGAAGACAAAACGGACGGTGACAAACTGGTGGCGATGGCGAAAGCGATGAAGCCGAAAGTCACCGATCCATTTCCAGGATTTGATGCTAGCGCAGAGGTTGATCCGAGCGGCGTTTACGAATGGTCGGGCCGTATGGGTCGAACCAGAATGGCTTCGACGTTGAAGGTCAAAAACGACGGCGGGAAAATCACAGGCACGCTTGAGACCGAACGAGATGGCGAGGTCACAACCGCGGACATTATGAATCCGACACTCGAAGGCAACAAACTGGGCTTCGACATCGAACGCGAGTTCAACAATCGCGAAATGAAGATCACCTATCAGGGCATTGTCCACGGTGACAAAATCGTCGGCTGGCAAAGTTTCAACTTCCGCGGACAGGATCGTGATCGTGGTTGGGAAGCGAAAAAGGCAAAGTAAACCATGCGAAACGAATCGAAGACAATCTGGTTCTATCTACTGTGCGTTTCGCTGACTGCGATCTGTTGCACGCCTCTGCCTGCAAATGCGCAGATCGAGTTGAGCGAAACCGTTGAATCGATCATGGAGAGTCGCTGTTTCGATTGCCACGCGGGTGGCGGTGAAGAAGGCGGTGTTTCGTTCGACGAACTTGGTGAGATGAAGCCGGAAGAATCTCGCGAGCTTTGGCATCGCGTGCTCAAGCAGGTACGAACGGGCTTGATGCCACCGCCGCAGGATTACGATCCGCTGGAAGCCGACGAGAAACAGGAACTCGAATCGTGGATCATCACAGAAGCTTTGGGGCTCGATCCGGACAAGCCATTACCGGGCAAAGTCACCGTTCGCCGGCTTAATCGCGTCGAATACCGCAACACAATTCGTGACTTGTTGGGCTACGACTACAACACGGCGATGAACTTTCCGGCTGACGACACGGGGCATGGGTTCGACAACATTGGCGAAGTCCTCTCGGTATCGCCGCTGCTGCTGGAGAAGTATTTCAACGCAGCGAGGGAGATCATCGCCAGCACCGTGCCGACGACTTCAAAGATCGTTCGCGAACAAGTCTACGCGGGATCGAATTTTCGTTTCGACGAGAAAGCCGAACTTGCGACGACCGCGCCCGGCGATATTTTAAGTTTGCTGTACTACAACGACGCGACGGCTCGCACGAAGATCGAAGTTGACATTCCCGGCGACTATCAGATCGTGCTGAACATGCGTGGCATGGAGAGCTACGTCGACAACGTTTTTGATCTCAACAGTTGCGAGTTCACGTTCACGTTTGATGGCGAGGTACTGCATCACAAAGAATACGTGCGACAGGGTGGCAAGCGACATTCGCTCGCCTTTGACCGAACGCTTGACGCCGGCGAGCACGAAATGGTGCTGACGATCAAACCGACGTCGGAAGAAGATCAGGTTCGGAAACTGCGGCTCGACATCCGCGACGTGACGTTGCGCGGCCCGTTGGCGGAAGAGCATTACGTCAAACCGAAAGGCTACGAAAGCTTTTTCCCCAAAGACGTGCCTGCCGATCAGGCGGGGCAGAAAACGTATGCGGCCGAATTGCTTCGCCCCTTTGCAACAAAAGCTTTCCGTCGCCCTGCCGATGATCGAACGGTAGAGCGGCTGGTTTCGCTGGCGATGCAGTCACCTGCCAATGGCGATTCGTTTGAGTCGGGAATTGCGAAAGCGATGACGGCCGTGCTGGCTTCGCCGCGATTCATTTTTCGCGAAGAGTTTACGAAGGAAGACGACGATTCCGATTTTCCGTTGATCGATGAGTTCGCGTTGGCTTCTCGACTGTCTTTTTTCCTCTGGTCGTCCATGCCGGATGACGAGTTGATGCGCCTCGCGGAACAAGGCAAGCTACGCGAGAAACTCGACTCGCAAATCGAACGGATGTTGGCCGACGACCGATCGAAGAATTTGGTTCAGAATTTTGTCGGCCAATGGCTGCAGGCTCGAGCGATTGAATCCATCCCAATCAACTCGCGTGCAATCGCTCGTCGCGAACAGAAACCTGATCCCGAAGCCGATCGCCAACGAAATCGTTTCTTTGAATTGGCCCGCAAAGGCGATGATCGAACTGAGGAAGAAGAAAAGGAGTTCAAAGACGCGGGACGTGATTTCCGCCGGCGATCGCGTCGTGGCAACAGAAACCGGGTTCGCTTCGACGATTCGATTCGCCGTGCGATGAAACGCGAAACGGAAATGCACTTCGACTACATTCTCAAAAACGATCGCAGTTTGCTGGAACTGATCGACGCGGACTATGCGTTCCTCAACGAAGACCTGGCAAAGTTCTACAAAATCGAAGGACTTGAACCGATCGAAGGCCGTCAGTTGAAGTACGTACAACTCCCCGAAGACAGTATTCGCGGCGGGATTCTGACACAGGGAACTTTCCTGGCAGTGACCTCCAATCCGGATCGGACGTCGCCTGTGAAGCGGGGGCTGTTTGTGCTGGAAAACATCCTGGCGACGCCTGTCGCTGCTCCGCCGCCAGATATTCCGTCGCTTGAGGACGCTGAAGGTGACGACCCGAACGTGAAGCTGAGCTTGCGGAAAACGTTAGCCATTCACCGCGAGAATCCGGCCTGTAGCTCATGTCACAATCGCATGGACCCGCTGGGGCTGGCGTTGGAAAACTTCAATCCAATGGGGCAGTTCCGAGAATCCGAATTCGGTCAGCCGATTCAAACCGAAGGCGAGCTGGCAACTGGAGAGGCGTTCACCAACATTCGCGAATTGAAAAAAGTGCTGGTCAACGACAAGCGTGACGATATCTATCGATGCGTGACAGAAAAAATGATGACTTACGCCCTCGGGCGAAACATTGAATACCACGATACGCCGCTGATCGATCAACTGGTGCAAAAGCTCAATGATAACGATGGCAAAGCGATCACTTTGCTGACTGAAATCATTCACTCGCCGGCCTTCCAACGGACGTCGCGAATTGATACCGCAGACGACGACTCGCTTTCGGCAACCGAATCCAAACAGAAATTACAATTTGTTTCAAGTGAAACCAATGAATAACTCCAGACGAAATTTTCTTCGTGGGCTGGGAGCCTGTGTAGCATTGCCAGCGATGCAATCGATGATGGCTCGTCCGTTGATCGGAGCCGTCGGAGGCGTTGGCGCTGCTCCGATCGCAACGACAGCAACCGGTGCTCCATTGCGGACGGCGTTTCTGTCCTTTCCCAACGGCGCGATCCCAAATTCGTGGTGGCCAGACGAAACAGGCAAGAACTACGCGATCTCGGAAACGCTCAAGCCGCTTGATTCGATGCGCGATTCGTTTCAGTTGCTTAAAGGGCTGGACATGGAAGTCGCCGAAGGCAAGCAGGACGGTGGTGGCGACCACGCTCGCGGCAACGGAACTTTCCTGACCGGCGTCCGTCTCAACAAAAGTGCGACTGATATTCGCGCCGGCGTTTCGATCGACCAGATCATCGCCAACGGAGTCAGCGGGCAGACTCGATTCCCTTCACTGGAACTTGCCTCCGATCCGGTTCGTCAGGCAAGTGGTTGTGACTCAGGGTATTCATGTGCGTATCAGTACAACATTTCGTGGAAGTCCGAATCGACACCGATGGCGACGGAGAACAATCCGCGGCTGGTATTCGAGCGGCTTTTTGGAGCCGGGAATCCTGGGCAACGAGTCAAAAATCTGCAGCAGCGGCGTGAAGAGCAACGAAGCATTCTGGATTTCGTGATGGAAGACACGCGATCGATGACTCGGCGACTGCAGCGATCCGACAAGCAGAAACTTGACGAGTACCTTTCGGGCGTTCGGGAGCTGGAACGTCGAATCCAGAAAGCCGAATCGTTTGGCGACCCCAAAGATCCTGGCATCGAGACACCGGTTGGCATTCCGCCGTCTCACACGGAATACGTGAACCTGATGTACGACTTGATGGTGTTGGCGTTCCAGACGGATTCGACACGAGTCTGCTCTTTGATGCTCGGTCACGACGGTGATAACCGCTCTTACGATTTCATTGGGATTTCTGAAGGCCATCACGATTTGAGCCATCACCAGAACAAAGAGGACCGCGTTGAAAAAGTGAAGCAAATTGATTTGTGGTACGTCCAACAGTTTGCGAAGTTTCTGCAGAAGCTGGAAAACACAAAAGACGTGGACGGCAATTCAATTCTGCACAACTCGATGGTGCTTTTCGGAAGCGGCAACGCCGACGGAAACCGGCATACCCATTCCGATTTGCCGATCGTTCTTGCCGGTAGCGGCGGAGGCCGGTTGACTCCGGGACGGTTCGTTGATCACAAAAGTAAGCCGCTTTCCAATCTTTACGTGACCCTTGCCCAGCAAATGGGGGTTGAATCACTGGAACGGTTTGGCGACTCCACGGGTGCCATTTCCGACATTTGATTTTGAACACATTTCGCCCCCCCAATTTGCACGGACTATCGGTGACTTCATGAAACAAATCCTCTCAATCGCTTTGCTTCTGATCGTCGGCATCACAGTCTCTGCCCAGGAAGCGGAAAACAACTGGCATCAGTTCCGCGGACCGACTGGAAATGGCGTTTCGGCGAACGCAACGCCACCGATTTCGTGGAAGCCCGCAGACGCGAAATGGAAAACGGAAATCCCGGGCAGCGGACTTTCGAGCCCGGTTGTCTGGAACGACAAAATCATCATGCTGACTTCGGTGAAGACCGATCGCGTGAAGGAGGGTGCTGAAGCGGCACCCGCCCAGGAAGAGACTCGCCCGGATCAAGGCCGTGGCGGACGTGGAGGCCGAGGCGGTCGCCGTGGAAGACGACAAAGCCCACCGCCATCCAACTACCATGATTTTTTCGTTGTCTGCGTGAGTCGAGATGACGGAAGTGAACTCTGGAAAACCAAGGTCAATAGTGAAGTGCCGCATGAATCGCATCACGGCACAAATTCGTTTGCTTCTGGCTCACCCGTCACCGACGGCAGCCACATCTGGGCGTCGTTCAGTTCGTTTGGCGTGTTCTGCCTGGACATGGACGGCAAAGTTGTCTGGGATCGTCAGCTTGGCAAAATGAAAACGCGAAACTCATTCGGAGAAGGTGCTTCCCCGGCAGTTCATGGCGATACTCTGGTCGTCAACTGGGACCATGAAGGCCAATCTTTCATCGAAGCCATGAATGCGAAGACCGGGAAAACGATTTGGAAGAAAGACCGCGACGAACAGACTTCGTGGTCAACGCCGGTAATCGTTGAGCACGACGGCAAAGTCCAGGTGATCACCAACGGTGCCAAGCGAGTCCGCAGCTACAACCTGGCCAACGGCGATGTGATCTGGGAATGCGGCGGACAAACCGGCAATCCGATTCCGACGCCGATGGTGATCGATGATATGGCCGTTTGCATGACGGGTTTTCGCCAGAACGCTGCGATGGGGATTCCATTGTCGAGCGAAGGCGACATCACGGATTCGGAGCAGGTCGTTTGGAGTCGCCGTGATATCGGGCCTTACGTTCCGACAGGCGTGCTCTACAAAGGCACCGTTTACTCAACCAAAGGCAGCGATGCGATCCTGACTGCGATCGATGCCAAGACCGGCGACACGGTGATCAAAGCCACTCGCTTGAGCGGGATTCGCAGCCTGTATTCATCCATGGTTGCAGCCAACGATCACATTTACGTGACAGGACGAAACGGTATGACGTTGGTTCTCAAACATGGTGACAAACTTGACATCGTTGCCTCGAATGATCTGGGGGAAGAGGTCGATGCCACGCCAGCAATCGTCGACAACCAGATCTTTATTCGCGGACACCAGAATCTGTACTGCTTTGAGAAGCAGTAAAACCAACAGCGGGTGACGGTGGTTGTTCGATACAAACCAAGAGCACAATCCAAAGCTTAACGTTCTCAAAACATTCACAGGTTACGATCTGACAAACAAGACACTCTTCAGATCGAAACATCATGAACAATCGACTTGCTTTTCTTTCCGTGGTCGTCGCTGTATTTTGCGTCACGGCCATTGCACCGAACCGCCTGGCTCAGGCTCAGGAAAATACGCCCGAAACTCCGTTGCGAGCGATCAATGAGATTGATGAGTCGCGAGTGGTGTCGAAATCGATACTGCCGACGGGCAATCTCATCAAGCCAGCTGGCAAGTCGGTTGAGTTTTACGGCCGGCCCAACGATCTCGCGTTGACGTCGGACCGAAAATGGTTGCTGGTGAAAGACTGGAAAGCACTTCGCGTGTTTGATGCCGCGTCGATGGAGCTCAAGCAAACCGTTGCCAGCCCGGGAAACGCATCGCTACACGGAATCGATGTGACGTCTCGAGGCGAAGTTCTGTTTACGAATGCCAAACGCGAGGTTCATGTCTTCAAGAATTCGGCGAACGACGCTGATGCGCCAAAATTTGAACTCGATCGATCGATCCAACTTCCGTCCGATTGCTTTCCCTGCGGCGTGACGTCTGCGGCGGACGGGAAGATGGCCTATGTTTGCCTGTCGAAGAAGAATTCGCTGGCTGTGATCGATCTTGAGGCCAATGAAGTCACGAAAGAGATCCCGGTTGGCATCGCGCCTTTCGATGTCGAAATCGGAACCGATCAACTGCTTTACGTTTCCAATCTTGGCGGCCGACTCCCAATCGATGGCGACAAAACGGCTCCTTCTGCGGGCTCCGACGTCGTCGTCGACAAGCGTGGGGTCGCGAGCACTGGAACAGTCTCGATCGTTTCACTGGAAACGCTGGAGGTCACGAAATCCGTCGATACCGGGCGACATCCTTCGATCCTGCTTCCGCTGGAAAAATCGGTTCTGGTTTGCAATACCAACGAAGATTCCGTCAGCCAGATCACGGACGAAGGTCCCGTGAAAGCCATCAATGTGAAGCCCGATTCGCGTCTTCCGTTTGGTTCAATGCCCAACGGATTGGCGTCAACCGAAGATGGGCAGACCGTCTTTGTCGCGCTGGCAGGGAACAATGCCATCTCCGTGCTGGATCGCAAAACGCTCGACACGCAACCGGCGTCGGGGCTGATCCCAACGGGCTGGTATCCGGTCAGCGTCGTTTGCGATGAATCGAACCTGTACGTTGCCAACATCAAAGGGATTGGATCGCGATCAGAGCGGCGTCCGCCAGAGAAAGGTCGCAACTCGCACGACCATCGTGGTTCGGTGCAAAAGATTGCTATTTCGGACATCCGGGATAAAGCAACACTGGAAACATGGTCCAAAACCGTTGCGGAGAACGCTCACTTTCCACAGATTCTGCGTACCCAATCGATCGCCGAGAGCTCCGATGTCGCCCCGGTTCCCGTGCCAAAAAAACTTGGTCAACCGAGCGTTTTCAAGCACGTGGTCTATGTCATCAAAGAGAATCGGACTTTCGACCAGGTCTTCGGCGATATCCCGGAAGCCCGATCGGAACCCGGGCTGTGCATCTTTCCTGAAAAAGTGACGCCAAACCATCACGCGCTCGCGAAACGATTCGGGCTGTTGGACAACTATTACTGCAACGGAGTCCTGTCGGCCGATGGCCACTCATGGGCCACCGAAGGAAACGTCACGCCTTATCTTGAGAGAGCGTTTGGTGGGTTCGCACGCAGTTATACTTTCGGCAACGACCCAATCACGTATTCCGCTTCCGGATTCATCTGGGATCGATTCCTCGATGCAGGCCTTTCGTTTCGAAATTTTGGCGAAATGAACTACTCCACACCGCCCGAAGGCATGAAGTATCAGGAAGTGTTCGCGGAGTTTGAAGCCGGCAAAGACACAAAGTTCGCCCAGAACATTGGCGTCGAACGGTTGCGAGGCTACTCAAGTCCGGACTATCCGGGATGGAACATGCTGATCCCCGATGTCGTGCGGATGAACCGCTTTCTGAAAGAGTTCCGCGAATTCGAAGCCAAAGGAACGTTGCCGAACCTGACGCTCATCTATCTTCCTCAGGATCATCTCGGTGGAGGCGTCACGAGTAACGCTCATATGGCGGACAACGATTTGGCGCTTGGACAACTGGTTGAAGCAATTTCGAATTCAAAGTTTTGGGACGATACCCTGATCGTCGTCAACGAAGACGATCCGCAGAACGGATACGATCATATCGACGGCCACCGAAGCCTGTGCCTGGTGATCAGTGCGTACAGTCAACCAGGAATCAACCACAGTTTCTACAATCAAACTTCGGTACTGCGAACTGCGTTGCACCTGTTTGGACTGCCGCCGTTGAATCAGAAAGATGCGGCAATGCCGTTGATGGAAGACTGCTTTGCGGCGACGAAAGTCAACGCGAAACCCTACAAGGCGATCGCGGCCAACTATCCTTTGAACGAAACGCCCAAGCCAAAGTCAGAGCAGTCGAACACGGAGAAAAAGTGGCGATCGATTCTGGCAACCGTTCCGATTCAGCGAACCGGAATGAAAACGGAAACGGACGAAGACAATCTGAACCGTTTCGTTTGGCATGAAGTGAAGGGTTGGGAAACGCCCTACCCGACTGACTTCTCGGGTGCACATGGCAAAGGCCTGTCGTCGCTTGGTCTGGTGATCGACGAGGACGCTGACGAGGACTAAAAGTTGCCGCCACGTTGACTGAATAGGCAACCACGCAAGATCCAGAGAGCTCTCAACGAGGCCTGGCGGCCGGCGAGCCTACTTCAGTTTCGCACATTGTTTATAGCGGTAGCACCCGACGACATGATCGTTCACCAGACCGGTGGCTTGCATGTGAGCGTACATGATCGTGCTGCCAACGAACTTGAAGCCACGCTTTTTCAAGTCCTTGCTGAGCGCGTCCGATTCCTCGCTGGTGGCGGGCACCTCTTTCATCGTCTTCCACTTGTTCTGCCTTGGCGAACCGTCGACAAAGCGCCAAATGTAATCGTCAAAGCTACCGAACTGGTCCTGAATTTTCAGGAATTGCCTCGCATTGGTGACCGCCGAATTGACCTTCAAGCGATTGCGGATGATGCCCGGATTCTCGAGCAGTTTGGCGATTCTTTTGTCCGTGAAACGAGCAACTTTGGCTGGATCGAAATTCGCGAACGCTTTGCGGTAGCCTTCGCGTTTATTGAGCACCGTCGACCAACTGAGCCCAGCCTGAGCACCTTCGAGAATGAGGAACTCGAACTGGGTTTGATCATCGTGAACCGGTACGCCCCATTCCGTATCGTGGTATTCGACATAGAGATCGTTGCCAGAAAGGCACCAGTCACAGCGCGTTTTTGGTTTTGCCATGGCGAACCGTTTTCATCGCAATACGGAAGGTCTCCACCGTGAGCATGGACAAACGCAATGGAGTTCACGGCGGAGAGAAAAACACGGTGCAGACCACCGTGCTACCATGCCTAAAACCCGTCGCCGTCTAGCAGGTTACCAAGTCCGCCCAGAACCGAACCTTCGCCTTTGCCGCGACCGACCGCTCCAACCAGACGCTGAGCCAGACGACTGAACGGCAAGCTCTGCAGCCAAACGCGACCATGACCGCGAAGCGTTGCCAAGAACATACCTTCGCCGCCGAACACCATGCTCTTCAGGTTACCTGCTCGCTCGATGCTGTATTCGATGTGCGGCTCAAACGCCACCAGGCAGCCCGTATCGACGCGAAGCGTTTCGCCTTTAAGCTCTTTCTCAATCACGGTCCCACCGGCATGGATGCAAGCCAACCCGTCACCGACGAGCTTTTGCAAAATGAAACCTTCGCCGCCGAACAGGCCAGCGCCAAACTTCTTGTTGAAAGCGATGGTGACTTTCGTGCCAAGTGCCGCACAGAGAAAGGCGTCTTTTTGGCAAAGCAAATCATTCCCTGCAATCGTCGCCATATCGATCGGAATGATCTTGCCCGGATAGGGCGCCGCAAAGGCAACGTGGCTTTTACCGGCGCCCGTGTGAGTGAAGTGAGTCATAAACAACGACTCGCCCGTGATCGCACGCTTTCCAACGTCGAGCATCTTGCCGAAGAATCCCTTGTCCGGCTCGGAGCCATCGCCCATCTTGGTTTCGAAGTTGATGCCTTCTTCCATAAAGTTCATGGCACCGGCTTCGGCGATAACCGTTTCGCCAGGATCAAGTTCGACGATCACCATCTGCATATCGTCGCCAACGATCTGATAGTCCAGCTCGTGACAGCGACGCGCTCCGCCTTTATGCGGTGGCTGGGGCGTTCCGCCGGGAGGCGAATAAGCTCCCGCTGCAGCAGTGGGAACGGCTCCGACGGTCGGAACCAACATCGTGTTGTTGCATCCGGGACAGCGGACTTCTTTGCCGGCAAGTTCAGGTGGCGCAGCGAGCGCCTTTCCACATGAGCAGTTGAAATTGATTGACATGGCACCGAAGAAAAAGGATTGGAAAAAGTGGTCCTGTTCAGGGATCGTACCCAAACGAAAGGACACTTGTTTGAAATTTCCTCTAATCCTGACTTTGTACTTTCTGCAGTCGCTCTTTAAGGGCTTTGCCGGTTTCTTCGCCCAGCCAACTCAGAACGTTGTCGCACCACATCGCATCATGCTGTGATTGATTGATAACTCCCCGCTGCACACAAAGATCCAGAAGTTTGCCAGGATACGACGATTGAGATTCGCTCTCCATTTCGCCCAGCGGATAGGGATCGTCCAGCCCGACGAAAATACTGTTGGTGCCTCCGCGTTTGACCATCAGATCAAGCGAATCAACGTCGTGGACGAGCGTATCGAAAAAGATGTTCGGATGTCCAACGGCGGATCGGGGATGAACCTTGCCTTCGAACAAATCCGGCCGCCCGTCGAACCCCTGAATGCGGCGGCCAAGACTGATGTGAGCCAGTTGGCCTCCGTGAGCAAAGCAGGTTCGGATGTTGGGGAATTTTTCGTGGTAGCCATTGAGCGTATAAAAGTGGTACGCATCGGCGCACTGAGCCAGCATCCACACCAGGTGAAATCGCCAGCTAACATTTTCCAGCTTGATGAACTTTTCGCCATCGTATGGGTGAACTTCTACAGCCAGCCCGAGGTCATTGGCACACTCCAGCAGTGGCTCGGTTTCTTTCTCAAAGATCGTTCGCCACACACCGATTGTGTCCATGTAATGCGTTGGCAGACAGAGCACTTTCAGACCAAGCTCGTTGACGCAGCGTTCGATTTCCCAAATGGCTCCCTGGACGAATCCCGCATGCACCACAAAGCCACACGTGAATCGGTCTCCATGATCGCGCTGCACGTCAGCGTTGAAATCGTTCTGAAATCGGAGCACCTTTTTCATGTCGGTGATCCGCAGCCCGTTCCCGTACAGCTGCGAGAGGTTCAGGATGACCGCATGATCGATCTTGTTGCGGTCCATCCATTCGAGCTTTTCTTCCAGAAAGAAACTGGAGTCCGTCACCGGTCGCTTCCAGCCTTTCTGCAGCATGTAGCGGCGATCCTTGTCGATCCAGAAGATCTCGTTGTCTCGCATGAAGTCCGGAATCTGTTCCGGGTAAGGCAGCAAATGCGAATGGCCGTTGATTCTCATCGAGTTGCCTGTGGTTTGATCAAGTTTGTCGTTCTGGCCAGCCATCATACGCGAAACGTTAACGTCCACCGCGTTTGCTTCACGCTGGAAGACACTGTAACACTATGAAACAATCCCCTTCAACGTCGCCACGAATCGATGCACGTCTTCGAACGAGTTATACAACGGCACCGGAGCGGCGCGAATCACGTTCGGCTCCCGCCAGTCAGTATCGGTTCCCGCGGCCTCAAGCTGTTGGTGAATCCGTTTGCCTGGAACATCGCCGGTCGCGATTTCGATCGACAGCTGACAGCCACGCTGATGCGGCGTCCGAGGCGTGATAATGTTGACTCGGTCACCAAGCTCTTCGTTCAGCAGCGCCTCGAAGTAGCCCGTTAACCTGATCGATTTTTCACGAAGCGGACTTATCCCTCCCGCATCGTCGAACACCTGCAACGATGCCAGGATCGCAGCCAGCGACAGAATCGGCGGGTTACTCAACTGCCATCCTTCGGCCGTTGGAATCGGATCAAATCGGTTCTCCATCTGAAACCGGGTGGACTTGTCGTGGCCCCACCAGCCAGCCATCCGCGGCATGGACTTGTCCGTCGCATGACGCTCATGAACGAAGCAACCACCGACGGCGCCCGGACCACTGTTCAAATATTTGTAGTTGCACCAAACCGCGAAATCGACATCCCAACCGTGCAACGCCAGCGGCACGTTGCCAACGGCATGAGCCAGATCGAAACCGACGGAAACGTTGTAGCGATGCGCGACTGCCGTGATGCGTTTCATGTCCAACAACTGCCCGGTGTAGTATTGGACTCCGGGCAGCAACACCAGCGCCAACGAATCGCGATTCTGTTCGATCAGGTCACAAATTGCGTCCTCCGAAAGCAACTCCGTTTCCGCACCGTGCTTGGCGGTAACGATCGAATCCCTGGGCTCAAAGCCATGCAGCTTGATTTGCGACTCGACGGCCTGGTAGTCCGAGGGAAACGCATGGGACTCGATCAGGATTTTGTGTCGAGTTTTCGTCGGCCGATAAAAAGTCGTCATCATCAGATGCAAGTTCACCGTCAGCGTATTCATGACGACGACTTCGGTGTCCTGAGCGCCGACGATCCTCGCCATCATCGGCGTGAGGAACTCATGAAAGGGCAGCCACGGGCGATCGGATTCGAAATGGCCTCGCACGCCCAACCGTTGCCATTTTTCCAGCTCTTCGGTGACGATCGAGGCCACGTTTTTCGGCTGCAGCCCCAGCGAGTTGCCGACGAGGTATAGCTGCTGCTTTCCGTCGGATTCCGGAATCCAGAATCGGTCACGGAATGAGGCCAGCGGATCGGCAGCGTCGAGTGCGAGGGCGTGTTCGGTGGAAGTGTCGATGGTCATGGCAGTTTGTCGCAGGCGAGTCTGGTCAAAGCAGGCGAGTCTGTCTCAGACTCGTTTTTCATGCATATCAGTCTGGGGAAAGACTGACCTACTTCTACGCAGGCTGAGCGTCTTCGATTCGAAACTCGCCGGCTCTCTCGACAACCGTTTTGCAAACCGGACAGGTGCGAACTTTCTCCGGGCCGTTCCAGAAGTTGTCCATGACTTTGTGCAAATCTTCGTCGATGTGCTTGAGTCGAAACTCTGCTTCGTGCACCAGATGCTCGTCGTTGTTGCAGTACCACTGCAGTTTGTCGACGCTGCCTTCGGGACGAGGAAACTCAACGATCAAACCAAGCGTATCATCAGGTCGCTGTGGTCGATGCGGAACATGCGCCGGCAAGAGCCACATTTCACCTTCGCGGATCACGACATCGTGCGGCGGACTTCCGTCGAGCGGCCTGATCCGGACGGCGATGTCGCCTTTGAGTTGGTAAAACAATTCCTCGGTGACGTTAACGTGGTAATCGTTTCGCGTGTTGGGCCCCATCGAAACGAAGACGATCACATCGTTCGCTTCTTTGTAGAACTGCTTGTTCATCACCGGGACTTTGAATTCGTCCTTGTGATCTTCGATCCACTTCATCAAGTTGAATGGAGGCGATGCCATGATGGTTCCAGGTATCAGGATTGGTTGTCAAGTTTGTTTTCGATGTTCCGCATTGTGTCGCGGATCTCAGTCAACAATTGTACCGTTTGGTCGTTCGAAGTCACCGCGGAGGCGACTGTAACCGAATCAGATGGGCCGCTGTTCGCCAAAGTCACGGTGTCCCGTTGAGCCAGAACCAGATCTCGGAACGCTCGCCCATCCTTGATCCCGGTTAGCTGGACCAGCGACGAGCCTGACGAGTTTCCAGCGGTCTCGACTGAGAGGGCTTCGATGTCGAAGTATCGCATGATCGGTCCCTGGACAATTCCAAGATCGGTGATGCGATCAAGCGGAACGGTTTTTTCGATCTTCGTGAAGATGCCTTTGGAGACCTTCAGCGATTTGTCGGTCAACGTGCAGCGGTGAGAGGCCAGGTACTTTCGTGTGAAGAATTTTCCAATGATGATCCAGAATGGCAAGGCAACAAGACCAATCACGGTCACGATGCAAAGCAGGATTCCGTTGAGCAACCAGTAGGTTGTCACTGCGTCATTGAATTCAGCGTCTTTGATGATTGTGTCGTTGCTCATAGGGGCATTGTAGCCTCGCGAGCGCAGTCGGTGCAAACGAGCCATCGAGGCATGCCACAGGCGTCTGCCAAACGACGATACAATATCAGGAGCACTCTGACCGAACTGATTGAAACAGCTCCAATGCCGACCGGCCGACAACCTCAACCAACGTTTCGAGACGGCCGATGGATCACCGCTGGCACCGCTTTGGGGGCCGCCTTGATTTCGGCGGCCTGTTTTTCGGGCGCTTTTACGTCGTTCGAAATGAATGAAGCGAACTGGAAAGCCGTTTTGTTGGCAAGAATGACGTTCACTTTCCTGACCGTGTTTGGCGGGATCTTTGCGATAGCCGCCGGGATTCTAAAACCACTGCGAATGTTGTTGGGCGTCGGCGCGGTCGCGGGTTTGATTGCCACAGCGTTTGTATTTTACCCGTGCGGCATTCAGTATCTCGCAGGACCAGAAGTTCACATGGGCGAAATCAGTCAAGTCAACATCCCGGCAGAGCAATTAATTTACCGAATGCTCCCGGAATCGAAGACTGTTTCATCCGAACGCAAGCAACTTCCGGTTCAAGTTCACTTGCGACCCGGCGATGGCAAGCGGTACATCATCAAAGCTTATCTTCGCGACCTGAAAGATTCTGGTCTTGGAACAGCGACGCCAAACGGACGATGGAGGATCGTTTCACTGCCTTATCTGGAACGCATTCTTTCCGCAGAGCAAGCATCGCCGGCGCACACGAATCCGTAACTGGCCCTCGGAAAAGTTTATCGTCGCGAACGCTTGCGGCGTGCTTCGATGACATCGAGCACGCGGCCGAGAACCTTTTGCGTTTCGGCTGGCTGAGATTCGCTGGCGTTGTAACGTTCGTACTGCAGTTGAATCTCGCGAGTCGTCAGCATTGTGCCACCACGCTTGACGGCGGACTCAAAAGCATCGGCAACCAACTCGCGAGCTTCGATCGGTAGATCGCCTTGCGAGACAAAACCAAGCATCGCTCGTTGGGCGACGGCGGTTGGCTGAGTGGCGAGGATCTTTGCGGCCGAACTGGTGAACTCGGGATGATAGAGCAAGTCCAACAGCTGTTTCTGATGGGCACCGAAATGATAAAAATCCAACTCAGGGTCAGTCGTCGCGCCCTCTAACCACTGCACGGCACGAGCAGCATGTCGGTAGCGATCATCGCTGCTGACGTTCCAGGGAGACTGTTGATCTTCGAGCTGATCCAACTGCGACGCAATCGCGCCCGAATCGAGACTGATTGGGAAAGTCAACAATCGGTCGATGCCTTCGGTATAGCGGACTGATCTAATCAAATGATTTGCGTCGCGAGCCAACAATCCGATTGGCATACGTCGAGTCTTCCAGTGGCTGCGAAGCTGTTGAACCAGTTCGCGATGTTCGGGACGGCGAAGCGTGTCGCTGACAATCAGCATCGCGACGTCGGGATCGGAAGTTACCTTCTCAAAGAATTCCTGGCTGGAAGTCGCCGCCATGCTGCTCCAGCCGCGAGGTCCTGTCGACGTCGCCCAGGCCTGAGCCACTTCGTTGCGGATATGGCCAACAGCACATTTTCGATTGAAGCGACTGGACGCCAAAAAGGCACCCAATTCCGCGACATAGCTACAGCCCGCGTAAGCCGTTTTTGGATTGATCTCTGCGATAGCATCAAATGCCGCGAACTGAAGATGGCGATCGCCGACGAGAATCGCGTTGACCAACGGACGACGCTCGGCACCCACAACCTGTGAATCCGATCCAATTTGTTTCAGGACTTCGCAAGCCGCCGTGGCCGCGGGGATCAAATCCAGATCGATGGCTTCGACCAACAACCGCTCAATCTCTACCGCGTCGATGTTTTCAGCTTGCTCCAGCAATTCGTCGACGTTGATTTGCTGCGATGCACCGACCCGCCGCTTGCGAAACTCCAACTGGGACAACAAATGCAATTCCCGGTTTCGCGTGTTTGTCGGATCAATTTCGAAAAGCGTTCGGGCCAGTTCAGCAGCACGCAGACGAGCCGCAACGCTTGACTCCACTTCGACGACTTCGAGCTTTCCGGAATCGTCGTTCCAACTCCAGACGTCGACCGTGCCGACCAGGCTTTCGGCAGATTCGCGGCGGCCTTCCAGGAATCCTTCGACGCGACTCCTGAGTCGTGATTCGGCATCCGACCGAGCCGGAGCACGACCGCTTTTGGACAAATGAAACGACGCGAGCTCGCGAAAGGGCGATTGAGTTTGTAGAGATAGCGACTGCCGCAACAGCATATCCACCGCCTGGTTTGACTCCAGTTTTGCCAGCCCACGAATGGCTTCGATCCGCACAGCAGGCTCGTTCGATTCAGCGGCTCCCAAAAGCGGGCCGACAGCGGATTCACCGAAGGCATACAGAGCGCCACGCATCGCCGGAAAGTCGTCTTCGCGATTCTGATCGGCAAACGTTTCGATGACTCGAGCCACGCCCTTTTTGCCAACGCGATTCAGCTTCGCGAACGCTTCCCCGCGAGCATACTCGTCGTCGCTAGCCAGCTGGTCAATCAACACAGCCACACGTTCATCCGAGTTCGCCCAACTGGACGCCGCCTTGAAAACCTTGACGGCCGTTTCTCGCCCCAGAGGCTGTAGATCTTTCGCCCGAGCGATTTCGTAAAACAGATCAGGCCCGACGGATCGATTGAGCTCGTAACTCGCTTCGCCATCAAGCTCAAGAGAGGCCAGCGAATCAAGATACTCACTAGCGACGTCGAAACGCTCAATGTCAATCATCAGCCCGATAGCTTTTGCCAACTCGATGGCGGTCGTCGGATTGGATTGGGCAACGGAACGAACCAGCAACTCTTCCGTATTCTCGATCCGAACAACGCGCTCGTCCGTACCCAGACGAATGATGCCCTGACGGTCACGAGTGGCTTCGTCTCTGATGACGGTGGCATCATCCTGAGCGAAGATGGAGGTGGTTGGAGACGCAATCAACAGCGCAGCAGCGATCAAAATTTTGAATCGGAGGGAACGACTGAATAATTGCATAATCATGACCAGAGGAGATCGTCCAGATCGACCGCCATACATGAGGGGCTGGAGCGGTGGACCCGATTGTACTTGCTGCGTTGCCGTTGTCGTCTGTGAATCAACAAAAATGACAGGTCGCTCGGCCTGTACCTCAGACCAAACGATTTTCCGATCCAGAGACTGGCTGGACCATTTCGAACGTGTTTTAGACAGGTTTCAAACGTGTTTTCCACCTTTGAACCTGCGCCTCTACCCTCGTTGGAGCCGTCGAGCCGTAGCTCTGGAACGCGGCGACCGCATTGGCGACTCCCAGTACAGAGTAAACCGACTCGTCCAAGCTGGCGTCAAAAGATTGAAAATCCTCGACGGCCAATTGGGAAAGTGTGACGGTTTTTTCGGTTGCGAGCTTTACCAGACCGCCGATCAGATGATGAGCCTTCCGCTGCGGCGTACCACGCTTGATCAGGAACTCCATCAGCGTCGTCGCGTCGAGGAATCCTCGTTCCAGGCGGCTCTCGATCGACTCGCGTTTTAGCCTCGCTCCAGCAACCAGCGGAGCCGCGACTTCCAGACAGCCCTCGATCGTATCGATGGCTTCGAAGAAAGGCCGTTTGTCTTCCTGCAAATCGCGGTTGTATGCCAGCGGCAAGCCCTTCGTCAGCACCAGCAGCGTCTGCAGCGAGCCAATCACCCGAGCCGATTTGCCTCGAGTCAACTCCAGCACATCCGGATTGATTTTCTGGGGCATGATCGACGAACCGGTACAGAATTCGTGCGGCAACGAGATAAAATCGAACTCGACGGTCGACCACAAAATCCACTCTTCGGCCCAACCGCTCAAGTGGATACCGATCGTCGAAAGACAGAAACAGGTTTCCAGCAAATAGTCCCGATCGCTGGACGAATCGATGCTGTTTTCGACCACGCCCTCAAACCCGAGCCGACGGGCGCTGTTGTCGCGATCAATGTTCAGCGTCGTGCCGGCCAACGCAGCGGTTCCCAGGCTGCACAAGTTGACTCGTTTGCGGCAATCGGCCAAACGGTCGCGATCTCGCTGAAATTTTTCGATGTAAGCCAGCCAATAGTGCGGTGCGACAACAGGTTGGGCTCGTTGCAAATGCGTGTAAGCCGGCAGAATGACTTCGGCGTCGAGCTCGCAGCGGCAGAGGAAAGCCGACTGTAAATCTTTCAGCGCCGCATCGATTCGATCAATCGCGTCGCGAACCCACAATCTCATGTCGGTCGAAACCTGATCGTTGCGGCTGCGGCCTGTGTGCAATTTGCGTCCGACGTCGCCAAGCTTGTCGATCAAAGCCTGCTCGATATTCATGTGAATGTCTTCGAGTTCCGGACGCAGGGGAAAACTGCCTTCGTCCAGCTGCGACTTAATCTCGGTCAAGCCAGCGATAATCTGCTGGCACTCTTCCGCCGTCAAAATGTCCTGATCAGCGAGCATTTGTGCGTGCGCGATACTGCCAGCGATATCCTGCCGATAAAGTCGGTGATCAAAACTGATACTTTCGGTGAACCGCTCGACACGTCGGTCGACAGCGGCATCAAATGCGCCACTGCGGCTGGGACTGGCTGCGGAATCTGGGTTGGGCTGGTCGGTTTGGGACAAAGTGACCTCTCGGATGTCTTGAGCGTTACGCGAAAATCGTAGCCTGAATCGTAGCCTGAAGTGCGGGCGAAAAATTCCTGTGCGCAGATTCGGCAGCTTGCCGTAAAATCGTAGCAAACCTGACCATTCCCGAAAGGTTCAGACTCGCGGACCCTTCAGGCGATACAATAACGACCGACTTTTTCTCTCACGGTAATCCCGACATGGCCAAATCTCAAATCTCTTTATCAGCCCTGTTCGCGATCGCGATCATTACTCTGGTTTCTTCGGCTGCTCTCGCGGCTCCGCAAGACGACGTTTTTAAACGTCCGGGCGAAGAAACCAAAAAGAACGACACCACTGAGAGCCAGGCCTCGGAAACGGCCCAGCCCAAATCGACGGCTCCGACTTCGATAACGAAAGAGTCATCGGCGTCCATCGAACAGCAGAGCGATGGCTGGTTCACGATCGTCGATGATGCCTCAATGGTTGAACTCCGATTCCCTGGCGATCCGTCTTACAAGGAGATCACGTTCTCACCGGTCGCGGGCCGACCCGCCGTCGTCAACCATCTGTATAACACGCTGATCAACAAGGAAATCTCCGTCGACTATTCGTGGATGGAACTCCACGAATCCCCGACCGGCAAACAGCTCAACGACGCGCTCGATGGTGCTGTTAAAGGAGCCGTTGTGAACGTGTTCGGACAGCTGGACGTGATGACGAAAATCAAGTCCGGAAAAGTCCCGGGCCGCGAGTTCAGTTTCACTTTCCCGATCCAGACTCCGGATGGAAAGACGCATATGCTGTCTGGCAAGTCACGGATTTTCATCAAGGACAATCGTCAGTTCCAGCTGAACGTGATCGTGCCTCAGGGCAAAGAAGACGATACTCTGACCAAGAAACTGTTTGAATCGTTCATGATCCGCATGTAGCCGATTGCTCAGGGTGGCACCGGCTTTCCGCCGTTGTCCACATCCGCGACCCTTGCCAATCCCGGCAAACTCGATCCACCCGAAGTTCTCGGCTCAAAATCTGGCTCCGCCCATTGAAGAAAGGCGCTGTCTACTGGTACCCTTGGGAAATTTTATTTTCCCAACGAGAGAGCGAATTATCGCTGCTCAAAGCCCCACGGGACTGCTCGAGTGCCACGTCGCGACGATATCAAAAAGATCCTGCTAATCGGATCCGGGCCAATCATCATTGGCCAAGCCTGTGAATTTGACTATTCGGGAACCCAGGCCTGCAAAGCGCTTCGGGAAGAAGGCTATGAAGTTGTCCTGGTGAATTCCAATCCGGCCACGATCATGACCGATCCGGAAGTCGCCGATCGGACTTACATCGAACCGCTGCAATGGGAGATCATCGAAAAGATCATCGAGAAAGAGCGTCCGTGTGCGCTGCTTCCGACCCTCGGTGGACAGACTTCACTGAACCTGGCTCTTCGACTGCACGAAAACGGCGTGCTCGAAAAGTACAACGTCGAAATGATCGGTGCCAAGGCCGATGTGATCGACAAAGCAGAAAACCGCGACCGGTTCCAGAAAGCAATGCGAGCCTGTGGACTCGACATCTGCCGCGGCGAAACCGTCAAGGATGTCGAACACGCCAAACGCGTCCTCGAAGAAGTCGGCCTTCCCACCCTGATCCGTCCAAGCTTCACGATGGGAGGCAGCGGCAACGCGATCGCCTACAACCGTGACGAGTTCGAAGTTCTTGTCCGCCGTGGCATCGATCTTTCACCGACCAATGAAGTGCTGATCGAAGAATCCATCATCGGCTGGAAAGAGTACGAGATGGAAGTGATGCGTGATTTCGATGACAACGTCGTGATCATTTGCGCGATCGAGAACCTGGACCCGATGGGGATCCACACGGGTGACTCGATTACCGTCGCGCCAGCACAGACGCTGTCGGATAAAGAGTACCAGCGGATGCGTGATGCGTCGGTCGACATCATGCGTGAGATCGGCGTCGAAACGGGCGGTTCCAACGTTCAGTTCGCTGTCGATCCAAAAACCGGGCGGATGATCGTGATCGAAATGAACCCACGTGTCAGTCGCTCAAGTGCACTCGCGTCAAAGGCCACCGGTTTCCCGATCGCCAAGATTGCTGCCAAGCTTGCCGTTGGGTACAGCCTCTGGGAGTTGCCAAACGATATCACGCAGAAAACGAAAGCCTGTTTCGAGCCGACGATCGATTATGTCGTCACCAAAATCCCGCGTTTCACTTTCGAGAAGTTCCCCGAAGCCGATCATACGCTGACGACTCAGATGAAGAGCGTCGGCGAAACGATGGCGATCGGACGGACGTTTAAAGAGTCGTTCCAGAAAGCGCTCCGCGGTCTCGAAACGGGGCACTTTGGATTCGGCTGTGACAAGAAAGATGTCTTCGACACGGAAGACTTTCCGGATCTGGACGAAATCAAGTCGAAGCTGATGGTTCCCAACGCGGAACGTGTTTTCTACATTCGCTACGCTCTCAAACACGGCATGACGGCGGAAGAAGTTTTCGAACTGACGAACATCGACCCGTGGTTCCTGCATCATCTTGTCGGCATCGTGGACATCGAGAACGAACTTCGCGCTTCGTCACTGAGCGAAATTGAACAGCCGTTGATGCGTCGGGCAAAGCAAGCCGGTTTTTGCGATCGCCAGATGTCGCATATTTGGGGCACCAGCGAAATCGCTGTTCGGAATCGCCGTAAAGAGCTTGGCGTTATCCCAACCTACAAATCGGTTGATACGTGTGCGGCCGAGTTCGAAGCCTACACGCCGTACTTCTATTCGACTTACGAACAGGAAAACGAAACGCCTCCCAAGGGCGACAAGAAACGCGTCATCGTGCTCGGCGGCGGTCCCAACCGCATCGGTCAGGGAATTGAGTTCGACTATTGCTGCTGCCACGCAAGTTTTGCGCTTCGCGAGATGGGCATCGAGTCGATCATGGTCAACTCGAATCCGGAAACTGTCAGTACGGACTACGACACCAGCGATTTGCTGTTTTTCGAACCGCTGACGGTCGAAGACGTTCTGAACATTTGCGACGATGTACAACCTGATGGCGTGATCGTTCAGTTCGGTGGCCAGACGCCGCTGAACCTTGCGAGGGCGCTTTCGGATGCCGGCGTGCCGATCATCGGAACCAGCGTCGATACGATCGAAGCCGCAGAGGATCGCGAAAAGTTCCAGAAACTGCTGCATGAGCTGGATCTTAAACAGCCCGCCAACGGCATGGCCAACGACATGCCGAATGCTCGAAAAGTCGTCGCCGAAGTCGGCTATCCGGTTCTGGTCCGTCCCAGCTTTGTGCTTGGCGGTCGCGCGATGGAGATCTGTTACGACAAAGCCCAGTTCGAGCGATTCGTGCTGGAGGCGTTCATCGTTTCTGGCGGACAGCCCGTTCTGATCGACAGCTTCCTCGAAGAGGCCATCGAAGTTGACGTCGACTGTATCGCTGACGGCGACGACGTGATTATCGCAGGGGTCATGGAACATATCGAAGAGGCCGGCGTCCACTCCGGCGATTCCGCGTGCTCGATTCCACCGTATTCGCTGCCCGAGGAAACGATTGCAGAAATTCGCCGTGCCACGATCGCAATGGCCAGGCGACTGAACGTCGTCGGGCTGATGAACGTGCAATTTGCGGTCAAGAAAGACAAGGAATCTGGCCAGAACACGGTCTATGTTCTGGAAGTCAATCCACGCGGAAGCCGTACCGTGCCGTTCGTCGCCAAAGCCACCGGCGTTCCGGTCGCCAACATCGCGGCAAAGGTCATGGCTGGCGAAAAACTGAAGTCGCTCGGAATCACCAAGGACTTGACGCCGCACGATTACAGCGTCAAGGAAAGCGTGTTCCCGTTCCGCAAGTTCGCGGGCGTAGACATCGTGCTGGGACCGGAGATGCGCAGTACCGGGGAAGTGATGGGCGTTAGCAGTCAGTTCCCTGTCGCGTTTGCGAAATCGCAACTGGCTTCTGGTGTCGAGATTCCGGAAGGCGGAACGGTCTTCATTAGCGTCCGCGGGGTACACAAAGAACGTGTCGTCGAAGTCGCCAAAAAGCTTCGCGGGTTGGGCTACAAACTGATCGCGACACCAGGAACGGCTCAACGTCTGCAGGAATCCGGTATCGAAGCAGAGCCGATCAAGAAGCTTCGGGACGGCAGTCCGAACCTGTTGGACCGGATGAAGGATGAAGAAGTGGATTTGATCCTGAATACGCCCAACGGTAAAGGCGCTCGGACCGATGAAGGAATTATCCGCGCGGCGGCCGTTCAACATGGCGTCCCATGCATCACAACGATCCAGGCCGTTGAAGTCCTTGTCGATTCACTGGTCGTGATGCAGAAAGAATCGATGTCTGTCGAGTCGCTGCAGGAACGCTACTCGAAATCGTAGAGCAACTCCCAATCGGATATCCACGATTTCAAGCCAGGAATTCCTGACACGAAAAAAGCCGACCTGTTCCCAGGTCGGCTTTCGTCTTTCAATATCGCAATTGCGTTCTACTGAGTTGCGTAGTAGGCGTGCAGCCAGGCAAGCCGATAGGCCAGCGTCGCGACGACTTCGTTGTCAAAGTCTTCATCAATGATGCTGCCCAGTTCGGCATAGTCTTCTGCACGATCAATGAAGCACTGGCTTCCGCCGTTTTCGATGGCATAGGCGATTTCGTGATCGACAATGCACTCAAGAACTGCGACCAGTTCGTCGATCAGAAGATCTGCTTCGGGAGTATCAACCCATTCGAGATAGCACACTGCGTAGGCCGCTCCGATGAACATCGATCCACCGTATCGCGACAGACGATTTCCGCTCGGTTGCTCCCAAAAGCAGTCGTTCTGCATCCAGTTAACGCAATCAAGTGATCCCTGTGCATAGTATGCTTCGCAATCGGTAAGCGTAGCAACGTACGATTCAAGACTCGCTTCCACGAGCGCCAATTGATCAAAGCAACTCACCGGGGATGGGTCACAGCCATCACCGAAGGAAAGCTGGCCGTCCCCGACGATGCCCGTCGGCGACACTGTTCCCGTCGCCGATCTTTCGATGGCAAACTCAAAACGCGTTACGTTGAGTCCCTCAGTGTTTTGCCAACCAAACGTGGAGGGGACGGCTGCCCCTGCAGCATCGGTTGCGTTGGGCAATGGAATCGAGGCGACAAGTGTCTCACCATCGTATGCGTTGAAGGAAACAGTTGCGTCACTTTCTGTAGACAGGTATTTGAAACAGATACCTTCCAACGGTCCCAACGCGGTCGTATTCGGCGTGAAGACGGCGGGCCGTCCGTCGCCTGCGTCATCGAAAAAGGTGCCGGCAGAAAACGGAGAAGTTTCCGAACGAAAAACGGAAACGGCAGCAGGGTCGTTACCGTCCTGGGAAACCTCTCCCCAAACGAGGGACTGAGGGGAGGGAACCGGGCCAAAAAAGTTGGCAGAAATCTGATTGCCGTCGAAATCTACGAACGATTCGAAGTCATCATCGAGAACGCTACCGCAGACAGCAGCGGCCCATGCATCGCAGTCTGTAAAGGTTTCGCCTTGGGCAAAAATTAATGCCGGGGCAGCGGCGAAAACAGCCATGGCGGTTGCTGCAACCCGAAATGGATTGAGGAAGGTGTGTAAACTCACGTCGCATCTCCTGGATCTTAATAAGAAGGATGGATATCGATGTGAATTCTCATTCGCAAAAAACGCGAATCAAGATACGTTTGGCGTGGAAAACGCCCTGGCAGAATGTCCGACGGTCATTTTGGCCTTAATTCCCTGCAGAATTCGGGTTTCATGGCAAAAAAGTAAATCGCGAAAAAATTCCGGATTCTTCGCACGACGTTCCAAAAACGGCACGAAAATGGATTTAGAAAGCGTGACCAATATCGATCTGACTATTGGCTCACCCGGACCAATGAAAAGTTTCGCACTGTTATTTTCGCCGCTTGCGCGCCAATCACAAAGCCAATGCGATTCTTGTTCCTGACAACATCGGATGCCCAAAAAGTGAACTCATACGTTTCAAATTTGTTCGCCGGGTAAATCTCTTTATAGAATCCGATGCTGTGCCAGTCGTCTTCGTTAATTGATGCCTGGACACCGACCATGGCATCATCATTGTCAGCCTTGATTTCGAAGCTGACCTTGTATTCCGCACCGTCTTCCAGATCCAGGCCCGTCTGGTAAGTCTGCACGTGCCAGTTTGCACCCCCCGCGTGAGTTACGTCGAATACAATCGATTCCCCATCGGCACTGATGGATCCTTTGCCTTTTTCAAACTGCTCGAAAGTCCATGCGTCCACTTCGTTTGTCGGCTTGAGCAGATTTTCCGAAGATCGCTTGATGCGAATGTTGCGATACTCCATTTTGCCTCGGTCGCCTTCGACTCCAATCGGGCCTTCGGCGGGAACTTTGAATTTCTCCTCGAGGACTTCTCCATTGCAAGTGCAACGGGCTGTTTCGCCACTGACAACGACGATCAATTCGTTCCAGTCATTGGGCTTAAACTTCTTGAGATCCTTGTACGGTCCGGTGTTGGGATAGTCCCGACATTGAAGCTGGTGACCGCGGATGAAGACGCCGCTGTCCGCGTTGTTGGCGGCCCGAAACTCCAGACGCAGCTCAAAATCGCCTTTGACGACCGCGTCCGAGTACAACATCTGGACTTTGCGACTTTCAGGCGGAACGGTTACGACCAGAATACTGTCCTGGGCAACGAAACGACCGTCGTCGGACTTCAACTTGCCATCAAAGTTGACTTTCGTTTCAACGATCGGCCAGGCCGGCGCGTTCGGATCGGCCTTCTTCCAGCCGGCGCGACCTTTCTTTTGAGCTTCCGTAGTTGGCAGGTAGCTCCACCCTGTCAGATCCTTGCCATTGAAGAGGCTTTCGTAGCCGTCAGTTTGCGCGGAAGCACAAGCCGTTGAAAACAGCGTCAGAAATACGAACGCCAGTCGAAGTAATTTCACGTGTCATCCCAATTTAAAGTTCTATCCCGGAGTCATCTTAAATCGTGAGAATTCATTTTGCAAAACGACACTATGCGCGTACGGCATGACAAACCGTGAAGTCTGTGAATGACGAACCGAACGGGAAACGCTGGCTTTTGCCGGTCGAACTGGCAGCCGAAAGATCGTTTAGCCCAAACCAACCAGCTGTTCGCCGACATTGTCGATGGCTTCAAGAGCGATTTCCATGTACTCCGGGCTGTCCTCGCGAAGCAACTCTTCGACATGAGTTTTCGGATCGTCCAACCACTTGGTGAACGCCGCTGCAAACAGGTTCACAAACTCATAGTCGCAAACTTGCAGGCTGCGCACGAAACTGCGATTGATCGCCGGGATCAAGTGATCAGAGACCGAACCGAGCGACGACAGCGCCGACAACCCCGCGTAGATCACGTGCTTCATTTTGCTACCGAGCATTTCGCCAGCTGTTTGCAAAGTGCGATCATCCAACTGCCCCAGCCGCGTTAATGCACACATGGCTTTTGCCCGGACGACGTGGTCACGATGTTGAGTAAGAAACCGTAGCTCTTCGACGACTGTCTCGCCAACGTCGACAACCTGCTCGGACGCAGAAATCGCGTTGAGCAATACAGGTTCACTGTCCGATCGCAATTTGTTCGCCAGCGCGGCTTGCGTTTCGGCTATCGCCGTATCATCGTTTTGCAGGTGACGCACGGCAATGATTTGCGTGGAAAGCGACTTGCTATCCGTCATCTCCAACCACTTGCCTTGCGGCTGATCCAATAGCTTCGCGCTGGTCTTCGGCTGAAAGAATGAATCGCCTGTTTTGTTCAGGAACTTGAGCGACTTGAGCATCGTTCGCTTGAGTTCAGGCTCCAGGCCTTCCGACCAAAGCGGCGTTTTTTCGTCGCGAGTCCAGGCAACGATCGCGTTGGCATAGACGACGCCTTGCGAGTCAAGAAACGGTCGCGGGATCATTCGCCATTGAGTCGTGTCCCAGAAACTCGGACTCTGGGAAACGAAATCGAGGTTGCTTTGCAGCACACCCAACCCGGTCGCGATCACCGCCAGATCGACGAACTCGGGAAAGTGAGCGTAGGCGTATTTGTGGGCGTGCAAGAGATCGCTGACAACACCATGGACCAACGCTGCGATAGCGAGATCCGGTTCGGATCGAAGATCGCTCTTGAGCGTGATCACCCGTTCGCTGTCGTTCTTGAATTCATACTCGTTCGGCAGACCGCCGAGACCTTCGCAGGTGCCGCCGCCTCAGCCACCGCCGCCGCATTTTTCCTGCGGCTCGATCGCGACACGGACCTGCAAACCACCCACGCTGTGCGAGAGATGTTTTCCGGCGAACGCAACGATCTCCTCTGGCGTTTTGCCTTGCAGGTCACGCAGCTGATCGGATCGAAGAACCGGCAATCGCATTCGTTCGAAGCCAATCGATTCGGCGATCTCCTGAAGATGAAACTCGAGCCGTGCTTTCTCGTGGTCGCCGAGATTGGGTTTGGGTTTGAAGAAGACCATGTAACTTTCCGAATTGGTGTGAACCGAAGAGGCTTCAAAACTGAACAAAATTCAGGACAAAAGCGACGTCAACTTAGCTGAAACGTGATCAAAACGCAGCGCGAATCCTGACTGTAGATTCGTCATTCGATTTGGCGTATTACCCGGCCTATCGGACCGGCAGCGTGGATTTCAACAGAAAACCATGAATTCTTTGTCCCCAAACGCGTCGTTTATGACAGTAGTGGTGTTCAACAATCGAGTTTCCGAATTCGTTTCCCCAGGGCGTCGTTCGTGGATCAGAAGGCACACAAAGCATTTGAAATTTTGGCTCGCGAGAATTCGCGAATGCTGTTGGTTTATCTGCGAAGTCTCGTTCGCGACGAATCGGCGGTGGACGACCTGTTCCAGGAAGCCATGGTTGTCGCCTGGAAACGGCTCGACGAATGTGACCTCGATAGGCCATTCGGTCCGTGGCTCAGAGGTATTGCGTCGCGACTGGTGCTGGCGCACTATCGAAAGCAAAAGTCTTTACCCGTCGTCGTGCAAGAAGCCGTACTCAATGTCGTTGATCGACATTTCAGGAACATCAATCTGTTGGCAGGCGATACATGGGACGACAAGGTGGCGGCGTTGCGTGAGTGCATTGATGCGTTGCCCGAAAAGCACAAAGTCACGATCAGAGGAAAGTATTTTGAAGGCCTGTCGGTAGCTGGCGTCGCGGAACGGTTCGATGTGACGATCGAAGCTTGCAAGAAGCGTATGCAGCGAGGTCGTACGATGCTGGCAGCGTGCCTGAAATCGAAAGGCGTGCTTTCAGCATCGGAGGCAGAACTGTGAGCGATCCGGCAAACAATCGGGTTAATGACCTGCTTTCCGCCTGGCACGACGGCCCGGCAAACGCCACGGAGTTTGGCGACAAACGGCTGCTTGATGAAGCAAGCCAATCCGTTGCTGATTCGCTGTTGGTCCATGGTCTACTGATGGATGCCGGCCGACGAGAAGCCGACCGTGCTGAAGATCGCGTTGGTTCTGTGATGAGCCACATCGATTCCGGGTTCGCCAGTGAGGCTTCTCATCCGATCCTTGCCAACACTCGACAGCCACGACGTCGCCAGTTTGCGATCCTGACATGGTCCGTGGCGATCGCGACCGTGGTGATGCTGATGTTTGTCTTTTCCAGCCCCGACCAGAGCGTTTCATCTGCGATGGAGTCGCTTGAGAAAATCGTCGAAGCCGCCTCCAAGAAAATCGACCGGACGTACTCGGTTCGCCTGGTCGAGGAATACGCCCGTGGTCAACGACCTGGCAACCTTCCTGCGGATCTCCGATCCCGAAAAGCGAAAGACCAGATCGACGGGGCGACGCTATACGTTCGCGGCGCCAATCAATACGTGATGACGACCATGTTGGATTCAGGAGAAAAGCGAACCATCGGTTGCGACGGATCGCAGAGTTGGGCGATGCGAGAAAACGGCCCAGTTCATGTCAGCTCTGACATCGAACGGTTTCGAGGCGGATTGCCTGGAGGGCAGCAGGACATACCGTTCCTGAACCTTCAGAATCATCTGTCGCAATTGCAAACTGGCTATGAAATTGAAATGGGTAAGCAACAGGAAACCGTAGCCGGCGTCGTCCTTTCCCAACTGATTGGAGCCCGTAAGTCTCGTGACGTTCGCGGCCCCAAGCAGATTGAAATCTGGTTCGACTCAAGCACTGGAACCGTGCATCAAATGTTGCTTGACGGACTTCCGCGAGGCCGCGGTGGCCCCAAGAGCGTCATGCTGGAACTGACAGACCTGTCCCGGCTGCCCGATGGCTTCTTTTCTCATACTTCCCATCATGAACCCGGTCGGAGAATCAAGAGTGACTAGAGCCAGTTCCAAAACTCGCAGGCGAACGCTTCGACTTTGCAGGTGCAGCTATGTCATCGCAATACTGTTGGCGATCGTGGCATCAGATGTTGCGGCAGCCCAAAACAGACGTGGCGAACGCGACAATCGCGGCAATCGCGGCGGCAGTCGCCTTGGCGGCTACAAAACGCCTCCGCCGGCCAACAAAGTTCCGCACCACCCATTCAATGTTCTGGTCGGCAGGCTCACCGGAGAAAGCGCGACGATTCGCGTGCTGTTCCATCACGACACAGAAGTCCATTTGCGCTATGGCGAGCAGTCCGGACAGTACTCCAACGAGACGAAAGTTCACCGATTGAGCAAAGGCGAACCATTCGATTTCGTTGTCGGTTCGCTCAAAAAGAACACTCGCTATTTTTATCAAATTGCGTATCTGTTGGATGGCAAAACGTTGGAGAGTGACGAATTCAAATTTCATACGCAGCGTTCGGCCGACAGTCCTTTCGTATTCACCGTTCAAGCCGATTCCCATTTGGACGAAAATACCAGCGGCGACGTTTATCTGCGGACACTCGGTAATGCTCTCAGCGATCAGCCGGACTTCCACTTTGCTCTCGGCGATACGTTTATGACCGGGAAGTACGTCCAGCCGGAACTTTCCGAACCGCAATATCTTGCTCAACGATACTACCTCGGGCAGCTTTGCCATTCGGCCGGTTTGTATTTTGCACTCGGAAACCATGACGGCGAATCTGGTAACCGCGGATCAAATGTATGGGCCACAAGCACACGCAAGAAGTACATCCCCAACCCGTTTCCCAACGACTTCTATTCGGGCAACGAACGGAGCGAAAAGAATGTCGGCTTGCCAGAGAACTACTACCAGTTCGAATGGGGAAACTGCCAGTTCATCGTGCTCGATCCGTTTCGACACACCACCATTCGGCGACGCGGCGGATCGACCGACAACTGGAACTGGACGCTCGGTGAAGATCAGTATCGCTGGCTGAAGCGTTCATTGGAAACGAGCGATGCGGATCTGAGATTCGTTTTCCTGCACCACCTGGTCGGAGGCAGCGAACGCAACCAGCGCGGCGGCGCCGAAGCGGCAGCGTTTTGGGAGTGGGGAGGACAGGGTGAATCGGGCGAAGATGATTTTTCCAAACAACGTCCAAACTGGGCCAAACCGATCCATCAATTGTTGGTGGACCATGGAGTCGATGTCGTCTTCCATGGACACGATCACATGTTCATCAAACAGGATCTCGACGGGATCGTTTACCAGCTGGTTCCGCAACCAGGCCATCCTCGTTCTGGCACCAGAAGCGCTAAAGAGTACGGCTATCTCAGCGGTGACATTCAGGGCAGCAGCGGCCACATCAGGGTACGAGTCAAAGATGGCTCCGCTCGCGTCGACTACGTTCGGGCCTATTTGCCAGCGGCAGAACGCGGAAGCCGTCGTAACGGCGACACAAGCTATTCCTACATGCTGTCCACGAAGTCTTCATCAGGAAAACCATCAACCGAGCCCAAACAATGATTAGAAAATACAATCTGTTTTCCGTCGCTATCGCGATCACCATCCTCGCGATCTCTGCGGCCTCACCGGCCCTCTCGCAGCAAACTCAAACGAATCACGCAAACCAGCCGACGCACAAGCCCCGCATCAGCGACACGATCATGGCGAACGTCTATGCAGACAATTCGTTCAAGCTGTACATCAATGGGGAGCTGGTCGCAGTGGACTCGATCGCGTTCATTCCGCACAACGTCGTGTCAGTAGACATTTTGCCTGCGTATCCGATGACGATCGCTGTCATGGGTATCGACAACGCTGATCCTGAAACGGGAATGGAGTACGCCAATACGAATATTGGCGACGGTGGTTTCATTCTGAAGCTGGGTGACGGCACGGTCACCAATGCGACGTGGAAAGCGAAGAAGTTTTCTTGGGGACCGGTTGATGGCGACACCAGGAATCCCAAAGTCGAGAGCATTCCAGTGCCCGAGAACTGGTACGCGACTGACTACGACGACAGCCAGTGGCCTAACGCGAAAGAGTTTACTGAACAGGAGGTTGGACCAAAGGCTCCCTTTTTCGAACATGACTTCGAGGGTGCAACATTTATCTGGTCGGACGATGTGAAGCTCGACAATCTCGTGCTCTTTCGAACGGTCGTCAAGTCTCCACCTGACGGCAAAGTCCGCTCTGATTTTCGCGGCCTAACCGATGTGGTTCCGCAAAAACCGGAGGGACGTGGGCGGCGAAAGCGGTAGTCATTGCGATTCTATCAACTCAACAGGCAACTTAACTTGAACCAAAAGATGATCCCATGAAGTCAACTTCAACGAATCGCCATCAAGGATCGACTGCCGGTCGACCGGTGAACCAACAAAGTCGCCCGGAGTCGTGCAGCATGCCCCGGAGCGAACCATTTCACATCGCCTCCAGTTCCGCAGCGCTACCTCACGGTATTCCGCAGCGGAAACGGCAAGACCGCGACGCAGTTTGTGTATCGCGATTTGATGTCAATGGATCGACTCTCTGTGCGATTCCGGGCCACCTTGTTGATCGCCTTTTCAAGCTGGCATTTCCCGTCATGGTCTTGCTGGTCGTGTTCCTGATTTCGTCGAAGTTCGCGAGCGCTCACGAAGGTCATTCGCATACTCCTTCTGTAAGGATGCAGGAAAAAATCGTCGAGCTCAACACGCAGTCTTCCAGCCTCCGGTTCGCCGCTTTCCAAAGGAAAGAATCAACAGCCCAACCGGAGCTTGCAAAACTGTTCGAGCCGTTCGCGGAGAAGGTCGACGTTCGATTTGATCGCGACAATTTGTATGTAGAATCCAACGGCATGCCGGATCATCCCATGATGGTCGGCATCACCGCTTGGCAGCAGCAAGTTCCGTTGCCACAGAACTACACAGGTGAAAACGCCTGGCGAATTCCTCTGAATCCGGTTCCCGCAAAGAATCCGATGTCAGCAAAGTCGCATTTTTTTCGTGGAGCCATTGCGTTGGCTGCCAACGGCGTTCCGATTTTCAATCCGATCAAGAACGACGGCAAGACCGACACGCTGCTTGCCGGTGAACTCGATCAATGGGGAGGCCACTGCGGACGTGCCGACGACTACCACTACCATATCGCCCCAGTGCATCTTGAGAAAATTGTTGGCGAAGGCAACCCTGTCGCCGTGGCACTCGATGGTTATCCGATATACGGCTACAACGATCCAAATGGCAAACCGCCGACGAATCTTGACTGGCTCAACGGTCACGAAGGTCCAGACGGAAATTACCACTACCACGCCACGAAAACGTATCCCTACCTCAACGGCGGATTCTACGGAGAAGTCACCGAACGCGAAGGCCAAGTCGACCCTCAACCACGAACAGCAGGAGTCCGGCCGGCGCTTCGCGGGCTCAGAGGCGCAAGAATCAATGGCTACGAAAACCCGGAACCCGGTCGTCACATCGTACGATACGAAGTCAACGGCGAAGAACATTCGATTGACTACACCGTTGAAGAAAACGGATCGGCAACGTTCAAGTTCATTTCCCCCAACAGCACGACGACGGAAACCTATGAACCGCGGCAACGGGAGAATCGCCGTGGTGAAAGGAACAGTGATCGGGGCGCAAATTCGCCTGCGAACGAACCACGTGGCGAGCGAGGTCCTCGCAGAAACGGTCGAGGCAACGAAGGCGATTCGCTCGTGCGAGCTCTCGATTCCGATCGAAGCGGGGCGATCGAAGCAGACGAAATCGAAAAAGCTGCTTTGGCGTTGCAGTCAATGGACCGCAACGGCGATGGAGAGATCAGTCGCGAGGAATTGCGTGGCGACGACGAAAGAGGCGAGAGACGCAGTCGACAACGTGGCGATGGTCAAGGCAGTCAACGCGATCGCGGGCGAGCAAACGGTTCACGCGGTCCTCGGCCTGACGACGGACCACGCCAACCGTGGATTTTGGTGCACGCTGGAGAGATCGACCTCAATGCGGACAACGTCATTGCTCGCGATGAAATCGTCGGTGAAGCCACGAAAGCTTTCGCCAGCTTCGATGTCAACAACGATGGCCAACTGAACACTGAGGAGCTTGGCATTCGCGGCGGATCAAAATCGGCAATGGCTGGCTTTTTGAAAGGACATTCAAAAGAGATCGACCGCGATGGAAACGGCGTCCTTAGCAAAGCCGAAGTCATCAACAATGCCGAGAGAATGTTCAACAAAATGGACCGGGACAGTGACGACCAGATATCCGCAAGCGAAATGGAGGCTGCCAAACGTCGCTGACCGAACGCGCTTCCCCAAGCCGCGAACTTGCGAGCATTCATCCGCCGCAGCCACGACAGTGTAAATTCGCGTCGTGGCGACCGATGATCTTGCAAACTTCCGACGCCGCGTAAAAGATAGCCTTGGCGAAGGCAACGATTGCTCATGCCTTTTGCCTTTGCATTACAGCACGAGTTTGCACCATGTTTTCAAACACTCCCTTCCTCCAATCGCCCAAACTGATCTTTCACGGCACGTACCACAAAATGGGTACGGTTTGGATGATGCGAGTGCTGGAGAAAGTCGCCGCTCACTGGAAACTTTGCTTGCAAAAATCCAACGAACACGGCGACTCATTGAACGCCGGCACGGATATCCTGTTCGCCAACCATTCGCATCTGGATCTGCAGCAGCTGGGTGACTTCGCGGGCTCGCACATGATCCGCGACCCACGGGACTGCGTCGTGTCGGGATACTTCTATCACCTGTGGACCGAGGAAGCGTGGGCTCGTCAGCCACAGCCCCGTTTCGACGGTCGTTCCTACCAGCAACACCTCCAAAGCCTGAATCAATCCGATGGTTTGGCGGAAGAGATCAGGCAGTTTTGCCGCTACGCCAAAACCTATTCGTTGCGTGAATGGGACTATGACGACGAACGAATTTTCGAAATCAAATATGAAGATCTGCTAGCCGATGAGCAGGCTGTTTTCACGAAGCTGTTCGAGCATTACGGATTCTCTGAGCGTGCGGTGCAGAAAGCCATTAAACTCGCGGAACAATGCAGTTTTGAGAAAGTCTCTGGGCGAGTCGTTGGACAATCGGACGCGAAAAGCCATCTCCGCAGCGGACGTCCCGGACAGTGGAAAGATGTACTTTCGGAGCGACATCTTGAACTGATCGAAGACTCGTTTGGAGACTTGATCCGGCAGATGGGCTACATTTGACGTCGCCTTCGCGGTTCCCGCAGGCTGTAAAGAACAAACATGGATTACAAACAGAACAGACTGGAAGAATCATGAAATCACGAATTCAACTCGCGTGGACGATTGCTGCACTTGTATCAATCTCATTCGCATCAGGACAGACGTTGGCTCAAGAAGCTGCGACGCCGGTGGCCGTTGAGTCGGTCGTTCTGCTGTCGCCCGAAAACTCAAACATCAGCTTCGTAGGAATTCACGTTGGCGACGATCCCAAGCCACGACTCGGGGGGTTTGCAAACTTTCATGGCTACGTGAAAGTCGATCCGGCAGCCAAGTCGGTAACGGGAATGTACGTCGACATCCACATCGATTCCGTGTGGACCGAGTTTGCGAAACTGACCGGGCACTTGAAGAACGCTGACTTTTTCGAAGTCGAAAAGTTTCCCACATCCAGCTTCATCAGCACCAAAATTGAAGCGACCGAAGCGGGCAAGTGCACCGTGACCGGCGATCTGACGTTGCATGGCGAGACGAAGTCCATCTCCTTTCCAGCGACCTACAAATTCGAAAATGGTGGACTGATTTTCGCCAGCGAGTTCGAGCTTGATCGTTCCATGTTCGGCATGGATAAAATGCTCAGTGGCGTTGCGCCAATGGTTTCTCTAAAGTTCGAAGTCGGAACAAAGACGTCTCCCAAAGCAGAACAGGACGGTCACGGCGGCGGCAAGAAAAAGCAGTCCAACAACGCGACCGAGTTGAAGACTCAGAAGGTTTCGCTCAAGCTGCCGAACATGACTTGAAGCGGCTGTGAAGCTTCCGTGCGAAGCGATTTGAAGGCCGAAGGTATCGCCAAAATCGAAACGGATCTCGATGAGAACACTTGTGTGTTCGAAATCGCGGCTGATGCGGATCCGAAGGCAATGCTCGACAGGCTGGCCGAATCCAACAGCAAGATCAAGGACTGGAGCTTTATCGAATGAAATCGCCGTAGCCACAATCGGCACCAATGTGGCACGGGCTTAGCTGAGCGTCAGATAGATTCTCACCAGCGTGCGAAACGCCAGAACAATAACCACAGCGGCACCAACCCAATTGATCCACGTGAGAGTGCGAGGAACTGTTGGGCCGCCGGCTGTGGTTTTTGTATTGCCAAGGTAAATGAGGCTGGCGATCAGAATCGGGCCGCCCAACACGGTCATTGCCTGAGCAAAAATAATGAGCGGAACGCGGCCTTCCGACGTCGTTCCAAGGGCCACGACCATTCCGATCAGCAGCGCTGCGACGGTGAAGGATTTTGTCCAAACCGAGTCCAGCGAGGCGTCCTTTCCGATGCCGTCGGCCAACAACGTTCCGCCCAGAACCGAATTCACCAGAAACGAACTGCTCGCGCCGGCCAACAATCCAATTGCGAACAACCATTTGGCTCCGGATCCAAACAGCGGTTCCAGCTGAAGCGCCACATCGGCGGCGGATTTCAGTTCGCCTGGCTCGACTTGTCCTTTTAAAACCGTAGCGGACGTCAGCATGATCATCATCGCGACGCCAATCAGCACTGACGTTCCGGCGACCGAATCCAGAAATCCGTTCTGCAAATCTGACGTGCCCCAGCCTTTTTCGCGTACAAGGTAAGCCTGATAGAACGCGCCGGCGATCGAAAACGTGGTGGCCAACAATCCTTGAATCGTCAGCCAGGGATCGAAGAGTACTTTCTTGCCGTCGACTGAATTCTCAACGTCAACGCTCGGAAGAAAGTTGGAACCCAAACCTTCTGGCAACGTCGGAACCAGCCCGGAGATTGCTTCCGAGATCGAAGGTTGTGCCATGACAAGGTTGGCGACAAACCCCAACAACATCAAACCCATCATGAGCATCATGATTTGCTCAATGCGTTGATAGAGTCTCTTCATGCCGAACAGGCAAACACAGATCACACCGTTGAGCGCGACCAGAATGCCCAGCCGAGCCGTATCACTGAGCGGAGTCAAAGCTTCGATTCCGGCCAGCACGCCCAGGTTGTTGCCGAACTGAAAACAGGCCGCAATCAGAAAGACGGTCACGCCAGTCAACATCGCGACCGGGCGTCCCAGGCGATTCCCAAGTTCCGTCAGCGGCGATTCCTTGAGCCCGACACCGATGCGTGCTGCGGCGGCGATCGCGGCCAACATCAGGATTCCGGCGACGACCAAAACCCAAGCCATCGAGAACCCGAATTGACATCCGATTTTTGAGTTCGTCAAAATGCTGCCCGGCCCAAGTACGATGCAGGCGACGATAATCGCCGGGCCAATTTTCTGCTTGAGTTTCTGGAACATGGAACCTGCGTGCTGATTCAAGGTGGGCTCATTCATTGGACGCTCCTCGTGTCGGAAACCCGATCAGTTTTCGCGAATTGGCGCTCGTTAGCTGAAGGATCTGCGACTCGCTGAGTCCAAGTTTCGATCGCAAGTTTGAAACCGCTGCGGGCATCGTAATCGCCGACCCCACCAAGTGCTCCCGATCGGCCGTCCACGTCGCCAACGACTCGTCGACATAAACTTTCTGGTCGCCCAACTGAAACGTCCCGCTGCCATTTCCAGCTGCCGAAATCGCGTCGGTGACAACGTAAGCCCGATCCAGTCCAGCGATCGCGAGAAAGTTTTTTAGTACGTGGCAAGGAACGTGAACGCCATCAGCGATCAGCCCGATTGCGATTCGGTCGGAAATCGAAAGGGCTCGCTGGATAATGTTGTCGTGACGATCGAGCTTCTTGGGACACGCATTCCCGAGATGTGTGAATGCAGAGAGCCCCGCGTCGACTCCGGCGAGCAACTGCTCCAGCGACGCATCGGTGTGACCGGCCGACACCACGATGCCTTGAGCCGCCAGAAACCGGGTCAGTTTTTGATTCGAATCGTTTTCGGGCGCGAGAGTGACGAACTTCACCAATCCATCCGCCGCATCCAACATGCTCTGCATCGAATCCACACACGCCGGCAGAACGTGCTGCGCCGGATGCGCCCCAACAAATCCGGGCTCGACGGAGATAAATGGCCCTTCGACATGAATGCCAGCGATCGTTTCGGCGACCAAAGAATCTGTTTCGCGAATGGAGGCAATGTTGGCCAGCCGTTGTTTCATCTTTTCAAGATCGTCCGTGATCACAGTGGCGAGAATGTGATCGACACCGTCCGAACGCAGATTTTGACAAGCCAGTTTCACGGACGCGGGGTCCAACTGATCGGCATTGAAGTCGACGCCGAAGCAACCGTTTACCTGTAAGTCAAAATATCCCATGAGTGCTTTCTGCAGCGAACAGGCCTATTGATTTCGATCTGCCAATCGGCTTGCTGCGGCCTGATCGAGGAACAGATTGACGTCGGGATGAGTCTGCAGAATTGACGCGGGAACCGAAGGCGAAACGTCACCTTCCACCGACTGCTGGACGGCTTGCGATTTTCGCTCATCGGGCACCGTGCAAACAATGTGCTTCGACTTGAGAATCTGCTTGACCGACATGCTGATCGCACGTGCAGGCACGGAATCCAGATCGGGAAACCAGCCTTCTCCCATTTGCTGTTCCCGACATGCCTGATCCAGATCGACGATCAAATACGGAGATTCGGTTTCGAAGTCGGCGGGCGGATCGTTGAACGCAAGATGCCCGTTCTCGCCGATTCCGATGAACGCGACGTCGACCTGTGAATCCGAAATGATTTCGTTCAGCCGTTTGCATTCGGCTTCCGGATCCGATTCCCCACTGACGTAGTGGAATTTTTTCAGTGGAACCTTGTCCACGAAACGTTCTTTGAGGTACTTGCGGAACGACGCCGGATGCTGGTCGTCGATGCCAAGATACTCGTCCAGGTGAAAGCCAGTCACTCGCGACCAATCGATCTCAGGTTGCTCGACCAGTGCCGACAACATTTCGAATTGCGAGCTGCCAGTGGCCACGATGATCGTCGCGTCGCCTGTTTTCAAAGCCTCTCGCAAAAGCTGAGCTCCCTGTTCGGCTGCTGCTTTGCCGGACTCTTCTTTCGCGTCGTGAACATTGATTTTCATGCATCGGCACCTTGATATTTGTTAGCTATTGACGGTAATCACCGGCCAGAGAAAGTCTATCAACCAGCGTGGCGTTTCTAGGTCGCTCGCTTGTTGCCGTACCAGAAAATGTGCTGACGCGGACAGAAACTGAATCCACGATCATTGCAAAGCGGTTCCAGCCATTGGGCGCGATCGGCAAGCGTAGCGGCATCGATTCCTTCCGGCATTAGCAGCACCTTTGTGCGATCGATTTCGCCGACTTCAGCAAGGAACGATTCGATTTCTAAAACGTCGGTTTCGCAGGCGACAACAAATTTTAACTGATAGTCATGCCTGGCGACCAGTGACGCAACGACATCAGGACGATAGCGAGTGGCTTCATGTTTTGCCGCCCACTGCCCTGCCCTTTGCTCGGTCGGTTTTGAGTTGGAAAGCTTGGGGCTGATCGACATCAAATCACAATCGACCATTCGATCCAACGTACCCGCGGTTTCGATCGTGATGTGGAACGTGGCGTCAGCCAACGCCGCGCAAAGCGACTCAATCTCTTTCGCCAACATCGGTTCGCCGCCGGTAAGCACAACGTGAGCCGCCGGGCCATCAAACTGGTCTTCGATTCCCGATCGCGAGGGCAAGGGACCAGATGCAGCCTGAGCAACCGAATCAACGACTTCCGAAACTGACTGTTGCGTTCCTTCGGGCTTCCACGAGGTGAACGGAGTGTCGCAAAAATCGCAACGCAAATTACAGCCACTGGTGCGCACAAACACACTCGGCGTGCCTGTCAAACGCCCCTCGCCTTGGCGGGAAAGATAGATTTCCGAAATCAGCATCTGGGCTGGGCTCAGTAATTGGGTAAGTTATCGTTTCGTTTATGAAATCATAACCCGAAGCGTAGCAGGAATTTGCATGAATGTCCGCTTGGGTTGACCATCTATCGTTTAACGGCAAGCCGTAGGCGACGGGGCGAATATGATTGCGGCACCGTCGCCTACGGCTTGCCGTTAAACAACCAGGATGGCTCATGCAAAAACTGCCAAGCGACGTGCAGTTCGGCGCCTGCACCTCGCTTACGCTTCGGGTTATGATTTCCCGCTTACTGTCTAATCTGCTTCAATTCAATACAGACCATGTCCAAGAACTTTCATGAGATGCTCGATCCGATCGAGAACCCTGCTCCCGGCCGCGACTACACGATCGAAATCGTCTGCCCGGAGTTCACTTCTGTTTGTCCCAAAACTGGCCAGCCCGATTTTGGCGAACTGACTTTTGAGTATGTTCCAGATGCCTTGATCGTTGAATTGAAGAGCCTGAAAATGTACCTGCAACAGTTTCGCAATGAAGGCATCTTTTACGAAAACGTCACGAATTCGATTTTCGACGACTTCGTGAACGTCGTGCAGCCGAAAACGGCGAAGCTGACCGCCCGCTTTACGCCTCGCGGCGGCATCCGGTCCATCATCACGGCAGAGTATTCGAAAGAAGCTTGATCGTCGCGACAGATTCTTTCCGTCACAGATAGCAGACAAACAGTGCGTCGGCTGAAAGCCGTCCCGTCAACGAACTCAGGTAACCTCAATGACTCAACCACAAATCGTCCTCAGCGGCTTCGGCGACGAATCAGCCAACGATCGCACCATGGACCAACAGTTCTCTGCCATGTCAGCGATTGGACTGCGCTACATGTCGATCCGTTTCATCGACGCTGGCAACGGCATCAAGAACGTGATGTCGCTTGACGACGCCGAAATCGCAACCGTCAAACAGAAACTTGACGAGTACGGATTGAAGATCGCCACGCTCGGTTCACCGATCGGAAAAGCGAAACTTTGCGATGTCGATGATGGCAACGGAGCCCCCTACAAGCCCTTCGATGCCTATCTGGAAGAGGACGTGAATCGAGCTTGTGATCTGGCCGAAGCGTTCGAGACCAAGCTGCTTCGCGGGTTCAGTTTCTATCACCCCAAAGGATCGAATCTGGAAGACCATTACGCTCAGGCCGTCGATCACGTCGGGAAAATTGCGGACGTTTGCAAATCGCGCGGGCTGATCTTTGGTTTGGAAGTCGAAGCCAATCTGATCGGACAGAACGGATCCGTTTTGGCCCGGATGCACGAAGCGATCAACAACGATGCATTGGTGACGATTTTTGATGGCGCTAACATCGTGATGCAGGGCTACACGGCGGATCAGGTTTACGATCAGTACGTTGAAATGAAGCCGGGGCTTGGCTGGATCCACGTCAAGGACTTTGCCAACCCAACGCCCGGCCAACTGATTGAACACGTTGACGAAGAAACGCTGAAGCAATTCGTGCCAGCCGACATTGGCGATTCGGGCCACTTGCGGATCATGAAGGACCTTGCCGAATTCATGCCGACGCTTCACGATCGAATGACCGCCCTTGGTGCTCCCGGTGTTTTCGCCGACATGGAACCGCACGTTCGCGGCGGTGGACAATTCGGCGGTTTCAGCGGTCCCGACGGGATGGGTGTGGCGCTGCGAGCATTCTGCAAAGTCTGTGACGAGGCGGGCGTCGGCTATCACTTGCGTGACTTTGAAGATCTGAAAGTCGATCGCGGCTATTAGGTTAGCGTTGGTTGCAGTTGAGGCTTCTGGCCGTCCGAGGTTTTCCCAGCTAGCAATTTCCGCATCTCTAGAGCTTTCTGGCGCCGATTCGTCTACAGTCCCGACCGAAAACTTCAGGGACACATTGGCACAGAAATTTGCAGCCGGATTCAGAAAACCCGGACAAGCTGGTCGTCGTCGTTCACGGTGTGGGAGATCCGCAACCGGGTGAGACGCTGAGTCTCTTTACGCGCTCGATTGCCGAAGAAGATCGGCCGCTCTACGAAGCTCAACAGACGTTGTGGCTGAACGAGAAACCCGATCTGTGCGAAACGGTGACTCAGGTGAAGACCTTTCCGGCTCACGTTCGACGTCTGAACTTCGACACAGGTTCGATTGAGCTGGTGGAAGCGTTTTGGGGAGACCTTTCCCAAGTGCGACGCGGCCCGATCGGAGTCATCTGCGGGATGTTCCAGATTCTGTTTGGATTGAGATACGTGGCCTATGTTGCTGCCGATCAGCCCGGACTCGCGGCTCACTGGCTGAAGAAACTGGGGCTGATCAGCTCACGGATTCTGCACGGCCCGGTGATGGCTGTGGCTTTTTATCTGATGATTCTCACCCTGGCGGTTGTTGGAACACAAGTCATGTGGCCGCAGTCGTATACCGGGATGCTGTGGACTCAGGTCGTCCTTTCGTGCTGCGCCGCGGTTGCATTTTTGGCCTCTCAGGTAGGAGGCAAAATCACACGCAGCCGCGTCATCAAACGATTCTGGTTCTGGGTAAACATTACGACTGCGTTCGTCACCGGGCTGATGACGATCAAGCACATGATGATCGACTGGCACTCGACGGTCGCACAATATTCCGGCGCCCAGCTCCCCGGATTAATTTGGTACTGCCGTGTGCTTGTGGTGTTGCTGGGGCTGTTGTGGTTCGTGGAAACGCTGGTCGTCCTTGGTATGTTTGGCTGCTGGATCGTGGCCCGGTTCCATCCACGGGCGAATCGAGCCGCGCTCAACGTTGCGTTTCTGCTACCTGCCCTGGCGGTTGGCATTTGGGGTCAGTGCATGCCGCTGTTGTGGGTTTCAGCAAAAGAAGGAATCGTCAAACTGGTCGAACTGAAAAAGTTCGAAAAGCTTTTTGATGAAGCCATTCCGATGCTGGGAGTCCAGTTCATGATGGCGCTTGCGATGACCGCGATGACGGTAGGCCTGCTGGTTCAGTATTTGCGAAAACGTGCCGTGATCAACTGCGACACGTGGAGTCAGGGCGATCGCGTTCCGAGGCTGCTGGTTCATCCGGCGTTGCAAATGACGCTGGGAATCTGCACGATCATCGGTGTCTCATTGGTGATGTGGATTTCGATCGTCGAAAACAGCGGCTCTTCGTGGGAGTCTGATCGATTGAGCAATCTGATGGGCATGGCGAACAAGTACGCAATTGCTGTACTGATGCCCCTGGGCGGTATCGTCCTGTTTCTGCTGCCGAAGATGCGAGGCGTTTTTGACATCATTCTGGATGTTGTGAATCACTTTTACTTCCGGGCGACGCAGATCAAGGACGCGCTCGATGACGACGACGAGTTCGACATTCGCGAATCGACGTTCGAAGCCGGTACGCTTTACTTCTCGCGGCGCGACCAGATCCTGAAACGGATCAAAAGAATCCTGGCCCATTACCGTGACCAGTACGACCATCGACCGGATTTGGTGATGGTGGCGCACAGCCAGGGAACGGTCGATGTCATTGAGACGTTGAACGATCCGGAAATGGACTGGTTGCGAAACAGCTTTGGCAAGATCACGCTGGTGACGATGGGTTCACCGGTGACGCATCTGTACCAGCACTACTTCGGCCACTTCTACCCTCGCTTCACGGATCGATTCTGGAGCACGTTGCACCAGAACGTTGATCGCTGGGTGAACGTTTTTCGAGTGGATGACTTTGTCGGCCTGGACATCGACTTTGGCCACCTGCCGCAGACTCATCAGAAGTGCATCGAGATGGAAAGCGAGACAGGCCCGAATCAGTGCCAGCTTCACTTTGCACACTGCTCGAACCATCCGGTTGGAGCACGAGGACACGTAAAGTACTGGGCAGATATCGAAGTCCTCGAAATCCTGAAAGCCGAATTGGATATCGGCGTCGCCAATAGCGAGCAGTCGGCCTCGAAAGCCGCCTAGCGTTCGCGCTTCTCATAGCCCAACGAGCAAATGACTGACAGCAGTTCTTCGTAAGTCACGAATCGTCGGTGGTTTTCCAACTTGTACTGATCGACAGCGCGGCCAAGCTCAGCGGCGTCCATGGACAGGTCATTGTGCCCATCAGAAAACTGTCGCCGTTCCAGCCCTGTGCTCTTGCGCTGGCGACTTGGATCGCGACGATCGACAAAGCCAGCAAGTTGATCGGTTGACGATTGGGATTGAGGGAATTCTTGGGTCGTCATTTTGTGCAGCCAGAGAAAAAAGGAGAGAAGATATCTACACTACCTTTCTTTGTTCGGCCAACGCGTTCTGGTCGTCACAGCCCGTTCATGGGCGGTCGGAAAAGTGCTGCAAATGTTTTCCGTTTGGTCGGGTCGTAGCAGATATACACCGCGACAATCGGACATTAGCGCCGTAGGGAACCAAGCTTTCCCTGCAGCAATGGATCGGTTAATTGGTCGATCGACAGCAGACCGATCGGCTTACCAGACCGATTGACGACCAGTGCCAGCGTTTGGCGGCCGGCCTGCATTTGCATCAAAGCCTCTGCAACCAGTTCTGTCCCCTGAATCTTCGTAAGCGGCAGGATATCGCCGATCGATTCTTTGGATGCGGCATCATCATCGACATCCCGCAACAGAACGTCGATCGTTCGGACGTACCCGATTACTTTTGTCGATCGACTCTCAACCACCGGCAGGTCCGGAAGCTGCTTTCGAACCGCGAGCTTTCGCGCGTCTGCCAGCGTGGCTGTTTCTTTTAGCACATTCGCTCTTCCGATCGGCGTGCAAACCTGGCTGACGGGCGTCGACGCAACCGATGCAAAGTTTTGGCTGAGCAACCGTTGGGAAGGTTGCAGGATTCCGACCTCCTGACCTTCTTCGAACAGCTGACCCAGCTCTTTGCGAGCCAGCGTCAATCGCACTCGATCAGGCGACTGACCCAGCGATTTTTCCAGCACGCGACTCAGCGCCCACAGGATCGCCACGGCCGGCGCGAACAGAGCAGAGAAGATCAACAGCAACGGACCGGCAAGCTTCAACAAGCGGTTCGGTGCCTGGAAGAAAAGATTCTTTGGCAACAGCTCGCCATAGACGAACAACAATGGAGACATCAAAACAGGAGCCACCATTTCGAGAACGCCCGACGACGACACGCTGCGAGTCAGCAACACCATTGCCAAACTGGTCAGGTAGTTGGCGACGTTGTTTCCGATCAGTGTCGTGGCCACGAACAGCGACGGATTGTTGATCAACCACAACAGGCTTCTGGAAATCCGGTCGCCATCGAGGCTCGACAGCACCAAACGGAATCGACTGACGCGATAGAATCCCGTTTCGGTTCCGCTGAAAAATGCGCTCAGAAACACGCCCAGCAACAGCAAAAGTATCGAGAGCACGATCATGCATCGTCCTCCGTCGTCGGCCGCAACCTGAGTTCAATCAGCAACCCGGACGGCGAATCCAAATCGATGACTTTCAGGTCAAACGGCCCCCACTGACACTCGTCGTCGGTCTCGCAAAGTTTCTGCAGCACTCCCTGCATTACGCCGCCGATCGTCACGTTGTCCGTTTCAGGAAGCTCGACTTGCAGCTGCTTTCCCAGCCGTCGCAGATTCATCATTCCAGCCACATGCCAGATCGAGTCATCAATTTTCGTGATCGGTTCTACATCGAGCAAACGCCGAGCCCGGCTGAGCGAATCCTGAAACACGGTTTCCAGAATGTCTTCGATCGTGAGGACACCAATCGTGTCTCCGTATTCGTTGACCACGACGGTGACTTCGCGATGCCGCTGCGACATAAGCTCAAAGGCTTCGGAAACGGTCGCGCACCACGGGAGATACTGAACGGGTTCGGCGAAGCGTTCGATTTCTTCGTCCGCGAGTTCGTATTGGTTGTCCAGGCGAATCGCATGAGAAACTTCCAGGGAATCGGGTTCCGAAACCAGCAAGTAACCGCTGGCTGGCAGTCCGTGTTTGACCAAATCCATTCGGCTCACCGGCGGTTGAAATGTCACGAACTGGGTTCGCGGACGCATCCACTCATCGACGCGGATCGAAGACAGGGCCACGATGTTTCGCATCACCGTTTGTTCCTGCTTGATCAGGTCCGCGTTGTCAGCCGTGTGCTCGATGGCTTTCTCAAGGTCCGCGACTTCCATGTAGGATTCGGGTTCGAACCCCGGCCAGAAGATTCTGCGCGAAATCAGATTGACCGAACGCAACAGTGGCATGATCGGATCGACAGCTCGGACCGCGAATGAAAGCGGAATGCTGAACGCGCTGGCCAGCCAACGGGGACGCAGAACCGCTACGTTCTTGGGCAGCATTTCGCTGAAGAAGATGATGGCCAGCAGCGACAGAATCGCAAACAGCACCGACGCACTTCGAGACTCGTTGGCTTCCAGGCGAATCACGATGATGGAGCTGATCGCAAAGTAAGCGATGTTGATGACCAGATTCCAGAACAGAATCGCCGACAGCAACCGCTCTGGCCGCTGCGAAAGCTTGAAAGCCATCTGCTCGCCAGCCGTTCCGTTCCGCATTTTTTCGCGAATTCGCGGACGAAGATAGAACAGGGCCGCTTCGCTGGCGGAGAAAAATCCGGAACCTGCCATCAGCAGGAGCATCGCAATCAACCACGGAAGCAGTTCCAGCAGATTAGCCATCCCCGGTCGCCCTGGCTCGTCCTGTCGAGACCAGCCATTCATTGAGTCGCGGCAGCATCATGGCAAACGTCGTGAAGCCATACGCCAGAACGATCACAATCAATACCGCGAGGTAGCTTTTAAGCACCGCGCCGGTAAACGAATAGAACATTGCCAACGGCAACAAACCCGACGCGATCGCAATCGCCTTTGACGGCATGTTGTAACCCAACGTCACGAACAATCCGATCGCTCCTCCAATCAGGAACGCGAGGAAAGGCGCCAATTGGCCCTCGACGTTTCCGGTGAACGAAATCATCATCAGGATTGTCGTCACGACACCAAGCGACAGAAAGAACACGGTTCCCAGACTGGCACCGATCCCCTGACGGCTACTGTCATAGCTCATGCCGCAGTGGATCCCCAGCATCACCACGAAAACCTGGAGGGTTAAAAATCCGAGCGTCATAAAGACCAGATTCTCGGTCGTCACCAAGCCGTGAAACCACAAATAGCCGGCCAACAGAATCGGCAGCAAAATCATGTCCGCCGAAATCGCCAGCACGCCGAACAGTTTTCCAAACAGAAACTCTTTCGGTGAAATGTCTGTTACACGAAGCAGGTCCAGGCTGCGACCGTCACGCTCGTTGGTGATCGAAGTCACTGCCAGGGCGTTCACCATCACCAAACTCAGCAACATGAACGGCATCAAAGGCTTGACCGTCATTGGAATCGAAGTTCCCGCATCGGCGACGACTTTAAAAGCTTCTCCCGAAGAAACCATCGAGTAGAGCGCGAACAGAACGCAGGCCGCCAACACCCAGAAAACGCCGCGAATGAACAGAATCTTTTTGCCGTAAGCCCAGGTTCTGACTTCCCGCCACAGCACCGGATTGTCCCAGACGGTACGGGTCGCGGTGTTGGCATCACGCTGACGTGCATCGACGTGGCCCGTGCGAAATTTCTCCGAATCGCGAACGGCCTTTTTACCTGTATCGGCAGCACCAGCCTGGCCGGCCTCATCAACCAGCTTGCCGGTGTACATGTCGACTTTGACATCATCGTCGGAGCTTTTCTGTCCAACACGAACGTCGCGCGAAGGATTCCAACGGCGAACTTTCCAGATCGCGACCGCGGAGAGCAGAATCGACATCCCGGAAGCGATGGATAAAAACGGAATGACTTTCGCCAGCCATGTCGACGTCACCGTGGGGTGGCTGGCATGGATGACTGCTCGAAACGGATTGGCGGCTTCCGCGATCTGCAACCCCGAGTACCCGCCGATCGTGATGCCGGACAGAGCCAATGCTTCTGCTGTCCCGATCCAGAACACAATCGCCATCGCGACCAACGCCAAAGTTTGAAATGTCTTTTCTCGCCACAACGCGACGATGGCTCCCAGACTACCGGCCGCCAATGCGGTCAGCGCCGTGACGGCGAAAGTCCAGCCGACTTGTGTGAACGACGTGCCGCCAAAGAGCACGATCAGCATAAAGATCGGCAGGCTGGTCAGTAGCAGCGCGGCGATGTACAGCAAACTTGAGAACAACTTTCCCAACACAAGTTCGCTGTTGGTCATGCGGCTCATCAACAGCAGAATCAGTGTTTCCTTGTCTTTCTCGATCGCGATATTGCTGGCAGCCTGAATCGCGGCCAGAAACATCAGCAGCGCCAATTGCAGCGGCGCGAGGATCTGGAACATGATCGATCCAAATCGCGCCATATCGCCAACGTTCTGGATATCCTGAGTATTCGTCAGCAACAGCCAAGCCGTGCAGATCAGGACCAGCAGCGAGATTCCGTAGATCGTGCGAACGATAAAATGGCGAGGCCGTCGCGGTGCAACGACAGCTTCACGGGAAAAAATGGGTCCGATGAACAACCGCTGGATTCCTTGGAGACTGTAGAATGGAAGGGACGACGCACAATATAAACCATCGTCGCGATTTGGCCTGCCCTGAGGATAACTTTGGGCTAAAACCCGTGAAAATCCCGTCGATTGTGGGAATCGCGGTTTCATTCAATAAAAGTATCATAGCGCGCATCGAATCTGTGTCCTACGCGTAACCGGACGACAGGTTCAGGCTCGGCTTCAGAATTTGGACTTCGGCAACGACGTTAATGGACGCCACAAAACCCAATCAAATCGACATTGAGGCCGCCTACGAGCAGCACTCGGAATCGCTGCGTTGGTTTTTGGCTGGGGTGCTGCGGAATGAGACGCTGGTTGCGGATGCCCATCAGGCGACGTTTCTGAAGTTGATGCAACGCGGCGACAAACTGCGAAACGAGGCTTCGCTGAAGTCCTGGCTTTTCCAGGTTGCCTTCAATGAAGCGATGCTGGTGAAACGGAAAAGCCAAATGGCTCGCAAGCACAGCCTCAAGGTTGCGTGGCGAGTGGAAGCACTTCGTGACGGCGAAGGGTCCCCCGAAGAGCCTGCGTTGCGGGGCGAAGAAGTTGAGCAGGTCCGTACTGCTATCGAAGCACTGTCGTCCGACCAACAGTTGGTCGTTCGGAAAAGAATTTACGAAGGTTTGAAATTTCGCGAGATCGCCGAAGAGCTGGACGTGCCGCTGGGTACGATACTGGCCCGGATGCAAGCGGCTCTCAAGAAGCTGAGGCCTTTTTTTGAATAACGTCGCGACACCAAAAGCGGTCGCAATTTTGGATATCGAACCTGCCATGAACAACCATCCAAATCATGATGAACAGAGCTGGGATGTCTTTCGCTACGTCAGCTGTGAAATGTCGCCCGGCGAAGAAACGTATTTTGAGCAGTTGCTTGCCGAAGACCAGAACCTTCGCGAAGAAGTCGCCAACATGGTTTTGACGATGGCCAGGGCTGACAAAGCCCATTTGGCTGTCAGATCGATTCCAGCCACTGCAAACGCCCGCGGGAACAGGCTGCGAGTTCGTCGCCTGATTGTTTCGGCCGCTGCACTGGCTCTGCTTGCGACCTTGGCGATCACGTTGACGCAGCAACCGGATAAGGCTCGATCGAATGCAGAATCCGTAGCGGCGGCCTGGGCCGAATCGATCAACGAAGAGGAGTTCGAACTGCCCGAACTGGAAGATGACTTTGAATTTGCATCGTTCGAGTTCGAAGGCGATGACGATTGGATCGTCGATGTCGTTACCGCTGCCAATGAAGAGTCTTCCATTAACTAGCCGTCCCTTCCACGACTTCCAAAATCATGAATCCTTCCAAGTTTGCGTTTAGTTGCTTGCTGGCCTTTTGTTTGACGATGCCGCTGTTTGGTCAGAACCAGACGTCGCCGGATAAAAAAACTGAAACGCAAAAGGTAAAATTCGACCTCAAGAAGCGTCGGATTGAGCAGCTTTACGCCTTCATGGACGAAAACCACCCGGAGCTAAAGCAGCTTCTACTGACGCTTGAAGACAAGAAAAAGTGGCAGTACAAGCAAGCAATGATGGGGCTCGACCGGGCAGTGAAGAAGCTCGAGAACATCAAGCAACGCAGTCCCAAGCGTTACGAAATGGGATTGAAGCAGTGGAATATTGAGTCTCGAATCACGATGGCTGCCGCTCAGGTGAAACTGAAGGATAACGAAAAGAACCGCGACAAGCTGAAGTCACTGGTGACTCAGTTGGTGGATTTTCATCTGGAACGGATGAAGAGTGACAAGGAGCAAGTCATCAGCCGCCTCAAGCAGCTTGAAAAACGGATCGCGGACGCGGAATCCAATCGCGAAGAGGCAATCGAGAAGCGAGTCAAATCGGCAACCCGGCGCAGCAAAAAAGCCAAAAAGTCCCAATAGGCCACGACCAGCATCTCCAACCATTCAGCCCGTTGCGTTCACAGGCTGGAAGCCGATGCCATCTCTGGCTTATGATTGACGGTTTGCTCTCGTCAAATATTCAGACCGCCATGAAACTTGTCTCCTGGAACGTCAACGGCATCCGCGCCTGCATCAAGAAAGGATTCCGCGAGTTTGTCGAATCCGAACAACCGGACTTTCTCTGTCTGCAGGAAACCAAAGCTCACGAAGAGCAACTGGATCTCGAATGGGTTCACGATCTTGGCTACCACACTTCCTTCAACGACGCTGTCAAAAAGGGCTATAGCGGAACGGCGATCTGGAGCAAAATCAAACCCAAGAAAGTTGTGCTCGGACTTGGTATCGAAGAGCACGATCAGGAAGGCCGCGTCGTTACTGCGTCCTACGATGACTTTCATCTCGTGACGGTCTATACGCCGAACGCGCAACGCGGGTTGAAGCGAATCGACTATCGCATGGAGTGGGACGAAGCGTTTCTGGCGTACGTCAAGAAACTCAACCGCCGCAAGCCGGTCATCTTTTGCGGCGACATCAATTGCGCTCACAAAGAGATCGATCTTGCGAACCCGAAAGCCAACAAAAAGAACGCGGGTTTTTCAGAACAGGAACGTGCCGGCGTCGACCGAATCGCAGAGTCGGGCTTTCTGGATTCGTTTCGCCAGTTCGACGACGGCCCGGGGAATTATTCCTGGTGGACCATGCGAACCAATGCCCGCGAGCGAAACATCGGCTGGCGGCTGGATTACTTTTGGGTCGCCAGCAAGTTTTGGGACCGCGTCGAATCGGCTGCAATCCGGACTGACATTTTTGGCTCCGACCATTGCCCCGTCGAACTGGAAATTTCCTAGCCAGAAGTTTTCATCAAGGAAGACACAGGCTTTCATGCTGTGGTCCGCGTCGGACTGCGCCCGTCCGATTGTGAGATCAGGACACACGCCCGAAAAACATCGGGCCAACTGTCAAAACGACCCGTCGGCCTGTCCGGTCCACCAAAAAACCAGCAATATCCTTACGCTCCGAACGAATAACAGATTCTGAGCCTGATCGGTCGGCTTGCGATTTGCCAATCCCTGTAGCGGGTCGAAAGAAGGTAAAATGACTACTGTCCTCACATTTTTCGACCCACCCATCCTATGAAGCCAGGCAAAACGTTCTCCGGACTGATGCTGATCGTCGTCGCAGCCTGCATCGGCTTTGCGCTGATTTTTCTGCCCGGCTGGATCATCGACAACTACAAAACAATCAACGCTTTCGGGGCGTGGGCTGGGGTCGCCTACCTCGTCGCCGTTGGTATCGGAGCAACACTGCTGCTCGGCAGCACCATCTGGACGGTCTGGAAATTATGGGGCGCGTCAATCGCCAAACGCCGCAAGCGCGAGCGACGTAATAGAAACCCCAGCGAACTTTCGAGCGCTCAAAAAGATTTCGAGATCGATGAGAATCTCAAACAGATCAGCGAACTGAAGGACCGAGCTGGTGATGATCCGGAGCTCGCCAAACAGCTCGATCCGCTGCTCAAGGAGATCGAATACAAACGCGAATCGCTGGAACTTGAGATCGTTGCCTTCGGCACCATCTCCAGCGGAAAATCTTCGGTGCTGAACCTGTTAGCCGGAAACGATTCCTTTGCGACCGACATCCGTGGCGGGACGACGGTGACGCGAAACGAAATCCCGTGGCCGACGAACGACAAAGTCACGCTTGTTGACACGCCCGGACTCGGTGAAGTCGACGGAGAAGACCACGTGGCGATCGCCGCGGAAGCCGCCAAAGACGCCGATCTCGTTTTGGTGGTCGTCGATGGCCCGCTGCGACAGAGCGAACATGACTTGCTGGATCAACTCGGCAGTATGGAGAAACGCGTCATCATTTGCCTGAACAAATCTGACTGGTTCAACCAGGATGATCGCGAAAAACTCATGGGTCAAATCCGGCGACAGACCGCTGACTTTGTCGAAGACGATGACGTGGTTTCGATTCAGGCTCAAATCGGCGAACGAGTTCGCAAACGAATCATGGCTGACGGGACGACGACCGAAGAGACCGTCGAAATCCCCGCCGACATCGAACCTCTGGCCAAACGAATGGTGGAGATCGTTCGCAAGGACGGCAAAGACCTGCTCATGGCGAACGTTTTACTTCAGTCCCGTGGCCTGGTTGAAAAAGCACGCGATCGCGTACAAAAGCAGGTCGACGACAAGGCTTGGGACATCGTCGAAAAGTACATGTGGGGCGCCGGTGGCGTTGCCGCGTTGAGCCCTTTTCCCGTCGTGGATCTGATCGCGGGTTCGGCGATTTCGACAAAGATGATTATGGATTTGGCCGACGTTTACAATCAGAAAGTCGACCTCGACATGGCCAGAACGTGGCTGGCCGAGATGGGCAAGAACCTTGTCGCTTTCCTGGGCGCTCAGGGCGCCGCCGTCGCGATCGCAGCGGTGACTTCTTCGCTAATCAAAACGGTTCCGTTTGCGGGAACGTTTGCTGGCGGAGTTTTGCAGGGCGCCGTTCAGGCTTTGATCACAAAGTGGATTGGCTCTGTGTTTATCGAGTATTTTCGCAACGAGATGCGAACTCCCGAAGGCGGATTGGCTGGACTGGCCCGCCGCGAATGGGAAAAAGTCATGGCCGTGGACGAGCTTCGCAAACTGGTCCAGACCGCGCGTTCGAAACTGAGCGATGAATCGTAGACGCCGCCCACCAGTCGTGACTCATTGAGTTCCCTCACCAACATACAAAATGTCAAATCCAACCGCACAATCTGAACCTTCCGTCGAGGACCCGAACTACGTGGAAGCCGTCAAGTCGGTTGAATCCACGCTGTCGAAACTTCGCGGGTGTTCGGATTCCGAACGTGAACAGCTTCAAAAAGAACTCTCTGGCCTGACCGAGATGTACGACAAGGTCACCAACGGCCGTGTCGAGATCGTGATTTTTGGTGAAATCAGCACCGGCAAGTCCGCGATGATCAACGCGCTGATCGGCAGAGCCGTCGCGGAAGTCGACATTCAGGGTGGCTGGACAAAAGAAGTCTGGGGCACCGAGTGGGATGGGTCGGGCTATCGAATTCCCGGCTTTCAGTCTTCCGAAATCGTGGTCGTCGACACGCCTGGCATAAACGAAGTCGGCGGTCAGGATCGAGCGGAGCTTGCGGAAACGACGGCTCGCCGAGCGGACCTGATTCTGTTTGTCACCGATTCGGATTTGAACGAAACGGAGTACGCAGCCCTGGTTGAACTGGCCGCAGTGCAGAAGCCCATGATTCTGGTCTTCAACAAGTGCGACCTGTACAACGACGAAGACCTCGCCAAGGTCACCGATCTGTTGAAAGGCCGTTTGGAAGGACTGATTCCCGCTGAGCATTTCGTTCGCACGTCGGCAGATCCGCGAGAAATCGAATACGTCATCGAGAAAGAAGACGGCAGCACCGAATCGGAATGGCGCAAGCCGGAACCGGACGTTGGCGAGCTGAAATCGCTGATCCTGACAACGCTGGAGAAGGAAGGACTCGGGCTGATCGCGCTCAACGCTGCAATGTATGCAGCTGACAAGTCCGACAAGATCGCGTCGATGCGAATCAAGATGCGAAATACACGAGCTGACCAGGTGATCTGGAGCATGGCGGCAACTAAAGCCGTGGTGGTCGCTGCGAATCCGCTTCCGTTTTTTGATGTTATCGGCGGCTACACGATCGATGCCTTGATGATGGTCACGCTGTCGAAAGTTTACGGCCTGGAGTTCAACATGAGCCAGGCTCGTGGGCTTTCGAAAACTCTGGCTGCCGCCGGCGGCGTCTATGCACTTGGCGAACTGGCGAACTACGGATCCAGCCTGTTCAAGGGCATGACGTTTGGACTGGGGACCGTGTTGACGATGATCCCTCAAGGTGCCGCCGCAGGATTCACCTCCTACGTCATCGGCCAGGCCGCCAAGCGGTACTTCGAACAGGGCGGATCGTGGGGAAGCGACTCTCCGAAATCCGTGGTTCAGGACATCCTCAATTCAACGGACCGGGATTCTGTTGTGAGCCATTTGAAGTCGGCGATTAGCGAGAAACTGAATCTCAATCGCCACGCCGACGACGAGAAAAAAGGCTGGTTCGGCTGGTAGGTAGCTTGCAACGCGTATTCACGGCTTTCACCGCTTTCAAACTGTGATCTGGACAGCGGACGATTTCTGGGCCTGTTTTCGATCGGATCGCTACGCTGTCAAAGTTGCTTCGCCATGTTCGGCACCGCGATACAACAGATAGTAGACCACCGGAATCACGATCAACGTGAATAATGTCGAGGTCAGAATCCCAAAGATCACTGCCCAGGCAAGCCCGGAGAAAACTGGATCCAACGTGATCACCCAGTTGCCCAACAACGTCGTACCGGCGGTTAGCAAAATCGGTCTGGTCCTCACCGCCACGCTACGAACAATCGACTCTTCCAGCGACAAACCTTCTGCTTGACCGTAGTGAATGAAGTCGACCAGCACGACCGAGTTGCGGACCACAATTCCGGCCAAAGCGATCATGCCGATCATCGCTGTTGCTGTAAAGAACACAGGATTCGCATAGCCGCCGATCAGTTCGGCACGATTCAGATTCAACACCCAAAATCCGGGCATAATTCCGATCAGAGTCAGCGGAATCGCCAGCATGATCACGATCGGCAGCAGTCGCGAACCGGTTTGAAACATCAGCAACATGAAGATCGCAAACAACGCGGCCGCGAACGCCAGCCCAAGATCGCGGAACACGTCCAGCGTAATTTTCCACTCGCCTTCCCCGTTCCACTTCACTTCATATTCATCCGCCACATTCCACTCGACACCACCTCCGGGCGAAAGCCAGGTTCTCTCTGACGTTGGCCGCGATTCTTTGTCCGAAACGCCAACCATTTCAGATCGGTCCAACTCCATGTCCATGATCGCATCGGCTGGCGGACGACCGGCGACTTCTCCGTAAACGTACATCACCTGTTTCAGGTTCTTGCGATAGATCGTTTTGTCTTCCAGCTGTTCTACAAATAGGCCCAGACCACCAAGCTGAACCAGATTCCCGGTCCGGCCCTGCACGTAGATTTCTTTCAGGTCATCAATCGCCGAACGTTTGTATCGCGGCAGGCGAAGCACGATTGGCAAAGGCGCGACTTCGTATTCGTTCCGCATCACCGCGCTGCGATCGCCACCGAGCGCCATCTGCAAAGTTCGATTGATGTCAGCAGTCGAAACTCCGGAAAGCGCTGCTTTGGGTTTGTCGGTTTCGAAGACCCAACGCACCTGATCCGATTCGGAGCTCAGATCAACGTCCACAATTCCAGGCTCTTTCGCCATTCGATCGCGGACGATTTCGGCGGAACGAATCAGCTCGGCGTAGTTTCCTTCTGCGGGCCCGTAGACTTCGGCCGTGATCGTCGACATCACCGGAGGGCCTGGCGGAACTTCGACGACTTTGACTTCGGCACCCCAGCGGTCTCCGATCTCGGTCAGCCGATCGCGGAGTCGCAACACGATTTCGTGAGACTGATGTTGGCGAACTTCCTTCGCTGCCAAATTCACGCGAATGTCCGCTTGGAACGGTTGGTTTCTAAGGAAGTAATGTCGCACCATGCCGTTGAAGTCCATCGGCGACGGTTGGCCAGATAAGATCTCATAATCGCGAACTTCGGCGACTCCGGACAGGAATGCAGCGACGTCGCGGGCGGCGTTGTCGGTCTGATCGAGCGTCGAAGATTCCGGCATGTCGATCACGATCTGGAACTCGTTTTTGTTGTCGTAGGGCAACATCTTCAGCGGCACCAGTCGCAGCGCCGGCAGGAACATGGCTCCGACCAGCAACAACAGCGTCACTCCCAATGCGGCAGCGGAAAGCACGGGGCTCTTGAGCGTCGGGCGCAAGAACTTGTCACTCAATCGATACAGGAACCCACGCGTCGGATCAAATTCTTCTTCATGGTCACCGTCAAGCATGAATCGCATCGCCACCATCGCCAACCAGGGCGTCACAAGAAACGCAACGACGGTCGACAGCGTTACCGTCAACGGCACGTTCAGCGCCATCGGACCCATGTAGGGTCCCATCATGCCGGTGATAAATGACAGCGGCAAAAAGCTGGCGATGATCGCCAGCGTCGACATAATCAACGCCGGGCGGACTTCCTGAATCGCCAACATAACACTGCGTCGCGCCGGAGCGACTCGCATGGAAAAGTAGCGGGCAATATTCTCCACGTCGGTAATGGGATCGTCGACCAACAGGCCCAACGCCAGAATCAGCGCGAACATCGTCACGCGGTTGATCGTGTAGCCGAGCCCCAGATTCACGGCCAGAGTCAGGCTGTAGCAAACCGGAATCGCGAGCGCCACCACCAGTGCGGCTCGCCAGCCGATGGTCAATCCGATCAAGCCCACGACCGTGATTACTGCGATCACGAGGCCTTCCACCAGTTCGTTGACTTTCTCGTTGGCCGTTTCGCCATAGTCGCGAGTGATTCGATGGTGAACTCCATGAGGCAACATCGCTGGCGAAAGCTCTTCCAATCGCTGCTCCACTTTTTTGGCGACGGAAACCGCGTTGCTGCCCTTGCGTTTGGCGACCGCGATGTGAACCGCGGGGAAAAGCCCGTCGGCGTCATCGGACTGTGGCAACGAACCGGAATCCGATTCAGCAGGACCGAATCCGATCCAACTGTATCCAACCGGTTCGGCTGGGCCGTCAATGATATCGGCAACATCTTTCAGATAGACCGGACGGTCTTCGACGACCTGGACGACCAGATTCTCAAGCTCGCCGACGTCACGGAAGATGGTTCCCGATTCAACGACGAAAGATTGATTCTGTTGTTCGAAATTTCCAATGCGCGAGTGCAGGTTGCTGACCTGTAGCGCGTTCGAAATCTGAATCGCCGACGTTTGCCGCGACGCCATTCGCTGCGTGTCGAGTTCGACGCGAATTTCGCGAGGCCGACCGCCAACAACCCAGACTCGATTGGTGTCGGGAATGGCCTGCAGCTCATTTTGCATCTCCTGTGCGATACGATGCAGTTCGTGGTCTCCGTACTGATCGATCGCGTCGCTCCACAACGTCACAATGACGATCGGAACGTCGTCAATTTCGACGGGCTTCACCATCCAACTGGAGACGCTCTGCGGAATCTGGTCCGCATTGGAGTCGACTTTGTTGTATAGCTTCACCAGCGAATCTTCACGATCTTCGCCGACGTAGAAACGTACCGTCACGACGGCGCTTCCGCTTTGCGACATCGAGTACACGTACTCCACGCCGTCGATTTGATACAGCAATTTCTCTAACGGCTGAGTGACCTGACGTTCGACTTCTTCCGCCGAAAGTCCGGGCGCTTCAATCATGACATCCGCCATCGGGACGATGATTTGTGGCTCTTCTTCCCGCGGCGTCAGCACCAGGGCCACGCCGCCGATGATCAGCGAAACAACCGTGAACAGGATCGCGATGTCGCCTCGGAGAAAGACGGCGACGAGTCGTGTCAGCAGTGGCAATTCTTCGTGGCCGTCGGAATCCAATAAGCCAGTTTCATTCGTAGCACTCAAGGGGAAGTTCCTTTGACGACAACTTTTTCATCCGCGTTGACGCCGCTGAGCACCTCGACGCGTCCCGGCATTCCCAGCCTGCCAGTCTTGATCAATCGTCGTTGTAGAGAGCCGTCTTCCATCACCACGTCAACAAATTCCAACTGACCGATTCGACGAATTGCATCGGTCGCGAGGCAAAGATGGCGACGGGCGCCTGCCGGAATCTGCAACCGACCGTACATGCCTTCGTAAAGATCATCATTGCGTGGCAAACTGGCTTTCACCAGAAACGAACGGCTCGCCGCATCGGCCTGAGGCACGACTTCGTCAATCGTCGCTTCGAAACTCTGGTCAATTGAATCCACATGCACGCTTAGAACCTGACCGACTTTCAGCTTAACCGCCAAACCTTCGGGAACGGGTGTTTCCAGCCGCAGTGACTGCGAATCGTAAAGCGTCAGAATGGGCTGTCCGGGTTGAGTCGTGTCGCCGGGTTCGGCATTTCGATCCACGATGCGACCGGACTTTGGCGCGACAATCCTGGAATAGGAGAGAAAGACTTCGGCTTCTTTAACGGCCTGTTGAGCCCGTCGTTCGTTGGCTGTCGCGACCTTCAAGTTTCGCTCCGACACTTCATATTCCTGTCGCGAAACCGCATCGGATCGAAATAGCCGACGGTTTCGCTCGAAGTCACTTTCGGCTTCGCCGCGTGAAGCCTGTGCGCCGGAGAGGCTTTCCCGAGCCTGGTTCAGCCGCGCGTTGAGCTCTTGCGTGTTGAGCGTCACCAGCAGATCACCCTGACTTACAAAGTCCCCTGCAGCGACATGGATTTGCTCAATCGTTGCCAGGACTTTGGAAGAAACAACGCTGCGGTTGGCGGCTTTCAACGTACCAACGGCTTCCTGAATGTAGTCTTTGGTGACTTCGTGTACGACGTCCGTGGACTGACTGCCAACGGTGCGGACGATCGGATGGGATTCGCCGGGCGGAATCTTTTCAGTAAAGACGCCCGAGATCCAGGCAATAACAAAAGTCAAACCGACCAGCCCAAGGATGATCGGAATGACCCTGAAGAGCATTTTTCCGAAGCCCGACATTCGTTTCGCGACGCTCATTACGGCGCGACCTTTCCTGAGTCAACCCATTTGGCAAGCTCGGTACGCAACGCGTCCTCTTGCGGCAATCCGGCGAACTGCCCCACATTGACGCCATTGTCCATGAAGACGACCGTGGGAAGGCCCGTCACTTTGAAGCGAGTCGAAAGTTCCGGTTCTTCGTCACTGTCGACTTTGACGAACTTGATTTTGCCTTCGAACTCTCCGGCCAAACGATCGAGGATCGGACCGAGTGCGCGGCAGGGCGGACACCACGATGCATAGAAATCGATCAGCACGGGAATGTCGCTTTGGAGGACTTCGGCTTCAAACTGTTTGCCGTCAACCTGTTTAACTTTTGACATGATAGTTCCTGACTAGAGAAGATGGGTTCCGTTGTATTTCTTGAGCCTACATCGAGGTGGTTCTTACGTGTTGCTGTTTTGCCGAACACCAACTACAGCGATCCACTTCTGCAGGCGTTCTCGGATCTCTGACTCCTGTAGCTCCCCGAGATAGAAGCCTTCATCCTTGCTGTGATCAACGAGAGCCAATGCGGGCAGCTGATGCGGATCAAAATAGTCGGCAAGCGAAGACTCCTCGCTCACGTTGACTTTGACAAACTTGATCTGCCCTTTGAATTCGTCCGCCAGTCTTTCGACGATGGCTTCCAGTTTTTCACATGGAGCGCAACAGCCCTTTCGCAATTCGACGACGACTGGAATTTCGCTGTCCAAAACTTCTGGCGCAAATCGATTGCGACTGATACTGATTACTTTTGCCATGTTTCTGGCTCCGAGGTTGATCGTGACGAGTCTTTCGTCCCGGTTTCGATGTTGTCTGAATGTTCTGAAGCGTCTGGTTTTTCAGCCGAACTCGGCTTGCATGCACCGCTCATTCAGGTCTCGATTCCGAAACGTGGAAGGATGAAGGCCTGTAACGCAATCCATGCGCCAACGATGCCCAGCATCAATAAAAAGTTGCTCATGGCTCCGGTCTCCTGGTTGGTAATTTTCATGGTTCGCCTCGCTGTGAAGCAGATTTTCGGCGACGGTTGCCGCTGTTAATATCCAATACATGTGCAATGGCCGTGCCACTACATCTAACAATCTCGATATTTGGATATATTTGAATTAAGCCGTCTTTTCCTGAGGGAAATGGAACCTACTGGCTCAAAATAGTCCGCAGTGCATTGGAAACGACCTGCCAAATCGTCGTTTCACGCACGCGGAATGAGCCAGAATCGACCACGCGCGAGCGAAGCCGCACGCCTGGTTTCGCGGTTGAGCTAGAGCTGAGCCCAAGAACGGATTCGCGTCGCAGAGCACGGCGTTCGAACTAAACAGGCTCGCATGACGCACGTTTCGAACAGATGCCTGGCACCGCGTCAAAATCGTGTCGGCTCGCAAAGGACGGCAACGGCGAGGGGCAAGACGTTGTTCACCACAAAACTTTATTCGCCGTCACCGTGCTTGATCGTTGGCCAATACTTGTCCCACCCGTCTTCGGCTTCGGCGTAGTCCGGACTGTTGTCGAGGTCATGACACTCGTAGCAAGTGCGAGCTTTGGCTTCTGCGATCGTCACGCGAACCTGAAGCCGCAACTTGTCCTGCAAGGCCTGATCCGTCGCATCGTTCTCGGCTTGCACGTGGCCTGATCCGGGACCGTGACAATTTTCGCAACCGTTGCCGTGCAGCAAAACGTCTTTCTTCAGGTCGATGTATCCCGTTTCATACGGATAGTAGTTCTGCGGATTCCAACCGGTCACGTGACAGCTGACACACTCGGGATCAAAGTGACGTTTCACCCAGGTGCGCTCTCCCGGATCGGTCAGATCTGCAGTCGCCTTGGCGTGCGGTCCGCCGTCACCATCGATACCGTCTTTCCAGATGTCGTACTCTTCGTCATGACAATCGCGGCAAGCTTGTGAGCCGACGAACTTGTAACCGCTGGGGTGGAGTCGAGGTTTAATGTCTTCGAGAGATCCACCCTGCCACAGCGCTTTCAGTTCGTTCTGGTATTCGAGGAAGACTTCTTTCACCGGTGGCGAGTCTTTGAAGCTGGCATCGAGTGCCACACGTTGATACTTGATCGCTTTGGAACCGTCTCCGCCAAAGTCGACTCCCACGACGCCGACGTACATGCCTTTGACACCGCACTGAATCATTTGAGAAACGCGTCCGTTGCCCAACGCGATGGCTTCTGGCTTGAGCGTCGGGTCTCCAGCACCGCCTGCGGTTACGACCAGATCAAACACGGGAAACCTCATCGCCAACATCTTGCAGCTCTCAGGTTCGGACTGAATCATCAGCACTTTGAAATCACAGGCTGCAAACTTTGGATTCCCAACAACAGCGGCGATCGCAGCGGCAGGCATCTCCAGGGAGAAATCTTCATTGCCACCTGAAGCCATGGCTTTCTTGACATGTTCGGCTCCAATCACCGACGCGACACCAATCGTCTTGCCGTTCTTTTCGATCACTTGAAAAGGCGTGATGGACGGGTCGCCTTCGAAGAGTTTCATGTTCGCGCTAGTGAAAGGAGTCTCTGTCCTGCCAGCTTCTTCCATCGACAACAGCATATCGACGCCGCCCGCCTTCATGTCATCCACACCCATACCGATCACGTCATAGTTCATGATCTGGGCGATCGATTTGTAGGCCGTTTTCATTTTGATCGAAGGCTGCTGACCAAAGCGGCGGATCATGTTGCCGGCATCGACGGTCACCGGATCGAAGCCTTTTGATTTGAGCAAATTCAGGCACGTATGCCGTCGCAGCAAACCGCCCTTTTGGTTCGTCAGTCCGGTGCACCCACAGGGTTCGATGTAGCCGTGAAGGCGTCCCGTGACAAACAGCGTCAAGTCAGGAATTTCCCAACCCTCGACCAGTTTGGCTGCGGCGTATGAGTCGTCGGCGCTGGCATCCGAGTCCTGCCCGCCCGGAGCTTCGGCTTGCCCCAAACCGAGAATTGAAATCGGCGATCGCAAAATGGATCCAATCAGCGATGACGGGTTCTCGCACCCGAGCACGAAAATGCAAACAGAGGCGAACAAGATCGCCGTCGCAGCGCGGAAAAATCGAAGCGGCAACGTTGCCATATTGGGTCGGACAGAGTTCATCGTTTCCTCATTGAACGGGACGATCGCAACCATAGCCGTTTCCCGATTTTCGGTAAACGGCAGCCGGAGCGGCAACGTCGATTTGAACACAGTACCGCCGCATCGGAGACGTGAAACCGAATACACGAACATCGAAACCTGCTGATGCCCATCAATGTCCAACGAATTCCGCTAGCATCAAATTTGATAGTCGATCAAACCTTCGGAGTCATCCGGTTGCTGATTCTTCATCCGCAAGCTGGGCGTCTTCATCGTAACCGTCGTGCCAGGGGAGACGCTGCGGGTGATCCACACGCTGGACCCGATGATTGAACCATCGCCGACGACTGTTCTTCCGCCAAGCACCGTCGCGTTCGCGTAGATGATGACGTTGTCTTCGAGAGTCGGATGGCGTTTGGTGCCGCGAACGAGCTCTCCGCGTTCGTCTTTGTCGAAACTGAGTGCCCCCAGGGTCACACCCTGATAGATTTTCACGTTCTTGCCGATCTCGCAAGTCTCACCAATCACGACGCCGGTTCCGTGGTCGATAAAAAAGTAGTCGCCGATCGTCGCGCCCGGATGGATGTCGATCCCCGTTTCGCTGTGCGACCACTCCGCCATCATTCGCGGCAGGAAGGGAACATCGAGCAAGTACAATTCGTGAGCCATGCGGTGGATCGTAACGGCGTTGAGTCCCGGATAGCACAGGATGACTTCATCGAAATTTCGACACGCCGGATCTCCGTCGTAGGCCGCTTGAACGTCTTTCATTAGCGACTCGCGAATCGCCGGCAACGTTTCCAGAAACTTCTGCGTGAAATGGCGACTGTGTTCGTCAAGGTTCTCAATGAGCTGTTTTGATCTTTCGATCGCGTCGGCTTCCTCGCAACCGTGTTGCTTCATCGCGATGCACGATTGGGCGTCTCGTAGAATGCAGCGACGAACCAGCTGGTACAGTGCTTCGCCGACATCCGAGACTTCGATTCGCAACCGTTCGCGGACGACTTCGCGAGAATGTTCGACCGCGCAAAAAACCGGATAGACGATCGCCTTGAGCCGCAGGATCAGATCGACAACATTGTCATAGTCCGGGACTGGAGAGGCGACGGTGGTGTCGCTGGTAAAGACGAGCGAGTCAACGATCGAGTCTGCGATCCGATTGGAAGTTTCGGTTTCAATTTTCAGTGACGTGTCGACTTCGTCACAGTGTTTCTCGGCTTGCATGTGGTTTTTCGAGTTGAGCCGCTGGGCCATTTCGCGTTGGTTTGATGAACCGACATCGTATCGTTGACCAAGGTTCGCCGTCCACCCTGACCTCGCCACCGCGAACTTTGTAGGCTTCCGCCAATCCCGCGTTTTGGCGGATAAAAACGAGCCGACGGCACGTTGAATGCTGCAGTCCAACGGCGACAAATTTGACGAGCGGACGGGACACCATCGAATTTGCGTCGGGCAGAATTAACGAGAATCGCGATGCCCATACGGAAAGCCGCGAAAGTTGCCAGCGTCTATCAGCGTCTATAAAAAGAGGCACTGTTCGCTGACCGCCGCAGTTCAATGGGCTGCTGACATTCCAAGTTCGACATTCGAACCGATCGGTGGTCTATTGCTCTTAATGAGTCGCACTGGCGATACGTGCCGCCACAAACTTTCGTTTTGACACCCTTTGTTCTGACTTCGGACCATGCCAGACTTTCCAAACCTTGCCTTTGAGTTCACGATTCGTTGCTGGGCGACGCTATGTGAACTTTCTCCCTGGCTTCTGTTCGGCATGTTCATCTCAGGAGTCCTACACGTTGCCGTTCCCAAAAACCTGGTGCGACGTCGCTTTCGAGGATTCAGTGGAGTCGTCCAATCCGTGTTGCTGGGCGTTCCCTTGCCGCTGTGTTCTTGCGGCGTCATTCCGGCAGGGATTGGATTGAAGAATGACGGAGCGAGCGACGGTGCTTCGGTCGGGTTTCTGATCAGCACGCCACAAACGGGAATCGATTCCATTCTGGTGAGTGCTTCTTTTTTCGGTTGGCCGTTTGCGATCTTTAAAATGGCGACCGCTGCCGTGACTGGCGTCGTTGGCGGCTGGTTGGCGGATGCGACTGGAGGTGATCTGGATGAAGTCGAAGCATCCGAATTGTCGATCGTGGATTCACGTGTTGGAAATTCGAAGACGGTTTGGTGGAGAGAACTTTGGTCGCATGCGATCGAAGTGCTGCAATCGATCTGGCTGTGGTTGCTGATCGGAGTCGCCATCTCCGCATTGATTGGAACGTTTGGTTTTGAACATTTGATCAAACGGGTCGGCGATGCCGGGCTGCTTCCGGCAATGCTGCTGATGTTGCTAATTTCAATTCCGCTGTACGTTTGCGCGACCGCATCGGTGCCGATTGCGGCGGCTCTGGTGCAGTCCGGATTGCCCCCAGCGGTCGCGCTGGTATTTCTGATGGCCGGTCCGGCAACCAACGTGACGACCATGGGGGCCATTCGACAACGGTTTGGCTGGCGCGTGATGGGAATTTACCTGAGCACGCTGATCGTCGGCAGTTTTCTGGCCGCATTTTTGTTCGATTGGGTTTTGGACGCGACAGTCGCTACGGGCGATGCACACGTTCATGACCACCAGAACTGGCTGTCGATCGTCAGCGCTATCGTCGTCCTGTTGTTGATCGGCCAGATCGTTGCGAAGCGTTATCTGATACCAAAACAAATCAGGAACGACTCAACCATCGAATTGTCTGTTTCCGGCATGCACTGCGGCAGTTGCGTAAGCCGCATCGAGACCGCGGTTGAAAACATGCCGAATGTAGACTCCGTCCGAGTCGACCTGGGACAAGGCATCGCAAGCGTTAACGGCGGTGCCTCGGTTGAGCAAATCGCTACGGTGATCGAAGATCTGGGTTTTAGTGTCGATCCAACGACGGGAGAAAATCATGGGCAGTGAGTCTCGCACCGATCGCGAACGCATCGTGGATTCTGAAATTGCGCTCACGCATTTGCAGGCTGACTATGAATCGCTTAACGAAGTCGTTCTTCAGCAGCAAAAGCTGATCGAGAAACTTTCGGCCAAAGTTCAGCAACTCGAATCGAAACTTGATTCCAGCTCCGATCCCGAAGTCCGCGACCCGGAGTCCGAGCGTCCTCCGCATTACTAGTACTACAGCGCTAGGTTGAATCCCAATAGCATCGTTTGATTTTGCTTACTTTGATGCCAATTCTCCGGAGTTTTTGGCGTGTTCTCTTGGTGTGTGATCGTGTTGCTTTTGCGTTTCGTTGTTGGTGGTACTGAATCGTAGCGGCAACCCGGTCCAGTAGCGCCGACGATGCCCGCCCCTTAAGCCACCAAGTCTGGACCAGTGCCGATACGGCGTCGTGAACCTGATAGACGGTGAACCCTGATTTTTTTTCCCCCGAGCTTTTCTCGCATCTTCGTCAAGAACAGGTAGCTTACGCACGACAGAATCATGTGTCGTTTGAGCCCGAGATACTTCCGGCCCTCCCAGGCGTCGAGTCCAATGTCCTGCTTTTGATCCTGGAAGCAACGTTCGACATGCCAGCGGCTGAAGGCAACGAGCAACAACTTTTGAACGCTTGTTGCAGCCGGCGCGTTGCTGAGAAAGTACTTGATTTCATCCGGCTTGAGTGGGTTACGAGCCACCAACAAGTGCCAACGCTTGCTCGAAACACACTTGCCGTCAGGACGATAGATCATCGCATGCTTGACTTCCCAGACCATGGGACCTTTATCTCCATCTTTGACGCGATAACGCTCCCATGACTGATTCGTGAACCGCGTGGATTCTTCCAGCAGTTTGCGAAACGGCTGAGCTTTGGGATTGTCTTTGGCAACTCGCGCACCTTTTTGCGGCCGACCACGACACGGATCTTTGGGAGGATGTTGGAGCCCGGGTTTCTTGATCCAGCCGGTCATTGAAACCGGAACCTCGCCGATGAATAACTGTGCTTTGGCATCAAGAGCTCGTAAAAACGGGCCTTTGGAGCCGTAGCCTTCGTCAAAGGTGATCCACTCAAACTCCAGACCGTTGGACAGCGCGCGATCGTAAAGCTCCAGTGCGATCTTCCACTTTGGCTGATACACCATTTCGTCGGGGATCCCGGCAACGCGACAACGCTCGCGATCTTCAGACCAGCTCTCAGGAAGGAACAACTCACCATCAAGCAAGCAGTGAAAGTCATCCTGAGCAAAAGCAAGATGAACCGTCACCATGCAGTTATCGGTCTTGCCAACCTTGCCACACCACTGACGCTGAACGCCAGGCGTCTTGGTGCCTTTCTTGACATCGCTCGTTTCGTCAAACACGCCGATGGCACGCTTGCTACCGCGCTCCGTTGCCACCATCTGTTGCAGACGATCTCGCACGGCGTCTTCATTCCATGCGTATTGAGCAAGAAACTCCTGAAGCGTGCGAACGGGAACTCCGGCAGCCAGTGCAATGGGCTCAACACTCTTGCGAGCAAGGTTTGATAGCTGACCCTGAACATACGTTGGCATATGAGCACGGGTATCTTTTCGACTAAAACAATCTGAGAACCGATTCAGAAAACGTGTCAAAGCTGGTTTCATCTGACGAATCCAAGTACCATCCATCAAAGCACCTCCTTGTGCATGAACGATATAGAATCCCAAATTTCAACTCATTCTCAAATATCAACCTAGCGCTGTAGTACTAGGCACTGTTTGGTAAATGTGAGCGGCAAGGCGCTAGCCGCCGTTGCGTTGCGCCTTTTAACGGCGGCTAGCGCCTTGCCGATCATGTTTGGCCGCGTTGATGACATGAAAATCAATTTGTCAAACAGTGCCCAACAGGCGGCCCGTCACGGCCGACGGCTGACGTCAAGATGGAGCCCAATGCCTGAAACGGCGAGGCATCTCCGGTGCCAGCACGAGTGCGTAGGCGCGTGGCGATAGGGCAACGCCGGCACTCAAATCAAAACTTTTATTCTATATTTTGAATCCGGTTTTCAATCTCTCTCGAATGCACATCCACTGAGGCAAGTTGTCTCGGATTACCCCTGCAATTCGAAGAAAACGAAGAGAGAACCGATGAAAACCAAAACACTCTGCTACGCAGCCTGTGCTGCCCTTTTGTTCGCTGGCGTTTCTGTGGCTCAGCAATGCCCGAACTCACAGCAACACTCGCAAACCGTTGCCGTATACGTCTCGCATCAGGAACCAGCCGAGCAGGCTCAAGCGGACATCGTTGACACTGCAGTGGCGGCTGGATCTTTCAAAACGCTCGTCGCCGCAGCCAAAGCCGCTGGACTGGTCGACACACTCAAAAGCAAAGGCCCGCTGACGATTCTTGCCCCAACCGATGACGCGTTTTCAAAATTGCCTGAAGGCACCGTGGAGAACCTGCTCAAGGAAGAAAACCGTGAGCAACTGAAACAGATCCTCACGTACCACGTCATCGCGGGCAACGTAAAATCAACTGACGTTGTAAAACTCAAAGAAGCCAAAACGGCGATGGGTGAGAAGATCAAGATCACTGTCAAAGGTGACACAGTGATGTTCAACGAATCAAAATTGCTTAAAGCCGACATCGCGTGCAGCAACGGCGTGATCCATGTGATTGACAGCGTTCTGATCCCCGGCCAGGACAGCGGGACGGAAACGTCGCAAAAGAAAGACATCGTCGACACAGCCGTTGGAGCTGGAAAATTCAACACGCTGGTAGCTGCCGTCAAAGCTGCCGGACTGGTCGAAACGCTCAAGGGCGAAGGACCGTTCACTGTGTTTGCTCCGACCGACGAAGCTTTCAAAAAAATCCCTGCGGAAACTTTGGAGATGCTTTTGAAGCCTGAAAACAAGGAAAAACTGCAGGCGATTCTGACTTACCACGTCGTTTCCGGTGACGTTCGTGCCGCCGACGTCGTTAAGCTTCAGAAAGCAAAAACGGTAAACGGTCAGGAAGTGGACATCAAAGTCACCGACGAAAATGGTGTCATGATAGACGGTGCCAAGGTTATCAAAACCGACATCGAATGTGGCAACGGAGTTATCCATGTCATCGACACGGTCATCATGCCTGAGTAGTCAGCAAACGAACGATCGATAGTCGTGACGGATGTTTCACAAATCAAATGTCGGAACAAAACCATGGCTGTCGATCTGAATTTGCCTTCTACCACAAGCAGCACCTTGAAGAAAAAAGCGGCTCAATTGGGACGTCGAACGTTGAACTCTGATCCCCCAGTTCTCCCGGATGTCGCAACCGGCAAGCCAGAAGCGATCGCGGCATGTCTCGATCGCTATGGCGGGCTGGTCTGGTCGCTTGCGAGGCGCAACTGCCCGGACGAGCAAACGGCAGAAGACGCCGTCCAGGATATCTTTGTCAAAATCTGGCAAGTCGCTGATCGCTTTGACGCAAACCTTGCTTCGGAAGCCACCTTTATCGCCATGATTGCTCGCCGTCGACTGATTGATCTTTATCGAAAACGAAAGCCAGAGCGTGCCGTCGCAATCGATTCAGAAACGCTTGATCGCCAGCAGGACTCACAGCGAGACGCCGCCAGTCGCGCCGAATTGAACGACGACGCGAGACAGGCTGAAAATTTTCTGAGGGAACTTCCTCAACAGCAACAACACGTGATTCGCTTGAGTGTTTACGATGGGCTTTCGCATTCGCGAATTGCGGAAGCGACCGGTTTGGCACTGGGAACCGTCAAGACCCACATTCGTCGTGGGTTGGGCGAGTTGCAACGACGGCTATTCGCTGCCGGTGCCAGAGACGCCAGCCTCCCGACCGACGGAGGTGCATGATGATTGACAGCGTGATGACTTCCGAAGAATTTCCACAATGGTTTGTTGACCTGTTGGTCCTGCGAGCAACCGACAAGCTTGACGCGGATCAGCAGCGACAGTTTGACCAGTTCGTGGACGAACATCCTGATCGCGATCGCATTGAACTCGAGGCGGAGAAGTACGAACTTACGGCCGCGGCGATCGAGATGGGTCTGGAAAACGTCGTGAACGTTGACTCAGAGAGCGCGATGAACTCGATGCCCGAAGCGTTGCGGAAGAAAGTTCTCGAAGGCGCGAAACGGCACTTCGAAGCAATGCCTGCAACGTCTGAAGTAGCTGCTCCGAAAACACCAACAGTGAGCCGCGCTCCCGAAGCCGGTTTGACGTCACGAGAAGCGTTGGCCTGGCTGGCCGCAGCAGCCGCGGTCGTATTGTTGCTGACGGGTTGGAACCCTTTCGCCGCACCGACGGCAGTTGTTGACAATGGAAGTGCGATTGAAAATCGGACTCCAACGGTCGAAGAACAACTGGCTGATTTTTTGAGCGGTGAGGAAGCGGATTTGGTTCGCGTGGATTGGACGCCAACTGACAAAGACTCCGATGCTTCCGGTGAAGTCGTGTGGCGAGATTCAGCGCAGCAGGGCTTTATGGTTTTCGATGGATTGCGGCCAAACGATCCGGCTCAGAGTCAGTATCAGCTGTGGATTTTTGACAGCCAGACAGGAGACAAGCATCCGATCGACGGCGGCGTGTTCGATGTCGCGGCGGGACAGAAGACGATTGTCCCGATAGATGCCCGGATTCCGGTTGCGGACGTTTCGATGTTCGCGATCACCGAGGAAAAACCTGGCGGTGTCGTTGTCTCGGATCGAGAACGGCTGCCTTTGTTGGCGAAAGTTAATTAGCCGATTGGCTCAGGCGGTTTCAAGTAGGTCAGGCTGTCCCAGCCTGACACCTAGAACATACGAGTCTGGGACAGACTCGCCTACTACTGGGACAGACTCGCCTACTGTGGGATCGAGCCAGATTCTGCCTACTGTGACAGAATGTTCGCTTCGATTTCGTGAACATCACGATAAACTATCGGAAATGTTGAAAACGCCACCACAACCCAATACCGACGCCGACCAAAATTCGGACGTCGAAACTACGCAGACGACATCGCGGCAGAAACGTTCGACGATGCCACATCGCGTTGCCGTGCTGCTGACGATCATCGTCTTTCCCCTGATCTGGTTTGGCGGATTGGTCACGTCGTGGGATGCCGGGATGGCGGTTCCCGACTGGCCGGGAACATTCGGCTACAACATGTTTGCGTATCCGATCTCGACCTGGTTTTTTGGACCATGGGATCTTTTCGTCGAGCACGGACATCGGCTATTGGCTTCCTTGTCAGGGCTGATTGCAATCGCACTAATGTGGTTCACGTTCCGACGTGACTCGCGTTGGTGGGTTCGCTGGTATTCCGTGGCTCTGTTTTTACTGGTTGGATTTCAAGGATTGCTTGGCGGGATCCGTGTGCTGTCAGCAAAAGGAAAACTCGGTGACTTTGACGTATTCTTCAGTGACCGCACGATCGCCAAGATTCATGGCTGTGTCGGACCGGCGTTTTTCCTTCTTGTTGTCGGGTTCTGCGTTGTGACCTCGCGATGGTGGTTTGCGCAAGAAACTTTTCGCGACAAAGGCAAGTCCTCCCGTTCGTTCACTTCGACGTGGCCAACATTGATGTTGGTAGCGGCATATTGCCAGTTGGTCGTCGGAGCGTTTCTGCGACACATTTCCGAAGCAGCTTCGCCGTCCCATTTTCAGGGCCTGGTCGTTTTGCATGTACTGATTGCAATCAGCCTGGTCGTCGGGACTTTCGTCCAGGCAATTGCCGTCGCCCGCGCGAATCGTCGTGAGCCAGCAAGTCGAGCGTTGGTATGGTCGATGCGTTTGCTCGTGCTGGCGATCCTTGTTCAATTTTCGCTCGGAGTCGGAACGTGGGTCGTGAAGTTCGGCTGGCCTGTCTGGTTTGCGGACATGGAGTTTGCTGCCGGATTCGTTGTGCCTGAAAAAAGCATGTTCCAGATGAATTTGGTCACGGCTCACGTGGCGGTCGGATCCCTGATCCTCGCATTGTGGACCGTGCAGGTATTTCGGGCTCATCGGCTGTTTGCTCCAGCGATGCTCGGGACGCGGGGCAAACCACGACTCGAAACGTGATGCAAAATCTGCGTTGCAGCTGACCGCACGTCGATGACGATGTTTCCTGATCGCGATGCGACACTATTGTCGCAGTTAAAACCACAAACTGACTTTTCAAAGCCAACACCGCAGATGACAATGGCCGGGCCTCACCGAGGCCTCCACCAAATTTCTTCAAAGCCCTGATGTCTGCACCTATCGAAACTGAAAAATCATCTGGTCAAGCCGGGAGCGATCCGTCGATCGGGACCAATCGGCCCGGCAAAGCTGATTCAGACTCCGAGAGTCGCATGTCGGCGTTTGTTGAGCTGACCAAGATGCGGATTTCGATCATGGTGGTGCTGACATTCGTCGTCGCAGCCATCGTCTCGCAGCCTCAGTTTATCGACCCGTGGATTATGTTATGGGGCACGGTTGGCTGTTTGCTGATTTGCTTTAGCGGCAACGCGATGAACATGTATGTCGAGCGAAAGACAGACTCGCTGATGCCGCGAACCGCTGGTCGCCCGTTGCCAGCGGACAAACTGACTTCGATCGAAGTTCTGATTTTCGGCGCGGCAACGTTTGTCGCCAGCACGGCAATTTTTTGGAATCTCGTCAATTGGCAGACCGCGGTCTGTGCTGCCGTGAACTGGATCGTGTATGTGATCGTTTACACGCCTCTGAAACGAAAAACCTGGTTCAACACAGAAATTGGAGCCGTCGCTGGCGCCCTCCCGGTGATCATGGGAGCTCTTGCAACAACCGAAACGGTGCCGCTGGTTGCGTGGGCGTTTTTTGGTGTCCTGGTGTTCTGGCAGTTTCCGCACTTTATGGCGATCGCCTGGAAGTACCGGCACGAATACAAAGCTGGCGGGTTACAAATGTTGACCGTCGTTGATCCCAGCGGAAAACGGGCAGGCTTCAAATCAGTAGTGACCTGTGTGCTGCTAATTTTGTGCAGCCTGATTCCTGTTGTGGAAGTTCGTACCATCTTCCACGTCATTTTGTTGGTGACGATTTCGTTGATCGTTGGGGCACCTTATTTGAAAGCTTCGATTGGATTCAACGCGGACCCGAACGACATCACGGCAAAAAAGCTGATGCGTTCCTCACTGCTGTACTTGCCGCTTTACATGGCCGGATTGTTAATCGTCTATCTGACCTGACATGACCTCGACCGTTGAAGAAAACCGATTCCGGCGCGATCTGCGTGGGCACACCTTTCGGTACCAGCCAGCCGTTTCGATGTCGCGCGGCAGGCTAGCGATGTGGATATTCCTGTCGTCGGAACTTATCTTCTTCCTCGTTTTGATTTGCACCTACCTTGGGTTGCGTTTCAACGATCACGATGCCGCCTGGCCGACGCCTGATCAGGTGCACCTAAGCCAATGGCTCGGGGCTTTAAGCGTTTTCCTACTGATTTGCTCCAGCATGGCAATCGTGTTGGCTCGCAAAGCTGCCCGACGAAACGATACGTCCAAGTCCAAACGTTGGACGTTGCTTGTTCTGATTTTAGGAGCCGCATTCGTAGGCATCGCTGGCGTCGAATACGCTTCGAAGTTCAAACGAGGCGTCCATCCGGCGTCTCCGCAAAGTTTGATCTACGACCGGGCGGATCTGGCTTGGCTTTCAGGTCTCAAACAGGACGTTCGATCGCAAATTCGAATTCTGGAGGACAGCGAGAAGAATGCTTCCAATCAGGAACGGCTTGAGAATCTGTTCCTGATCCAAACCGGCATGGTGCAGTGGACAGAATCCAATGTCGGCCGGTCGGGCGATCCGAACTTGCGGAGCCTGGCGTTGGTTTCGTTGGCCAGTCAAATCTATCCGGAGAGTTTTTCGCGTGAGCAATTGCAGCGAATCGAGCAGTACGCCCGCAACGAAAAAGCAGAAACTGAATCAGCACTTGTAGATTTGGAGCAGCGATTGGAGGAAGCCAATGATACGCTGCGAAAGCTGCAGAAAGAAATTGGAATCCTCAGCCAGCTGACCAAAGACCTCGCGAATAAAGCGAATCAACTCAGTGCGGAAAACGGTGAAGCCGACGATGCCGAAAAGCGATTGGCTGTCGTCATTAAGCAGGCGACAGACACAACGGCAACGATCACGGCGCTTACAGGCAATGTGCCGCGGCTTCGCAACCGCGTTCAGGCCTACCAAGAACTGAATTTGCTCGATGTAGCGAATAACGCGAATCGCGGCATCAACTACGACCATGATCTGAAACTGCCAATTGTCATTCCCGGCGGCAATGCCTGGGCTGACACTTACTTTCTGCTCACCGGTTGCCATGCTGTTCACGTGTCGATCGGCATGATCGCGATTATTTTGATGCTGCCGGTGACATTGAACAAACTGAACTGCGGAATGATCGGCAACGTAGCCATACACTGGCACTTTGCCACGGTGGTTTGGATGTTTTTGTTTCCGCTGCTGTACTTGTTTTGACTTTTCCCAATTCAAATCCTGCTTGTTTCCCTGGTGGTCGATCGAATCGAACACCCATTCAACCGGACCTCACTGGAGCCGAAAGCTCTCACTGACATGAACATAGTAAAAGACTCATCGCCAAAAGAAACGTCACCGAAAGAAACGTCACCGAAGCGCGGCCCCAACATGCTTGTGCTGGGAGCGTTGGCGGTTCTGGCATGTACTTTTCTCGGCATCGCTGTGGTCATTGGTTTGATGACGACGAAAGCTCCCATTGCTGGCTCAGGCAATTCGAACACCGGTCCTGAACCGAGCGCGGACAATCCGCCAGGCGCTGTGATCGTGGATGTCCCGTGGGATCACCTGCACCACATCGACAGCTTCGAAATGAAGAATCAAGACGGCGAAAAGTTCAGCACGGCTCAGTTCAGCGGCGAAAAGCCCTATCTCGTGAGCTTCTTCTTCGCCAGCTGCCCCAGTATTTGTCGCGACTTGAACAAACAGGTGGCAAGCCTGAACGAGCAACTCAAGAAAGAAGACGTTGCGTTCGTGACCATCACGGTGGATCCCGATCGAGACACGCCGGAAGTTCTGTCCGAGTACGCTCAGGGCTTTGACGCAGTCTCGCCAAGGTGGACTTTTCTGACCGGACAGCAATACAAAATCAAACAGGTTGGCGAACAGATGTTTCGCGTCGAAGTCGTCGACATGGCGAACCACACCGACAACATTATGCTGGTCGACAAATGGGGAAAGTATCGCGACAGGTTCAAGTGGGACGATCCGTACGACATGAAGCGACTGGTCAACGTGGTCAAGGAAGTCGCTGCCGAAACGAAACCGCCGCTTGGCAAAACGGTGCGGACTCGCAACGCGATGGTTGGCCGCGAACCGATCGACTTGAGCACGGTTCAGTATTTGCGCGAGTTCCATCTCTACACCAGCGAAGAGAAACCTTTTTTCTCGCGTGACCTGACCGGTGAAGTCTGGATTGCAAACTTCTTTTTCACCTCGTGCCCGACGATCTGCAAACTACAAAGCAAATACATCGAAGGCCTGCAAAACCGGCTTGGTGAACATCCGACCAAACTGGTTAGCATCACAACGGATCCCGTGACAGACATTCCTGCGACGTTGCGTGAGTACGCCAGAGACCACAACGCCGATCCGGACCGGTGGATATTTTTGACTGGAAATGAGAAAGTCATTCCTCGCGTCGGGTCTGAGTTTTTCAGTGCGATGGGTGGAGTGGGTCATCATTCGACAGAACTGTTTGTCGTCGACAAATGGGGCAACGTTCGCGGTCGATTCGACTGGCAAGACGCGGCTCAGGAAGTCGAGATGTTAAGCTTGGTCGATTCGCTGTGGAACGAATCCCGTCCGCCGGGTGAATTCAAACGCATCGATGGCGGTTCAAAGCAGGATGAATCTGAATTTGAAGAAGAAGACGATGAGTAACGATATACCTGCTGAAAACTTGCCGCTTGCCCGCAAGCTGTATCCAATCGCCTGGGTCCTGACCGTTGCGGTCCTGGGACTGGTTGCCGTGATGCATGAAATCAAACTGGACATCGGCATGGAGCTGAACTTCCTGCCGCCGATTCACGCGATCCTGAACTCGATGGTCGCTGTGCTGTTGATCTCTTCATTGGCAATGATCAAACAGGGTAACGTCAAAGGGCACCAAGGCGCGATCACCGCGGCAATGGTGTGCTCGGCCATGTTCCTGCTGTGCTACGTCGCGTATCACTTCACGACGCCAGGAACGGCGTACGGTGGAGAAGGCACCATTCGCTACGTCTATTTCGCGCTGCTGATTTCGCACATCGTTTTGGCCGCCGTTAGTTTTCCGTTGATCCTGTTCACCTGGATTTTTGGATTCACCGGACAGATCAAACGCCACAGGAAGTTTTCAAAGATCACATTCCCCATGTGGCTGTATGTTGCCGTGACCGGGCCTGTTTGCTATGTCATGCTGCGGCCATACTATTAGGCACGCAACGTCGGGTCCGAACAAACTGAACTTCCACGCGGCACCTCGCGCTACATCCCGAACGCCTAGCGTGTCAGGATGCTGGCCTCTGCCTTGATGGCCTGCCGAACCGGTTCCTTTGGCTCTTCGACTTTCAACTGAAAGGCTCGTTCCAACGATGAATTCGGAGAGACCAAACCAACCGTTCCGATACCGGATACTCCGGTTGCTGATCCAGCATCTGTCGATGCCGTTATTGGCGAACCGATCAGCCGTAGTTTTTCCGATGGTCCTGCGTTGCCGCGTTGAAACGGATCAAGGTAACCAGTTCGCGTTGAATTCACGGTGGAAGCCTGAATCGTTGGCTTGGACTGGATCGGCGGAAAGTTCGAAACATCAAAATCGGACACCGAAACCTGATCGTCTTCCAGCACAGTTTGAAATCCAGATGTAGGTTTGGCATTCGCCCTGGCCGTCACGGGCTTTGAGGCTTTCGTTCGCACATCACTTTTCCCCAGCGGCGAAAGCTCCATCGCGGGTTCGACAACAGGTGCTTCAAACGTCTGCGAAGCTACTGGCTCCCGAGGAGCAACAGGCTGGATCGGGTTCGCGTCGTACTCAATCGAGTTCATTGAGTTCACGTTCGAGTTCGAATCGTCGCCGCCCGGAGGAGACATCACGGTTTCCGACTCCACGACTTCGCCTTCGTAAAATTCTTCGACGTACGTCTGAGCCTGTTGCAAACCGCAGCAGAAACGTTCGTTTTCCGCCACGCCTTCACGAGCCGCGACCCGCAAGCCGATGGTTTCATCGATCTCGCCCGGATCCACCCACTCAAACATTGGATCAAGCTCCATGGTTCCCATATCGAAATCCAGACTACGACGCAAAACTTCGTACTCGGTCCACAAACCAAGGTATCGATTTTGAGCACTGGTCAGGCCCTGAATCGCACCGGTCAGGTTTCGAGCAGTAACATCACTGAGCGTACTATCCTGTCCGGGAGCCGGAGGCTGGACCAGACGTGCCCGGGCAAGCTGAACGGCCTTGATGTTGACCTGAATGTTTTGACGGTTGAGCTCAAACAGCAACTTGTCCTGATTGATATTTCGAATCGTCTGTCGCAAGCTCTGGCTGATCGCGTCTTCGAAACGGTAGTAGCTACGCCGAGCCTGCTGGTAGGAAATCTGGGCCTGGCGATACGCATTGCGTTCGCTTTGGCGGACAATCGGAGCGTCAAAGCGGAATCCGGCTCTCAGGTTTCCGTCTTCGTAGCGAATGCGGAACGGATTATCGGCTCCGGCATTTCCAATCTCACCAGTCAACACGAGGTCCACTTGAGCCTCCAGTTGATCAGCGAAAAACTCAATTTGTCGCCAACGATCAACGAGCGATCCTCTGGCGTTCATCCAGTCGCGACGCAGGCAGCGAGCCGTCTCGAACGCCTGATCAGAATCGATATCAACGTTGGTAATTTCGATTGAGTTGGTTCGAGCCGTTGACTGCAACAGCGCCATCTCAAGCACGATTCCGTCGACCTCGGTCAGCAAATCAGGAATCCGTTTGGCGAAATCACGTTCGAGTTTTTCGTAGAACTCTGACCCGCTCAACCCTGACTGGTCACCGTTCTTGATACGGGCAATTCGCTCATCAATTTCAGCGATGATTCCGTCAAGTTTTGCAATCAGTGAACGTTCATTGTTTTCATTTTCAAGCTGATACTCCAGAATCTGGCTGGTCGGCACAGACTCTTCAGTAAAGACCAGCGTTTCCACCTGCGACTCCAGTCGTCCGGCCTCAATGTCATCCTTCACGGACTCCAGATAGCTCAGACGTTCGCTGCGAACTTCGCCCAGTCGCTTGATGTCTTCGGCGACGCGCTTTCGATCCTCGTCTTTAATCGAAGCGACCAACTGACGCGCCTGCATCATGTAGGGAAGCAAAGCCTTCAGCTGTCGATCAAGGTTCTGGTTCTCAATGTCCACATCCTCGCCACCCTCTTCCTGCAAGCGGGCGTCGCGATAGAGCTGTCGCACGGTCGAGCCGAACTCGACAACGGAATCGCTGATTTCGTCGCGAAGCGCTTTGACTGCTTCGATGCGTTCCGGGAACGTATCGTCGATCAGCTTGAATCCGTCGAGGAATGGGTCTTCGATAACAACGTCGACGTCCGGCGGCAAACCAATCAGGACCTTGAATCGGTCCAGCGAATCCTTGTAGGTAATGCGGGAATTGAGCAAGGACTCCTGTTGGCCGTAAACGCTGGATTCGAATTGAGCAACCTGCAACGAGTCAATCCGGTCGCGTTCGAAAAGCTCACGGAACTGTTTCAGCAGCGACTCGAACTGAGCCACGCTGAACTCAAGGTTTTTGATTTGTTGTTTCTGCTGCAGCAGTCCCAGGTATCCTCCAACATTGGAACCCGCGAGTCCCGGTTGGTTCAAAAAGGAACTGGTCGTTTGAGACGGCCCTGCTCCAGCGTCACGCCCCGTTGCGATCTCAAGGTAGAAACCGCGACGGAATCGTTCCAACTGCCGAACGTTCGCCAACAAAGTTCGCTCTGCCTGAGTCAGGCTTTCCATGATTCGTTCACGTCCCGCTCCACGGAGCAACGGCTGGATCACGGAAAAGTTAATCAGCGAGTTGGCTGACGTTGTGTTGTTGCCAGAGAATTCCCACAAAATCGTGTTAGCCAAACCAACAACGAAGTTCGCGCCAGTGATGCCCAATCGCCTGGCTGACAATCCGCCACCGTTTACGCCCAGCGAATTTTCCACGGTCGTTGACGACGAACCCGTTCCAGTTTGAAACCGTCCACGACCGGTCAGGAACGAATTGAATCCGGAGAACAATTGCGAATCAAAACCGAAACGCTGGATCGAAACTTCGAGCGCGGAAAGATAAAGTGTCTCCCGTTGCTGCTGCAAATCCGGACTGTGGATCAAAGCCATTCGATACGCATCGGACAGCGACAGAACAACCTGTCCTTTTTCGTTAACCGGCAAGTATTGTCGCCAAGTTGGGTTTTCGACTTCTTCGATGTCCCCGTTGGCGTGCCAATGCGGATAGCCAGGCTTCCCGTCGACCGTGTGCATCAGCTTGTGAGCTGCGGGATCGTCTGGAGGAATCGGCGGATGGTCGGCCGAGAACGGATCAAACATCCGCGACATCGGATCGATGTGAACATCACCAGTGGCGGAATTCCATCGACTACCGAGCTTCTCCGTCACCAGACGTCGAGCTTCAGCGTCGGCTTGGCGGCGATAGAATCCGCGATGGCAGCCGGCGATCATTACCAACTGAGCGGAGCAAATAGAAAACAGGATGGCCAATGCGATTGCGCGGTTTCTACGTGCGCAGCCTGAGCCAGGCGTTGTCTGTGTGTGGGTCTGGGACACAGCGGTTCCTTGGTTGTACCTCGGTAAGCTTCACTTGTCGGGAGTGAAGCCGTTGGAATTGGCACCAGATCGACGGAGTGCGGGTTCCGTTGACGCTACGGCCTAAACCCGAGATTTCGGGTCATTCCGTTGATACCAATACATGGATATTTATCGGTATTCGGGGTTTTTCAGCCACGAACTTAAACCGTTTGTCCGCTTTGGGAAGAATCACACAAAGCCGCCAAGCAATGGCAAGCATTTGGTGCATTTACGCCGATAGCAAAACTTGACAGAGAAATTGCCCAATTTATCATCGAATCAACGCCTTGCCCGGTAATTTGCATTCCAGGCGGACTCGGCGGACGTACTATAGAGAGCCGGCTTGCCGCCACGTTATGCAACGAAAAGGCACCGAGAACGCCCTTTTACCTGACCAGATTTCACTCGCATCATGATCCTATACGCCGTACTTGGACTGCTCTTTATCGCGATGATCGTTCTTGCGGTTCTCTCTGCGAAGAAAGATTGGCACTGGCTAAATCCCGTTCTTCTTGTTTTCATCTTTCTTGCCGGATCAGCGGCAATGATCGCGATGGCTCAGACGCTTCACCTGCGTCGGACGGCACTGAAGAAGCTCAACACGGCGGAACAGCGAGTGGCCACCGCTGAAAAGAATCGCCAGGAAATGATCTTCGGCGACATCAGCTCTGCCGAGTACGGACCGAATTCTTTGCGCGGCCTTAGCCAACAAGTCGAATTGATGCAGCTTGGTCGCGGTCGCGAATGGAGTGGAGGCACTGTCGAAAACGTCGACGGCGAAATCAAGTTCACCTTCCCGACCGAACAGCCGGAAAACGAAGACGCAAACATGTCGTTGAATGACGTCGAGCTATTCGCATTTGCAAACGACGCGCAAAACAGACCTGTATCTTTTGTTGGCAAGTTTCTGGTTGTCGAGCAAACTCCCAAAGAACTGTTCTTGAAGATTTCGGTTCCGATCGCGAACTGGGACGAGTACCGAGCGCCCAAGGCGGCAACGTGGACTTTGTTCGAGCGAATGCCTTTCGACAAGCACGGCATTTTCCGCGACCTGTATCGTCACTTGTTCCCCGAGGAAGCTTCTTTGGCAGCAAGCGATTTTAACATTGGAAAATTCCGCCAGTTCCTGACGACCAACGAGTTCGCGATTCCCGCTGCGAAACTTGGCATGGATCCGGCCAGCCCGGAATACGAACGGCTGATCGACGAAGTCTCTTTCGACGGACTGTCGCTCGGTACCATTGATGCGTGGGTGGACAAAGCCCCTAATCGTCAGAGTGAAAGATTCGAGCCGACACCAGCAGAAGTCTTCATCCGCTACAAGTTCACCGGCAACTCAAACGAAACCTATACGGTCGACGACAAGACCGGAAAACTGGACACCGACGGTACTTTCTCCGTTCAAGGTCACGCGGTCGATCCGCTGCTACACCTTTCGCCCGGTTCTGAATCACGCGATGTATCTTTCCGCAAGGACGACATCGTGGAAATCGACCAGCGAACGGCTGAGGGTTACCAACGTCCGGACGGAACTCAAGTGCCGCCATTTGTGGATCGCGAACCAAATGTCGTTGTGGAGGATCGAATCTTCCGTCGCAAACTGGTGGACTTTCCCTACGAGATGACGAATCTCTACAACCGTGGATTTCAGGCTGAGACCGATCAACAACGTCTCGCAAGCAACAACGAAGTCCAGGATACCGCTCTGCAGGATTTGCTGAAGCAGCAGCAGGAACGGACGCGTGAAAAGATTGCAATCGAGAACGACAACAATCTGCTGAGAAACGACCTCGACCGCGTTTCTGCAATCCTTCAGCAACGTGACCAGCAGGTTGCAGAAAATGCTCGCAGAATCGAGTCGCTTGAGATGAAGCTCGAAGAACTGCGCCGCAGCATCGAATTGCGAGCCCAGTCGATCAGCTCGTCTTCCCGCTAGAGTGGATTGCTTCCCCAGTCGGCTTGTCTTTCGCGATCATTGATCCGATAAATGTAGTGGCAGAGTTGCGCTTATCCGAAGCGTCAACTCATACACCAGTCACGACAAGGTGCGATTGATGGGTTTTGAGGATCGACAATACACGCGCGAAGACTCCATGTTCGGTGGCGACCGAACCGGACTGGCTCAGTTCTCCATCGTTGCGATTCTGATCGCGATCAACTTCATCGTCTGGATCGCTGATACGTTCTCGCCGGTGGTTGTGAAAATCCCGGAAGCCGGCGTTTACGTTCACTGGGTCAGCAGCTGGTTGCGGCTTGACACAGGGCGTCCGTGGATGATCTGGACGTTTCTGACCTACGGCTTCACACATGCCTCGATTGAGTCGAGCATCTGGCACATCATTTTCAACATGTTCGTGCTGTTCATGTTTGGACGACCGGTTGCGGAGCGTTTGGGACGATACGAATTTTTGAGGTTCTATCTGTCAGCAATCGTCTTCGCGGGCCTGGCGTTTTTCTTTTGGTATCTGATCATCGGCGAGCGAGGCTCCTGTGTTGGCGCGTCCGGTGCGACGATGGCAGTTCTGATTCTGTTCATTCTTTGGTACCCACATCAGAAGCTCTATCTGATGGGCGTGGTTGAAGTTCCGGCCTGGCTGATGGGGGCTGGAGTGATTGGCTACGATCTGTTGCGAGCGTTTTCTCCAAACTCAGAGGTCGCCTGGCAGGCTCATCTGGGCGGTGCACTTTTTGCGTGGCTGTATCTGCACTTTGAGTGGAATTTTCGCTGGATGGGTAGCTTGACCGAGTGGATTCCAAAGCGGAAAGGGAATTTGAACATCTACAACCCGGACACACGTTCGACGAAGTCCGATCAGCTTCGCGTAGAAGGCGACAGGATCCTTGCCAAAATCAGTGAAGAGGGTGAGGAGAGTCTGTCTCGCAAAGAGCGTAAGACGCTTGAGAAGTACAGCAAGATGCTTCGCAGCGAAAAATAGGGTCGCGAATCGTGTATAAAGAATCTTCGACCAGCTCAACTCAGGCCTGATCTCGCACGACTGCGACTCGTTGGGAGTTCTCCCAATGGAGGCCACTCACGGATTCGGTCCCAGCGAGCACTCAATGAAGATCAAATTCATTCTTCCCGCCCTGACGGAATCCGAGAGTCCATTTTGGCGTCCCATCAAGTACTCGCTGTTTCCTCCGCTGGGGTTGGCGACAATGGCAGCCTACTGCTCGCCCGATGATGAGGTCGAGCTTGTTGACCAGCATGTTCAAAAGCTGAGCCTTGACGACCAGCCGGACATCGTCGCAATTCAGGTGTATATCACCAACGCATATCGAGCCTATCGAATCGCCGATCACTATCGCAGCAAGGGCTGTTTCGTGATTCTCGGCGGGCTGCATGTGACGTCATTGCCGCACGAAGCCGAACCTCACGCTGACGTTCTGTTTCTGGGTCCTGCCGAAGAATCGTTCCCTCGCTTTCTGGACGACTATCGCAATGGCAACCCCGCAACGCGATATGTATCGCGCGACCGGACGCTGATCGGTGTCCCCAGAATCAGACGCGATCTGATCCAGCGTCGACTTTACCTCGTGCCCAATTCGCTGGTAGTGACTCGCGGTTGTCCACACCACTGCGAGTTCTGTTACAAGGATGCGTTCTTCGAAGGAGGCAAGTCGTTCTATACGCAACACGTTGACGATGCGCTTGCCGAAATCGATCGCCTGCCGGGCCGACATCTATACTTTCTGGACGACCATTTGCTCGGCCATCAAAAGTTCGCTCGGGAGCTGTTCGCGGGTATGACCGGGATGAACCGTGTCTTTCAGGGAGCCGCGACGGTCGATTCTATTCTTCACGGAGATCTGATCGAGAAAGCCGCCGAGGCCGGAATGCGAAGCATCTTTGTCGGTTTCGAAAGTCTTGATGCCCGCAATCTGCGACAAAGCAACAAACGCCAGAACCTTGATCGTGATTACGAACGCGTCACAAAGCGACTTCACGATCTGGGAATTATGATCAACGGAAGCTTCGTTTTCGGACTCGACGGAGACGACACGACCGTCTTCCAACGAACCGTTGATTGGGCAGTTGAAACGGGAATCACGACCGCGACTTTTCACGTCGCCACGCCCTATCCGGGGACGGCGTTCTATTCGGAGATGGAACAGGCAGGACGATTGATGTCGGATAACTGGGACCTTTATGACACGCGTCATGTCGTCTTCGAGCCGAAACGTATGACGGCCAGCGAGCTCAAGTCAGGCTACGACCAGGCCTATCGGGATTTCTACCGCTGGACTGCAATCACGAAAGCTTCAATGTTCCACGGAACGGTCAAACATCGGCTCAAGCACTTTTTCTATGCGTCTGGTTGGAAGAAATTCGAACCGCTGTGGAACCTGGTCATTCAAATGAAGCGGCTCAACTTGATGACGCCTCTGTTGGAAGCGATTCTCTCAAGAGTCTCCCGAGGGAACCTGTCAGGCACCACGGAAGAGCCCGCATCGAGCGCGATGGCAGCCGGATCAACGGACAGGCACCCGGGAAATCGCTTGCCAGTCATCGATTCGCCGCTGGTTCCAGCAGAGAACGCCTCGCAGAATCGAGCTTCATGACAGCATAAAGGCTTCGGGCGGATCTCGAATTGGATTTTCGACCCCGATTTCATCTGGCAGTGGGACTTCTTTCGAGGCCGTGCTAAAATTGACGCTTTCCATCCAGCTCCCCATCGCTATCTCATGTCAGAAACATCGACCGCCCCGCAACTTGAAAACTGGACCCGTCAGCAAGTCGTCGAACTGTTCGAGCTGCCGTTTAACGAATTGCTTTTTCAGGCAATGACCGTTCACCGGCAAAACCACGAACCCAACACGGTTCAATTGAGCACGTTGCTGAGTATCAAAACCGGTGCCTGCCCGGAAGACTGTGCTTATTGCCCACAGAGTGCTCGATACAAGACCGGACTGAAGACCGAAAAGCTGATGCCGCTTGAGCAGATCGTTGCCGCCGCGACTCGAGCCAAGGAAAACGGCGCCAGTCGCTTCTGCATGGGCGCCGCGTGGCGCAGTCCGAAGGATTCCGACATCGATCAGGTCTCTGCGGCGATCCGCGCGGTCAAGGATCTTGGGCTGGAAACCTGCGCGACTCTGGGCATGCTCAAGGAAAAACACGCAGAAGCACTGCAGGAATCTGGGCTGGATTACTACAACCACAACCTGGATACCTCGCCGGAATTTTATGGCGACATTATCTCGACGCGGACCTATCAGGATCGCCTGGATACACTCGAAAACGTCCGCCACGCGGGCATGAAAGTCTGCTGCGGTGGAATCGTGGGTATGGGAGAAGACGTCGACGATCGAGCCGGGTTGCTGGTTACGCTGGCGAACCTGGACCCGCAACCGGAGAGCGTGCCGATCAACAACCTGGTCAAAGTCGCGGGCACTCCGATGGCCGAAAACGAAGACCTTGATCCATTCGAGTTCGTTCGCACGATCGCAGTCGCCAGAATTTTGATGCCGAAATCGTACGTGCGGCTTTCTGCGGGACGAGAGCAGATGAGCGACGAACTTCAGGCGTTGTGTTTCCTCGCAGGAGCCAACTCAATTTTCTACGGCGACAAGTTGCTGACAACCGGAAACGCGGCGACCGATCGCGATCGACAACTGTTCGCTCGGCTCGGACTTAAGTCGCTCGGTGGTCAATTTGAAGTCGCACAATCAGAGCAGTCAGCGGAAGCTTGCGAATCGCCCAAGGGATGCTCAAGCTGTGAAGCTTGAGCCGTTGTTGGGCCGAGAGTACGACATCAAGACGTGCCTCTCTTCACAGGACTTTCAGTTTAAGTCCGCTGCCAACGATTAACGTCGCGGCTATTCGACTTCGTCGATATCCCGAGTCAGCGGTTCCATGACTTTGGTGTTCCGCTCGATCGCCAGCACCGTTGTTCGTTGCTCGGTACCGTCTCGACTGGATGCGATTACCGGTAGCACCTGACGTCGATCCGGAAGATCCATCTTGAGCACAAACGTTCCGTCGGTTTCAACATGCACCGGTTCGCCACCGACGGAAACGCTGGCTTGCGGATCCGTCGATCCGTGAACGATCATGTGAGCGTCCACCTGAAATTCGAATCGGCGGGACGTTGGATAAATCGCAGAACCAAGTCGCTGGAATGCAGGAATGTGCATCGGCTGTCGTGATTTTTCCTCAAAAACAGCTCGCAAGTCTGCAGACGCAAGGTTCGGATCGTTGCCGCCGCTGAGCGAATAGTATCGTTGAGCATCATTGGTGATGTCGTTCCAGGTACAGTCCGACGCTTCACTCGCCTTGGGCATCGCGATCTCGTTGCTTTTCGCGATCAGATGAAATCGACCTGATTCGCCGCAGAGGTAACCGATTACAACCCGGAAATTACTGTTCTGTGTTTTGATGTTGATGAACCAGTTGTTGACGCCACCGTGAACAGGAATCTCTTCCACAATTTCTTCGACAGCGTTTGTGTTTCCTTCGTTCGAAATTTCCAACAACCGAAGCACCGGTTTTGCTGCATGCCATTTTCCTGCAAAAGCGGCCCGAGCGCGACTGACTGAAGATCGGGTGATCTCCCAATAAGCCTGAACCCAGAACGGATCGCGGACCACCAGAACGATGCGATCTTTTTCAGGAGCCGTGTGACTGCGACGAGCTTCCATGATCCTGGCAAGATCCTTGAGCTGTTCTTCCTGTTCGCGTTGTGCTCGAATCTTTTTCGCGATGGCTGAATCGGATCCCGTCGAACGATCCCCACGGCGAGAACGCGACGTTGACTTTGAAGCCGGAGAAGCAACCGATGCGGCTTTCTTCTTTTTGGATTTCCCGCTCTTTTTGGCGTGCTCAAGAATGGCGCCAATTAACTGAGCCTTTCTCATCGAATGCCAACCGGGGATGCCTTGCTTGCGGGCAAGTTGAGCGAGCTCTTTTGATTTCTGAGACTGCAATGATGCTGCGGTGATCAAGATTTTCTCCGAGAAGTTGGACCGTCAGACGGAAGTGGTCTAACGACGAAACCATCAGCGAATCCATGGCTGATAGGCCGTGTTATTCAAAATCGGATCCCTACCGATTCACGTACCAGCCCATGCAGCGAACACAATGGCTGGATTTTGCGGAGAGCAGCAAGCGCAACGAGTGAGAACCAATTCCGTGGAATTGGCCAAAGCCCATAACATCTGCTTATTCCCACCCGCCGTTATCATTAATTTTACTGTTCGATCAGGTAACAAGCAAACTAAATCCCCCCGAACAGGTGGATTGCATTTCGAGAATCTTTTCGGCGTGTCAAACCTTGGCAATCAGCAGCACTTTGCGGGCGGAAGCTTGCAACTGCCTACCGGTCGAAATGGCGGTTAAGTCTGCAACACGCGCACGGCAGTTGCCGAGCAGCAGACTTTTGGTCAGCAACTTACTCGCGTGACGCGACTTTGGTGGGTGACGTCGATCGAAGGTCATCCAACAGTCCTGCCAGTTGAGGCTCGCCGGGAAATCGATCGTTGGCGACGGTGAGTGTGCGAAGCGCATTCGTTTGCCGTCCGGAGAGAATCTGTAACCGGGCAAGCGTCGTAAACACTTCGCTTGAAACATCGCTCCTGTCCGCCGCGCGAGTTAGTACTTCGATCGCGGAACTGTTTTGATCAAGCTGATAGAGCGCTGCGCTTTTCGCAAGGATGGCGGATTCAGGTTGTCGATCCAACGGATACTTTTCCAACAACTGTTCAACCGCAGAAAGTGCTCGCAGCGGATCGCCAAGACTTTGATACGCCTCCACGATCTCAAGCTGAACGTCTTCGCGCGACCCGTCGATGCCGAGTGACTTTTGAAAGTCTCCCAACGCAGTTTGATGGTTGCCTCGCGCGGCGTGGATTCTTCCGCGCAGCAACCACGCCGAAGCCAATCGGTGGTTGTCAGAAAGTGCTCTGTCGACCTGTCTTTGAGCTGCAATCAGCTGACCGTCGGCGAGGTAGTATTCACCAAGTTCGACCTGAAGTTCAGGGTCGGAATTGGATACTTCGACCGCTCGCTGCATGACTTCGATTGCTTGTGAAAGCTCGCCTTGCTGAAAATGAGTTCGTGCCAGGTTGGCGGCCATACGGTGGTCGCGCGGCATCTGCGAAGAGGCTTTTGCGAAACACTCGCGGGCATCTTCGACCGCTCCACGGCGGAAGGCTTCGATGCCGTTGCCAGACCACTGTCGTGCGGCAGCAGCACGCGTTCGCATCGTTTGGCTGAACGGAGCAATCGTCTGACAGCCGGAAAAAAAGAGGCTGGCAATCAACAACGTCGTCGCCACCAAAACCGCGTGCGGGCGATCCGGTTGACACTGGTTCGATAAAGGAAGGAAGTAGCGCAAGCGATCTGAAACGTTGGAAGGAGAACCGCGAGACGTTATCAGAGTCAACGTTGGGGCTCCACCTCGGAATCAAACCGGATGCCCCGCTAGCGATCAGGTCGGCTGTTCCAGTGATTGCATCAGCGTCGTCGAAATCGCCCGAAACACCATCTCCTGTGCGTCGAAATCTCGGTCTTCGCACTGATACCAGAGCAACAGCGTATAGCCCGGAGTGCTGTAAACCTGCAGCTTGATGCGGACCAGAAAATCCAGACAGAAGAACAATGCTCCAAACGCCTTGCCTTCGAATTCGTCGAAATCAATCGATTCGGTAGACATCTCGAGGTCTTCGTAGCTTTCGCGCAGCGTATCGAAAGCCTCGTCCAGAATCGCATCGCCATCGGCATCGGCGGGATGCAAATGCACTGACCAGAGTACGTGTCCGCCAGGCGATTCAAGCGAAATCGCACGCGGCAAGGGCTCGTCCGGCGCATCGGTCAGCGTCCAGTTTTCCGGATACTGAAACTTGAGTTCGTTCTGTTGATAGATTGCTGTCATGATTCGAGAAGGCGTCTGCGTTTCGTGTCGAATGTAAATCGTACATGGTAAGAATTACAAACGAAACGATTTTGAACAGACTTCGTACGAGGTATTCCGCGATTTTGGGTGAAAGAAAAAGGTTGCGTCTTTGGCACACGAAATGCTCTTCCATTCCTTCGACAAATTGACCTTCATCGCAGGTTCCATCGTGACCCATCCGGGCAGTCCATCAGACAATGGACTACACCAATTCAAGACTTGGTCATCGCTCCGCTCACGAGGAATTGTAGGTTACCGTCAAACGCTTAATGGCCAGCCGAAGGCGACTTGCTGACGTTGTCGTCTCGGCTCGCCGTTGATCGCGATGGCTGAACGGCCGTACGGCTTAGTAGATACCATTCCAGGATTTGGGCAAATAGTCTTCGAAGCATCTGAAGAACGGTATCGAATTTTCCAGCTCAAGGTACAGCGGGGAATCACCTTCGGACCATCGATACTCTTCCCCGGAACGCCACGCGGCGAGCACTGCTTCGAGCACTTTCTTATCCTGTTCCGAGCACTTCGAAAGTAGACTTTCGGCAACGTCAGACGCTGTCTCGAAATCACCGGTCCGGGCCATCTCCATTGCCTTGAAGAGATCAACGATCCAAATCTGCCTGTCTTCATAGCCGGCTCGGCAAAACTTTCCTTCCTCGATCTTCGCCCGTACCGATTCGTCTGGCGAACAATATTTCAACCACTCCAGCCGTGAACTGGCCCAGTGGCAGGAGTTGACATAGTTTTGGCTGTCGGCACGGCCAAACATCCTTGTTATATCCTCGTGATCGCCATCGGCTGCGATCAAGTACCACTGCAAGGCTTCCGCAGCGTCGCCCTGTCGGTCGTGGCAGTCGCCCAAAAAGAATGCTGCTTCAGGTTCTGCAAACCCATTTTCGATAGCCGTGAGATAGAGCTCGATCGCTTTCTCAGTGTCGCCAGTCATGTGGGCTGCATGCGCGTACCAGAATGAAGCCCACCTGTCGGTTGGGTCTTCTTCAGATTCGATTTTGTAGTACTTCAGCAGCTCCTGTCCGCCAGCACGGATCGGCGGAGGAGGAACGTTCCAGCTTTCGAGGCGAATACCAGACACGCTAACTTTGCCGCGACCTTTTCGAGACCAAGGCTGGCATATCTCGAATGTATCCCAGGCCCCAACGATATCTTTACTGGTCGACCGACAGACAAATCGATCGTTCCAATAGGCTTCGAAGTACCCGGGAGCAATTCGCAAACGCATCTGATTGGGCTCGTTTTTAACTTCCGTCTCGAAGTAGTAAATGGCAGCTCTGGTGTCTCGCCAACCGAACGAAAACTGTCCTATTTCCCGAAAGTGGCCAGACTTCGTTTTCTTGGTCCGATACAAACGATTGAACCCAAACGTAAACGGAGCCCCGTCGAAATTCATCGCGGTTACTGACGGTGTAAAGTGAGTCGCCAATCCCTTGTGTCCGGTGTCGTAAGGAAACTTGAGATCGAATTCGATCACCTTGGATTTACCTTTTGAGTTTACAAGGCTCCGCAGCGACATGTGTTTCAATGAGTCCACTGTGTCAATCGACACCGAGCTGTTTGACTCTCTGGTGAACTGAGACCTGTCATCACAAGCCCAGAAAGAGAGCGATTCGTCGAACGGCATGATCGCGCTCATTCCGAGCGCAAATTCACTTTCAAACTGCAGCTTGTCACGAATGGTTCGAAGCCAGTTGACTGCGTACTCGTTCTCAATTTGTTCCATTAACTCAGAACATTGATCCACGATTTCCGATTTTTGCTCAGCAGTAACTTCTTCCTCGCTCGCAGTCGCAATCTCCTGAATTTTCTGGCACTCTTCCGCCTTCTCACTACAAAGTGCGAATGCCTTGCCGCGAAGCAATCCGTACGAACCAACCCGCATCAGTGCCAACGCTGCAATATCGGCATCGTCGCCGAGCTGTTCGAAACCGTCACATGCCAATTCATGCAATCCACCCCTCGCCGCAGCGATCACCTTAAGTGTCAGCAGATAATTTTCTTCGCGTTTGGCAAGGTTGATTCCCTGGTCCAACGGATGATTGATCATCCCATCGAATGCCTTAACCGCACATTTTGCGACCTCGGGTTTGGCCATGAAAGTTTCCGATAGTCCCTGGTTCACATATCGAAAAACAATGTCGTAGAACAAGCTCATGACAGTTGGGACTTGCGTGTCGTAGCGTTCTTTGTCGACGTGGGTCTTGGCAAATTCAAACATTTCCTTCACCGATCCACCCCATTGTGGCACCAGTGAAAACAACTTGGCTTCATAAGCCGGCATGTAATCGATTTGCCCAGCGATCGCTTTTTCGAACCAGTAGTCTTCTGATTCTTCGTTGTGGCCTGTCATGCTGATCCGGATCAACTCGGCCGCCGATTCCGGAAACATTGGATTGATCTCGTAAGCACGCTCGAATTCTTCAGCCGCGATTTTCTGATACTGTTCGAACGGTTTCCAGTTTTCCTTTGGAACCGTATGAGCAAAACCGCTTCCACGCCAACGCCACGCCAACCGATTGCTGATTCGCCCTTTGCACATCGAACGCAACCAGACCGGGAGATGAGTCTCGGAAGAGATTTCTCTCATAAACTCGGTCATCAAGTCCCATTCACGCTGCCATTTCAATTCATTTATAAGCTCATTGACCATTCGATAGGCATTTCGATGATCCTCCGGGCCGGCACGAAAATCATGTTTTAACCAGTACAACACAGAAAGGTAATACTGAGCCAGGTTGCGACCGGGGGTTTCGTCAATCAGACATTTCGGGCCGTTCCTGACGTTCGCCCCGTGCACTTTGACCGCAAACCTTGATGGATAATTTGACTGACGAAGCCGGTTCGCAGACTTACGAAAATACACACTCGCATCTTTGAATTTTCTGTTTGCCGCGCTCGCCAAACCCAGGGCATACAGCAGCAATGGGTCTTCAGATATTCCATCGAATTCGGTTTCGATCGCGATGAGTTCTGCGAGCGTGTCAGGCCAAAATTCTGGTTCGACCGGCGAAATGTTTGTCGCATTGATGTTACGAAACAGCTGCTCGGCCCGTTGCTGAACCTCAGCGTCGACATTGTCGAATGTCAGTGTTGCGAAATGATCAATCCCGACACCATGAAACTTTACAAGTTGCTGACAGAATTCGTCAGTTCCGACAGGCTTGGCCGAATACTCTGGCTCGTCATTTGACGGATCGGTGGCGGAACGCACCGGCTTCCACGATCTTTCTTTGCCTTCCTGCACTGCATAGTTGACATCAAGTCGGGATCGCATCGTGAAGAAAACAGATTCCTTGATTTCAGACCCGCCTTTGGTCTTGATATTGTGCAGCATATCCACAATTTCCTTGGGAAAGTCCTTCCTTTCCATCAAGCGGTCGACAGAAAGCATTTTGGCGGGAGGAGCTTTTTTGGCGGGAGCAGCTTTTTTCGCAGGCGGCTTTTTCTGGTCCGAGTCAGACGACTTTGTGGCTGTGGCTCCACCTTGCTGCGGTGAAGATTTTTTGACAACCGATTCCCGGGAATCACATCCGAAGGTCATCAAAAGAAGGAAGCAAACTACGAATCCGCGAAACGCATTTTTCATCGGGCACGATTCCATCGAGTATTCAGCTGAGTAGAAAACAGTTCTCGCTGATTAGAACTCGCCAAATCGGTCGGAGCAAACACGGGCCGCGGCTTGAAACCGCAACCATTTTCCATCCGCTTTTCTCGTCGGCGAATTGGCTCGGAAATGACCGAAGTTATCGGGCAAGAATTTTTTTGGCTCCCGAGATTACCGACGGCAGACATCGCATTCGTGATGGCTGGCTTCGACCATTCCGAAGAAGGCAGAGAGATGGTTGAAGCCGTGTCGGCGCTCTGCAGAAAAGCCAAACGAGATTTCGCAAACTAGAAGTTCGCGCCGGTGCCCTTGGTCAGCGCCATGAACGCGGACTCAAGATCGATGTCCTCTTCGCAGAACAGGTTCAGTTTGAACCCTTCACCGATGAGCGCGGTTGGGATCTCGGAATAGTCCTCTGCAGACTCCACCAATGTCACCACCAAATGCCCGTCACCCTGTCGGACGCTGTCGACGATGGCGTTGCCTTCGAGCAGTTTCGAAGCACGCTCGTGATCGTCAACGCCAACGTGCAACACGATTCGATCGCGGACTTGCTTCATCAATTCAGAGACTTCCGCAGAGATACTCATCACGCCGCGGTCAATGATGCCGACCTTGTTACAAATATCATAAAGCTCGGGCAAAATGTGGCTGGAGACGATGATGGTCTTTCCCGTTTGCCCCAGTCGGCGCAACAAGTTTCGCATTTCGATTCGGGCACGCGGGTCCAAGCCACTGAGCGGCTCATCGAGCAGCAAAACTTGCGGATCGTGCAGCAGGACTCTGGCCAATCCAAGCCGCTGGGTTTGCCCGCGACTGAGTGTATTGGCGAAAGCATCACGTTTGAAATCGAGGTCAACGATTTCCAACATCTCGTTGCATTTTTTCCGCCGCGCGGGCCCTTTGATGCGATACGCCGCTGCGAAAAACTCAAGGTACTCGATGACTTTCATGTCGTCATAGACGCCGAAAAAGTCAGGCATATAGCCGACAAGCCGGCGGATCTCACGGGGCTCGTTGTAGATCGAGTGATTGCAAACGTAGGCCTCTCCCCAGGATGGCTCAAGCAGAGTCGCGATGATTCGCATCGTCGTCGTCTTGCCAGCACCATTGGGACCGATGAAGCCGAAAAGGTCACCCTGCTCAAGGTTCATCTCGATGCCGTTGATCGCGTAGAGTTCGCCGTATTTCTTGGTCAGGTTTTCAGTCTTGATCATGGCTGGCACGCTTGGTTTGACGCTCCAACTGGAGCACGGGTTGGGTTTCGAATCTTCGTTGTCGTGTCTGGTTATCGTTAGTCGTTTTTCTGTTCAACCGGTAGCAGGACCCTGACCATCGTTAGCGAAGAATCATAAAATTCGTCAGCGTTTTTTCCATCGATTTCGATCGTCGAGACTCGATCCTCAAGTCGGCCGACAACGATCGCCCGGTCCATCAAACTCTGTGGCGTCATCTCGATGAAATCATGGTACGAGTGGGAAAGCCCGGTGTAGCTCGAACCTCCCGAGCTGTGATAGAACATCATCATCTGCATGATTCGGCTCAGATTCACATCGCGCGGATCCCAGGCAACGCTTTGGCTTTTGTTCTTGTCATCTTCACGGCGGTTTCGGCGCGTCAGATAGCTACGAACCGTTTTCTCAACCGTCTCTGATCCGATATCAATGTCGCCATCAGCAGGAATCGACTTGCCGACGACATAGACCAGTCCTCTGTAGAACACACGACAGTCTTTTAGCGGCACGTCGAAAGGATTGGTAAACGTTCCCTCCAATCGATCAGTCATTCTCAGGCGACTGGTGATGCGGCCGTCGAACCTGCCGTTCCACTGACCGAATAGCGGACGAGTCGAAGACACTTGCAGCTCAACGCTTTTCATGTCGACACTCAGCTCAGTCGGATTCGACTGCATCGGAATCAGTTTCTGAACGTAGCCGGTTCGATACAGCCCCGGATTCGCCCGGTTGAGCATCCCGCCGAGCCCATCGCCAGGCAGCCCAAGCCACGTCAGCCGGGAAGACTCAAGGACAAGGTCGCGATCGGAAGCAACGTCGCCAGCTTCCAAGCTCAGGTCCACCGTGCGTCCGTTCGGGCTGTAGAGATTCGCCCAAGCCGTGGTACGAACGTGGTCGCTGATCGAATCGATGTCGATCAGTTCCACCTGGTTCAGCTGAATCGTTGCCGGACGACTGGCCTTGGCCGCGTACCATGCGATTCCACAAAACAACGCGGCAAGCAAAGGAAACGTAACCCAGGTCAGCTCATGTTTCTTGAAGACGCGTCCGACCAGAAACCAGTCTCCAACTCCGATGCACAGGATGTACAACGCGATCAAAAATGCGATCAGGGCAAAGGGAATGAAACGCAAACTCGTGAACCGTTCCAGCGGGACTTTCATTTGTCCGACGAGGTCATCATAGCCGGAATGTCTGACTGCCAAACCGGCTCCCGATCGTGCATCATTGGTTGACTGAGTGCTTTCGTCGCCAGTTCTCAACTTCATCACGCTCTGCATGAAACGGCTGCTGGCTTTCCAGTTGCGAAACTGTTCCTTCGTAGGATCAAACGCCACAAAGGTAATTTCTCCCAACCCCAAAGCACGCCGGATGATCAGCGGCACACTGCCCTGCCCCAAAGCGACGCGGCCGTTGGCGTTTTCGATTTTCAAAACCTTCATCGTGTCGCTACGCAAAAGGTAAGGCTCTTTGCTGCTGCAAAATTCTTCCAAACGGCGACTGGAATCGAGCTCTGCAGCGCCGACCACAGTTCCCGGAGAAAATCTTTCAAGCAGTCCGCCAGATTGAAATAGCGAACCCTGGTCTGCTGCGGACACGATGACAAAGTTGCCTCCGTTGCGAACCCAGGTTTCAATAGCATCCAGTGAATCTGCGTTCGCCCGCGAGATCCACTGACTGTCGTTGGCCAACAAAATCAGTGATTCACAGCTTTCATACGCGATCCCAATTTGCGGTAAATCGATTAACGACTCAATCGACGCAACCCGATCGTCATCGGTAACGCCGCCGGCAAACGCTGCGCTGAAACTTGGCGCGATCGATGCTGCACCTTTCGGTTCGGGCTCCACACAGGCCAACAAACGGCTTGTGGCGGGCAGCAATTTCATAAACGAATTATTGTCTTTGAGAATCTGCGTGCTAACGGAATCAAGGACTTCGCCATTGTCGTCCAGAAGCTCAAAAGACGCATCGCCATACGTCCGACCGAACTGCATGACTCCCTGAAATCCATTTTCAGTTTTCACCAGCGGACCGACGATGGAACTGGGCGTATCGTCGCCATCGAGCACATTGACTCGAAACTGAGTCGCGTTTTCCGCAGACGTGCGTCCAGTAATTTTGAACTGAACGGGGACCCAATGTCCTAGCTTTGCATAGCCGCCGACACCGACGGATACTTCAATCGGAGATTCCTGGACTTCGTCGGCCGCCAGAGAACTGCTGAACGCGAGGAACGCGAGCAGGCTCAAAATCACAATCCGACCGATGGCAAACTTGAATTGCGAAAGCTGAGGCATGAATCGGCGGTTGAAGGCGGAGAAAATGTTCGTTAGGCAGGAGCGATATGATAGTTTACTCGGCAGATTTCGACCATTACCGCATTCTCGTCCTACGGCCACAAAACCGAACGGTTCGCCCCTTCCAATCGGTAGCACCGGCTCATTCAGGGCTTCTCAGCGTCCGGGCAATCGCAGACCAAATTTCCGCAGCCCGGACAGCCTTCGCCGTATTTCGCCGCCAACGCTTCAGATAAATCCACGTCCACGATATTTGCGATCGTCGCCAGCCATGCGATCACGTCGGCAAACTCCGTTTTTAGATTGGATTCGACCTTGGCCAGTTTCGTTTTTGAGTTTTCGTCGGCGGGGTCGGCCTGGCGCAGCTGCTCTACCTGACGCAGATCCGACGCCAGCTCGCCAAGCTCTTCTGCCAGCCACATGTACGTTCCGGAAACGCCTCGCGCGACGTCTTTCTCGTAGTACATCGTGCGGATCAGATTTTGAAAGTCTCGCAAGTCCATGGCTGCTCAGTGAGTCAGGTCGTCTTCGGATTTCGGCGTCGGTTCTGTGGTAACTTCGATGCGATCTTCAACCACTCGGACCTCGAACCTGTCCGTTTTAAGCCTTCGATTATCGCACCAAGAGCCGTCTCGAATATCGAATCGCCAGGCGTGCCACGGACAGGCCACGGTCGAATCTTCCAGGTGCCCATCGGCCAGTGACGCGCCCATATGGGGACACATGTCGTCAATCGCGAAAAACGTCCCGTCGTCATTGAAGATCGCAATCACGCGCTCGCCAACTTCAAACGCTTTGCCCTTGCCGACGGGAATGTCGTCGACATGAGCTACCGAAACAAACTCAGCCATCACTTACTTTCTGGTCACCGTCATCCGGTTCGTTACGTTGGTGGTCGTTTTCACTTTGTCCTCGCGATACGCAACCAGCGTTTTGATTTCGCTGGCGATCGAACTGGAAGTCAACGTTCCGGTTTCGCGATCGAACTTGATCTGACCTCCGCCTGTAAAGCCAGTCAACTCCAAAGGACTGGTCAGCTCGCTACCTGCCGGTGTATCCGTGAAGGGAGCTTGCGTCAGTGAAACCGCGACCTCAATAGTGGCTTCGGTGTCTGTCATCGATTTTAAAGTTGATTTGATGGTTCGATCAAACGTAAACGTTCGTCGATCGTTGGCGGTCATCTTGATTGCCGTTTCGTCGCTCCAGGATTCGCCCTGCTCAACGGATTCGCCCGGCAACGTAAATGCCGAGTCCGAGACGAGCTTTCCCATTGCTGCACCAGAAAAAACACGCCGAAGCGCCGAAGTTTCTGGTAACTGCCCTACGACTGTCGCAACGTCAGGGCCCGGAGTGACGGAAACGATTTCTCCAGCCGACGTCATGACGACCACGAATTTCAGCCCAACTAGCGTCTCGAGTTCCTTGATGGCGTCGCGTGAAAAACCGCGGAGTCGTTCTTCGCTGGCGGTGTCTACGTCCACCAGCTTTTTGATTCCCGCCCCGGGAGTTCCGGTTTTGATGCGAATTCGATCGATGGTTTGCTCGATCGTGGCCGTGCCATCGTCAGCCACCTTGGTCACGTTCCAGCCAACGCCCAGAATCAGTTCGCTTTCCAAAGTCCGGTCGCGAGCATCAATGCGAGTTTGTACTTTTTGCGATTGCTCAAATTGAACCGTGAACGAATCGCCCGTGGAAAATTTCCACGCGAGAGTCGCTTTTTCCTGTGCCTGAACGCTGGTTGCAAAACTCAGCACCGCCAACATCAGCAGGATTTGGAATCTGTTGAAGCTGAGCTCCAGAGCACGAAACTTGAATCGCTCATGCGTTGTGGACGAGATTGTTCTCATGGTATTTTTCATTGGACCGAATAACTTTCGCCGACTGCCAACACGATCGGCTTCGCTTTCGTGCGGGACTGAACCAGTTTCGACCACGCCTCGGCATCCTGCTCGATGGGAGGCCACGTATTGTAGTGCGATGGCAGGACAGCTTTCGGTTTGAGCAAATCCACAGCCGTCACACTGTCCTCTGGCCCCATCGTGAACAAATCACCAATTGGAAGCACCGCTGCGTCCAGGCCAACAGCGCCGATCAATTGCATGTCCGAAAACAGTGCTGTGTCACAGGCAAAGTACAGTTTTGTATCGCCGACTTTTAAGAGAAACCCGGCCGCAACACCGCCGTAGCTTCCGTCGGGCAATCCTGAACTGTGGATCGCCGGAACCATCTTCACTTTCCCGAACGGCAGATCGACTGCGCCGCCGATGTTCATACCGTTGGCGTTCTCCACGCCGTGATTGGCCGACAGCCAATTCGCAATTTCATAAACCGCGTAGACCGGCGCGCCAGTTCGGTTCGCGATACTGGCCGCGTCAGCGATGTGATCAAAGTGACCGTGCGAGACGAGAATGAAATCGGCTTCCGCCTCCGCCGCCTTGATGGGCGCCGTTGGCGAATCGTCGAAAAACGGGTCGAGCAAAATCTTGTGCTCGCCCGTTGAGATCATCCACGTCGCGTGGCCATACCAGGTTAGTTCAACAGCCATCAACTCAACCTATTTCACCAGTTCCAGTTCACCAACGCCTGACAAGTTTTCCCAGGTATTGTTGGTCGCGTCGTTCCACTTGGTGATCGAACCGCGAAAGCCAGTGCCCGGATCGTTATTGACCTGGACGTCAAAACCAATTTTCTTGCCAGCCTCTGTCTTCAGATTGATGCATGCTTCTACGATATATCCGTCATCCGTTTTGGAAACCTTCGACGTGTAGCTCTTGGCGTCCGTTGAAGCACCGACCGTTTCGTCGCCAGCAGCGTTGGTTCGATATTGGGCATCGTCGTCATCGTAAGGACCGGTTTTCGAAAGGTTCTCATCGACGAAAAACTCAACCGAATCCTGAGCCCATTCGTCAAACGAAGCCGTGGCCACCTTTTCGTCTGTGACTTCTGCAAGGCAGTAGAGATGTCCGTTGTCCCACAAGCAACGAACAGTCGCCGTTGGCAATTTCTGGCCTTCGTCGAGCGTGTTCTCGAGCTTCACATCGCGGTTGACTTTCAGGACGGGTACATTTTTCCAGACATCATCGACCTTGCCATCGACAACCGGTGTGCCATGTGACGCCTTGCCGACTCGCAAGCCTTCCTTGACGTTGGCTTTGTCGTCGCCCATCTGATCAGCGCTTTCCTCTTCGCCATCATCCGCAGCAAGTTCCTTGATGTAGATATTTTTCCACTGCACGCTGAACGGCCCTTTGTTTTTGGGAATGCCGTGAACCTGAAGCCCCAGGAAACCCTTCGTCGGCTCAACGTCCGGCATCTCCGCGTCCTCAACCGATTCGCCATTGATCCACGTTCGGACGCGCTTGCCTTGAGCCACGACTTTGTAGCTGTTCCAGCCGTCGTTTTTGTAGTGCTTGTGCTCGGTTCGTTCCTGGCTGATCCAACCGCGACCGGTACCTTCGGAGTAGATAAATCCGGATACCAATGCCGGACCGGCAATTTCAACCTGCGGCCCGTGCACGCGTCCTTTCTTGTAGTCAGCTTTGCTAACCGAGCGGATTTGAACACCAGAATTCAGATCGGGATCGCACTTGACGTCGAACTGCAATTCAAAATCGCCGTACTCTTTCTTGCTGCACAGAAACGAGTTCGGGCTTCCGGTAGCGGTCGTGCCTTTGATCGTTCCGTCGACAACTTCATAGGCTGCCGTTCCGTTTTTCTGTTCCCAGCCGTCAAGCGATTCGCCGTCGAACAAAGAAGTAAAACCTTCGGGCGTTTGCGCGAAAGTAGCATCAGAACAAGGCGCAGCTGCCATGATCGCAACGATCGCGATCACCAGAGTGGTCAATTGGTGTTTCATGGGTCTTCTCTTGAAAGAAAGGGTCAATGCGGACCCATTGTAAGCAAACTACGCTTCGCGAAGCAGCTTGTTCATGTATTTCTTGTACCCTTCGACGCCAGGCTGACCGTAGGGATTAATGTCAATCAAGCGTCCCTCAACGACCGTCGCCAGCATCAGCATCTGGAACAACTGGCCCACGGCGGCTTCGTTGACGGCGGGCAGGTTGATGTTCGTGGTGGGACGTTTGTCTTCGGCGTAAGCCAGATTCGTCCCACGAATCGCAGCCGACATGACTTCCGGGAGCGTCTTGTCCGCCAATTCATTGAGCTGGTCTTCGTTGTTTTCGCTTTGCCCGATCGCCAACGCATCCTGTCGCCACGAATCAACGATTACGTTGTTCATCACCTTGTCGCGGGCTCCTTCCTGATGCTGTTGGGCTCGTGAGTGCAAGTCTCGAGAGTTGACCACTGTCAGCGGCAAAGCACCTCGCTCGTTCTTGCCAAGACTCTCCGCCAGCAACTGGTCGTACCACAGCCCGACGCTCTCCAGCGACTTGCTCCACACCGACATGACTCGCGTCAGCACACTCTGCTCGACTTCCAACAGATGGTTCACGCCGACGTAGTCCAGCACAACGTTCTCTCCAACGGGTGCACTACGGAAGTGCGTGTTCATCGCCGCGGCAGCTTCCAACAACGTGACGACATCGATACCCATGATCGCCGCGGGCAACAAACCGACGGCCGAAAGAATGCTGAACCGACCGCCGACACCGTCGGGAACGAGGTAACGATCCGTGATTCCAATCGCGTCGGACAGGCTGGCCAGTTTTCCGCTTTCGCCGGTTACCGGCACGATGTACTCGGGCAAACGGTCGCCAACTTTTTCCTTGAGCGCCGCTTTGAACTGTCGGAACGCCGCCGCTGTTTCCAGCGTGCCGCCGCTTTTGCTGATCACGACGATCGCCCAACTGCCTTCGGGACCGTCGCCTTTGGAGTCCATTTCCAAAAACTGCAGCAGCGATTGTGACCAGTCGTTATCAACGTTGTTGCCTTCGAAATATATCCTCGGCCGGCCACCACGTTCTTCGCGCGGAAGTTCGTTGTAGTACGGATGGCAGCAGGATTCCATTAGCGCGCGGGCTCCCATGTAAGATCCGCCAATCCCCAACACGACGACTTTGTCGACCATGTCGCGAAGCCGGGCGGCCGTTTTCAGGATCCGGCCAAGCTCGCTATTCTCGCGATCGCTTTGGTACTCGTCGAGAATCCGTTCGGGCATGTCAAAGAACGCGGCATCGAGCGGCTGTTTGTCTTCCGGGATGTCGCCGCTGGCGTATTGCTGCATGTCATCCTTGAGGACGACTTCGCGAGCGGCGTCAAGTTTTGGTTTCAATTCGTCCAGCTGACTTTGGGAGATACCATGCTCCGGAATCAGGGATGCGCTGTAATCGAAGGTGATGGGTTTGATTTTCGCCATGAAATTGCCATTAAAAAGTCGACTGCCTGAACGAACCCCGATTGTCTCAAAAAATATTCCACTGCATAGCGTGGCGCTTCGATTTCAGTAAACTCGTGCAATCGGCGGCGTAGGCTTTCCACTGGTGTTTGCGTCGAACATTCACGCATTCGCACGCCGAAAGCCAGTGCCACCACGGCAACCAGCGAACCGACAATTCATCAGCTTCACCGTTTCGAAACCTACAGACTCCACCATGCAACCACTCAAACGCCTTGAATCATTTTCCGGCCCGGAAGGCCCCGTCGTCCTTTGCATTATGGATGGTGTCGGCATCGGGAAGGGCGACGCTGGCGATATGGTCGCCAAAGCTACCAAGCCAAATCTTGACTGGCTGAAAGAGAACAGCCTGTTTGCGACGCTCAAGGCTCACGGTCGCGCCGTCGGGATGCCTGACGATGGCGACATGGGTAATAGCGAAGTTGGCCACAACGCAATTGGCTCGGGGCGCGTTTTCGATCAGGGAGCATTGCTGGTCAAGAACGCTGTCGAATCAGGCGACGTTTTCGACGGCGACGTTTGGAAAGATCTTACGGGCTCGCTGTCAGCCGACAACAGTTTGCACTTCATCGGTCTGCTTTCCGACGGCAACGTTCACTCGCACATCAACATTCTGTTTGCCCTGATCCGTCAGGCTCAAAAACAGGGCATCAAAAAAGTCCGCGTTCACACGTTGCTTGATGGCCGCGACGTGCCGCCGACGTCTGCTCTGGAATACATCTCATCATTGGAAGCAGTCCTGACCGAAATCAATGACTTGGGCGAATTCGACTATTGCATCGCCTCAGGTGGCGGACGACTTTACATCACGATGGATCGCTACGATGCGGACTGGCCGATGATCGAGCGTGGTTGGCAAACGCATGTCCGAGGCGAAGGGCGAAAGTTCGCAACCGCGAAGGAAGCAGTGGAAACACTTCGCGCCGAAACGCCTGGCGTAATCGACCAGGATCTCAAAGAGTTCGTCATCGAGCGCGACGGAACGCCTGTTGGCCCGATTGTCGACGGTGACAGCGTGATCCTGTTCAACTTTCGTGGCGACCGGGCGATTGAAATTTCCAAAGCTTTCGATGATCCGAATCTCGATCGCTTCGACCGCGGTCCGATTCCAGCCATCAAGTTCGCCGGCATCATGCAGTACGAAGCTGAACAGCAGATCCCCAAATCCTATCTCGTTTCCCCGCCTGCGATCGACGACGTGATGGGCGAGTACCTCGCCGTCAGCGGCGTACGTCAACTTGCGGTCAGTGAAACGCAGAAGTACGGTCACGTAACATATTTCTTCAACGGAAACCGCAGCGGAAAGTTCGCCGAGAATCTGGAAGACTACGTCGAGATCACTTCGGATCTGGTTCCCTACGAGCAGCGTCCGTGGATGAAGGGCGCCGAGATCACCGAAGTCATTCTGGATTCAATCGAGAAAGACAAACACGATTTCATTCGAGTCAACTATCCCAACGGCGACATGGTCGGCCACACCGGCGATTTGCTGGCTGTCGAAATCTCGGTCGAGACCGTGGACTTGTGCCTCGGCCGTTTGATCGAAGCCATCAAGGCCAAAAACGGAATCATGATCGTCACCGCGGACCACGGCAACGCGGACGAGATGTACGAAGTCGACAAGGAAGGCAACCTGAAACTGGACTCTGACGGGAACCCGAAATCCAAAACCAGCCATACGCTCAATCCGGTGCCATGCTACATCTACGATGCCTCGGGAAAGGCCGGTTTCAAACTGGCAGAACTTTCCGACGCTGGTATCAGCAGCCTGGCCGCAACATCGATCATGTGCCTGGGCTTCGAACCGCCCGCGGACTACGATCCGTCATTGGTTGAGTTAAAATAACCGAAACCATCGACCGACTGGAGTTCCGGAAACGCGGCACGTCATCCTTGTGATCGTGGCCCTTGTGTTTCTTTGTACGTTTGCGTCCGCCCCGGCAATGAGGCAAACGCCGGGCAGGTCAAAGCGGCAAACGAAGAAGTCGCCACAACGCGACACAAATTTTCAGAGGACCTCGAAACCGATTTAGCTACGATCGGAACCGAGCCGCGCGAGCAAGTTGGTCAACCTTTCAATCATCTCTGGTTCGTGCAAAGCCGACAACGTGATTCGCAGACGCGACGTTCCTTTCGGGACCGTTGGCGGACGGATCGCGATCACCAGAAAGCCCGCGTCTGCCAGTGTCCGGGAAGCATCCGTCGCGTCGGTTGGCGATTCGAACAGAATCGACTGAATCGGTGTCTGGGACGGCAACAGTTCAATGTTCCGTTCGGCAGACAGATCGCGAAACAGCTCGACATTCCTGGCCAGTTTCTCGCGCCGCCACGTTTGGCGTTGCATCATGCGGACGGCCTCGCGTGACGCTTCGACGATCGCAGGCGGAAGCGCGGTCGTGTAGATGAAAGGTCGTGCTTCCTGAATCAAATGGTCGACCAGAATCGCATCGCCAGCAACGAAGGCTCCGAACGAACCGGCTGCCTTGGACAACGTCCCGATCATCAAGTTCTGTCCCGCTGGGCGAATTCCGGCTTGGCTGAGAGTGCCTGCACCGTTATCGCCCAGCACGCCAAAACCATGAGCGTCATCAACCAGCAACAAGCGGTCCTCTCGATCACAGAGCTCGGCCAACTGTTTCACGTCTGCCACATTGCCGTTCATACTGAACACACCATCGGTCGCCACCATGACCTGAGGCTGGCTGGCACAGTTCGCCAGTTGTCTGGCGTGATCAACGTCGAGGTGCCGATAACGAGCTGTGTCCGCGCGACAAAGCAAACCGGCGTCGATCAACGAGGCGTGGTTGAGTTTGTCTTGCAGCAACAGGTCGTGGCGGCTCAAGAATGCATTCGGGACAGCCAGATTGGCCATGTACCCTGTCGAAAAAACGATCGCTTTTTCGGCGTCGACAAACTCTGCAATTTCGTGCTGTAAAAGCTCGTGAGGCGTTTGATGTCCGCACACCAAATGCGAGGCACCCGCACCGACGCCCCATTGCTGAATGCCTTCCCTGGCCACTGTTTTCAGTTCGTCCGAACTGGCCAGTCCGAGGTAGTCATTGCTGGAAAAGTTAATCAGCTCGCGGCCGCCGCGTTTAAGAACCACGCCTTGCCCCGAGGCAACAGTTTGCAGTTCGCGCAGCAGTCCCGATTCGTGGCGTTGCTGTTTCTGGTTGGAGATCGATTCGCGGAATGACATGCAATGATTTTACAGCAAACTGGCCTTCGACAGAGTGGCCATAGATCAACAGGAGATACACTGCGACCGCGTGAAGAAATGCAACCCTAATGCCGCTGCACCTCGAAGGCCTTTGCCGCTGACGCATCGCTAACGGGACGTCACGTCAGCACCTGAAAGCCGCCGCACGATGTTGGACAGGATACGCTGCTCCAGCGAAATATCGCGGCCCATCGAGATCCAACCGTCGTTCTGTTTGGAGCTCCAATGGTCGTCCTCAAATCCAACGTCCAATGCGTTGTCGTGGCGAAGATACTTGCCGCTGACGCCGCCGCGAATCGGAGTCGGATTGTCTTCGAGTTCTTTGAAGACTTTGACATCTATCAGATAGCTGTCGCCGGAAGGGATGATGCGAACTTTCGCCTGACGCCGCACCGTTTGAAGTGAGGCATGAAGTTTTTCAAAACCACGCGTCGAATCGTGATGCCAGGGCTCAAGGACGGTTGAACCGATCCGTGGCCAGGTCTCGATCCAGCCTTCGCTGGCAACGCTGTCAACGACGCGAATTTGTTCTTCGCGGGCGATGCGAAAGTAGTCATCGACCTCGTCACTGATTTCATCCATCACCAGGGATCGATCCAGCATCGGCACCTGCACCGGATTCTGAATTTCCTGACTGACCAACTGAGCCTGCTGCTGCGATTCCATTCTTGAGAACGCGCGACAGCCCGTCAGGCTAGACGCCATCAGCAGCGCAGCGATTGCGGCGATTTTTTTCAGTTTGTGTTCTGCTTGCATCATCGTCGCGGAGTTTGAAGGAATCCGCGGGCTTGGGCAAGATCAGAAGAACCCCGTAAAACCCGGGTGCTACGGCACTTTCACCGCCGCGACCGTTCACGCAACACCGTGATGAAGCTGACTTTCTTCGGCAGACCGCTGCGCAGCTTTTCCCATTTCTTGCCACCGCTGCAGCGCGGAATCACGCAGATCGTTTCCCGATCGTCAGGAGGGACACAGATCTGGAAAGCCACGGCAGCGCGCCAAGAACAGATTCAACGTCGGCCAATAGTTCGGACTGGCCATCGCATTCGTAACGCAACATGCTCGGGATGACGATGGTGACTTTCATGGCCGCTCTCAACGGAAATTCTGCTCTTGAATTTTGGCAGAGCAAGATCGCATTTAGGATAAACTGTGCGGCATGACTTCTCCACCAAAGATTGCCTTGCTTCACGGATGGGCCACCGATCCGGCGATCTGGAATTCGACACGCGAATCCCTCGAAATCCGCGGATTCAACGTCACGGTTTACACGATGCCAGGCTACGGGTTACGAAAAAACGACAGCGGTGCAAAGACGCTGGAACAACTCGTTGACGACGCAATCGACCGCTTGGCGGGGCACGACATCTGGATCGGATGGTCGCTGGGAGCGATGATTTCGCTGGAGGCCGCTGCGAGAATTCCAGCTGCAATGCGGACGGTGGTCGCAGTCTGTGGAACGGCGAAATTCTGCTGCGATCAGGAAAAAACGGACTCGCTGGATCGGCTAAACGAGGCCATCAGGTCGCATCCGGAAAAAGCGGTGAAGCGTTTTTTGCGTTCGATGCCCAAAGTCGAGAATCGCCGTTTGGTTGCTCGATCTGCACCTTCGCCGAACAAAGACGATCCTGTCGCTGGCAGTGAAACGCTGCTCTCAGGCCTGGAAATTCTGAAACGGGCTGACCTGACGAGCGAAGTGAATAAGATATCCGTTCCTGTTGGATTGATCAGCGGCGAAGACGACCCCATCATCCCCGCAACATCCGGTCGGGCGTTGCATCAACGGATCCCCAACAGCACGTTTACGGCCCTGCCCTGTGGACATGTTCCATTCCTGGAATGTGGGCCTTTGTTCCTGGAGCATATTGTTGAATTCACCCAAACGGTTGCCGAATCGGCAGCAAGTTGAAAATCAGTTTGACCGCGCGGCGTCTTCTTACGATCGCGTCGCGGGTTTGCAGCGCCGCATGGGTGAGACGCTGTTGGAACGGCTGCGCGCGTTGAACATTAAACCAGAAAGCCCAATCATCGATCTTGGTTGCGGCACGGGCGAATTGCTGCGGCAACTGCACGATGATGGATTCTCGAAACTCACGGGTTTGGATCTGTCGTCGCAAATGATCGCCATCGCGAAAAAGAAATCTTCTGCTGCAAACTTCGTGCGAGCCGACATTGAATCGATTCCGTGTCGAGATGCCAGTTTCGATGTCGTCGTTTCCAATGCCGCGGTCCAATGGTGCGATCCGGATCTGGCGGCGACAGAAATTCATCGCGTCGTCAAACCCGGCGGACGCCTGCTGCTGAACTCATTCATCGCCGGCACGCTCGGGCAGTGGCATCAGGCATTTGAGGCCAACGGCTTTGAGTCGCGGGTCCACTTGCTGGCCGATTCTGAGCGAGTAACCTCGGCATTCGCCGACGCGGGATTCGAATTGATCGAAGTGCAGCAGTTCAGGGAAACGTCGACATTTGACTCGATCAAGTCCATGTTCGCATCGATCAAACAGCTTGGCGCAACGAACGCCATGGAATCGCGTTCTCGTCCAATGTCGCGACGAGAATACGAATCGCTCAAACAGCACTTTCAGGTTCAGCTTGACGCCGGCAAGCCGCTGGGACTGGATTTTCTGTGGGTCCAGATCGAAGCCAAATCACCTACTGCTCCGCGACAGAACTCTGACGCGAAGCAACGCTGAACTACTTGCTTTTCGGTTCCAGAAATCTTACCGAACGCCAACGACCTCGCGAAAACGCAAACGCGTCGCCTTCGGGAATTTTCCCATTGGACGCAGTGTTGAATTCGACGCGAACCGTATCGCCGGTCTTTATCGCCACGCCGTTAAAGCGATGTTGGGCAACTTGATAGTCCTTTTCCGTTTCCGGATTGGTGGCCTCGCCGATTTTCTTTCCCGCGACAAGTACGCGGTAACTGCTCTCGCCGTCGGTTTCCGTCAAAGCATTCAAAACCAGATCGTACGTGCCGGACTTGCCTTTGAATTTTGTCTCAGCGGCAGCAAATTTATCCTGATGCTTTGCCGCGTTGATCGCCATCGCCTTGCGGCCATCATCCTTGTATCCGGGTACGAATCCGTCCCCGACGACGAACTCAAAATCTCGCATCGCCTTGAGCATCATCGTGTCCGCAGGCCTCGCTTTGGCTACTTCGCCAAACTTGCTGAAACTCTTGCCATCGGCTGCCGGTTTCACGATCGCCACCCAATCCTTGTCCGCATCGGCAGGCGGTTGCCCGAGCGAATATTTGCCTCCGCCCTTCACCGCTTCGACAGAGCCGATCTGTACATCGCCACCCTGGCGTGGATTAAACCAGTGCACTTCAAAAACGCCATCGGCTTTGGCTAGATCGATCGCCACTTCTGATGCGCGTTTTGCGAACACAAGATAGAACTTTCCTTCTTCCGCCAAACAATAGCCGTCTTTGCTGAGCAGAAGTTTGTCAGCGTTGGTCATGTTCCAAAACGGAATCTTCTGATCGCGAAAGAACTCCAACGCGATACTGCTCTGCTTCCACATGTTCTCGCGGGCGCGAAAGTCCTGGCAAGTCAGATCGCTGTGGGCGTGCTTGTAGCCAAAATACCATTCAACGCCGGCGCCGCCCGCCATGATGTTTCCCCAAAGAGCATTCTTTCGCGGGTTGTCGTGCGTCGGATCATCCGCGTCCGGAATCAGCGAGTGCTGAGCATCGCCAGGCTCATCGCAGGCGACGACCCAAGGCTTGCCGGCGGCAACCGAACGACGCAGATAGTTGAGCGTGCTCCCGTGAACGTGTTTGAAATCTTCCTGGCTGGTTTGCAATGAAAACCCCGTCAGCGGTGAAGCATCGCCAAGCAAATCGTAGTGCTTGTTGCCGTTGTGGATCACGATGTGGTGATGATACGGATCGTGTTGAGCGAAGTAGTTCGCCCAGGCAACTTTCTGTTCGGTACTGACTTCATTCACATAGCCGACTTCTTCGCCAAGGTTCCAGTTCATCGCCAGGTGATGTCCGAAACGGGCAATCAGTTCGCGATAATACAATGCTCGCTGCGGACCCATTTGACCGTTGTCCAGCAGGTTGACGTTTTCGCATTCGAGCGTTTTGAAGTGCAGATACATCCCCAGTTTGTCGCCGTGAGAGAAAACAATTTCCCACTGATCCATCTTCGAGCAATCGATGCGAGAACGTTCGTCATAAGTCGTGTACGGGAATACGTTGCGGTCGTCGCCCTCGATGTTCAGTGTCAAGAACGAGAACACATTGAGCCCCTGAGCCGCCAGATAATTCACAGCTCCGATCAGACCTTTGCCTTTGCCGTCCTTCCAGGTCGGATCGCCATTTTTCCAGTCCTGCACATGCGGCTGCCAGGTTTTGACCAGGTTGTCTTTGTGGCCGTCCGAATGAAACGTTCCGTCGAATTCGCCGTAAGCCAACAGGTTCTCTGGAGCGTCGACGCCGGCTTTGAGGAAGAACTCTCCATTGCCCGCGAACTTCAAATGGTGCTTGCCGACATAGTCCAATCGACCTTTGCCGCGAAAGTCACGTCCGGATTTGTCGGTCGGAGCAATCTCCAGCTTTCCCGTCAAACCATCGATTGGTGCGACTGGCTCTCCCGCATCGGCTTCGTCTGAAACCGCAACGCCCTGCCCTTTGCGAAAGGAAACGCTGTAAGTCCACGATCCTGTTTGGTCAGGCGCGAGGTGGACTCGCCATTTGTTTCCCGAAGTTGCCGACGTATTCGCCGCGTCGCCATCGGCCGCGAAGTAGCCCGGCACCAGGTAAGTCGTGCCGGAAGCTTCATGAGAAAACGTGACGTTGAGCCGATAGTCTGTGAAGGGATTCGGTTCGCCGTCTTCGGAGGCTTCGGGGCCATCGAAGGTCAACGTGACTTTATGCCATTGCTTTAGCTCGCCAGAAACGGTGGCTGAATCTGACGCGTTCTGCGCCAGCCCGACTGCGCTGCAACTCAGCATTACAATGCTGGTGACAAATGCAGCAATTGCGGCGGGTGAAGAGTACGTAAGCTTCTGTATGCGTGTCACAGTTGGCCTCAATGGTGGTTGGTGAAAGCGAGTTCGCCAATCAGTTTAGCCAAAATCGATCCAGCAGTTGGTCTCATTCAAACAGGCTGATGCATTTACCTGCCTATGACAATTTCAGGTCCACATCGTGCCGGCACCGCTGGTAGGTGGCTCATGCCCCGAATCCAGGCACTGGAATCGTCTGATCAGGGAAAGTGGTATCGGTTGCAGAATCCAAATAAAAAAAGCTCAGCAAGTCTGGAAACTTGCTGAGCCAACATTTGCTGCGATGCGCAAATTTTGATTAGCGTCCGCGTCCGGGAGGGCCACCTCGACCGCCGGGGCCACCACCAGGAGGGCCTCCGCCGCCAGGACCGCCTTCGCCACGCTGTGGCATGCTTTCAGCAAACGCAGTCATCTCTTCACGGCTAAGTTTTCCGTCGCCATCTTTGTCGAACTCGAATGCGTGCTCAACGATTTGTTCAGGTCCTACTTGACCGCCACGCTCTCCTCGAGCGCCACCGCGGGCACCACGCTCGCCTCGGCCACCGCGTTCGCCACGACCACGGCCGCCGGATTCTGCGTCTCCGCCCCGACGACGATTGCGACCGCCTGCTGCAGGTTCGTCTCCGCCACGCTTGAGTTCATCAAGCTCTGACTGATCAAGAACTTCGTCTTTGTTTTTGTCCAGGTTCTCCATCACACGTTGCATGCGAGCTGGCAATTCGTCTTTCTCGATTTTGCCGTCCTCATTTTTGTCGAACGCCATCAATCGGCTGGCAAAGTCACTGGCTTGCTGACCGCTATCCGCCCCGCCGCCTGGTCCGCCCGGTCCGCCCGACCCGCCTCGTCCGGGACCGCCACCGGGAGGTCCTCCATGACCGCCTGGGCCCTCGTTACCAGCACCTCCGGGAGGCCCCATTTGCCCGAGGTCTTCTTCGTTCAAGATTCCGTCGTTGTTTTTGTCGAGCGCTTTGAGAACTTTGGTTGCGTTGGCAATTTCTTCAGCCGAGATCGTATGATTCTGATCGACATCCAGTGCTGCGAGGATTGGATGTCCACCGCCACCGGGATGTCCTTCGCCCGGTCCGCCTGGTCCACCGCCGGGAGGTCCGCCTTGTGGTGGTTGCGCGAATGCGGTCGTCGCGGTGAATGCGATTGCAGCGACCGCAACGAATGCTTCTTTCATGTTCATGGGCTGGTCCTTATTCAAGTTTGGTATTTGTTTTGTGAAGTTAAAAGTTGAGCGATATTCACGAGGCGTTCAATTTCCTCGCATTCGTTTCCGTGCCGCAACAGATTCCGGATCTGTCTCTGGAATCTCCGACTCCCAATCGATTCCAAGCTTGATACCCAGATTGACATGAGAGTTGTGGTCTTTCGTGACACGCTTGCAATTCATGATCGCGTCGTTCAAAGCAGTTTTCAGATCCTTGTTCGAAACCGAGGAATCGAACTGAGCCAGAACTTTTCCGGACAAGCCAAACTGCCCGGGTTCGACGATCAAAATTGAATGAGCTTTCGCGGCGTCACCTTCAATTCCTGTCAGCGTGACCATATCTTCGGCCCTGGTAGCTTTCGCATACGTGAATTGGCCGATGATTGAGTCATCGTTCCAGGCGAGCGGCACGAGTTTTTGTTCCAGTGCTGCAGCCTGTTCTTCGTCTTCGGAAGCCAGCACGACGATTGGGATAACGTCGGCGGCTGAAATATTCAAACCGATCTCAACGGATTCTGCGAATGGAAGTTGAGTGTTGTTTTGCGTCGATTCAGGATCGACCTGGTACTGTTCGGCAATCTTGTCCATGCCCGCAGCCATCTGCCTGGCGTTTCGATACTCAAAGAATGGGCCTCGTCCTGCACGTGTCAGTTTCTTCTTGCCGTTGGGCGAAAGAATGGCAAACGTTGTGTTCTTCATCAGCCCGCTTCTATCGAGGTAAATCGACTTCATGAATTCGGCTTCTGCCTGGCTTTCGTAAGTCGCCAATCGGATGCAGACGAAGTTACGTGACGCTTTGACGACTTGTTCGTTGAACAGGAAACTCCTGTCAGTACCCTGCTTGCCCGGTCACCAAATGCCCGACACACCCAGGCACTGCGGCGCGGCGGAAGTAAACAGGATGGGACGATTGCTTCGTTCTGCTTCTGCAAGGCCGCTTTCAAGCGTGGCATACCAGGCAATGCGTGGGGCATCGGGTTCCTGGTTCTGACCGGGTGCCGGCGAAGCAAACGCGAACGCGACCGACGCGACAACTGCCGTCAGAATTCCGGCTTGCGTCAAACCCGTGAAGATGTAGCGATATTTCATAGTGACTCCCGCCTGACTGGATGACTCTCTTTGTTCTGCGAAGCAATCGGAGTGTCCACTCATTAAAAGCAAATTTTGGGAAATGGCTTGTGAATGCAAAGCTAACTTAACTTTGCCGTGCGCCGACTCGGGTTTTCAGGGCTATGATGTGGTATCCAACGCACTCAACAGACAGTGAATCTTGAATACACCCAATCATCCCGACGACGAAGATATTCTCTACCTGCGTGAAGGCGGACCGCAGGCCGTTGCCGATCTCTATTCGAAATACCGTCCGCAACTGGAACGGATGGTGGAGTTCCGGATGGACCGCCGGTTGCTGGGGCGAGTGGACGCTGCGGATGTTTTGCAGGATTCATATATGGAGATCGCACGCCGGGTCGAATCGTTCCTCGAAGATCCGGCGGTTTCGTTTTTTGTCTGGGCTCGACAGATCACGTGGCAAACTTTGATGATGTCGCATCGCTCGCATCTTGGAGTGCAGAAACGCGATGCTCGTCAGGAAGTTCGGCTGCATGGCGGCGGCTACAGCCAGGGAACGTCGGTTTCGTTAGCTTCACGACTGGTCGGTGACGTCACGTCGCCAAGCCAGGGAGCGATTCGGGATGAGCAGACTCAGCAGTTGCGTGAGGCGCTCGACTCGATGGATTCGGTAGATCGGGAGGTGTTGGCATTGAGACATTTTGAACAGCTTTCGAACAAGGAAGTCGCCGAGGTATTGAACCTTGGGAAAACGGCAGCAAGCAACCGATATGTGCGAGCATTGGAACGGTTAAAAAAGATTATGGACGAGACGCTGGGGACATAGGAATCCGGCGACGCAAAAGATCATTTCGAAACATCCGCAACTTCCCTCCATTCAGGAACAGATGAAAACAGGCTCAATGCTGAAGCCGCTTTTTGTGCCCCGCAAGCATCATGAACATCGACACGGACACTGATATTCACGAACCAGATCGCAACCCGATGGACGTGCTCGCGGAGCAGTTCACTCAGGAATGTCGTGAAGGTTTGCGCCCGTCGGTCGAAGACTACGCGAGGAAGCATCCCGAGTTGGCGGAGAAAATTCGCAATCTTTTCCCTTCGATCCAGGCCATCGAACAACTTGGATCGCATGCGGCGTCGGAGAAACGTTTTGCGAAAGCGAACGCTGTTTTTGACCGCAACGAAATCGAACAGATCGGCGACTATCGGATCGTTCGCGAGATTGGTCGCGGAGGCATGGGCATCGTTTACGAAGCCATCCAGCAGTCGCTCGGCCGGCATGTCGCGATCAAGCTGTTGCTGCAAACTTCAACCGCGCCAAAACACTTGCAGCGTTTCGAACGTGAAGCACGTACTGCGGCGAACTTGCACCATACCAACATCGTGCCCGTTTTCGGCGTCGGCAGCCAGGACGGGTTTCATTACTACGTGATGCAACTAATCGAAGGCGTTGGACTTGATCGGGTCATCGAAGACTTGCGAGCTTACAATCGAAACTCGAAAAACGGATCGCCCCAACCGGCTCATTTGAAACACGCTTCGGGTTTCGAAAACGTGGCGAGGATCGGTCGAAACGTTGCCGACGCATTGCAGTACGCTCACGATCAGGGCACGCTCCATCGCGATATCAAGCCAGCGAATTTGCTGTTGGATTCCGAAGGCGCCGTTTGGGTGGCGGATTTCGGGCTGGCGAAAGCCATGGAAGACAGCAACGTTAGCCGTACGGGCGAAGTTATCGGAACGTTGCGTTTTATGGCTCCCGAGCAGTTTGCTGGCAATCCGGATCCGCGGAGCGACGTCTACAGCTTGGGCCTGACGATCTATGAGCTGTTGACGTTAAAGCCAGCCTGGGACGAAAACAGCCGCTCACATTTGCTTTCCGGCGCTCATTCGAAACAGACGCAAATCGTGTCGCCGATCAAACTTGATTCGCGAATTCCGCGCGATCTGGAAACGATCGTGATGAAAGCCTGTGCGCGCGAACCGAATGATCGCTATCGGACTGCTGGCGATTTGGCTCATGATCTGGACAACTTTCTCGAAGGCCGGCCCATCAATGCGCGGCCTCCGTATTCGTTCGAAGTTTTTGCCAAGTGGTGTCGCCGAAACCCGGCAATCGCTTCGCTTTCGGGACTGACGGCGATGCTGCTAACTTTGGTCGCGGTTTTGACATCGATCGGGTACTTTCGAGCCAACACGGCGCTTAAACGCGAGCTGGAAGAAAAAGCCCGCACGGTGATTGCGAAACGCAAAGCCGAACAAACGCTGGGCATTTCCCTGCAGGCGCTTGATCGTGTTTACAAACGATTTGTGCCGGACCAAATCTCGGCGACGACCGATGCGACGCTCGAAGGAGTCGACGGCGAACAGTTGACCGTTTCGTCCCAGGCGATGCTGTCCCGGGAAACCGCAGCGTTGCTTGAGGACGTGCTCAGCTTTTATGATCAGTTCGCCAAACAGGACAGTGAGAGCTTGCTGCTCAAACGCGAAGCCGCAAAAGCCAACCGGCGAGTTGGCGACATCCATCGTAAGCTTGGCGACTACGAAAAGTCCGTGCTGGCTTACGATACCGCGGTCGACATGTATGAGGAGATTGGCGATTCAAATTTGGAGATTGCCAGAATTCAAACGGCGATCGGGGACGTGTTTCACGAGTCGAGAGAGCGGGATCTTTCGGAGGCTTCATATATTCATGCGAAGCGATTGCTGGAGGAACTCCATCAGGCGAACCCTGACGCTGCGAATGCGAAGTACGAGCTGGCCCGAACGCTGTATCGACTTTCGCGAAAACGCCCTGAGGACTCGGGACGCCGCGGCCCACAACCGCCGCGACAATCGGACGATCGCCAAGGTCCGCCACGAGACGGTGAACGTCGCGAAGATCGTCCGCCGCCTTCCTCGCCAGGCATGGGGCTCGATGGCCCGCCGCCACGCGGAAACCGGAACTCACCTGAATTGAACCGGGCAATCCGTTTGCTGGAAGAGTTGCGATCGCAATACCCGCAGAATCCTGACTATCAGTTTCTGTTGGCTGTTTGTCATCGTGATCGCAACGGAGGTCCCGGCGAAGTTGATCAGCCGTCAATTGACTTGCTGGAGGAACTTTGCGAGCGCTACCCGCAAATGCCGGACTACCGTTTCGAACTGGCGGAAACGCTTAGCCTCGCGCCGCATCATGGCCTGGAGCAATCTGAAGCGGAAGAATCAATTCGACAGCTGCGTGAGTCGCTGGAAATTCTGGAACGTCTCGTCGCCAGCCACCCGAACATTCCCCAGTACATGAAAACGAAGGCTCACGCACATCACAAACTTGGCACGATGTTACGGGAGTCACCGAAAGTCCGACTGTCGGGTGGCGATGAGCAATTGGCAGAAGCATTGAAGAATCTTCGCGACGCGGTCGCGGCTCAGTTGGCGATTCACGAACAGTTTCCTGACTCTGCGCCCGATCTACTTTGGTTGGCCCGGATGCGGGAGAATCTGGCCGAGGGTTTGCTGCAAAACAACGAACCGGAACAGGCGTTGGAAGTTATCAAACAGTCGATCGCCGAGTCTGCCCCGTTGGCGTATGAAGATTCGGAAATTGACGAACCAGGCAATCGCCCGGCAGCTTTGCATACGATGGTGATCCAGTATGAAGCGTTGTTCGAGATCCTCAATGCTCTGGGGCGTGGCGAAGAAGCCGATCAGGCGATGTTCGATGCCGATATCTTTCGCGCTCAATTGCCGCAACCACCCCGTCGCCGGGAAAACGGTCCTTGATGCATCGCATGGACAAACGCCAAGCGTTGGTGTGATTTGCGCAAGCAGGTTTGCGGAAGTTCTATTCTTTCTCGACCGATCCCCAATCGAAGACTTCGCCGCCTTCGAAAGTGAGCATCGCTTTGAAGACCTCGTCGGTGATCGATTCGGAAAACTCGTGGACCGAACCGTCGAGGACACCGAAAATCCGTGGCGAATCGCCCTGAATGATCGTCGCGGTCGGATTCGCCATATCGATCTCCCAGTCAGCCGGCTTGGTCCACGGAACTGCGGCCTCGGGCGTCGAAAGCAGCACGGCGATGGTGTTGCTGGAACCATCCTTTATCTGACGGAAGGTCTTGCCTTCGGCCAAGTCAAACGCACAGCCTTCGCCAACAGGTAGCACGATCCGAGTTTTGCCAGCGGCTTGAAGTTCGTCGTCTTCCGGGAACTGAGACGCGTAGGTGATCGGCATAGTCTCGAGCAGTTTGATGTTGTGCGGGCTGTCCCAGGGCTCGTCCAGTTTGAACTGTTTGTAAAGATTGTTTTGTTCGAGGAAAGGCAGAATCTGAACGCGCCAACTGAGCAGCGGTTTGCCGTCTTTGTCCGTAATCGCGCGAGCCGGCAGATGTTTGTAAGCACTTTCGAAATTGAGCATCGCCAGCAGAATTTGCCGCACATTGTTTGTCGTTTGCGCGATGCGGGCCGATCGGCGAACGGGCTCAATCGCGGTCGCAATCGCCTTGGGATCCTGCAGAACGGGTTCCAGATCGAAGACAACGTTGGAACCTTCGATTTTGCTTTCTACTTTGCGCAGGATAGGAGCCATGACTTTGGCCCACGATTCCAATCGCGGATTGAAACGCTGCAGAGTTTCACTTTCAGTTTCGTTCATTTGTTCGACCAACGATTTGTAGGACCGAGCCATAATGTTCGCGGCTTCGGCGTCGGCGGTTTGTACAGCCAACTTTCCGGCCAACTGACCCTTTAGCGTTAGCGAAAGTGAAACGTGTTCGACTCGGTCGGCGATCAGCTTGCCATCGATTTGCTGAAAGGGCTTTTCCAGTTGCGGGAAAAGTTCCCGAATAACTCTGCGAGAATCCGCATCGCCACAAAGAATGATTCCGGCGTTGGAGGTGTCAGATTGCTTCCACGCGGATGCGAAATCTTCTCGTGGAACCGTTGGCGAATCTGAGAAGAGCTTCACCGCGGCCTGTTGCCCGACGATGACAAGGTCGCCCTTGGTCGTCACCTGAATTTCCTCATCGCCCATCAGCGAAGCCAGCATTTTGACGCGTCGTTCCAGTTTTTCCAGCGAGGCATCTTTCTTGAGCGAGAACGCGACGACCGGAGCCTGCAAGTTCTCGATGTCCGCCTGCCGAACCAGACAGTAAATCCGTTTTGCTCCGGCGCTGGTCAATTGCTCGACGAAGGATTGAGCCATCGTTGCGCCCATGCTTGCCTGTTCCGCTTTGACGCCTTCGAGCAGCTTCGATTCGATCGCCCGTTCCATCAAATCGCCGAACTGGACTTCGTTCAAATCAGCATAGGCGATGCCAATCAGGTCTTCGGTCGCGAAGCTGGCGGTTTCCGATGCATCGTCTTGTGCGCTTGCGAATGTGGTTTGTAAAACGCAAGCGATCAGCACGGCGAGCGCTGCGAGGTGGGTTTGCTTGTTTGTTTTCATGAGTCGCCCTGTTGATTGGTTGTGTTGGAATTGCATTTCAGGTGGCATAGGCTTCCAGCCTGTGATTGTGTGAGTTCCGCCAAGGTGGCATAGGCTTCCAGCCTGTGATTGCATTGAATAACTGTGATGAAAGTCGTATGACGGTTTTGATGTTACGCTGTTTTGGATGGTGAGTTGTTTTTAATGCAGAGTTGTCTCGCACGTCCCCAGCGCGTCCAAAGGCTGGAAGCCTATGCCACCCCTTGCCCGCTAACGCAAGCGGATCACGTACCGCTTCCAGTAAAGATTCAATCCGTCACGCGGCAAATCCAACACTGCCGCGCCGTCCTTGAGTCTGTAGCGGAATGGCTTTCCTGTCGCAGGATTGTCGGGGACAGGAACGATGTTGATTTCGTCTAGCGAGCTCGGCAGCACTCCCGTTTCTGCCACATGCATTCGCAGCGCTTCGATGGCTCGTAGTGCACAGATGTTGCGATCGACCCGGAGTTGAGCCCGTCGAACCTGAATTGCTGCCGGAAGGATCATGCTCGCGAAAATGGCTCCCGGGCTATTCCGTTTTTCCTCACCGATGAGGAAGTCCTCGACGCGATCAAGACGATTCGCCGACTGCGGATAGGGCAAATAGATTTCTTTTTCCGCGAAGTCACTGATCCTGGTGAGCTCGCGTGCAGCGTCTTTCATCAGCACTTCGCTAACCGACATCGCCTCCACGTTGTCTTTCGTTTCGCCGCCGGCGATGAGCCGCTTTTTGGCGCTGCGATAGGAAGCCAGGCCCAAGGCCGTCGCCATCATGGCATCCTGCGGCACTGGCTTTCTTTCAGCGACGCCAGAAGGGCCATTCTGAACTTGCGCGAAAAGCATTCCATCCGCAAACCGTCCGGATATTTTATTAAGCAGAGAATTCCACTCCTGATCGGTGTGTTCCTGTTGGGCTTCAGCCAGTTCGGGAATGAGCCTTTCGCCCCACTGCATCTCCAGTCGCATCGCCCGCCGCAAATCGATGATCGGGCGAGGCAACTCTGTCAGCGCCCAGTACATGTTCGGGCTACCTTCGGCCGCGATAAGTTGCTCCATGCCATGGTTCGTGATGCCAACTTCAGCGATGCCGATCAGCCCCGCGACCAACGCTGGTGTCTGAGCCACATTCTGCGCCAACTGATAGTTCATTCGCATCAGGGCAACTGCGTCGGCGAATCTTCCTTCGATGATCGCAGCGCGGGTTTGCAATCCCAGCACACGTGACATCGACCGGGTCTCCTGTTCGAAACTGAGCGAAAAACCGATGGCGCGCTCGCCCTGCAGGTCTTCCATCCCCAGATCAAAATCGCAATCCCGTTGCATCGTCGCGCGTGCAAGGTACTCTCGGACATAGTCATCGAATTCAGCCGAAGCCTCAAGGATTTTCTCCGGTGCGACGTCTTTGAATTGCTGCGAGTCGTACCATGAATGGGATTCCAGGCCAAACTTGTCCGAAATCCTCTTGAGTGGACTGCGCAAACCGCCTTCGGCAAGTGACCGCATGTAAGTCGACGCCGCGTTGCCCGAAATTGTCTGATGCGGAAGGACCGTCAAGCGATACTTGAACGCGGGACTTGGCGAGGCCGCAGGCGAGACCGTCAGTTCGATGGTCTCCGTGGGTCCATCGTCAGCCAGAGCACCGATAATCGACTGGGCTTGTGAGTTCGAGACGGCAAAGGATAGGCTGATCGAGAGGCTGATCATCAGAGCCGGCAGCGTTCGCATGACTCGTTTTGTTTGCATCGCATTTTCCTTACAAGAGATCATCAACAAGCTCCTCCGCGTTTAAAAAGCTGCCTGTTTTCAGCCGTACAGCGTCGCGTTGCCCATCGCTGGACTCGAAATGAACCGGCGTCATATGCCACTGAGATTCCCGCGAATATTGTTCGATTCGCTGGTGATAACTTTCCTTCGGTCGAAAGCCAAGCAGTCCGAGCAACGACGCTGGCTTGAGAGCTTTCAGTCGCTGAGTTGGTTCTTCCGTTGGCTGCATCGCCGCAAGAACTGGTTGCTCCGTTCGATCAATCGAAGGCTCTGATACCGTCGTGATCGATGGTGAGTCCAAAGCGGAATCGAGTGCGACTTCCAACGCGGGATTTTCGTTCCGTAAAAGCATCATCCCAAGAATCATCGACGCGACCGCAAAGACCGTCGTCATCGCTGGCCACAACAATGAAGTTCGCGACGCCACTACGCCAATCGGTTCAGAAGCCGCCGCAGGTTTCGGCAAACAGTTAGCCTCTGCGAGCGCGGCCTGCCAACCGGCCTGATACATCAGCACGTCTCGGTTGACGCGTGAAGCAGGAAGCTCCGCCGATTCCAGCATGGCTTCGACGGTTCGGCCTTCGTGAGAAAGTCCGTCCAGCGGATGGTCTATTGGGATTTCGTTTTCGTCAGACATGTCGATTCCAAAATGGAACGAAGTTGTTCAATTGCTTGTACGTATTTTCGCTGCGCGGAACTGGATGACGTTTCCGTCAGTTCCGCAATCTGTTGCCACGTGAGTCCACTCCAGATCCTTAGCACGACGGTTTCGCGACTGTCGGCTGGGAGCAATTCCAGTGAACTCAGAAGCTGTTGCTCTTCATCGCGACGGGTTGCCATTTGACTCGGATCAAATTCTGCAGCAACCTTTGACGCGATCTCAAACGAACGCTGCCTTTCGTGATCCGTCCTGCGTTTGGCCGATCGGGCTGCGTTGATCGCCCGATTGCGAACGGCTCGATAAAGCCAGGCGACATTGCAATCCGGTGGAGGTTTTCGCGCGGCTAAACCAACGAAGGCTTCCTGCACACAGTCTTCGGGGCTGCGGCACCACTGCGAGGCATAAATCTCCAGCGCTCGAGCATGCTGGTCCAGCAAACTGGCGAGTTGCTCAGGAGGAATTTGGCCTGTTGGTGACATTCAGCCCGTCGTAAAGGTGCCGATCGGTTCGTTTGCAATTAGTCACCGCTCGGCAGGGGGCTGCCCAGAATTCTGGAAAGAAATTGGGAACAATGGCGTTCCAGAAGAATACGTCGCGGGAAATGCACGCATATTGTAGTCAGAAGTCCACATGCATCGCGCGACATCCCATCGCCATCGTAGCCAAGCAAAAGAAATCGTTTAACGGCAAGCCGTAGGCGACTGCGTCTATAGATCAATCATGCAAACGCAGTCGCCTGCGGCTTGCCGTTAAACGAGGGATCAAAGACAGATTCTCGAAAGCATCAATAGTCAGCCTGAGGCCAAACAACCCAATCGCCGTCTCCGTTCTGATCGAGCCAGGGAGTGTTTGAATCGGTATCGACGCCACCATCATCATCGCCATCGTGACCCAGAGAATAGACAACCGGAGCGTCGTCTTTGATGACGAAGTTCAATGGTTTTCCATTGAGCCGATCGATCGGCGTCTGCTCAAGCCATTTCCCTTTCAACTGCTCCAGTTTGTCAGGCCACTCGCCTTCGGCGCGTCGATATTGATGGCAAGCAATTGCCAATAGCACGGCATCCTGGTAGGCGATTTTGATCTCACGAGCATCCTTCAGTCGCCCCAACTGACCAATCAGCCCCGAAAGCATACCCGAGCCATCTTTCTCTTCCAGCCTTTCCTCCAGTGTAAAATCGCGATCCTCCCACATTGGTCGATGAACGCGTTGCTCAAGTTCATCAAATGATTCTTCGACCAACGTAACTGTTTCCATTCGCGTCGGAGCGGAAAACAAATTAACTGGTGCAGTCATGGATCGCACATAGGAATTTTCGTGCCACGGTTCTTCTTCGGCAGGGTACAAGCCGGTCATTTTCGAACACATGTATTGGATCTCAGCGCCGACTGCTGTCAGCCGTCCGTCTCCATTGCCATCGTCCGAATAAATTCGCTGAATCATGTCCATGGCCATGTCCTCCTCGAATTCGTATTTCGCGGTTGCAGTGAGATCAACTTCCGCGACAGACTTTTTCAATTCGTGAAGCTGTTCGTCGGAAAAGAAATCTGGATGCTCTATCAAGACTTCCTCAACGACAGCAAAACCCATTGCGTGCACGGCGAATCCAACGAACGAGCAAACCGCTATCGGAGCGTCGGCTGATTGCCGGGCAAGCCCATGGATCGCTTTGATGTTTTCCAATGCGCGACTGCGATCACCCTGCTCAATGGCAAGCCGCGTATCAACTTGCAGGACGCGGGCTGCTTCACGAAACTGCTGAACGTGTGGCAGCAAAATGTTGATCACGGATTGATTCATCAAACGATTGGCTTCGTCGCTGATCGGACCCACCGCCAATGATTCTTCCCAGTCCATTCCTTGTTCCCGGAGATTCTCTCGGTCCAGATTGGGGTAGAGTGCCTGGAGGTCATCATCCGAATACTTCGTTAAATCGGAGTGCAATGGCGTGCCAAGATGAGGCAGCTTTGATGCCGATCGCCATGTATCGAGTAGCTCCTTCATCGACTCCAGCTTTGCGACTGCTTCGGGCCAATTCTTGTCCGATGGCTTGATCAGCCTTACGTTGCTGTTCTCCAAATCGACATACAGTTCCTTGAAATTCTCGCCTCCGCCTTCTGACAAACCGTACTTGATCCACAGATCGCGATAGATCGGCCACGCCTGTTGGTCCGCTGGACTGGAAGTGACCGCCTCATTCAATTTCGCGCTGTAATCCACCGTGGGATTTGGTTTGGCCGAATGAAAGAACAGCTGCAACAACAAATAGCTCAAGAACGAACCACCGAAAACAATAACCGAACCGCGAAAAGCTTTAACTGACATCGGACGACTCCGTAATTTACTGCTGCGAAAAAGAGAAACCGCGACCTCGGTCGTGCCGAAATCGCGAACAAGTTCGTCAAAAGTTTGGCCACGCTCGTGACCGTCCTGGAAGTGATGAATTAGCTCGGTCGCGATCTCCGATTTCTCGAAACGAAGCAACCCGGTTTGCTCCACAACATCGCTAATCCGCGTTTGTACTTGCTCAGGCAAACCGGAATCCGCAATCGCAGATTTCCAGTCACCGGCAGAAAGAAACTGCAAACACAGCCGATCCAAAAACCGGTCTCGAAACAGATTCGTTGGCGAGTGGGCTTCGCTCATGGGGTCGCTCCGGCAGGCAAAGCAGAACCTCCATCGCCACGGGTCAAACCGAGAGCTCGCATTCCCTGCGTGATCGCTTTCCACTGCTCGCGATCCGTCTCCAGCTTCTTCTTTCCTTTGACCGTCAAACGGTAGTAGCGACGTTTTCGGCCGTTATCGGCTTTCTTTTCACGCGACGTCACCAACCCTTTCGATTCGAGGTTGTAGAGCATCGGATAGAGCGTCGACTGCCCCAGCTCAAAGACGCCTTTGGAACGTTTCGCGAGCGATTCAACGATTTCATAGCCGTACATCTCGCCGGAAGAAAGCAACTGCATCACCGCAGTCGGCCCTGCCCCACGCATCATTTCCCGTTCCAGCTTCATGGTTTTCTACCCGGCGTTAAACTATGCGAACCACGCTATGCAATACATAGTATCGACAACGAAGCTTCGGGGCAAGAGAAAAATTGCTTTTGAGGTGCGATCAAATCGTTTAACGGCAAGCCGCAGGCGACTGCGTTTCGCAGGTTTCAGGTCAGAATCGAATCGTTTAACGGCAAGCCACAGGCGACTGCGTTTCGTAAACGTCGCTATCGCCGGCGTATAAAAGGCGGATCTGTCACCGCAACGTTCAGCAGCGGCCAGGTTTTTGCAAAAAGAATCACGCGAGAAGCGGCATTAAAGCGTAGCCTCTGAAATCTCGAAATCTTCCCAGTCGCGTGGGGCCAGGAACGACTTCAGTTTTTCTTTGTCGGCGAATTCGCAGTCCAACCAGTACGGAAGCTGATCCGATTCCAGCTTCACCGGCATGCGATCATGCAAGTCAGCCATGAAGTCGTTGGCTGCCGTTGTGATGATGGTGCAGGTTTCGACACGAGGCCCGTCTTTTGGCCCTTCCGGATCGCGCCAACTTTCCCACAACCCGCCACCAGCCAGGGCTCGCGATCTTCGCGGGCAATCAGGTACGGCTGCTTTTTCTTTTGGCCTTTGACCGGTTTCCACTCGTAGAATCCGTCGCAGACGATTGCGCAGCGTTTTGATTTTGCGGCATTTCGAAACGCGGGCTTTTCAAAAACCGTTTCGCTGCGGGCGTTGATCATGCGGTTGCCAATCTTCAGCTCTTTGGCCCAAAACGGCACCAAACCCCAACGCAGCATCACGGCTTCCTGCCGGCCATCGGGTTGCCGAACGGCCAGCACGTTTTGAGTCGGACAAATGTTGTGTCTCGGTTCTTGTGGCGGGATGTCGGACGCGGCAAGGCTATCGAAAAGCGTCGCCAGTTGGTGGGCAGGTGTTTGAAGTGTGAATCGTCCGCACATGATGTTGGCGTAGTAGGAGGATGAAACTGGAGTGGCTTCTTTTATCAAGCGAATTTAATCGTGCAACTGTCGGATTGCCGAGGCGGCGACTGCTCAACCGAATTACGGCTATTGAAGTGGACAACTGCAACGCGTTCACAGGCTGGAAGCCCATGCCACCTGTAGAACGGTTGACTGCGCGATCACAGGCTGGAAGCCTATGCCACCTTTTGTTGCAAAGGTCTACACTATTGTAAACGCAAACCCCTTCCGAAAAGTATCAAGATGCCGCTATCGAAATCAGAACTTGAACAAGTCGCCAAGCCCACTCAGACGCTGCAGATCATTGGCGGTGCGATGATTATGGGCGTCAGCGTCGCGGGTGTGATGCTCAGCGCGGTGGCGGGTTTCGCAAAACTCGATACTGAATTGAGCATGCTCGTTGCGATGGCTGCGATGACCGGCGCGGTGATGTACTCGATCGCCTTCGGTGCATTCAAAATGCTCTCATCGCAGACCGATTCGAAGAGCGACGACTTGATGTCGAATTTCAAAGTGCTGCAGACCGCGTGGATCGTCCGGTTTGCGATCATCGAAGGCGCGTGCTTTCTGAATTTGATGGTGACGCTTGTCGAACACAGCTTGATTACGCTGTTCGTGGCGGTGTTCGGCGTGCTGCTAATGGTGATCGGATTTCCGCGAACGATGAAAGTTGAAGAGCTGCTTGAAGAGCGGATGAAGTAGTTCGTGGCGCGGCGGTTACTCGTCGCCGATCTGCACCAGGGGAACCTGCTTTACGCTGTACTCCGGATGGCTGGCCGGGCAGGAAGAGCATGTACTGCCGCCGCAGCCACTGTCGGGTCGCGTCGTGATCCGATAGAGCCGGCTCAGCACGAACATCAATGCTCCCGCGACGGCGATCAGGGCGACGATCGTTTGCCAGTCCATTCTTCTCTCCTTTCGATCAGGAAATCATTCGGCTGAAAATCTGGTAAACCGCGAAGGCTCCAATATACGCCAGCACCGTCATGTAGACGAATGAAAAAGTTGGCCAGAACCACGAGTTGGTTTCCCGCTTGATGACCGCAAGCGTCGACACGCACTGGGCGCACAACGCGAAAAATACCATCAACGAAAGCGCCACCGGCAGCGTAAACAGCGGTCGGTCGGAGCCTTCCCATTTAGCAGCTGCCAGTTGTTCTCGCAGCGAGTCCGATTCTTCGTCGACTTCCGAGCCGAGCCCGAAGATGACTCCCATCGTGGACACGACGACCTCGCGAGCCGGGAAGGAGGCGATCGCGGCGCTGCCGATTCGCCAATCCCAACCCAGCGGCTTAACGACTGGTTCGATCAGCTTTCCGCTGCGGCCCAGATAACTCTGACGCAAATGGAAAGCCGAAATATTGTTCTGGGCAACAGCCAGTTCGCTTTCGATGGACGGGCGTTCGGCAGCATCATCGGCCAACGTTTCCAGCTGCGGTTCCAGTCGCTGCACGACGGCGAAATCGTTCGTCAGCTCAGCCGGCGGATTGCTCTCATTGAGACGCGGAAAATACGCAGCGGCCCAAACCAGAATCGTGACCGCGACGATGATTGTCCCCGCGTCGCGAATAAACGACCATCCTCCATCGAACATCCTCTGTCCAACGTTGCGAAGGCTGGGAACTTTGTAGGACGGCATCTCCAGCACGAAAGACGTCGGCGGCGATTTGACGAACGTCCGTCGAAGAATCCAGGCAACGATCACGGCCACCACGATCCCGACCATGTACATCGCGAACATCGTCAGGCCTCGCAATCCCAGCAAGCCACCGAGGTAACTTTGGGCGGGCACAAACGTGGCGATCAACAGCACGTAAACCGGCAGCCGCGCACTGCAGCTCATCAACGGCGCGATCAGAATCGTGACCAGTCGCTCGCGATCGTTTTTGATCACACGAGTCGCCATGATTCCAGGAATCGCGCAGGCGAACGAAGACAACAGCGGAAACAGCGTCACTCCGCTCAGTCCGATCTTTGACAGGTAGCGGTCCATCAGGAACGCGGCTCGCGCGAGATAACCCGAATCTTCCAGCAGCGCCAAAATCAAAAACAACAGCAGAATCTGCGGCAGAAAGATCAGCACGCTGCCGACGCCATTGATCAGCCCATCGACAAGCAAACTGTTAAGCGTGCCTGCGGGCACAACTCCGTTGACGATCGAAGCCAGCGTTCCGTTGAACCAGTCGATCATGTCCGAAGCCGGATCGGCGATCCAGAACACCAGCTGAAACAGCATGACCGAAACGAGCAGAGCCACGCCCAATCCCCAGATCGGATGCGTCAACCAGGCATCGAGCCGGTCGGTGATGCTCGACGCGCGAACCGGACCGGTTTGCTTGATGAATTCGTCGCTGTGTCGGGTGATCCAGGAGTAACGGGCGCTGGATTCACTTTCGAAAACCGGTTCTTTACCGGATTCCATTTTCTGTTTTTCGGACTCTACGCTTTCGAGCGTCGTCGGGCCGACTTCGGATTTGAGCTGGTCCGCCATAAAACCATCGGTGTCGAACAGCATTCGCGTGACAGCAAAGCGTTTTAGTGCACAATCGTCCGGGCAGGTCGATTCCAGTTGCTCGATGCGATCCTTCAAGCTGGCTTCGAACGGATCGTGCGGGAAGTCAGGATTCTTGTTCCGCGAATCTGCAATCGCCCGTTTCAGCGCGTCGAAGCCCTCCCTCCGTTTGGCTTGTACGGGAACCACGGGCACGCCCAGGAGTTGCTGAAGTTTCTCGCAATCGATCTCCACGCCGTTGCGTTTGGCGACATCGACCATGTTGACCGCCACAACGGTCGGCTGATTCAGCTCCAACACCTGGCTGACAAGAAACAGATTCCGCTGCATGTTGCTGGCGTCGATCACGCACAGGATCACATCGGGCTTTCCGGCCGCCGGAGGCTTTCCAAGCAGAATTTTGACGGCCAGCATTTCCTCTGGCGAAGTCGGAGCCAGGCTGTAGGTGCCGGGAAGATCGACAAGTTCGAAGTCTTCGTCGTCGATCGAGATCAGACCGCTGCGTTTTTCAACGGTGACGCCGGGATAGTTGCCAACATGCTGGCGGACGCCGGTGAGCCCGTTGAACAGCGTCGACTTTCCTGCGTTGGGATTCCCAAGGACGACAACCGTGCAGCCGGGAGCGGCTTTGACGGGATTGGCCATTTGAACAGGCTCAGATAGTTTTTACTAGAATTTCGAGACTGTCCGACATACGCAAACAGAATCGATTTCCGTTGCAGAACTGAACGATGCAGGTAATGCCACCACGAGTCACCGAAATGACTTCGCCAGTTCGCAATCCAAGTGCCGCGACACGGGCAATCTCACGCGGGTCGCCAGAAATGGACATGACCTTCGCGATCTGGCCTGATTGCAGTTCACGTAGCTGAATGTACTGTTGGACGACATTCATGGATTGGTTCGCTATCTCGGTTTGGTTCTCGAAGCTTCCAATTGTACCCTACTGTCCGATCGGCCGCCAAGTCGCTTTCTTTGAGGAATGCGACCGTGTGACGCAGTCGGACTCGCCTCGGAGGGATCCGCCACGTGCAGTATCGGCTCGGATACGCCTTGAACTACTTAGATTGCGCGGGCTAGCGAAAACATACCTGGAAAACACGCTTGGGCGCGGCGGATTCGGATTGCTAGACTCCGCTGCCCCAAAATCGAGGATGTCATGCCAAGAACGGATTCTGTCAGCTGCGCACTTTTTTTCGCCCTTGCGGTTCTGGCGCTGACCAAAACCACCGCGATTGCCGCGATTGCCGCTCAAGACGGCCTTGCGCAGGAACCGCGACCCGAAAGCTGGAAAGCTGACGCGTCTCTCACCGATGTCATTTTTGTTGATCGCCAACACGGCTGGGCCGTCGGATCCCAAGGTGTGCTACTTCGCACAGAAGACGGTGGCAAGACTTGGGGCGAAGGCAGTTTGACTTCCAGGACTCGCAAGACTGCCGAAATTCCGCTGACCGAAAAGTTCCAGCGAATCCGAGCCAATCAACAGCACGGCGCAGCGGACACTTCGACTTCTTCGCCCTTTTCATGCCGCTTTGAAACCGTCTGTTTCACTGACGCAAAAAATGGGTGGGCCGCTGGCGGCTACGACCTGCCCTACATGGATCATTCCCGTGCCGTGATCGCACGAACCAACGATGGAGGCAAATCCTGGCAAAGCCTGCCGCATTTGATGCTGGGGCGAATCCAGAAAATCGAGTTCCGTGGTATGCAACGACTTTCGGGCTGGGCGGTCGGAGCCAACGATCCTGGAACCGATTCCTCGCTGTCGTTCACCGCGGACGCTGGCAACCTGTGGAACAGCCAAAAGTCAAAACGAATGCCAGATCTGATCGACGCCGAAACGACGGGCAACCAGTTCGTGGGCCTCGACAGCGATGGCCAACCGGTGAGCTTCGACACGGCAAAGCTGGAACATTCCGTGATCACCGAAGACGGAAACTTCGTCCTTGACGACGTCGCGATGGTGGACGCAAAAACTGGCTGGGCCGTGGGCCACAACGGAGCCGTTCTTCAAACCAAAAACGGCGGGTTGAGCTGGTCCAAGCCTTCACAGGATCTGGACCCGCTCCAGGGCTTTGATTTTCGCTGCGTCGCGACTCAAAAGACACGTATTTGGTTTGCCGGCAATCCTGGCAACACGATCTTTTCGATCGACCAACAGACAGGTGAATGGGATGCTCACAGATTGCCTGGCGGAACAGCAGTCAATTCGATCTACTTCCTTGACGAAACGTTTGGTTGGGCGGTTGGCGATCTGGGAAAAATCTGGGCCACGCAGGACGGCGGAAATAACTGGACGCTGCAACGAAGTGGTTCGCAACGAGGCAAGTCTTCGGTTGGCGTGTTGGCGTTTTGCAACAGCGTTGACGAATTGCCGCTGGAGTTTTTGGCAAAGCAGGCGGGCGAAGACGGAAAACTGGTTGGAGTCGCAATGCCTCGCAGCGAGAACTTTGACACGATTCGCATGGCTGCAGAACGTCTTGGAGCTGCCGTCGTTTCGCCGTTGAGCATCGATTCGGAATCAGACCTGATTCGCAAACTTGTGCGAACCATTCGAATTTGGCGTCCTACGGTGATTGCCGGGCACTCAAGTCAGTTTCTCGAGAGAGCCGTTCGGCTCGCCGCGGACGACCAGGCGTTCCCCGAACAATTGGCGACCGGGCTCAACCCGTGGCAAACCCGGTTCCTGATGGTTGCCGATCCAAACGGGCCGCTGGAGTATGAGAACAGTGTGTTTTTGACGCGTGTTGGCTCGCTGCTGGAAGACTTCGTTTTGCCCAGCCGCATGATCTGCCGCTTGCCGATCAGTGCGAAAAACAGGACGGCATTTTTCGCCTGGAAATTCGTTGGCCACGGAGCCGACGCGCGGCGAGTGCAGCTGGATTCCAGCCCGTTTTCACAAACCAGTGTCGCCAAACGAAAGCAGAACGCGACGCCGCTGGGCAGCTTGGCTTCGGTTGGCAAAATCAGCGGCAAGCGGGGACAGATGACGGCACTTCTACAGCGACGCATCGACTCGGTTCTGGATGTGGAATCCTGCAAGAAAGCCATCTCAAATCTGACGTTTCCACTCAACGCCGACCCCAACGGTCAACACCTCGCAGGCATCTGGCTGGTACAACTTGCCGATCAGTACTTTGCCGCCGGTCGACCTCAGCTGGCCGCGTGGACGCTCGAAAATCTGACAAGAAACTATCCGAATCATTGCATGGCGCCGCTGGCTCACTCGACGTTGGCGAAGTACTACTCAAGTAGCGAATTGAATCGTTTGGCAATTTCCGATTGGCAACGGCTCCGTCAGAACATCGGCCAGGCTAACCGGCTTCCTGCGGGAACAAAGACCATGCCGCAAGGCGTTGCGATCCAACAGAAACGGCTGGGCGTAAACCGCACGGAGTATCGTTGGGACAAAGTTGACCTCGCGTCGGCACTCGAAGAGGCGGCTGCGATGCCGTTGGATATCGACGTGGAGGACGAGCTCAAAGACTTCGACCCCGCGACCGTTGACCTTTCGCTCGATGTTGCCGAACCGGAAGTTGATCCGACGACCCAACAGCAGAATCTGGCTCCGATGAACCGCGCCGAAATCGATGCTTTTCTCAAAGAGCGAAATCGTCTCGCAGCCAGTCAGTTTTCGCGGCTTGGAGCTCGTGACCGCGGCCTGGTGAAGCGAGCTGATCTTCAATATTTGCAGGCGCACATCGTCAAACAGCTTTCCGGAATCGAAGACGCGAATCCGTACTATCGCAACGTGCTCAAAGCCAAACCGCACCCGAAGTTTTCGCCTGCGGCCAGCGATGAACTGCGTTCGGACAACGAATCGCTTTCAACAGCAGTGATCGCGACGGCCGAGCGACCGCATCTCGACGGGCTTCCCGACGATCCGGTTTGGCAGGAAGTCATGAAAGCAAATCAAACGATCAAGCTGGAGAAACCCGAAGGAGCTTTGATGAACGACATCGTCATGCTGGCGCGTGACGCCGAGTACGTTTACCTGTACGCAAGGTGTTACAAAGCAGACCAGTGCACTTACACCTCAAGCACTGGCGATATGCGGCAGCGCGACGCGGACCTGACGAATCAGGATCGAATCGAAATCAGCCTGGACGTCGACCGGGATCTTGCAAGCTCGTGTTTGCTCAAAATTGACTGGCGTGGCCGAGTTCACGAATCCTGCAGCGGCGCGAATTCCTGGAACCCAAAAATGTTTGTGGCCAACCATCAGGACGAACGCGTTTGGTCGATCGAATGTGCAATTCGGATCGAAGACCTCACGGAAAGCATTGAAGCGGGCGAAATCTGGCGCTTCGATGTCCAGCGTGCTCACCGGGACGCGAACGCAAGCGTCGCAAGCATTTGGGGCCCCGATCAACGTCCCAACGGCTCCCTTTTGATGTTCCGTTAGCCAGCCGATCACAAACTCTGCGGAATCTACCGGTATGGCGGCTTCAATCCTGATGAAATTTGGCGTCCGGTTTAGCGTCGGCGCTGAATCAGCCGAACTACAATGAGGGTGATGCTGCAGCGGCTATCGCGAATCCATGCTCAAGGAAACGTAGACATCTCAGGCATCGTTGCGGGACCAGGTTACTCCAGGAAATCTCATGAATCCTCCATCTGACTCCAGCTCTCCGGGCGCGGATTCGGATCCGGGATTCGACTTCGTCGCTCCACCGTCTGGAAAGAAGCCACAACCGACCGCAAAGTCCGGCTTGCCGACGCCCAAACCAACGCTCGGCACGGTTTCGCCAAAACAGGCTGCTCCTCAACCGAAAAAACGGCCTGCCAGAACTCCAGCTCGCGCTGCGACAGACGCTGCCCAAGAGGCTCGCAAATCCGCTACGCTTGCAATCGGTCCAATTGATACCGACCGGGAGATTTCTCGAACCGTCGGTGAGAAATTACATCAAAACCGATCACAGCTTTCCTCCGTCGTCACCAGCACGATCCTGCACACCGTTGTATTTTTGGTGCTGGCGTTGTGGGGTTTGCCTCGCGAACACGAGGCGCCAGAAATTGGGCTTAACGCCATCCTCGACATGAGCGAAGTCGAAGAATCGGTTGAGCCGTCGCCGATCAAGTTTGACATGCCCGATGTCGCCGAATCACCGATCGAGGATGCCGCGGAAGACACCAGCACCAATATCGAAGAGATGGCGTCCAGCGAAGTGCCGACGATCGTTGATTCGATCCCCAAAGTTGAAACGGTTGCCGACGCGATCGATCCGGCTCAGGTTGCGCCGTTGAAAACATTGCCGACTGGAGGAGGCCTGCAGGGGCGTGACGCAGAATCGCGAGCCAAACTCGCCGCCCAAAACGGTGGCAGCGCAGGCAGCGAAGCCGCGGTTGAACTGGGGCTCAAATGGATCGTCAACCATCAGCTAACCGACGGAAGCTGGCGTTTTCGGCACCATCGATCCGAGTGCGATGGGCGATGCGGCAATGAAGGTTCCATCGATTCACCCACGGCCGCCACTGGACTGGCTTTGATGTCGCTTTTGGGTGCTGGCTACACGCACCAGGCTGGTCCGTACCAGAGTCAGGTCAAAATGGGGCTGGATTACTTGAACCGCGAAATTCGCTATCTGCCCTACGGCGGTTCGCTCGGCGGAAGCGGCCCTCAGCCCATGTACGCTCACGCGATTGCCACGATCGCGTTGGCCGAGGCTTGGGCGATGACCGGCGACGTCGAATATCGCAAAGCGGTCACCGAAGCGTACCGTTACACCGTCGTCTCGCAGCATCGCCGCGGAGGCTGGCGATACACCCCGCAATCGCCTGGCGACATGTCGGTCACGGGCTGGCAAGTGATGGCCATCAAGGCCTGTCAGAGTGCTGGCGTCAAAGCGGACAAAGAGACGATGCTCAAGGCCAAAGAATTTGTGGACTCGCTGGCTTTTGCCGACGGCGTACAGTACGGCTATCGGATGATTGGCGACGGGGATCTGGAACCTTCCAACCCGAAACGCAAGCCATCCTGCACGGCGATCGGAAATTTGATGCAGATGTACTTTGGCAGAGAGCTTGAGCATCCGCATCTCAGAGGTGCCTGCCAGCTGTTGGCGGATGCTGGCAGTTCTGACACGGATATTTACTACAACTATTATGCCACTTTAGTACTACATCAGGCCCGAGCGCCGCAGTGGAAACGGTGGAACCAAACTGTCCGGGACCACCTGGAAAAGACTCAGCGGAAACACGGACACGAAGCCGGAAGCTGGTTTTTTCCGGACCTTCATGGCAACGTTGGTGGGCGACTCTACACCACGGCTATGGCCGTAATGACACTCGAAGTCTACTATCGCTTCATGCCGCTTTATCAGACGGATCGCGGCATCGAGGTTCAGGCAAAAAAAGCCAATTGAGCCGCTACAGGTTGGTCGACCCTCCTGCGTATTTTCCCACCGAGACTCCCCCACCAAGATCGATAGCATTTCTTCCGCCACGATTCTCCGGCGGTGCTTGCTGTGGCGTTTCATCACGACACCCGCGACAGACAATTCCTACCTATGACTATGTCGCACATCAATCTATTAGAGGAACCCATGAGACGTTATGTCAGCCCCGTGATTCCCGTCCTGGACCTGATGATTGGACAGGTAGTTTGGGCAAAAGGAGGGCATCGCGGCTGTTATGCTCCTGTGCACAGTCCGCTGACACACAGTGCCCGTCCGGTAGATGTTGCCAAAGCGATTTTCAATCAGACCGGTTGCGACTGCCTGTACCTGGCCAATATCGACAGCTTTGCCGGAGCGACGCCGATCTCTTCGGTTTATCAGGAACTTGTCGAGGCAGGTTTCTCGTTGTGGATCGACGCGGATTGGATGGGTTCGCTGCATTGCGACAAGCGCACGGACCAGATTTTGACTCTGGCCCAACAGCCCAACGTGCGGCTGATCTTTTCCAGCGAAACGATGTCTTCGCTGGATGAGTTTTCCATCATTTCCGGCTTGGCCCAAAGCGGCGTTGAACCGATCTTCAGCCTCGACATGCGGAAAGGCAAAGTGATCTCCAAGTCCGACCAGCTTTCGTCGGTGCAGCCCCTGGATCTGGTTGCAAAAGCCTGGCAGGCGGGTGTGAGAGACATAATTTTGCTGGATCTGGAGTCTGTTGGGACTTTCGATGGCGTTTCAACAGAGAGCGTGATTCGCGAAGTCCACGAACGTTTCCCGGAAGCGAAGCTTATTTCTGGCGGCGGCGTCCGTGAGCAGGCGGATGCTCAGCAACTGCTAACCGCGGGCTGTCAGCATGTTCTGGTGGCGTCGGCAATCTTTGACTGTCGGTTCACGCCTGACGACGTCGCGAATCTGACTCCGTTCCGACCGTGTGCGATGACGGCGTCGGCGATGAAAGCCAAATAGCTGAATTGTTGCATCGTCAGCTGACGCGTGCGATTTGACGTACGGTCCGGCCCCGCCGCAACGATTCTGATAGCACTCTCTTCGATAGCAATCCAATCTGCATTGCAGTAGTCGCAAGTAAACTTTACAAACCCGTTGCAAAATTTGCGTGGTTCAGCAGTTCGGAATCTTGCCTGTTCGCAAGCCTTCGAATTTGCATTCGGTAAAACCCGAGACGGCGTAAGTTTTCGGACAACGCCCATGAAGTTGGCACACTCCATGCGTTGTCACGATCCAGACCAAAACCACGCTGAACATGGAATGTTTGGCCACGATTCAAGATCATCCAGTCAGGGAGTAAGACAAGTGAAATCGCTCATTTCATCTATCGCGTTGGCAGTGCTTGCCGTTAGCTCATTCGCATCAGCCGCTGTCGCACAAGACGGTGGAATCGTCGCTGTGCTGGATGTTGCCAAAGTCTTTAAAGTGAATCAGAGTTTTGATTCCGAGATGAAGAAAATCAAACAGGACGCTGAAGATCTGAAAGCTCAAATTCAGCAAGAGCAGGAAGCCATCAAGGCTGAAGCCATGCAGATCAGCCAGTACGAAGCTGGTTCGCCAGATCGAAACAAAATGGAAGCCGCAGTCGAGCAAAAGCAGGCTTCTCTTCGCACACGGGCACGCCAGGCAGAAGCTGACTTGCTCAACCAGGAAGCTGGCATCTACTACAACACGTACATGAAAATGCAACAGGTTGTCGGGGACCTTGCCGCCAAGCACGGAATCTCGATGGTCGTCCGATTCGACGGTGGATCGGTTGATCCTGACAAACGTCCGGAAGTCATCAAGGCAGTGAATCGTACGGTTGTATTTCACCGTGACATCGATCTGACCAACATGGTGATCAACGGAATGGGGCCACGCATTGCGGAAACAGCAACGAACGTGAAGTAAACTCCGCGCAAGATACAAAGATGGGATTGGCCGGCGCAGTTTGTGTCGGCTTTTTTTGTAGAGTTCTGACACCGTGGGGCATGGGATGGATTCTCATCCGACGGAGACCACCATGAACATCATTCTTTTCGAAGACTCAGCCGCAAGGCAACTCGCGCCCATCTCGCTGACCCGTCCTGCGTGGGCGATCCGCTGCGCCAGCTTTCGGCTGGTCGACTGGATCGAACCGATGGCTTCAAGCATCCAGTCCGTCGTGCGACCGCACTTGCAGACGTTGCAGCTAAACGACTGGCCAGAGTTTGCGTCCAAGCCGCAACCCTCCAACCAACCAGTGCTGGTCGTCAATGCAAGGCTTGCACCAACGGTTGCAAACTCAAAGCAACTAAAGGCATTCGTGGCCGACAATTACAAGGCGGCTTCCGAGCAAATCATTCTGGTCCGCAGTGGCTGGGCACTGGCCGCGGCGCTGGTGCCTGGCAGAGTCGCTGGCTCGTTAAATGTCGCTGTTGAGACAGATCGCGTTTCCGAGCTGGAACAGTTGGCTAAAGACAATGCCTATCCGGTCGTAAACGCGGACGTTGCGCTCGAGGTGCTGAACTATCCGCACGACGTCATCGGCTTTCACATGAATGGATGTCGCGATGCAGTTGAACATCGGATCAAAAACGGGGACTACGTTGAAGTTCGCCCGGATGTCTTCGTCGCCAACTCGGAACAAAAAACGGACGTTCCACCAGACTCAGTATTTGACACCAGCGACGGACCGGTTGTTTTTGAAAGCAACATTCGAATCGGACCGTTTTGCTTCTTCCGCGGACCGGTCTACGTTGGCGCCAACGGAAAGATCAGCGAACACAGCTCGATCAAGGATTCCGTTGCGATTGCAAACAACTGCAAAATCGGTGGCGAAGCCGAAGGCTTGCAAATGGAGCCGTGGTCAAACAAACAACATTTTGGATTTCTTGGGCACAGCTACATCGGCAGCTGGATCAATCTGGGCGCTGGAACCTGCAACAGCGATTTGAAAAACACTTACGGCACCGTCAACATGGTCTACGGTGATCGCAAGGTTTCAACGGGCATGCAGTTCGTTGGCTGTGTGATGGGCGACTACTGCCGAACCGCGATCAACGCCAGCATCTACACTGGCAAGGTGATCGGCGTCGGCAGCTCCGTTTACGGTTTGACGCCACACAATGTGCCTAGCTTCGTAAACTGCGCCCAACACCTGAAACAGTACGGAGTTCTTCCTGCGGACGTCGTAGCGAAAACGCAAAAGCGAATGTTTGGTCGACGAAACATCACACAGCGCCCTTGCGATGTTCAACTTCTTCATGACGTATTCAACATGACGCAGAGCGAAAGAGATCCTTCCTGGTCAACGGATCCAATTCCGTTTTGAGGTCCAAACCTCTGACCAATTGATAAAGAGCCAATTCGATCCAGCCCTTCAGGTGGTACGAGCAGCGTTTTTAACCACTGTGAACGGCCTGTCGCATGAAACGACAGCTTGGGAGGCTCAACACGAGGGAAACACTTGAACTTTCTTTCCCCTGTGCGAAGATTGAGCCCTCCATGATCCTTACGGAACGCTTTAGAAACTGATGATCCCCAGCACCCTATATCAATCTGACAAACTGACTCTGTCCTTCGAACTCTTTCCTCCCAAAACGGAAAAGGGCGAAGCAAACCTGTATCGGCACGTCGAAACACTGATGGAGTATCAACCTGATTTCATCACGTGCACCTACGGCGCCGGTGGATCAACGCAAACCAAAACGCTTGACATTATCTGCAACGTCAAAGAACGATTCGACATTCCAGTCGCCTCGCACCTGACGCTCGTTGGCAGTACCGCGGACCAACTTCGTGAATACTTGGCGACTGCCAAAGCACGTGGCGTCGATCATATCGTGGCACTTCGTGGCGATCCGCCGGAAGGAAGCAACGAGTTCGAGCAAACCGATGGCGGCTATCGATACGCCAACGAACTGGTCGAACTGCTACATAGCGAGTTCAATGACTTTGGTGTTTTCGTCGCCGGGTATCCGGAAAAACACCGTGAAGCACCGAACATGGAAACGGACCTGGACAACCTGAAGCGGAAAGTCGATGCGGGCGCTGATGCGATCATCACTCAGCTGTTCTACTGCAACGACGACTTCTTCCGTTTCCGTGACGAATGTAGTTCGCGTGGAATCAACGTTCCTGTCGTGCCAGGCTTGCTACCCGTTACCGATCTGGGTCAGATTCAGCGAATCTCTTCTCTATGTGGTGCGAAACTGCCGAAGGATTTCGTTGACGCACTTGGCAACACTGACGACCAGTTCCAGGTCGGCATCGACCAGGCGGTTGCGCAAATCGAAGCACTCAAGTCGGGCGGTATTGAGGGACTGCATCTGTACGTTCTGAACAAATCCAAAGCCACCGTCGAAATCATGAAACGCATGGACGGATTGAACTGTCCCGCCCAAGCCCAATAAAGCACGCCATGAAACTGCTTCAAGTCACTGTCATCCTGTTCGTCGCCGCTGTCTCAAGTGGAATTTCCTGGGGCCAGATCGGTGATCAGGCTACTCAGGAACCGGCGCAAGCCAATCGTTTCGAGAATTCGGTCGACCAGAGCGCGCGTGCTCAACGAGCGCTGGAGAACATCGAAAAAGCGATTGCTGTTTTGATCCCCGGAGGAATCGAACCCGGTTCGCCGCGACAGAAAAATTTCGCTGCCGTCATCGAATCGTTCGCCAAAGGGCAGGCACGGGACGCGATGGACGCGCTTGAAAAAATGGCAACCGAAGATGCGAATCTTCCGCCGGCTGAAGTTGTGATGGCCGGATTGACGTTCGCCGTCGGAGACAACAAATCAGGCATGGTTCTTCTCGAAAGCGGTGCAATCAAGCATGCCGATTACCCCGGCGTGTACCTCAGTTTTGCACAGATCGCGATCAACGCGGGTCGGCTTACCGATGCATCGCTGCATGCCGACAAGACGGCGCGGCTGATCGAAACAGGCAACTTGTCACCAGAGCGCAAAAGTCACTTTTTGAAACAGTACTTCGAAATTGCGACCAGCATTCATCTGCGACGCAAGCAGGATGAGAAAGCCCAGGAGATGTTGGCTCAGTTGCAAAACGTTGCTCCCAATCTGCCGTTCTACCTTCGCAGCAAAGCCGAACTCGCATTTCGGGCCGGGCAAAACGATCAGGCGTTGCAGTTTCTTAAACAGTACGCGACCGCAACTGAGAGCAAGCGACTACCTGAGTTGACGCTGGTCGACTGGACAAAGAACTCCGGCAAGGATGAGGCCGCGAAAGAGCTTTTGCTCAACACGATTCAACAACATCCTTCTGACGCCACCGCTCACATGATGGCGGCTCAGATGCACATGGCCGGCGAAGATTTTCCGAACGCATTGATGTCGTTGAAAAAGTTTGAAGATCTCAACGGAGAAGAAACCCAGCAGTCCCTGGACATGAAGGGGCGCATCGCGTTCGCCGGACTGTCATATGAACTTGCTGCCGAGCATTTTCGAAAGCTGAGCCAATTGACGCCCAACGATCCCAGCAGTGCCAACATTCTGGCGTTGTGCCTGATCGAAAGCGACGATCCGGAACTGCAAAAACAGGCGATGCAAATCTCACAGCGCGTCGCCAGCCGGATGTCCGGCAACACACTGGCACTCGCCTCGCTGGCATACATTTATCTCAAGAATGGCGAGAAAGAAAAATCGCAACAGCTGATGCAACGAGTCGCCGTTTCCCGTCAGGCCACTCCGGAAGTTTCATATTTCCTTGCGAACTGGCTGGTTGAAAACGGTCAGGCTGAACAGGCTGCGAACATCCTACAGCAGGCTCTCGACTCGAAAGGACTGTTCCTCTATCGTTCCGCGTCCCGGAAAATGTTGAGCCGTCTAAACGCCGACGAGTAGAAACAGCTTTCCATTGCGAATGACGTCGAGGCTTTCGCGATCTTCAGAAAAGGTAAGATTTAGGCACTTGGTTGCTTCTTGGCCCGTTTTTTCGAAGTCCTTGGACGAGTTTCCAGAAGCGGGCCATTGACCTTGATGTGCAGAGGCTTGCTGGAGACCTCCTTGCCATTGATCGTTGCAATGGCTCGTAACGTGGTTGGACCACGCCCAAGTTCTTTGGCCTCGATATCGACGACTCCTCCCGAGTTCTCCACGGTCGCAATCACTTTTTCATGCTGACAAATTCGAATGCTGGTCGCACCGGTTGCCGCAAATGTCAACGTGATCGAATCGTCAACGCCGCAGGCAGGTCGCCCAGTCGTCAGCGTGCAGCTCTGATCGTTGTTGTTGACAATGATTGGAATAATCGAACGGCTGTTCGTTTGGATCTGATTGGCCGCCACGAAGACGATACGAATTTCGTGATAGCCGTCAGTCAACGGACGCGTGTCAAACTCCAGCGGCTTGAGCGACGGATCCCGTTTCCGCAGTCTGCCGTCGATATAGAGCTCCATTCCGGCAACCCGAACTGGCGAGTTCTCTTTGTTGAAGCTCAAGCGTTTCACATGAGATATGGTTTCCATCGGCGCGATGCCATCGACTTCAACTACGGGCGGCTTCGCAAACGGTTGGCAAAGTGCATCGCCAACAATCAACGTTTGAAACGGACCGTAGAGTGACTGATAGAAAGCTTCTGCGAGAGAACATCCGCGTGCGTAATGAACGTGAATCATCGGACTGGGAAACTTTTGCGTAATCGTATACGGCTCGGTAACCGTCCCGCTTGAACCGGCGGCTCCGTATCGCAAAAACTCGTTCAATGCTGTTTGATTGCCAACGTTTCCAAGCCGGCCACCGAAGCTGGTCAGGTTCTCGCAAATGGCGCCTGGCACGATACTGCTGCCGCACTCGCTCCAGTCGAAGCTGGGAGTTCCCGCCGTAAAACCGAGAACCGAAGGCCGGTTCTTGGGCATCTTTGTCTTGATAATTTCAGCTTGATGCCCCATTGCCTGCAGCTCATTGATCGCCTGTTGGAATTTGGCTTTTCTGGTTCGAGTACGAACATCCTTCGTGCTGGCGAAAAAAAACGTGCCCTTCGGATTCGTAAAATCGGCTGCGACCGAACGTTGTATCTGTCGGACGGCTTCTGCTTCTGAATTGCCGTCGTTGCGAGTCACCGCAAGGACTGTCGAAAGAAAATATCGCTCGCCCTGCCCTGCCGTTTGATTGAGCATTCCGTTGGGAGCCCATTGATAAAGCTGACGAAAGCCGCGGGACGCAATTTCAGTACGCCCGTCATTGGTCATGCGATTCACGATCCCGCGAAAGACCGTGTCGTTGACTTGCGAAAAATCCGGATCCGCGAGCGTACCCGTTTGATTGCTCCAGCCCATCGCAATGGCTCGTGTCATCCAACGCGTCGCTGCGGTTTCATCGCCCTGTTTTGCCGCAAACTTGGACAACCAATACAGTACTGCTGTTTGGCCCGGGTTGTTTTTCGCCATCGCGGAAAGCGAAGTGATTGCAGACTCGAACAACGGGTCCGACGGCTCTTTTGCGAATGCCGCCACCGCGCGTTCGAACTCCTTCTGCGCCGTTCCGATAAATGGCCCCTTGAGCATCAACGCCGTAGGAATGCGATAGTACTGATTCACCCGAAGGTCGAGCACGTCTGCTTTGTTGTGAAGACATTGACCGGCGAGGTAGGTCAGCGAAGAAATCGAAGCCTGAGGGTTGTAAAGTTTCTTCTGCACTTTCTGCCCACGAACTTTTGCTCTCGCGATGAACACATCCAGCAACTCTGGAATTCGAATCGTCGTTGGAAAGTCAGCTGAGTAGACGATGTAGTCAATGCTGCCGACCAGCTTTCGGTCTTCGATCGCACGGAGCACCGGTCGCAAAATTTTGGATTCGAAGATCGCGAAAGTGGTCGCTTCCTTGAAAGGGATGTCTTTCAAATAGACAACGTTGCGATCAGGAATTCCGCGCAGCGAGATGTAGTGGTTCGCGATCAATCTCGACGAATCAGATTCGTCGTTGACGACAACCAATACGTTCTCTGGCCCGCCGCCTGCAAATGCCGTCGCCGGAATCAACATCAGCAACAGGCTCGTAAGCAACACCAGCAACCGGCTTGAAAATCCGGAAAAACAGAAAGCAACCCGGAGACACCGAGTTTGGTTCAACGTATCAATCATGGAAACTTTGCGAGAGAATTCGGACGATTAGCGAACAAACACCACCTAAAAAGTTACCCGATCAGCGTCAAGATTTGCCAACCATTTGTACATGCTCCGACAAAGAGCTTTGATTCTGACGCAGGTTGAAAGGAACGGAAAAACCTTGACGATCAAAGGTAGAAAATGGCAACTAACGGGCGATATTTACTCCCAAGGCCCCAAATTCAGAATTTTAAGGTTTCTTAACTAATCCTTAATAATACTCAGGTACCCTCTCCGCGAACCGGGTGGCAGAAGTGCCAGAACCGGTCAAACGCCCAACCAATGAGTCGCCCCATTTTGCACAATTTTTCATCCGGGAATGCAATGAAAAGCGTATCTGTCTCGATTCCAGTTTTGATTTTGGCTTTGCTTCCTATGACAGGCCAAGCTCAAAATCTCTCAGGAAACATCAACATTCAGGGTTCGAGTACTGTTCAACCGATTTCGAACAAAGCCAAAGAACTGTTCAATGGCGTCCACCCCAAGGTCAACATTAGTGTTGGCGGGGAAGGCACCGGCAACGGCTTCAAGGCACTTGCCTCGGGCGAGTGTGACATCTCTGGCGCTTCGCGTCCGATCAAGAGCACAGAGCTTGCAAAAGTCAACGCTGCGGGAATCAAGTTCGTTGAAGTCCCTGTCGCCTACGATGGTTTGACGATCGTGGTCAATCCAAAGAACGACTTTATCAAGTCCCTGACTGTCGATCAGTTGAAGAAGATTTTCCGCGAAGACTTTGCTGCCAAGACCTGGAAGGACGTCGATCCTTCATGGCCTTCCGAGAAAATTTCACTCTACATCCCCGGTTCTGCTTCAGGAACGTTTGACTACTTCAAGGAAGTCATCGGCAAAAAAGATGGCAAGACGCTTCGCTCTGACGAACAGGTTCAGGACAGCGAAGACGACAAGATGCTTGTCACCGGCGTCAAAGGCGAGAAGTACGCGATGGGATTCTTTGGTTACTCCTACTACGACGCGAACCGTAACGGTCTGCGTGCGGTTCCGATCGTCAATCCAAAATCGGGAAAGGCTGTTACGCCATCGATTGAAACAATCAAGTCCGGAGAATACGCTCCGTTCAGCCGTCCGCTGTTCGTCTACGTGAACACCAAGTCCTACGAAAAACTGGAAGTCGAAGAATACGTTTTGTACATGTTTGATAATCTTCCAAAAATCGTTGAAGCTGCTGGTTATGTTCCACTGCCAGAAGCCGTTGTTGCTGCAGCCCAGGACAACGTCGACGCGAGCAACACAGGAACTCACTTCGTCGATGAAAAAGGCGAAAAGCGTTCAGGCGCTTTGGAATCCGTATTCGTTCCGGAAAACCGCGCTGGCCAGTAAGTAAACCAACCAGGATAGCCATCGATGCTTTTGTCTCGTTCCGAAACCCGGATTGAGAACGGATCGAAATTGACTCGATCTGGCGGCGATGGCTTTTTGCTCTGAAACACTCACTTGAAAATCCTAATGAGTTCTTCCGCGGCATCTGAAAATGGAGGGCCGGACTACGTCCGTCCTAACTTCCCGGTCAAGTCATCGGCTCGCAGTCATCGCAACCAGGCCATCATGGTTACGCTGTTGACTTGTTGTGCGCTGGTGACGCTCGGGACAACGATTGGCATCATTTACATGCTGATCAAGGAATCGATGGGTTTCTTTGCCAGCGAAGACATCGACCTGTGGACGTTCCTCACCGGCACTACCTGGTCCGTCGGGCGAACGCAGGGCAAGTTTGAGTACGGCGTTTGGCCATTGCTTTCTGGCACGCTTCGAATCACCGTGATCGCGATGGCTTTGGCGCTTCCGCTGGGGCTGGTAACTGCGATTTACCTTTCCGAGTACGCACCTAAAGGCGTTCGCGCGATTTTGAAACCGACATTGGAGATCCTTGCAGGTATCCCGACGGTCGTGCTGGGATTCTTCGCGGTCAAATTCATCACGCCAAATATCCTTTCTCATCTGGGCGATTTCAAAACGTTCAATGCGGCGGCTGCCGGGATCGCGGTCGGTATTCTCTGCATACCGCTGGTCGCGTCGCTGGCCGAAGACGCCCTTCGCGCGGTGCCTCGGACATTGCGTGAAGGCGCTTATGGGCTTGGCAGCACGAAACTTGAAACGACGCTCAAGGTGATCGTCCCCGCTGCACTTTCCGGGATCATTTCTGCCTTCCTATTGGCCGTTGCCAGAGCGATCGGAGAAACGATGGTGGTCGCCCTGGCTGCCGGATCATCGCCCACGTTTACGGCGGATCCTCGCGTGCCCTCACAAACCATGACGGGTTTCATTGTTCACACTTTCAAGAGTGAGTCCGTGGTTCCTGGAACGCCGGGCTACTATTCGATCTACGCCGTCGCGGCGCTGCTGTTCCTGATCACGTTCGGGATCACGCTGGTTGGCCAAATTGTTCGTGCGCGATATCGGGAGGTCTATAACTGATGTCGACGAACTTTTATTCAAGCCCAAAGAACGAGTCTGGCCGGAAACAGAAATCAAACCTGTTTGCTGTCGCCTGTTTGTTGATTTCCAGCTTGGCGGTCGTGATCCTGGTGACGCTGCTGGCGACGATTCTGATCAGCGGCAGCAGTTGGTTGAGCTGGGAGTTCCTCACTGGCGTTCACAAGGAAGACAACCCGGAAGGCAGCGGCATCGGCCAGGCGGTGACCGGATCTGCATTGATTTGCTTGCTGTGTGCTGCCGTCGCAATTCCGATCGGCATCGGGACCGCGATCTTCCTGGAGGAGTTCCAGCCTCGCAACAAGTTCCTTCGCTGGCTGCACGGTCTGGTTCAACTTAACATCAGCAACCTCGCCGGCGTGCCGTCAATCGTTTACGGAATCCTTGGCCTGACGACGTTTGTCTATCTGTTCAACCTGATGCCCAGCATTCAGGTCAACAAACCGATTCCCTGGGAGATCGGTGGCATTCACTTTTACCAAACCAAAACTCTCGGCCGGACGTTCGTAAAGTTCCCTGCTGGTGACCGGGAAGAAACAACGATCAAACTGACTCAGAATGAAATGTGCATCGATGGGGATGGCAATGAATTCGAGCTGAAGCTGGTCGACAAACGTTCCGATGCACCGAAAGACCCTGAACTGCGGAAAGGTTTCGCGCTTCGCGGACGCAGTGCTTCGAGGCTGACAGAGCGATCTCCGTGGTATTTCCATTTGCCGCTGGGCAGGAGTCTGCTTTCGGCGGCGCTGACGCTGGCGTTGGTGATTCTGCCGATCGTGATCATTTCGTCGCAGGAAGCCATCCGGGCGGTGCCTCGATCGATTCGCGAAGCCGCTTTTGGGATGGGTGCCACTCGCTGGCAAGTCGTCCGAAAGACCGTGCTTCCCGCGGCAACCCCGGGAATTATGACCGGAGCAATCCTCTCCATGAGCCGTGCTATCGGAGAAGCTGCACCGGTATTGGCGGTCATGGGCGGCGTGCTCGGAACCACCCGAGGAATCCAGTCTTTAATGGACCAAACACCCGTTTTGCCGGTTACCATTTACCAGTGGGCAGGAGACGAAAACGCGGGTTTCGAAAACGCGTCTTCGGCTGCGATCATCGTTTTGCTGGTCGTCCTGCTAATCATGAATTCCGTCGCGATTCTGATTCGTAATCGCTACGAAAAGAAGCTTGCTTGATACTCCATTTGCTCCTTTTGAATTGACTCAGATGAAAGACGAAACCGACATGGAAAACGTCTCCGCAACAAAAAAAGTAGCTGCCAAGCCCGTGCTTGCCCGCACCACCACTCGGCAGGTTTCGTCGAACGCGAGCAAGGATCAAGTGGCGGAAATTTGCCTGAAGGATTTCAACGCACACTATGGCGAGTTCCATGCGATCAAGAACATCAACCTCGACATTATGGCTCGCCAGGTAACGGCGTTCATCGGCCCCAGCGGTTGTGGCAAAAGTACGCTGTTGAAATGGATCAATCGCATGAACGATATCGTCCCCTCGGCGTGGGCTGAAGGTTCGATTCGGATGGGTGATCTGGAAGTCCTGAGCAAACAGACCGATGTCGTTTCGCTTCGTCGCCGCGTCGGCATGGTGTTCCAGAAACCGAATCCGTTCCCAAAGTCAATTTTCGACAACGTGGCCTTCGGTCCCAAGTTGCACTTCAAGATCGGCAAGCAGGACCTCGCAGCGTTGGTCGAGTGGTCGTTGCGAAAGGCTGCTGTTTGGGACGAAGTCAAGGATCGCTTGCACCAGTCAGCACTCGGACTCTCCGGCGGTCAGCAGCAGCGACTTTGCATCGCTCGTGCGATCGCGACCGGCCCAGAAGTTTTGCTGATGGACGAACCGTGCAGTGCTCTTGATCCGGCATCGACGGCGAGAGTTGAAGATCTGGTTTATGAATTGCGGGAACAGTACACCATCGTGATGGTTACTCACAACATGCAACAGGCGTCTCGCTGTAGCGACCGAACGGCTTTCTTTTTTGAAGGCGAAATCGTTGAAGAAGGTGAAACCGAACAACTGTTCACTCGCCCGAAGCATCAGAAAACAGAAGACTACGTAAGCGGTAAATTTGGGTAACCAATGGGACGATGTCCCTGGCCATGACAGAACGTACGGATAAATGTCAAAGCACCTACAGCGCGAACTAGAGCAACTTAACAGAAAGCTGATGTCACTATTTGGTGACGTCGAGCGGATGATCAATCTGGCCAAAGACGCTCTGTGCAATCAGAAAATGGAGCTGGTGGATATCATCATTGCCTCCGATTTTCAGGTCGACGAACGGGAGGTCGAGATTGAGGAAGACTGCCTCAAGATTCTCGCGCTTCACCAGTGCGTCGCGGCAGATCTCAGGCGACTGACCACCGTGCTCAAGATCAATTCCGATCTGGAACGCATCGCCGATTTGGCTTGCAATATTGCTTCCAGAGCCAGAGACGTTCACGCGTATCCGTATTTTCCGATCCCGGATTACTTGCCAGAAATGGTCACCAAAGCCTGCCTGATGGTGAGAATGTCGCTCGATTCGTTCGTGGACTCGGACATCGAACTGGCCAAGGACGTGATCAAGTTGGATGCGTCGGTTGACGAGTATCACCTGTCTGTCATCTCTGAGCTTCGCGACCTGATGAAGCAGGATTCTGGCATCGTTGAGCCCGCGCTTCACTGCTTCACTGCGGCACGCCAAGTCGAGCGAATTGCGGACCTCGCCGAGAATATTGCGGAAGACATGATTTACTACATTGATGGCGAAATCGTTCGTCACCATCACGAAAAAATTGATCAAATTTCAGAATTCGACAAAGAGAACTGAACATGGCAGGCAAAAACATTTTGGTGGTTGAGGACGATCGGGCACTCGCTGGTGTGCTGGAGTACAACCTCAGCAGCGAAGGTTTCAGCGTGACCTGTGCGATGGACGGACAGGATGCTTTGAATCAGGCTCGCTCCAAATCTCCGGACCTCGTGTTGCTCGATGTGATGATCCCGGTGATGGATGGAGTCCAGGTTTGCCGCCAGCTAAGAAGCGAAGCTTCGACCATGAACACGCCGATCATCATGCTCACGGCCAAGGGCGAAGAAACCGATCAGGTGGTTGGCTTTTCCGTCGGAGCCGATGACTACGTTACCAAACCGTTCAGCGTTCGCGTGCTTCTCGAACGGGTCAAGGCTCTACTTCGTCGCAACGAACGGATGGGAGATGGCAACGACATGATTTGTGTCGGAGGCATCGCGATCGATCGAGTCAAACATCGCGCGTTGCTTGACGGTCGGGTCCTCGATCTGACTCCCAGTGAGTTCCGATTACTCGACACGCTGATTCGCCAACCCGGACGAGCCTTCGATCGTTCCGAGCTGATCGATTCGGCTCTTGGTACCGATGCGATTGTCCTTGAACGCACAATCGACGTGCACATTCGTTCGCTCCGAAAAAAGCTGGATCAGTCTGCCGACCGCATCGAAACGGTTCGCGGAATTGGTTACCGGTTTTGCGAAAGCCAGTAGCTCGGCGATGAAGGATTCTGCGTAGCGATTTCCGCAGTTCGTCGTATCGCGATCGACTGGACTGGAAATGGCGACGCATACTAGCCAGCCGGTCGATGGCGACAACATGGTTTTCATCCAAGCCCCCTTCGACACACCGTCGAGGTTTGGCAGCGGTCTATGGCCTTGGTACAATCTGTGGCATTTCAAACTTCGCCTGCTTCGATTAGGGCGATGACGTAGAAACTTTTGCCCCATGCCACCAGTAAATGGCAAATCCGTACCAGTCTCCGACAATGACAACACAACACGCCCGGACAGCGCCATCCTGGTACGTACTTTTCTACCAACTCTACGGGCCTGCGTGGTGGATCGGCACTGGGCTCATCGCCGGCAGCTGGTTCAACATCGCTTCACCGACTGTTGGTTGGATTGGCTTCGGCCTCGCTTGTGCTGCATCACTCGGTGCGTACGTCCTTCCATCTCTCGCTGGCGTTAAACCCGAAGACTTTGTCGTCCTCGATTCACGAATGCTGAACTCCAAAGGCGAGGCATACTCCGACGCCTTGGAGCGATTTTCCAACGGCGCAACACTCATGTACGACGGTGTCGCATTTGGTTTCCGCCCAGACAACGAAATCGCATGCGGTGTTGTGGCACAATCGTCCGACATCAATGAAACCGAGGCTCGCGAAATTGCCGATCACGCCGAAACAGTGTTTGACACTCTAACTGCATCGTCACCCGAGTTTGCTTCGGCTGTGGCTGGACAAACTTTCCGCATCTCAATCAAGTCCGGCATGGACGCAAATGCCACGGAACTATTCCGCGTCGTTGATCGCAGCATCGAATCACGAAGCTGACGAGCTGTGTAACATGGTTTTTACGCCAAGCCAGCGACAAATCCAGCTCATTGGCAACGTGCCATGGTCTTTGGTACAATTCCAGGCAGTCCATGCATCGCTCGTTTTGTTCAGGGCATCGCTTCGATTAAAGCGGTGTCGTTAAAACCATCTGTTGTGTGCCACAGGAAATCGGTGCTCCCGTGAAATACGCTGGCCCAATTGACATTGACTCGCTTGTCGACCTTGACTCACTCGCCGAGCGCGGCGCCTCGCACTGGACTTTTCTCGCATTCCCAGCGTCTAACGTGACGGACGACGGAGTCCCTGCCGACTTCGATGCCCAGCAGTATATTGCTGCGGTTCAATCCGCTGGCGTACCGGTCGGCATTTGGCTGAATTCACCCGTCGATGGCACTGCCTACGCCGCAGTTGCGCATGACGCTATTTCCCAGCTTATTGCTGCGACCAAAAACTTAGCGCACTTACCCGAAGCTTTCGCGGCAGACATATCCGAACGTTTGTTTCGTGAAGCCAGTGGAGGTGGCAAATAACATGGTTTTTACGCAAGTCTCTTTGGCAACGTGCTTCCCTATACCAAACTATTTATCGTTGCGACTCCTATTGCCTTCGGAGAGAAGCAGTGTCGCAGAAACCTTCCACGGGGCGACTCAGACTAAACACATGGCCATTGCTGAATTCGCAAAACACTTATCGAGTATCGCGTTCTTCTGCGTCATCAATTCCCTCTTTGATAATCTCTTTCGCGTCAGAAGCGTCGTTGCCTTCAGGTCGCGGCGTCACGCCCTCGGCGTCTTCGAAAGCCAGCTGGGTGAGGATCGCAAAATGGTCAGAGCCGCTCATGCGTTTACGCGACAGCGAGCCGAGCGTGAATCCTTCTGAAAGGAAAACGTGATCAATGGGACAGCGAAACGGAGGATAGTTCGCCATGTAAGTGCTGATCAACCCTCGGCCGATGCGTGGGTCCAGCAAGCCACTGGTACGCTTGAACAGGCGCGTTGTGTGAGACCATGCGACGTCATTGAAGTCTCCGGCGAGGATCCAGGCCTCGTCGTTTCGCTGGGCAATTTCCCTCGCTATCAGAATCAGTTCCGCGTCGCGAACCCTGCTGTCTCTGCGAGTTTCACCGGTGGAGTCGAGCAGGCCCGGAGGCGTCGGATGAATTCCGATAAAGTTAACCTGTTCGCCGGACTCAAATTCCAGTTCAATCCACAAGCTTGCTCGACGATCAGAAACGAGGTGTCGAGTTTGTGCCGACTTGATTGGAATCTTGCTCCAGAACGCCAAGCCCAGCCCTTCACCTCGAACTTCCTCGTGCGTGTAGGGATAGTCCGTGCCCAAAGCCTCCAACCGCTGCTTCCAGCCTTCGTCGTATTCGACCAGCAAAAGGATGTCAGCGTTCTCTTCTGCCAGTTCAGCACTTACGTTTTGCGGGCTTGGATTCTCGTAATCCAGATTTGAAACCATCACCTTGAAGGTATCGGCGTTTGGCTGCGAATCGGCAACTTCAGTGGGCCACAGTGGGCCGAAAGGAGCCGTGTGCGACAGTTGCCAAGCGATCGCTGCGATCAGGACACCACTGTAAATTAGATGCTCTGTACGGAGTCCGGACGTCCACATGACGGCAGCGATCGTGATCAGCGGAACAGCCATCAGCACCGCGATCTGTAGCCGCGGAAAATCCCACCAGCGCACGTACCACTTCCCGGTGGACAGCAGCGGAAGCAGCGTAATCAGAAGCAGCAAAAATCCAGTGATACGAATGAACCAGTTCATCTTTTCAAATCCACAAAGAGCGAGTCGTCGATTTCGCTAACGCAAAGGCAGTGCCAGTTGATCACAAATCACTCACTGTCGAAAAATCCAACGTTTGCTGGCCGCAACACCGCCAGACTGGCTTGAACGCGACCATAGAAATCGGAATTCGGCAGAGTTTCCCTGCTTTCCGCGGATGGCGGTCGGAGCCTCAAACCGTTGGCACAACAAATGCCTTAATGGAATGCAACCAATCAATAGAAAGCGACTTCCCATGATAAGCAATCCATTTCAACACCTTAACCGGCATCGTCAGATGATTGGGCTGTTGTACAAATACGGAACCAGCGATTTGATTCAAAAGTCAGGCTTGGTCGAGTCATTTGCCGACACAACACACGATCGCCGTAGCGGTGCAGCCTCTCACGACTGGCACCGGACGGACGAACGAGACACCGGCGACGACCGGAGCGCGGTCGAGAAAGCGGCCTCGAAAGGCGTCGGCCCTCATGATCTGGTCGCCGATCTTGAAGCGATGGGTCCGGCTTTCATCAAGCTTGGCCAGCTGCTTTCGACCCGTCCGGATTTTCTTCCCGGAGCGTACATCGAGGCCCTGACTAAACTTCAGGACGACGCGGAGCCGATCGAAGCAAGTGAGATTTTCCGCGTCATCGAAGAAGAGCTGGGTCAGCAACCGGAGTATTTGTTTGACAGCTTCGAAATCGAGCCATTGGCGACGGCGTCGCTCGGGCAAGTTCATTGCGCCACGATGCATGACGGTCGCAAGGTAGTCATCAAAGTTCAACGTCCTGGAATCGCAGGGCAGTTGGCTCGCGACATCGAGGCGATGGAAGAGCTTGCGTCGGTTTGCGAAAATTTTGAATTCGGCCGCCGCTATCAGCTAAAGCATCTTGTCGAATCGCTCAAACAATCGCTAGCGATGGAAATCGACTATGAGCACGAAGTTGCCAATGCCCGCGATATCGCGACCAATCTGGCCGGATTCAAAAGTATCACAATTCCCAAACCGGTTGGCGAACTTTCGACGAAACGCGTCATCACGATGGAGTTCGTGCAATGCGAGAAGATCACAGATTTGACGTCGGACCGAATTGACGAGTCCCGGTCGTGCGAATTGGCCAACGATCTGTTCAAGTCGTTTCTCTTTCAGGTTCTTGTCCACGGAGCGTTCCATGCGGACCCTCACCCCGGCAACGTCGGGCTGACGCGTGACGACGGGATCGTTTTGATGGATCACGGTTTGGTCGTGAAGTTCACACCGCGACTTCAGTCAGATTTGATCAAGCTACTTATGGCGATCAGCGATGGAAAAGGTTCTGTCGCAGCGGAGATTGCTGAGGCGAGCGGTGTCCCCGGAGACAACTTTGATTCGAGAAAGTTCCAGTCAGAGATTGAGAAAATCGTTGCCGCCAACGTGAACCGTAGCGTCGACAAAATGGATTCAGGAACTGCTTTGATGGAAATTCAGACCGTTGCCGGTCAGCACGATCTGTTTCTGCCACAAGAAGTCATCATGTTGGGCCGAGCGTTGATGCACCTTGAAAGGGTCGTCTCTTCGCTCGATCCAAAATTCGATCCGAATGAAGCCATTCGGACACATGCGATGGACATCATGCGACAGCACTCCGGCAAGGAGCTGAGCTTGGCAACGCTGTATCAAGCGTTGTTGGAATCAACCGAGTTCGCACAAAAGCTTCCCGCGCGGGCGAACAAGCTGGCCGAGTTGGTCGCCAACAACGGGATTGAAGTAAAGGTCAACGCCTTTGACGAAGGCAAGTTTATCAGCGGCCTGAACAAAGTCGCCAACCGAATTTCAACGGGTCTGATCATTTCCGCAATGATTGTTGCTGCGGCATTGATGATGCGGATCGATGTCGGCTGGAAAATCGGGGGCTACCCAGCAATCGCTTTATTGTTTTTGACCCTCGCCGGACTCGCCGGATCCATTCTGGTTTGGCGAGTGATTGTCAGTGACAGATTCGAACAATAAAAGGAGCCAGCGACGATGAAGCTATTTTACAGATCCAGCCTGCCGGTTTTCATTTTGCTTACCATGTTTGCGTTCCAGCATTCGTTTGGGCAACAGGAAACTCCCGACACAGACAACGAATCGAACACGGAGGAAGTTGCCGACGAAGCTCCTGAAGCTCCGCAAAAAGTCGAGGTCAACCCCGCGGCCCGGGACGAGGAGATTCAGGCTCGCCTGAACGAAATCCTTGCTGCAACGAAGCGTTTTGACGACGCGAACGCGAGCGTTGAGAACGGAGTTGTCTTCCTGTCAGGCATCGCCAAACAGGACGAATTCAAGGACTGGGCGACGGACCTTGCTACCAATACGCAGGACGTTGCAGCGGTTGTAAACCGGATGACGGTCGAGCAAAAATCCGTTTGGGATTTCAGCAGTGCGTTCGCGGAGCTACGCGACTTTCGCAACGGTGCCATTCAGGCGATCCCGCTGGTCGTGTTTGGTGTTGTAATCCTCGCGTTGACGTGGATGCTGGCGAAACTGGCGAGCTACGTTGGTAATCGGGCTCTGGGAAAACGGATCCCCAATTCGCTTTTGAGATGGGTCGCCACGCGAGCGATGATGTTGCCGATCTTGATCTTTGGCATTTACCTCGTACTACGTGTCTCAGGACTGACCCAGTTAGCGTTGACGGTTCTTGGTGGTACGGGCCTGATCGGTTTGATTATCGGTATCGCGTTTCAGGACATCGCGGAAAACTTCCTTGCGAGCGTTCTGATCAGCGTGCAAAAACCGTTTCGAATTGGCGATGCCGTGCACATCGAAGATTTTGAGGGCGTCGTGCAACGAGTCACCACGCGAGGCACGACGTTGCTAACGTTCGAAGGAAACCACGTTCAGATTCCCAATTCGAAAGTCTACAAAGCAACGATTGAAAACTACACGGCCAATCCACTGCGGCGAATTCATTTCGATGTCGGTATCGGATACGACGACCCGGCAAGCAAGGCTCAGGAAATTGTGCTTGGCGTTTTGAAACAACACTCTGCAACCTTGATGGATCCAACTCCGCGAGTTTTGATCGAAAGTTTGGGAGCGTCTACCGTGAACCTTCGTTCCTTCTTTTGGATCGATGGAGCAAAGAATAATTGGCTGAGCGTTCGATCGTCGTGCATGCGAATTGCGAAACAGGCGCTGCTGCAGGACGGCATTTCATTGCCGGACGAAGCTCGTGAAGTCATCTTCCCGAACGGCGTTCCTGTTGTGATGCAGCAACCGCCTCACAGCGAGAATACGGAATCCAATGGACAGCAATCCTCGCCTCAGCCGGGATCAATCGAGCATGAGATGGATCGAAAGTCTGCTGCAATTCGCAATCAGGCAAACGAAGAAGCTGGAAGCGAGGCAGAAGGCCATATGAAATCAGACATGGAAGATCTCAAGCAACAGGCGAAACAGTCGTGGCTTCCCGGAGAGGGCGAAGAAGTCCTCGTCGGTGAATGAGCATCGACATCACGTGTACTAAACTCTCAAACAGGAAGAAACCATGGACAACCCCATCGACCAACGCTGGAAAGAATACTGCATGCAGATTTCCGAAACTGCGCGAAAGCTTTCGGAAAAATCATCGCTTGGCGACGCAATCAAATCCGCGCTAGAACAATTCATGGGCAATCAAGCACCCGCGAATGAGGAGGATTATGAATCAAAAGTTCGTGAAGGCGATCAGCTAATTGACGGCTGGAACACCGCCTACAAGCAATCAGAAAATCACGGCTCAATTGCCAGTCCGACTCAGTGTATGGCCGAGCAAGCGGAACTGGCTCGCGACAATATCGAAAGCTGAGCCAGCGTTGGGGCTTGGAACCACCCTGCCCCGTTGCCATTCGATCCATTTACTTTTAACTCGAGAGCACAATGACTAATAAAGACGACGACGACAAATCACCCGGATTGCCTTCACCTTCTCCGACACCCGCGCCTTCGAAACCGGGCGATCTTCCGGGCAGCCGGCCGCAACCTCACGATCCGCCGCCGATGAACCCGAAGCCAAAACCGCCGACTCCCGACAGCCCAAGTTTCTGAATCGGTGGCCAGAGCTAGCGACTAATAGCGTCGCAAAACTGGTCATGCTTTGACCACGACGCGCACTCTAATGACCGTTCCACGACCATCACTTCGTCGTGGAACGGTTCTGTTTTGCTAGCACCCCAGTCCTTTTCATCAACAACGATGGGTGTTTTCATTTATTTCTTCGAGTAGACGCGAGCTTTCAGGAAATTTTGCCGGATTGGCTCAAGTTTGGCTTGCGAGTTGCTTTAGAGCGAATTGAGTTTTACGAGTGTTTCGCTCGTCAACAAGAATCATCAACAAGATACAAGGAAGTAGTTCTATGTTAGTTCTTTCTCGCCACGTCGACGAATCAATCGTCATTCCTGAACTCGGCATCACGATCGAAGTCACCCGCATCAAAGGAAAGACGGTTCGCCTGGGAATCAAGGCACCGGAATCGATTCGAATTCTTCGCGGAGAACTGGAATCCGTTGTCAACGAGTTCGAAGAGCCAGCAGCACCGCGTTCAAACCGGTCGATTGCTGCTCCGGCAACGATGGGTTCCGCTACGCAATCGTTCGCGTCTGTTCGATAGCGTTGCGGGCCGAATTCGGCTGATACATTTCACGTCGCGTATTCGCAACTGCGATCTGGCGGGAAGCTACCCGGGTTGTTCAAACCACCCACGGCATTGCATGCTCACGATCAAAGCCCACGCACCCATTGCAGGATTTGATCCACGTTCAAGGCACCCGATTGCCGCGCGATTTCCTTGCCGTCCCGAAATGCGATCATGCACGGAATACCGGTGATGTTGAAACCGCCAGCGGTCGCGGAAGCGGCTTCGGTATCAAGTTTAGCTAGTACGGTGTGTGGCGAAAGCTGTTTGGCCGCATCGGCGAACTGCGGAGCCATCATTCGACAGGGGCCGCACCATTGGGCCCAAAAATCAACCACGACAGGCACCGTCGTCCGCGAAACGAACTTTTGAAAGTTCGCATCGGTCAGCTCGACCGGATGGTCCGGGATCAGAATCTGTTTGCACTTGCCGCATTTGGGGCCATCGGCGACACGTCCGATCGGCACGCGATTCACGGCAGCACAGTTGCCGCATACATAGCTGAGAATGTCTTTCGAATCAGGCATTGATTCCTCTTTCAGGCGTTCAAACGATTATCATCGAGTCCGATCTGAACCCTCGTCTATTTTAGCCAACTCAAGACGATAAAACGATGGCTTGTGATGTTCCTCAAGTCGGCGTTTGATCCCGCGCACCAGTTGCATATCGCCATCTCAGGTCGTCAATCTCCCTCTTCCGAATCTGCTATTCTGAGTATTTCGTTTTGTGGAATACCTCGATGCAGCGTTTACACCAGATCGCATTCATCATATCCCTGCTCGCGTTGAGCTGGCTTGGGATGATGGCGATCCACGAGTTCGGACATGTCATCGGTGCGCTCACCAGCGGCGGAAGCGTAGAGCGCGTCGTGCTCCATCCGCTCACGATTTCGCGGACAGATGTTTCCCCAAATCCAAATCCGCTCTGGGTCGTTTGGCTCGGCCCGGTCCTTGGGTGCGCGATTCCCGTGATCGGCTGGCGACTGGTTCCGCGGCAGTTGCACGTGGCCAATAAGATCGCGATGTTCTTCGCCGGATTCTGTCTGTTGGCCAACGGCGCATACATTGCGATCGGCTCGTTCGAGCGAATTGGCGATTGCCAAACCATGCTTCAGCACGGTTCACCCAACTGGACTCTGGTCGCGTTCGGCGCCATCACGGCGATTGCCGGGATCAGCATCTGGCATCAGCTGGGCTCGATCCGGGAATTCCTTTCTGACCCATCACTTGTGAATGGAAAAACTGCCTATCTAACATTGCTGGCGGCGGCCGTGCTGGCCGCGGTGGAGTTCACATTCTCGCCAACGTGATGCTCTACTCCATTTCCTTACCGAGTCGTTCAGCCAGTTTGGCGACCAGTTGCGGATCATCTTTTTCACGCAACGCATCGATCGTCTCCTGCTTGACTTCCAACTTCAGCAAGTGCTTTTCCAGACGTTCCCACTGGGTCGTTCGCTTTTTGCCTTCGGACAGGAAAAGTTCCGTCACCAGTTCCTGAACGCGTTGAAGCGCGATGTTCTCACGATTCTCGTAGTAGTTCTTGATGATGTTCTGCTGGTATTTGGAGCGTTCGGTCACGATCTGGGTCTCTCGAAATCCGGGACTGGTTAGGGTGTCGATTTATCAGTTTTCGACTGCGCATTCGTCAATTTTGAAACTTAGCAGTAAAAAACGGATATCCTGATTTTGCAAACGAGGAATCGGGCGATTCGACGAACACGACAGTAGATTAGAATTATCAGGTCGCCAACCCGCTTGTTGGCAGTTTCATGAGTTTCCCGTCAAGCAATGCCAAATCAAAGATCCATCACGTGTGCCCAATGTGGCAACTCGACATCGACTGTAGGCGCGATGCCAAAATTCTGCAGTCATTGCGGTTCTCAATTCGATTCGGTCACTGATGGCGTTGGTACTTCTGGAGTGACCAGCGGCGGCACGCCAGACCAGACGATCGGCTCTCCCAATCAAAGCTCTCAGAACCTGTCGCTGGAAAACACCCACGACTCCTCATTCGTGATTCGACCTGCCGAATTTGCGGGCAAGCTGAAACCTGGATCGCGAATCGGACCTTTCAAGCTTGGATGTCAGCTTGGCGCCGGCGGCATGGGCACCGTCTACGAAGCTCACGATACCGACAGCGATTGCCCGGTCGCGCTCAAGATCCTTTCAAAGCAGGTTCGCACCACCGAAGAGGGCGTCGAACGCTTCCGACGCGAGAGTCAGGTTGCGGCATCGATCAACCATCCGGGCAGCACGTTCGTCTATCGTTCCGGTCAGTATGGTGATCAGTTCTTCATCGCGATGGAGTTAATGAACGGTGGAACACTCAAAGACATCGTTGAGGAGGAAGGCCCGCTGGAGGTTTCTCGAGCGGTGGATTTTATGATTCAGGCAATCGACGGCCTGGCGGTTGCTCATGAGGCCGGGATCGTGCATCGCGACTTCAAACCTTCGAACTGTTTTCTGGATGACGACGGCGGGGCGAAAGTCGGTGACTTTGGGTTGGCCAAGAACTTTTTCGGCGACGTTGCGCTGACGCAAACAGGCGCCTTTGTTGGCACACCGCAATTCGCGGCACCGGAACAGCTTCGCGCGGGTCATGTGGATGCACGAACGGACATTTATGCAGTTGGTGGGACGCTGTTCTACCTTTTGACAGGCCGTGCTCCATTCGTCGGCGACGCGGCGCAAGTCATTTCCGGTATCGCCGCAGTACCGGCACCAAATGTAAAAACGATTGCGCCGCACGTTCCGGAGAAACTTGCTTCGCTGCTGGCGTCGATGCTGGAGAAAGATCCTGAGCGTCGCCCCGGCAGCGTGCAGGAAATTCGAGCGGCCCTGTTGCCGTTTTCGTCGCTCGGCGCGGTCGCTCCGGACAATGGATTACGCATGGCGGCGTTTTTCATCGACATGTTTATCTTTGGGTTCGTCGGGATTGTTCTGTCGCTGACGATATCACCGCTGGCTATGATCCTTGGAGCATTCGAAGCCAACCTGATCACAGCGGTCGTAAACTTCATTGCCGTCGTCGGTTGGTTCGCAGTTCAGGAATATGTTCTTGGCACGACGATCGGAAAGTGGCTGTTTCGCATGCGAGTCATCAACGATCAGAACGATACGCCAAAGCTATGGCAAGCTCTCGTCCGCCCTCTCTTCATCCCAGGCTCTCGCGCGATGATGGCTTTCTTGCCTGTGTTCTTCCTCGAGTCACCCGAAGGAGGCCAGACGATGTCCGCTCAGGATGTGGTCAAGATCGGGCTGGTTGAACTGTTCTCGTTTCTGGCCTGGATCCCATCGCTGCTGTTCATGCTGACGGGCAGAATCAGCAACGGCTATCGCGGAATCCACGACCTCGTCACCGGGACACGCGTGGTACGGATCTCCAACTCGCTTGAGACCGCTCAAACTTCCAATCAACCTGTTACCGCGCCGCTGGAAGTCGATCCGACTTCGTTTCCAGCCGACGTGATCGAGCCGTTTCGAATTCTTGGGCAGCTGGGGATAAACGCGAGGACTGGCGAACGGATCCTGATCGGAGAAGATCCCCAGCTGGACCGTAAAGTCTGGATTTACGAAACGACAGAAGCCAACCCTCCGCTTTCTCGTGCCGGGATTCGACCGACGCGACAGCGAATTATCGCGTCGCGAGTGGACACGTCATCCGATCCGCAACGCCGATACTTTGTTGCCGAAAGCATCGAAGGAATGCCGTGGCTACAATTGCTCGAGTCCGGCGAAGTTGTGCAATGGACGACGCTTCGGCCTTTGCTCCGCGAACTGGCATCCGAGCTGGATCACTCTGCCAACGAGGACTCGTTGCCGGATCACTTTGGCCCGGAAAACGTCTGGCTGGACCGCAGCGGGCAACTGAAGTTCGTCGAGATCGCCACCGGAGAGGAGACTTCAACGATGAACGCTCGCGAAGTTTTCGAGCTCTTCTTCGAGAAGATCGTTGCGAACCACCCGGTGCCGGAACATGTGATTGAGCTAAACCAGAAGTGGCGCAAATCGACCAACATTTCGATGTCGGAGATCGATCACAAACTGGAAGAACTCGTCGATCGCCCGTCCGGTTGGTCGTGGATTGATCGCATCGGTGCGACTTGTGTTTCTCTGGCGATCGAGTTGTCGATCCTGTTCCTGTTGGGTCAAGCCTGGTTGTCGCTGTGTAAAACACAGTTCAATCTGGGCATCGGTATAATCTGCGGTTTGTTTTTCGTAATGATGCTGGCCGGCTCGATCGTAACGGGATACTTTTTCGAAAGCCCCACATTCTGGTTTCTTGGGATTACAGCCCGCAACCGCAACAAGCAACACAAGCCGTCGCGAATCCGCCTGGCGGTGCGAATGGCGTTGAGTTGGCTGCTCCCGATTCTGATGGCGACGACTTTTGTTGGGCTACAGGCTGCTGCATTGAGTATCGATCCGGAAGGTCCACCGCCGTTTGGATTTCTAATCGTCGTTCTGGCATTTCCAGCCGTCGTTATCGCGATGCTAATCGTGACGCTGTTCAATCTGGCCAGCCCAAGTCGGGGAGTCGCCGACTTTCTCAGTGGCACTTTGTTGATGAGGAAATAATGAATTGCCCAAACTGTCAGTCGTATTTGCTTGTCGAAGTTTTCGGGAACTCGAACCCGATTCGATGTGCAGCCTGCGGCAACGTCTCGATTCCTCCCAACAAAGCCGCGACGCAGGTGAACCGGTTTGCGTGGCGTAGTTTCTGGCTTGGGCTGAGCTCGATCGTGTTGCTTTTTCTGACGGGAATTCCGGCGATCTGGTACGGGGTTCGAAGTCTGCTGCAGATGCGGTTTGCCCGTGCTCAAAAGAGCGATCGAAAGGCAGCCGTTGCCGGTGTCGCGCTGGGTGTAATCTTTGGCATCATCGGTACCGGGTTTGTCACGATTGTCGGCGGCGTCATCATCTTGATGATGATGATGATCGAAGACACAAAAGATCCGGCGCGGATTGAGGAAATTCTGGCCACCATTGGATCGATCGATTTGCCGGAAGACTTTGAACCCGTCGAAGCCAACCGATTACAGAACCAGTTCCGCCGCATCGATTGGCGCGATGGTTCGTCAGCCGAAGATGCTCTGGGACGCATCCGGCTGGTTGAAGCGATTCGCGAAACCCAGATAGGAGGCGTTCAGATCAGTCGCCCGAAAGTTTCATTCAAGCTTCATCCTGACATCGATGTCGATCACGATTCCACAGCGACCGAGACGCTTTCCTGGCATTTCGCGGGCCAGGAACGAGACGTTTTGCGAACAACGGAGCCAGCGAAAGACGGTCCGTTTCAGGTGGTTCGCTATTTTGCGTCAACGGACGATGAAGAGGAAAAGGAGACGTTTGTCCTGGTGATGAGTGTTCGCAAAGACGGCAAGTACTCGGACGAAGACGTACGGAAACTCTTCGAGTCATTCAAGCCAAAACGATGATCGGGCGGCGGGACGAGCAAGCTTTGACTTCGTTACTGCTTCAACCCTGCCCTATTTTCGACCGAAGTCTGCCGGAATTTCTCCCCAAAGCTTCGTCTCCCATTTCAGGATCGGATTTTCGACAGGGTTCTCCTTGAGCCACTTCTCGGCTCGTTTGATCAGCTGAAAAAGCTGTTTGTTCGCAACGGTCTGAGTCAGTTTCGTCTTGCACTTTCCGCCTTTGACCCAGCTCATACCGATCCGCGAATCAGAGTAAATGACTCGGTCGGTGTGGCCTCCATGTTTCAAAAGCGCCAACGCATGCACGATCGCCAGGAACTCGCCAATGTTGACCGTGCCATCCGGAAACGGTCCCTGATGAAACAGGCAGACGTTGCTTTCGATTTCGACGCCCTGATACTCAAGCGGGCCGGGGTTTCCCTTGCAGGCCGCGTCGACAGCCAACGCAGTCAAATCGACGCCCATCTCTCGCAGCTCTTCCAACGTTCGCTTGGGCGTTTTCGTTTTGGCTGTTTTGCTACCGTCGGACTTGCCCCAATGGTCGTCGACCGATTCGGTGTAGGCTTTTTCAGCGGCAGCCAACGAGGGAAACGATTTGAATTTGGCTCCAGAGAATCCTGCGATTTGTTTCTGACATTCTGACCAGGATTGATAGACTCCCGGAGTGTTTCCTTCCCAGACAACGTAGAACTTCGGTTTCTTTTTGGCCATGAAATGTTTGTTTGAATTGCAGGAGTTTCGCAAATCATAACCCGAAGCGTGAACAGGTGCAGCAGCCGATTGCTGATGCACCTTTCGATCGTTCTCACGAGATTTCGACGCTCTCACGCACACTTCCGGGCAGAATCACCCGGCAACGATTTACCCTTCGCCAGCGTTGATCACCGGTTGGGCGTGTCGATCACTACACAGGACGACCAACAGGTTGGACACCATTTGGGCGCGGCTTTTGTCGTCCAGTTCCACAATCTTTTCGCCAGACAATTGATCCAAAGCCATCTTTACCATGCCCACCGCACCGTCGACGATTTTAGTTCGGGCCGCGACGACCGCCGAAGCTTGTTGACGTTGCAGCATCGCCGCCGCGATCTCCTGCGAGTAAGCCAGGTGGCTGATGCGAGCTTCGATGACTTGAACGCCAGCGCTATGCAGTCGCTCCTGTATATCGTGTTCAAGCTGCTCGGAAACTTCGGTCGTGCTGCCTCGCAACGAAACCTCGTGGTCCTCGCTGTCGTACGGGTGTCGCGTCGCGAGAACTCGAAGGGCGGCTTCGCTTTGCACGCGAACAAAGTCTTCATAGTCGTCGACTTCGAAGAGTGCCTCGGCAGTATCGACAACTTTCCAAACGACAATCGCGGAGATGTCGATCGGATTCCCGTCTCGGTCGTTGACCTTGGAAGGACGGCCGGCAGTGCGTGATTTCTGCGACACGACGGTTCCGGCCGCGTCTTTCTTTTCAGGCGTATGGATCGAGCCAGTTTCGAAGTTGCGAATCCGCAACGAGATCTTCTTCTTGCTGAAAAACGGATTGACCCAGTAGAAACCTGATTCCTTGAGCGTGCCCTGGTAGTCGCCAAACAGGAGCAACACCCGAGCACTGTTTGGCTGAATCGCGACCAGTCCGCACAGGACCAGAAAGGCGGACAGAAAAATCACAATCGCCGGAACGATCAGCCATGGAGACTCGTTCCCAACTCCCAAAATGAACATCAGAACAGAGAGAGCGATCACTCCGAGCATTCCGAGCAACATGCCCCATCCGCTCATCGCTTTGAATGGCTTTTCCAGGATCGACGGTTCTTTCAACAGATCACTTTTCATCACACCTCCAGGACATACGGTTTGTTTGCCCTCTGTTCGCCATGCGAATACAAATATTGGAAGAATCGCAGCGGAGGGCAAAAATGCAACAAAAATGCGGCTCAAACGGCTTTTATTGCGAGTCGTGATCGGCGATGCAGTGCGTACAAGTAGACGCTGACTCCGATCCAGACAAAAACGAATCCGAACAATCGTGTCGAATCAACCGGTTCTCCGAAGGCAAACAGGCCAAGAAAAAACTGAATCGTTGGGCCAATAAATTGCAGCAGCCCAACGGTCGACAGCGAAAGATGCTTGACGGCGATCGCGTAAAGAAACAGTGGCGCGATGGTCACGAATCCACTGCACGCCAACAGAATGCTCAACGTCGCGGACTGCGGAATAACCGATACGCCAACGGAGAAAGTCCGCCACGCGAACCAGGCGATAACGGGCAGAAACATCAAACCTGTTTCCATCGTCAGCCCTTCGGCAGCCGAAAGCTGTGTCTTCTTTTTGATTAACGAGTACAGTGCAAAAGCCACGGCCACGACCAACCCGATCCAGATATTGCTGTTGGCGGACCAGGTCATAATCGTAACGCCGACTGTCGCCAACAGGACTGCGATCCATTGCAGCGGCGTGAGTCTCTCTCTCAAAAACACCACGCCCAGCAGGACAACGATCTGTGGACAAATGTAGTAGCCGAGACTTGCGTCGATCGCGTGATCGTTGGAAACCGCCCAAACGAACATGAGCCAGTTGACGACGATCGCGACCGCAGCGAAAACCGAAATTCGTATCGTTTTCGATTGCCCAAAAAGTCGCTGCTGCAACGAAGGTTGTGCTGGAACGTCGCTGGCCGAATTCCGAGACCTGGCGAGGCGTGAGGCGATTGCCAGCCAGATCGCCAACACCAAAAATGACCACAGCGCGCGATGAGCAACCAGATCCAGAGGAGCGATGACTCCCTGGAACAGCTTGATATACGCGGGAAAGATGCCCCAGAAAACCTGGGCTCCGACCGCGGCAGCCAAACCGAGTTTCAGATTTGGCTGAGTTTTCGATTGTCGACTTATGGCGTTCAGCGGAAATATCTTCCGGTGGTTGAGGGTTGGTTTCGCCGACCGGAATTCAGCCGGGAGGGCGATTGGAGAAGATCAACATGTTCTTGGCAATCCCTGGACCGACTACAATCTGAAAAGCCAAACATTTATCGTGAACTGGGAGCAACTCAATGAAACGTCGTACATTTCTTGCCGCCGCGGGCGCAGCTGCAACTTCAACTGCGATCGCCTCCAGCAGCGAGACAGGTGTTTGCACCGCTGGCCTGAAACCGGTTCAGGACAAAGCCACGACCACGCTGGTGCCGAACCGAATTGCCGTTTCGACGTATTCGTTTTTCACGTTCAAGGGTGGATCCAAGCTGACCATGCCAGAGTGCATTGATGCCGCGGCACGAATGGGTTTTGACGGCGTGGAACTGCTGCTGGTTCAAATGGAAGACACGTCGGATGGCTTTCTGCAAAAGCTCAAGCGACAAGCTTTCGTCAACGGTCTGGACCTGTGCGGAATGTCGACTCACCAGGGATTCGTCCGCCCCGACAAAGAGTACCGCGACAAAAATATCGCACTGACCATCAGTCAGATTGAGACGGCTTACAAGCTGGGCATTCCGACGATCCGTGTGAACACGGGACGCTGGGGAACGTCGAAGAGTTTTGAAGAGCTGATGAACAACAAGGGCATTGAGCCACGTTTGCCGAACTGCACCGACGACGAGGGATTCAAGTGGGTGATCGACGCGTTCGAGCAATGCATTCCGACCGCAGAAAAATGCGGAGTTGTGATGGGACTGGAAAATCATTGGGGGCTGGGCCGAACCGCGGAAGGCGTGTTGCGAATCGTGAACGCGATTGATTCGCCATGGCTGCGAGTGACAATGGACAGCGGAAACTTTTTCGAGCGGCGATACGAGCAGCTTGAAATGCTGGCTCCCGAAGCGGTGTTCATGCAAGCCAAAACCTATTTTGGCGGCGGCGTCTACTATGACCTGGACATGGACTACGATCGGATCGCAAAGATCTGTCAGGCAGCGAACTATCGCGGCTATGTCTCGCTGGAGTTTGAGGGCAAGGAAGATCCCTGGACGGCGGTTCCGAAGAGCCTTGCGATGCTGCGGGATGCGTTTGGAAAAGTGCAAAGCTAGGCACTGATCGGCAGACTTCGGCTCTTCCCCGAATCGTCGAACATTGTTTCGTATTGCCATGGCGGACTTTGCAGCGTTCGCGGAGCGGGGGATCGCAGTTGCAGCACGCAAAAAAATTCAGTCAATCGAAACGGGGCGACAAGGAATCGAAGAAACGTTTACCTTGCTCTATCCACTGAGCTACAGCCCCAAACCGAATCTGCATTCAAGTAGGGCTGGTGGGACTCGAACCCACGACCTTGGGACTAATAATCATGTAGTTCCCCCAGCATTCGCCACGTTTCGATTGACTGAATATTTGCGTTCGAACTCCGATTGAAAAAATGACACAACGACAAGGATTGGAGAAACGTAAACCGCGTTCTACCGTTGAACAATCGCTCCAAAGTTGCTTGGGTGAAGCACTTCAAAGCGAGTGGGATTCGAACCCACACCTCGGGGTTGTGAGCCATGTAGTTTCCCCAGCATTCGCCGCGTCATGGTTCAATATGAATTGTAAAAAAGCCGGCAACAAGTTCTGAAAAGACGTAGCTCAGTGTTTCCACTGTCGAGGCTCGAACTCGAACGATCGCTTTCGCAACCGCGCCCTGTCCAATGTAGTCCTTTCGGCATTTGCCTGGCCGTATTGAAGAAGTCGACAAGGAGTCAGTTAGACATCAGGCTTTGGATAAAAAGATGTAGTCCAACCTGCATTCGACTTCTGTTTCAATGAGTCAAAAATCGCTCTCCGTCGCGAGTGCTTTTGACTCGGCGACGGAGAGCGGGAATAACAAATGTGTCTCTGTCTAAACTTCGACACGAGTTTGCTTGATCTGGTTCACCCAAAAATCTTTGGAAGCTTCACCAGACGCCACACTTGAAATCAGGCGAAACACCTGATCACTAAATCCGGCAACATGAATGATGTCATCACGCTCAATCGTTTGAGATGTCCCATACGGTTGGATGTCGATGCAAATCATTTTTGCCTGTGGGTTGCGAGCCTTGAACGCTTCCCACTGGGTCATCGTTGCCGTAGCCTGACGACCGCCGCGTCGAGAATCGATCCACGACTCGTTGTCGGAAACGTAAATCACAAGATCGCTCTTGGCCTTCTTGCGGTTCAGCTCCTTCAACGGCGCGCTGCAATTCGTTCCTCCACCCCAAATGCCTGACAAACGCTTGGCGTTGGTCATCACAGAATCACGAGGATTCAACTTGCAATTGGCAACAGAGTTCTCAAACGGCATGACGACCGTACGGTCGTTGACTCGTAGCATCGCCGCAGCCACCAAAGCAGCCACGTCCACGCAACGAACTTTCGATGTCGCACCCTTCCGGTAACCCGAAACGCTCGATCCCATGCTGCCCGAAACGTCCGGAAACACGAACACCTGCCCGCTGATCTTTGGTACGTTCTCGATCGCAATTTCCATCGCGTCCTGCAGCGCATCTCGCACCTGCGACGGCAACTCGTCGTTCACGTTCATGAACGCCGCCATCAACTGGTACGGGAAAACACGGGCCTTCTGAATCAGCGAACGATCCCGCAAACGGTTAGCGACCATGTTGACCAACGCACCGTCTTTGAAAACGCCGTGACGCAGAAACGTGTTCAGGTTCATGCGTGTCATCTGCCACGAGCCGTTGCGCGCGATCTGCTTCCAGTCTCGCTCCTGCAGGTCAACCGAAGTCAACATCTGGAACGGGACGTCAGGAACGATCCGCTGCTTCGAGTCCGTTGTTCGCTTGAACTTTTCAAACGAGTGGACGACTTCAGGCAGCTTTGACGAATCCACTTCGCGACCGATCAGGTAACCCAGCATTGCAGCGCGACGATCATCACGCGGCTTTGGGTGAACCATCTTGATTACGTCCGCCAGCGACGGCGACTGACCTACCGAGCCGAAGAACAGCTGTTGGTCAGAGCGGGCGTCGATCCAGTTTCGAATCATCCGCTTCGGCAAGCTACCAAGGCTCTTACGACCTACAACGCCGCTTCGCATGATCTGCACGAACGTACGGAGCATCTTCGGCGAGTCGATGACCCAATCAAAGATCGCTTCGAACCGTTGTCCGTCTTTTGTTGAAAGCACGGCCAGCAACAGGGCTGGCATGTCTTTCATGAAAGCAGATTTTCGCGAGTAGACTGCAACTTGAGCCAGGAACTCCGGGTCCACGGTTTCACTTAGATGCAGAATCTGATCCAGCTGCGTTTCCGCAGTCGCGTAGAAAGTGCCATTGAGGCAACCGGTTGCCGCGAACTGAGCCAGCTGGTGCTGTGCATCAAGCTGGTACGCTCGGCCACCGGCTTCGTTTGTGAACGTAGCCACGGGCGCTTTGTTGCCTCGATGGCTTTCAAAGAGTGATCGGTTTGCCATTTCTAATTCGTACCTCCAAAAATTCATTTCTGAACAGTACAGTTGCCAACTCCCAACAAAAGTTCGCGGTTCATTGACACGAGCATTCAAGTTTGGCTCAGGACCGATTCCTGCCAGCCGCCCCGGGACCTCATGCGATGGCAGACTGCTCTTCTGTGATCGCGATTGGAATCCGGCTTCGATTTTGACCAAGAGGTTCTTCCGCGGTGCCGAATCGAGCGAAGCCTGAACGCGATGGATGAGGGACGAAAAGACAAACTTGGTTCGAAGGCGAACCATTTGGACCGTTCGGGCTCCAGATTGCAGAGGGAAACACGGTTTTTACCGGTTCCCAAAAGCGAAAAATCCGGCCTTGCCGGAGCGAAATTCTTGACCTAAACTGTCGCGTCTATTTGGAGCATTCGTGTTCCAAACCGCTACATTCCCCTGTAGCTCAGTTGGTAGAGCAACGGACTGTTAATCCGTTTGTCGCAGGTTCGAGCCCTGCCGGGGGAGCTTCAGCACTGACTCGCAAATCGGTGCAAGAATTCGCAAAGACCCCAGTTTTCTGGGGTCTTTTTTCTTTGGTGTTCTCTGCTGTTTCTTCAGCTTCATCGCAACCGGTCGCAGCAGCATACTCCTCAATCGCAGCAAGTTTGCTGTGTATTTGCTGTGGACCCGCATTGAGGGCCTCAACAGCGGATGCTTCCGCCCCGTCCAACAGATGGCCGTAAGTGTTCAGTGTCAAAGTTGGTGTGGAATGCCGCATGACTGTTTGAACTGTTTTAACGTCCACTCCAGCAATGATCAGCCAAGCGCCGCAGGTATGTCGCAGTGCGTGGAAATCAAGTTTCAATCCGCTGTCGTTTTCGTATTTGAGGAAGTCAGATTTTACACGTTCTTTCCGCTTTTCTTCGTCGATGCCTTCCTCGTTGATCCAGCTGGCCCTGGCCGATTCAAGATCGTCCTTCAGCATCCTCGCCACATTGGCTGATGCGGGCATTTTGAATATCTCAGCATTGGGATTGAGATTGTTCACGTGTTTGAAGAGTTCCGTGGCCAGCTCTTTGGAAAGGTACTGTTTGGCGGCTTTCCCATTCTTGGTGATATCGCCCTCGGCACAAATGGAGACTCTTCCGTTCATATTCCGCAGGTCGGACTTCCGCAGCTTTCGAAGTTCGCCAGACCGGTATCCAGTCTCGATGGCGGTCCAATAAAGCAACTTGCGAGCAGGTCCCGTCATGTTCCAGCGATACTTGCCGTTGCTGGTTGCCGTTGCTGGTTGCCGTTGCCAACCAGAACCATTCTTCCCTGGTCGCCATGCGCCTTTCATGACGGCGATCCTTGGTCGGTGAGGGCTTTTTGATGCCTTTGGTAGGATTGCTGGAGATGACGCCAGTATCAACCAGATGATTGAAAAATGTTCTCATCGCTGCGATGTGCTTCTGAATCGTCCGATGTGATTTTCCGTTCTGAACCAACGAATTGATGTAACCTCCAACTCGAACAGAATCAGCATCTGAAACCACGCTTACCTTCTGATTCTCGATGAAGGAATTCAAGATGGAAACCTGCTCTTCGATATGCTTGTTCGTCAGCTTGGCATTTTCCATTTTCATGCGATAGGCCCCCACATGCTCCTGAAGGGGGCTGTTCAAGTTTGCAACTAAAGATCCCTGCTTGGCAACTGAGACACCCGTCTTGATTTTGAGAGCCTCAGACTCGCGTCTGTTGGCTTCAGCAAGAGCTGTCTGTTTGCAAGTTGTTCCGCTTGAGAGGTCCTTCCAACGGCCACGCTCATCCTTGAATCGCATCCGCCATTTGGCACCACGTTTCGGCTTGCCCGTTTCTTTGTCATTGGGTTTGTAAACTGAGGCCATTCCGGCTTTTCTCCTTTCGTTACGATTCGTTGTTCATGATCGAATTATCGGCTCTTCAATAGGTTGCGTACGTCGTGTTCACCAAACTAGTTACCACATACACTCGTCGCCCTGATCGTGAATAAAGTCAAAACGACTTAAGATCTGCTTATTTATTCCATTCAATCGAAAAGTAGAATCATCAAACGATCCGAATCCATCCTCAGCAAGACGATTCAAGGATATTCTAGCTGAATCTGCCGTAGGGTATTTTTTGGAGTTTGAATTCTGAAGTTCACGTACGGTGATAGTTCCTTTGTTCCGTCTCGCAATAAAGCAGACCAGATCTTTCTGTTTCGCTTCGTCGGATCTGGTGTCAAAGATACGGTAGACACGCATAGTCTCGTTGCGGAACCAGTGGACTATGCCGACTGCTGCTTCCAGCGTCTCTTTGGAGATCGCAGGGAGATCAACAACACCTGCGTGTTTAATTGCATGTAGAACCAACGCAATCCGCAGGGCATACTGGTCATGTTTGGCCAAAGGATAGGCGTCTTCGCTCTCTGACAGATGGATCAGCTCTTGGTTCTCGTTGAAAAACCGCTCCCATACGTTCATTGCTGCTTCATCTAAAGTCACAGTTTCGCGGTCTTCGCTTTTGTCCCTGGCTGATATCAGTTGGCCAACAAGCTTTTCCATATCCAAAATTGCCTCTTCAGCGATCTTGTTGGAATTCCATGTCTGAGGGTAGCTAGGCGGATATGCAAACAAAAGTCTGGCAAAAAGACCATTCTCAACATGTTCCGCGACTGCTTTCCGTAGTGTGTCCGGCTGGATAGTCCCTGTCAGGTTTACTACCGGATTACAAATACGTGTGTGTTTCTTATCCCCGGATTTTCGGTCTACTGAGATTTCATCTCCATTCCAGGCACTCAACCACTTGGGGGCATCCCCCCCTTTTCCTTTAACATATCGGTCAAATCCTGCGAACCATGCTTTAAGTTCATCGGTAATTACCATGACGCCGTGTTCATTCTCGTCCAGTACTTGGACGAGTGCTTCCATGGTCGTGTCATCTACATAGTACCTCTTCATTGTTGGCTCGACCGGCTTGTCGCCACGAACACTTTTTTTGGTACTTTTCCACGCTGCCAAGTCCGCTTCGTATTGCGGGATTTTAGATTCGTAATCTGAATGAGCTTTATCTTCCAAGTCCTTGAAGAACTTTTTAACAGTGCGTAGAGCTGGCGATTTGGTTGTGCCTGATTCACCAATGATGGCGGTCCAAAAAATCGGCGGTGCTTCCCAAGTGTCTCCGGGGGAAACGACTAGTCCACTCCCAATAGACTGTCCAAGACAACTCAAGAGAGGCAAGACAATGTATGCCGGAGGGCAGCCGACTGCAGCAGCAGCTTGCTCCACATAGTTCTTGACTGGCTCGGGCAAGTGTTCAACAGGAAATGGGACGTAGTTCTCAAGTTCATTGCCTGGTTTTTGTTTGATTGCGTTCATATTAAATATTCTTTCTGGTCCAAAGTTCTAACAAAGTTCTAAAAATCGAAATTGAGGATTTGGTTGGCGCGTACCTCGACCGCGTTGATTTGTCTGGCGTCGGACCGTCGTCCAACTTTTGAGAAAAATCAAATTTTTGAACGAAGGTCTTTTTGAATACAAAATGAGATATCTATCTAACTGATATCTATATTCACATTGACCCAACTCTTCTTTCTTTTGCAAAAGCTACCGACAGCCCGACAGCCGACAAAGAATGAGATCGTCCTAACGGCGTTTTGCAATGTAGATGCGTGGCAGTTCCAATAGGAGCGTGCTGAAGCCGTGGAATTCGTTTAGATGCACATCAAGTGTGCTGATTTACCGGAAGCGCCGGGAGAGAATTTGAAAAACCAATACTTAGATATTGACCTGTCCACTTGTGGACCCTATCCTTTTAGTGTCATCCAAAAGAACTTTCAGTTCCCCCGGGCTTACCAGCCTCTCTTACATACCGCCTCCGCTTTTCAACTGTTGGTCGATCCAACGTGCGAGGTACCTTGGGCAGTAAAATACAGACCTGCCCACTTTTAAGCACTGAATTGTGCCATCTTCTGTTAGTGACCATAGCTTTCGCTTGCTCATGGATAGAAGTTTTGCGGCTTCATCTGCCTTAATTAGTAATTGAGGAATCATCCTGTTTTCCTCAGAGCTCAGAGTATTCACTTACAATCTGACCCTTTCTTTTAAGTCTACAAATAGTAAAAGCCTCGCTAAAAGCGGGCTACGATAAAAAATTTGCCAAAAACTCTGATTCGCCTTGACATGACACTATTATATGAGTATCGGCGGTTTTGTCAATACACTTTTTACCCACATTTCAAGTGCAATAGTATGTTATGACATGAAAATTGTGAGCCCGAGAAACACCGCATGAAATAGCTTGGCTATTTCGAAATCGAAGCAGTTGCAGCATGGGGATTTGAAAAAATCTGGGGAGATTGCCGATCACGGCTCAGGTAAATTGTCGATTTAGATCACTCTGTGCTTTAGGAATTCAGGAAGACCGCTGTATTGCTAAGTTGTCGCAGCCATCCTGTCTGGCTCATCTCGCACAGAATGTTGAGCGCGCAGCATTCCCTGAAACGCGTCGCTCGTGCACTGGCATCCTCGGTCACTGTAATGAAGTAGAGTTTTGGACTCTGGCCGCCTTCCTCAAGGCGTTGGCAACAATCTGTGTCAACAGTTGATTGCTCATCTGCCAGCCAACAACCTTACAACTGAACAAGTCCAGCTAACAGCCAGACGAACCCACCAGCTATTCGTTCGCAAGCAAGTGATGTCAGCCACTCATTTGTGATTCGGAGAGGCTCGAACTCTAGGGAGAGGATATTCTCAGAAGGTTTCTTGTCAGGATTTGACGTGATCTTGGTCGGTTTGAATTTGCGTGAAACACACCTGTTAAGCTCCATTTCTCGCATGGCAGCTGCCACCGTGTTGTTGCGAAAGTCGCCATTTTGAATCGAATCCATCGTGGATCCCACTGAGCAACGGGACCGATTCGACACCCAGAGGTTCTCCTTGAAAACCTCTACGACAACGATCTACGACACTTCATCTAGTGAGAAAGGTTTTGTAACTGCCTCTAGTGTCGATAGTTGCTTTCCTTGATGACGTAATAATGGTTGCGTTCAGGCATGACTTTGCGTTTGACGCATCGCTCAGGGTCTTCCCAGATAATTATTGTCACTCTACCGTCACCGTGATCAGTGACAGATTCAATCGTTCTAGAGCTGATTGAATCCCCTTTTTGATTCTTCCTGAAAACGGCAATTTCGTCATCAGGCTTTGCGATCCGCAGTTTCCAATGCGAAGGCGACACCAAGCCATCCGCGATTCGAATCAAGCTGCCACCGTGAATCAGGCGTGTTTGGAAGCAAATGCCTTTTGGCTATGTAGTCTTCTTGTACCAGTTCTTTTGCATAGTCGCTCGACTTAATTATTGGAGGTTGTCTAGGATTTCGCTGACCAATACTTCAGGTGGGAATGGAACCTGTGCGAACACAAGGCCTGACTCTCCTTCGAGTTTGGCCAACAAATGTCCCTTGCCCAGAAGCTTTTCAGCTCCCTTGTCACCAAGGGAAACTTCGGAAGTGCCCTCTGAATCGACCCGCAAGATAAGTCGATTACCAAGGTTCGCTCGCAATTGCATTGGCATCACGTTTACGTCTGGCCTTTGAGCGGCAAAGACCAAGTGGATGCCAGCCGCGCGGGCCTTCACGCCAAGACGCTGTACTGTGGAGGAAACATGATCTTTGTATTCGTCGATCAGCATCCATTCAGCGAACTCGTCATGTATCAGCCAAATCGTTGCCATACGATCCTCTGACTGAGCCTTCTTGTTAAACGCGGTAATGTTGGCTGCCTTGGCTTGTCGAAAGGCCGTGTACCTTTCGTCCATTAGCGTCACAAGCTCTTGAAGTTTCGAGATTGCTTGCTGCTCTTCGACAATCAGCCCTCCATCCAGATGCGGGACATCCTCAAACTGGAAATAGTCGACTCCTTGTTTTGGGTCGATCAGGATCAACTTGGCCTCATCCGGAGTGTTGGTCGCTACGATGCCGAGAATTAGGTTTTGAATCAGAACGGATTTTCCACTTCCCGTAGAGCCCGCAATGAGTGTATGAGGCGCGTGCTTCTTGTTCGGGTCTAGATATAGAATCGAACCATCGTTCTCGCGAACGGCGATCGCAATGTTCTGATTTCCGTTCGTGCGTTCGGGGCTCCATCTCTTCCAAACTGAGGCAAGATTGACGACTTCTCGCGTTGGCCGCTCGATTGCGATAGATACTACGCCCGGCTCTGGTTGAACAGAAATGATATTGAGTCCATGAGTGGTCAAGAACTCAGATCGTCGCTTCGAAACCTGATCGACGGTTAAATGTGCACTGCCTGCAAACTTCAGCAAAGCAGCGTTTGGCGTCATTTTGGATTCAAGCAGCTTTGCTTGCAGGTTAAACTGTTGCAGGCCAGTCTTAATGCCTTTCACCGTTTTCTTCAGCCATTGTTCATCGGCCTCAGATGTTTGGCGTTCTTCAGCGTTTTGTTCAACGATTGACGCAAGCTTGTCGTGCGCCCAGCGTGTGTTGTCAACGGTCAATTCACTTTCTAGATGCACGGCATTGTTAACTTGCCCTTCGCTTTCTTGCTGACTAGTAACTTCCGCCTTTACTTCCTTTCCATCATCGACGCTGTCTACATCTGTTTCTGGTTCGACCGACACTGGGCGGGTCACAGTATTCTCTTTCCTTTCAATCGAAGTTGGCGGCTTGAACTCATGTGGGTTCAAGGAAGGAGGGAAATCAAAACTGCGATTTCGAGCTTCCCCAGGCGACGCGTCGTTCCAGTATGCGATCACCAAGTCCCTTAGTTCTTTTCTCGCAAACACTTCTTGGTAGCAACCTTCAACCTCTGCGACCTCAAATGAATTCGAGTCGTCAAATTCTGGCGAGTGGACGAACACATGAGAGTAGCCTCGAAGCATGATCTTGCAGTTGCCGGAGCGTATAGCATGTCGCCATTTCCCAACGTCAGGAGACTGGCCAGCGGCGAATTGAACGCCATCCAGCACTAAATCAGAAAGCCTTGCGAGCCAGAGTTCACGATCCAACCGATCCGGATTCCCAAAAAGGGCATCATGAATTCGTCTAACGGTATCGCGAAGTTGTTTCTGACTCTCCTTCTTCTTTTTGGACAAGTTTGCTTCATCAATATACTTCGCTTCCGAAACGACGATCGAAAGCAGCAACTCCCCGTTCTCATTTTCTTCAGGGCTAACAATCATCAAGTCAGCGATTTGCTCTTCCCGTTGCCCAAGCCATTCGGCATAGTCATCTAAGAAGTACCAACCGAAATAGCGATCGCCATCCAATTCGTTGCGAATCAGAAAGCGGCTCAGAACCACGCCCATCAACTCAAAAGCGCTGCGTCCCCGTTTTGCAGCACGTAATGCGAGATCACCTGAAATTGAATTAGCATCAGCGATCATTTTGTCTGCAAGTTTGTCGAAGTCCTCGTCGCCTAATTCGAGAGTGAGCTTCCTCAGCCGACTCTTTAGCATCGTTTTTAAAAGTCCAGAACTTGCCTTGGACGAAATAACAAGGTTTCGGCCCTGCGTTGCGGACTGCTTATAGCGAATGATTCGCACGCTTTGGTTCTGAAGCTGTCGACGATCGAGAAGCTCGTCATAGTTCACAACCCAATTTGCCAGGTTGTGGGTCTCTTCAAAAATCTGTGACGTTTCTCGATCGTTGAAGTCGAGTTGTCTTACTGGGAGTAGGCGTGTTCCGTCTTTGCCGTCCCAGTCACCTTTTTTGAAAGTCGTGATCGCAGTTAGGAATGCCCATGTTTCTTCACTTTGAACAGGACAACACAAATAAACTACTGATTTCAAATCGTCTTTGGCTGCAGGGCGTCGACGGGACCATCGTGGTGGAACCAATTCATCAAGTGGAACAGGCTTGTATGTTTCTGGATACCACTCCAATTGAGCATGGCGAGCGATGACATCTTGAGAAAACGAAACGTCATGTGGACATCCGTCCTTCGGATCAGGCGGAGCGGCTTGGTCAGCAAGAATGCCAATTCGAAGTCTGGCAAGAAAATCTTCAGTGGCTTCACTTGGACTATATGAGTCAACATCTTCATCCGCCGACTCGATAATTTCTTGATAAAGATGCCGCAATCTTTTGGGTTTAGTATGCCGCAAAATAATCTGGCAGTGCACTTCTTCGTCGTCTTCGTGCAGTGAACCAATCTTGTTTACAACCGCCTGCGGTAACCGAGATGAATCACTGTTGAATAGAACGAGCGAGAGGTTTGCTCGCTCATGAGGGTGCAACTTCACGTATTGGTTCAGAAGCTCCATGACGCGGGTTGCAGCCGGCGCAGGATTCTCGTTCGTCGCCGCCACTCGTTTCTTTTCCAAAATTGGAGGCTCATGAAGGCTGTAGTCGCCAACGGTGTCGGTAACCGTTAAAACGTGGGCCTCATTCTCGATCCATCCAACGACGACTTCAGGATAGAAAGGATGCTCAAGTTCTCGAATCATCTCTTTGAAATACAAACGCTGATCGCCGAACTCAACATTCTCTTCAAAGAGAAGCCGTTTTATTATGTCGCTAACCAGTTTGGCCTTCCTTGCGATGGCCGCCATTCGGAGGGGATGCCATGGAGCGACAACAACTGTTGGGATATCCGCGTTAATCGCAACTGAGCCAATCTCCAGAATTGGCCTTAGTAGTAGCTGACGATTTGAGTCTCCCTTGGCTTCACTGCAAATTGTCGTCAAAAGCTGCGAATAGAACGTCAGCTGCGTTGAAAGCGACTTGGCGGAGACACCTGACTCTGTAAAGCCATTGATTGCATTCGTGTATTCAGCGGCAAACTGCTCGAACTGATCGTTCAGCTTTGCACGGACTTCATCTGAAACCAGCCCTTCGTTCGCAGCATGCTCAAGGTTCGCTTTCCAAATTAATGCAATGTCATGCTTTTTCTTATACGCCGAAACGAACGACCCCTTATTCCGATCGTATGAGGCGACGAACGTTTTAACATTGGACAAATCAACCGCTTGGTAAATCCCTTTGGAACTGATTGGATCAAGATCCGTTTCACATCTAACGAGCGGATTTTTCTTGAGCCGTTTCCAGTCCGCCACAAACTCACTTGCTACTGAATTCGGATCATAAAACCAAACCAATTGTGTTGAAGAGTTTTCCACCGTCCCTTCGGTAGTCTCTGTTGTAACTTCAAGAATAAATTTGAGTTTAAGAGCCTTCTTTGCCTGCGAACGATTCAGCCGAATCTTTTTGTTGCCACTCCACTCCGTTACGAGTTCTGGAAAATCAAACAATTTGCCAACGTTCCATCTGACGCCCTTCCCAAGCAATGACTTTAGTCCAGCATAGCGGTTGGCAAAAAATGCTCCTGCATGAATGTTGACATCGCGGAGTTCGCGTTTTGTCGCACTGTCACAGCGAATTAGTAGTGTTCGCTTCTTGGCGTCGGTGATTTGATTGAAGAGCGATTCAATACTTGCTGCTAGTCCAACAACAAAATCAGTACACTCTCTTGGGCGACCGTAAATGAACTTATCCCATGCAGAGCGAAGCTTTCGATCCTCTTTGAGCTCGTTTCGATGAGACTCGTAAAAAGCTTGGTCTTCCTCCGTAGGATCGTTGGCCTTTGGGCGCTTGGAAAGCAATTCCAAATAGTCTGAGTCGTCTTCGCTCAGGAGGTCCGGACTTCGTTCGTCGTAGAAAAGCGTTGTCACTTCCCCGAGGTTGAGCTTTACGCGTCGCAAACCGTCGAACAATGGTCTTATCTCTTGCCACTCGCAATTGGCAAGTGCCTCCGCTTCTGCATTCCAACCGCTTGAAGCAGAAATGAATTGTTGAATTACCTCATGATGTTCGTCACTAATTTCGGGTTTAGCTTTCTCGAATGCTTTTACAAGATCCTCTTCGCTGAGCAAAAGCTGAGAGGTATTCTGTTTCTCCAAGAAGCATGCATTCTTTCGATAGACACGATTGAACTCGCGTTGCCAAACTGACTTGTGAGTGCGGCGTCCTTCTTTGATGCGATCAAAGAAAGTTGAGTCTTTAGGGAAATGCAACGCCGGCATGGCTTGCCCCAAAGCGACGCCGATCGGAAGACCTTCGTTCTCGTTCAATTCTCGAGTGAGAACGATGTACGACGCTAATCGCTCCAACGCGACAACACGCAGGTCACAAAGCCCAGCAATCGCTTTTTCCCACCACTTTTTCTGTTCGTCGGTAACCGACAAGCCTTCACTTGCGCAAGCCACCCACAAATCGGGGCTTGCGGTTAACTCGTCGGCTCCGATACGCACAAATTCTTTCAACGACTGCTCTTCGTCGTCGCCGGTGCTCGCGACCAGCAATATCGGTAACTCACAATTGCAATTCCGATAGTATGTCGCTGGGTTAGTTGTAAGAACTTGAGCCGGCAACCCAGAATCGCCGACAAAGTCCTTGTTCAACTTTAGCTCGACAATATCCTTCAAAGTCTCATGTTGAAGCACTGCTTTTGCAATTGCGATAGTTTGCTGTGCTGACAAATGGTCAATCATCAGCCTGGCCGCGCCTTGGTCGCTTTCTTTTTCGATCGACGAATCGAGATGACGCGTAAAAACATCGCCAATTAGTTCGACAGAATTCATTGACTTACCTCCGCATATGGATTCAAGACATAGGCACACGCATCGGAGAGTCGCTTCAACATTCCGAGACTACTCAAACGTTGCTCCAGACGGCTTGAGTTAGATTGAAACGCCTTGTTGTCAAAGTCGCTGTCGTTCATAACGATCTTGGCCTCACGTTCGCCAAGAACAATTCCGTACCGATCAAACAGCCGCTTTAAGAAAACCTTAAACTCCATTCGACCGTGAACATTCGCGAGGATCAGTGCCTTTAAGAGCGAATCATTAGGTGCATATCGGAGCTTGTTCGTTCCACGTTTAGAAATCAGGCCAATTGATCGGCCATAAGCACGATGTACGTTGCCAGCGTGTTGACGATGACGCGACAAAGCGCTTTGGCGAAGGTGCTTGACCATTAAATCTGGATCGTGCGCCCCTTCGTAATCGCCTTCATCGCGTGGCCATGCGATCTCGCGAATCAATATTTCTTTGCACTGTGGAAACGCGTCAGTTGCAGCCTTCGCTTTATTCCATTCGTCTGTGCTTACTAGATCGCCTACAAACTTGGAAACGGCGATCGAAGATAGCTGACTATTTCGCTGGTAACTTTGAATCGAAAGTTCACGTACCAGAGTCTTTCTTGGTGCAACGATTTCGCAAATCATTACTGGGCGATCACCGCCAGCAACCTGCCACGCTACTTCGAGCTGGTAAAGCATGACGTGCATTGCGGCCAGCAATGTGACATGAGGATAGCCATCGAACCTTGGTAAACCCAACTCAAACAAGTGCAAGATGTCTTCACCGGCACGATCAAAGGATGCGTGTTGCTTGTATGGGAGATAGCAACTGTTTCGGTGACTTGTGTTGGGTTGCTCAGTTTTTTGCAATTGGGAAACGAGAGAATTCCATGGGTTTTTGTTCGTCACAACCTTGCAGAAGTGTTGCTTTAGTTCACTGGCCGACTTCGATCGCGACAACATTAGATAGAGCAGCTCCCCAGTTCGTCCAAAGTTGATGTATTCACTAGTCGGCTTATCTTGAGTTGAAATTCCTACGTCTTCATATAGACAGTCTTCGCCAAACGGAAAAATGAATCTCGACGACCATCTGCGGTTCGATTCGCTTTCCACCGTCGCAGTACGGATCATCGCAATTAACTTCGAAAATTTTCCGAAGTCAGAGAAACGTTCGCCGACATAATCGAAATCACGCTCGATGACTCCCCTTGCATTGCTCTTCATCCACTCTGACCATTTCTCCCATGCCCGGCTATTGTCCGGATACCTATCTAAAATGAATGGCATGATCTGGTTGTTGTAGAGAATGTTTCTCAGCATCATCCGTTGATAGGGATTGAAAATCAGCGGGTAGTACTTGCCGTTTTCGTCAAACAGGTTGCCTTCGCGATTGGCAGACTCAGCGATACCAAGTAGCTCCAGAAAAATTAGCCAAGGGCTTTGGTTGTCCCAAATGCGATGCCCCCAGATTCGCTCATCAATCCAGTAATTGATTCTTTTGTGATCCTGCCAAGGCAGTTCAATATCGTTCTTGAGCACGCTCATTCTCCCAGCTCCACAAATTCTTCAAACGGGTGCCCAAGCTCGTCCAGTTCAAGTAATCGGAAGACCATGCTGTCCTCTTCGATACCCAATTCCTCTCGCCGTTGTTGAGATGCGGTTAGGATTCGCGACTTGAAAGACAAGATGTCTTCATGGCACTCTTTGGAGAAACTCCCAGGCAAGACACCGTCCGCTACCCTACTAAGGAATTCGAAACGCGTAAGCGTCAGGTGTAGATCGACCCAGATCTTTTCGGTCAACGAAACCCTTAGAATCGGAAAGCCGGTTTCGTCTCCTAAAATTTCTATGCACTCAGTCATTCGTTTGGCAACTGAAACGCGATCTTCAAGGATGCAACTCACCTTCGAAGCTGAACCCGACAGTCCCGTAGCCAAAAGCAATTCACGATCAGAAGAAACCAGCATTCCGACAAAGACGCGATTGAGCCCTCTCGTAAGCCGAGCCAACACTCCTTTCTCAATACGTTGACCATCCCGCAACTTCTTGACAATCTTGCTCAAATACTCGCCAGCAAAGCTGAATACCGTCAACTGCCATGGAGATAATTCATCTTCCATCGCATCTGGAATCTTGAAGAACAATCCACGCCGTTGCGACACTAGCAATTCAAGGAAAACTTCCGTTTCCTCACCGCTTTCATCATCTCCTTCGATGTATTGCTCTTGGGCTGCAAGGTAAGTGCTATCCGCTCCATAAAAGGGGTCGTTAGAGAGAAACTGGTCGAAGTACTTTTGCAGCTCGACATCCGAATGACCATATATCAGCAGGTTGTCAAAACGATTCGACGTTTCATGTCCAATTCTGAATCGTCCAAGATAGTTGAAAATGTCCAAGGACTTCCGGCGGTATCGCGTGAGGTTTCCGCCAAAAATATTGTTATAGATACTGGCTTTTGCAATTTGATTGGACGCAATCACCCGTGGAACATCGACAGCTCTTAAAAGACGATCATTAACTTTCTTGCCTTCAGCCTCTCTGCCCGCAAATCCCAAAACCGAATTCGCCAGCAATAACAAAAGGCGTCGAATAGAAAAATGGACTTCGTTGTGGTCGCACAATTCGAGTAGATCCCGAAGTCGATTTTTTACATGATCTTCTTTGATCAACTCGTAGTTTCGACGGATTGGGCAGTTATCACCGAACAAAGCGGTTTCAGATTCAGCCTCGTCATAGCAAAACTGCCAACCTTCGTGATTTACAAATGCGTCTAGCGAGCGGTCGAATAGCTCTGCAGATGAAATCCGACTCAGATTGAATAGTTTCAACCTACTGCCAACTTTTTCTTGTTGGTTGTTGAACAACAAGTCTTCCAAGAGACGGCCAGTATTGTCGACGTCATCGTCGCTTCGATTCAGCCGAGCCCACGTGTCAACGAGCTGGCCATCGTTCGCGGCGATAAGAAAAACACTGTTCGAATCGTCATCGAAGATCGCGTGCGAGAAAAACTCAAGCAAGTCAGTCTTGGTGCCAAAACCGCCGCTTTCGCCATTCTCTGGAAGACCCGTCAGATCTCGAACAATATGAACAGTCGTTTCCTTACCGGCAATTTCGGTGTCGATATGGAAATAGACTCTGTCGGTCTCCCAGTCTTCGTTGCTTCCGCCAAGCTTGTTCCAAACGATACGGCAAAGATGGGTTTTTCCATCCCCAGCCGTTCCCGTAAGAATGACTGATGTTCGGCCGCTTGCCTTCGGCTCAAACAGCGCCAGAAGTTCTTTTTCCTTCGGGTGCTCAAAAAGTAGCGGTTTCATTTTGCTTCGAGCTGCAGAACGACGAATATGCTCGTCGTACATATTGTCGTTGCGTGCGATAGGGCCATACTGTCGGAGAAAACGAATCCACTTTTCAGCTTTACCTGCCATTTACAACTCAGCGGGAGGTTTGAGGGAGGAGAACAGAAGAAGAAAACTTGTTAGTATAAGGGCCACATCACCGCGACACGAGAGTTGGCCAGGAATTTGAATATGGACGGACGCAATTATAGGTTTTCTGGGCACGAAACGTTCCCCTGCCGATACGCTTGGCTTCCCAAAGGAGTAAGTGCATTACGCGACAACGACTTGGTATTCAGCCAAATGGACGACGCGATTGTCTTGATGGGGCTGGGGAAGAATATGGTCAAGGCACTGCGATTTTGGGTCACGGCTATGAAAGTCGCTGAGCCAAAACCAAACGTTCGACATGGTTTTCAAGTCAGTGCGTTCGGCGAGAAGATCTTCGGAACGAAGCGCAAGAAGGGCTATGACCCGTATCTCGAGGATATTTCGACTCTCTGGCTGCTTCACTGGCAGCTTTGTTCGCATGACGACGAGCCAATTTTTGCATGGGAGTTTTTGGTTTCCCGATTTCAGGACGCTGAAATTCGAAAATCCAATGTCGTTCCCATTATCGCACGTGAAGCACAGCAGCTTGATCGTCCCCTTTCCCCAGTAACACTCGCTCAGCACTTCGACGTTTTTCTTCATTCTTACGTGCCGACACGCGGCAACAAGTCCGCAATTGTCGAAGACAGCCTGGACTGCCCGCTGACTGAGTTGGAACTCATCCAATACATCGGCAAACGAGAGTCTGACGATGGTAAGTCAGAGCCGGCTTACGCTTTTCGTCGTGAGCCAAAGCCCGAGATTTCACCCGCGTTGTTCGCATATTGCTTAAACGATTTTTGGAATCGTCTTAGGCCAAATGCATCCAGCATTTCCCTGAAAGACATTGCAACCTCAGTCGGTAGCCCGGGGCAGGTTTTCAAGTTGCCAGAGGATGACATTAGAGAACGGCTGTTTGCGATCGAGAAAGACACTGGTGGAGATTTCAAATTCTCTGATTCTTCAATGATCGAACAGGTTTCACGTACAGAAGGCGTCGAAGTTGATTTGCTCGAATGCGTCTACCACGGAGGATTGGTCAATGCCTAATCGAATTGCAGACTACTTAAAGCCAAATCCACGTTTCGCTCGATCGATAAACATCGAGCGTGATTTTCGCGACCCGCATGCGCTCGACGGCTATTTCGTAACGGATAGAATCGAACAGCTGCTAGAACGCGTTTCTGTCGCGTTTGCCAAAGACTCAACTGAACGAGCTTGGCGCATCACGGGTGACTACGGTACTGGAAAGTCATGCTTTGCTTTGGCACTTGCCCACATCTGTTCAAACGCGGCCAAAGATCTGCCTAAGCCACTGAAGCCATTTGCCAAACCGATGGCAAAGGGAAAGGTGTTCCCTGTCCTGGTGTCTGGATCGCGCGAACCAATATCAAAAGCCATCATTCGCTCACTCGTTGAGGCACTTCAAGATGCCGGCGCTAGCAGCAAGCTCCGCATCTTTGGCAAAGCGAAAAAGGCACTGAACGGTGTGTCTTCGGCTGAACGCGACCGACTTGCTGTCGACCTACTGCAAGAGGCATCTACATACGTCGAAAGTTCGGGCCGTGGCAAAGGAATCCTGTTGATACTGGATGAACTTGGGAAAGGGCTTGAATACGCCACGCAGAACCCAGATCAGCAAGACATCTTCTTCTTGCAAACACTCGCGGAAACTGCGTCCAGAAGTTCGAAGACGCCGATCGTTGTGTTTGGGATTCTGCACCAGGCATTCAGTGCCTATGCCGATCAAATGAACCCGAACGACCAAAGAGAATGGGACAAGATTGGCGGGCGATTCGAAGAGCTGCTATTCAATCAACCTTTGGAACAGTTGATCCCTCTGGTCTCGAGCGCCTTGCGAGTTGACACTAAACGCTTGCCAGCAAACATGCGTAAGCAAGCGATGCAACAAATGAAGAAGGCAATCGACCTCGGATGGTTTGGGGCAGTAGCAAACCCGAAGACACTGATCGACCAAGCACCTTCCATCTATCCTTTGCATCCAACAATCCTTCCGGTACTGGTCAGATTCTTCAGTCGATTCGGACAGAACGAAAGATCATTGTTTAGCTTTCTGAACTCATCAGAACCAAGCGGTTTGCGAACTTTTGCTGAAGAGAACATTGTCAAGAATGGCTTCTACGGAATTCAGCACTTGTTCGACTTCGCTCGCTCATCACTTGGCCACCGTTTAACGACGCGCAATCTCAACAGCCGCTGGAATCAAGTAGAGTCGGTTGTTGAAGCGGGACTATCAGGAAGTGAATCGGAAGTTGCCGTTTTGAAAACAGTGGGGCTGCTGAACATGCTCGACTCACAGGCAATGGTCCCAACCCTTGAAGGCATTCAACTGGCGCTTTCGGACCAATGCTTGCCAACAAAGCCTGCAATCAAATCGGTTGTTGACCGTCTCAGCAACAAGCGGAAAGTTCTATATCAGCGAGGTGCCAAGGGAGGCTATTGCCTCTGGCCTCACACTAGCGTCAATATAGAGATGCAATACCTTGAGGCTGAGAAACGAGTTGGCTCAGTACGAGACGTCGTTGAAGCAGTTGCCTCAAACTTGCAGGAACGTCCCATCGTAGCGCGACGTCACTATATCGAAACAGGAAATCTTCGCTACTTCGAAGTTTCGTACGTGCGAAGCGATCAGCTCAATGCCTGCATAAAGAAGTGGAAGCCTGCGAAAGCCGACGGAGTGATTTTCGTTCCTCTGTGCCGCACCAAAACTGATCGCCAGAAAGTTGTGGCGGGCATCAGCAAGCTCGGAATAAGGAACCGGCCAGAGATAATGATTGCGGCCCCCGAATCCGTAAGTGGATTTGCTGGGTTCGTCAACGAGATTCGAAAATGGGAGTGGGTTCAAACGAATACAGCTGAGCTAAATGGCGACCGCTTTGCGATGCAGGAAGTCTCTCGACAGATCACTGCTGCGAAGACAGTACTCAAAGACCGCACGAACCATTTGTTGAACGTTCGGCACTTTCGTGACGGGCAGAGCATTGCATGGTTTCACAAAGGCAAACCACTGCGGAAATTTGAGTCGGCAAAGGCGCTATTCACTCATGTCTCAAAGATCTGCGATTCCCTCTTCCCTGATTCGACTCGTTTGACGAATGAACTACTGAATCGAAGAAAGCTAAGTTCAGCTGCGGCCGGCGCGAGGTCACGGCTTATTGGACATGTATTGGAAAATGCGACTCTTCCTTTCTTGGGGATGGATCCAAGTAAAAAGCCTCCTGAAATGTCGATGTACCTTTCGGCACTTAAAGCATCCAACTTGCATTTTGAGGGCAAAAGCGGCTGGCGAATTCAATTGCCCTCTTCAAAGAATGACACTTGCAATTTCAAACCAGCGTTTGATTTGCTCCGACAGATACTGCAGAGCAAATCTGGAGGGCGAATCAAGTTGTCGGACTTGTTCAGCGAGCTTTCAAGACCGCCGGTCGGAGCTCGCGAAGGAGTGCTGCCGCTCTTGCTTGCAGTTTTTTGTGTTGCAGAGTCTCAGCATGTCGCAATGTATGAAGAGGGTGCTTTTGTGCAGGACATTGACGGTCCGCTCTTCGAGAGGCTTGCTAAAGTGCCTGAGCTGTTCGAAATGCAATACTGCAAGTTAAGTGGCGTTCGCTCAGAAGTCTTTAACAAACTGCTGAAGGTCGTAGATGCAAATGTTGATGATTCACGAGAGCCAGATTTGATTGATGTGGTTCAGCCGCTTGTCCAGTTTGCCGCAACGTTGCCGGAATACACTCGGAACACGACTAAGCTTAGTAAGTCATCACTTGCGATTCGCGATGCTTTGATGAACGCTGAAGAGCCTGCAACGCTTCTTTTCAAGGAGCTTCCAAAAGCTTGCGGCGTACCAGCTGTTTCCGCAAGTAGGAGAATGGATCCAAAACTGGTCCAGAAATACGTGCGAGGCTTGAAAAAATCCTTGGGAGAGATTCGCGGTTGCTTCCCGTCACTGTTGTCACGAATCGAAAAGTCATTGGCAAAAGAGTTCGGATTGAAGAGCGAAGGCGAAAAATTAAGAGCCAATCTGGCTCAACGCGGGCGCGACCTCGCAGTTCATGTCACAGAAGCGAGCATAAAAGCGTTTGCGCTCCGCCTGGGCGACGATAGGCTTCCACAGGATAAATGGTTGGAATCACTTGGCAGCCTTGTTGCCGCTAAGCCACCAATCCGATGGTACGACCAAGACGAACTTAAATTCAATCAGGCGCTGATTGAGCTCGTATTGCGATTCAAAGACACCGCAAGTTTGGTCTATCCTAAGGGCGCGGCCTCAACCTCTGAATCTGTAAGATTGAGCCTGCTGCAATCGAGTGGTGTCGAGAAAAGCTGCGTGCTTGAAATATCGCCAAAGCAAAAGTCTGAGGCCACTCGGGTCGAAAAGGAAATTGAGAAGTTGTTTAAGAAAAACCGGCAACTTGCTTTAGCCGTTACGGCGAAAATCCTTATAAAAAATATTGGAAAGTAAAGAAGCTGCTAGTCTATGCCATTCAAAATTACGGCGAGAACGATTCTGCAACTAGGAGCTGAGTTAATCAGTTCCGATGGGATTGCATTTTATGAATTGATAAAAAACGCGTTCGACGCTGGCTCCAAGAAGGTTCACGTTGATGTGCTGATGCGCATTCCGATTGAGATAGTTCAAGAGATTGCCGACTCGTATGAAGAGCTAGAATTTGAAAATGAGGACTTGGCGGAATCCGAGCAGGCGCAAGTGAATGGGTGGCTCTCAGCAAGCAAAGCACTTGCAAGAAAGCACCTGATTTCGAGTTCCCCGTTGGCTAAAGATTGGCTTGCAACAATTGATTCCATATTCGATTGTGATGAATTGATGGAAGCCTTTTATGACGCCAACGCAATTACATTCTCCGACTATGGTGATGGTATGTCCTTGGATGACTTGGATCGCTATTACCTGACAGTAGGTACGCCCCATCGACACAACCAAAGGAAAGAAGCCGAAGACGGAGAAAACGAAGGCGAGAGTAATGGAGTAATCCTTGGCGAGAAAGGTATCGGAAGGCTTTCAGCAATGAGGCTTGGCCGTCAGCTCTCTGTTAAGACGGCGACAGAAGAAGATGCCTTTTGGAATCACTTAGATATTGACTGGGATGACTTCGGTGAAGAAATAGGCAAACTGGTTGGAGAGGTTCACGTCGAGCCTGAGGAAGGAGAAGAGATTACCAAAGAGGAAGACCGTGGAACGACTATTCGTGTTTCTTGCTTGAATGAAAATTGGTCTTCAACAAAGCTTCAAGAGATTGCCAATAGCGATATCGCTAGGTTGCTAGATCCGTTTACCAAGAAAAAGCGAATTTCCGTTTTCTTAAGGTTCAATGGACGGAAGGTCGTGATCCCAAAAATCAGCGAGATTTTACTCGATCGAGCCCACGCAATCCTTGATGCCGAATTTCAAATTGTTGAAAACGAGAAGGGTGAGCCAGATGTCTGCCTTTCAGGAAATGTTCAATATCTCGTTTCAAGCGCTACCGGAGCGAAGCTTCGGAATCGAGTGAATCCATTCGAAAAATCTTACGTGGATTTAATGGGCATTTTCGAAAATGAAGATGATGTCGACTTAGATACTTGTATTAGCCTAGGTCCCTTTTCGATCAAATGCTATTGGTTCAATCGCCGCCTAATTAAGAAGATAACTATTAATGAAGAAACCCTAGACTTGAAGAAAATCATTCGGCAATGGTCAGGAGGGTTGGCGCTCTACCGCGATGGGTTTCGTGTTCCACCCTATGGAAGTGGTGACGATGACTGGTTGGACTTAGACCGTGGGGCGTTAGCTTCGCAAGGATACAAAGTCAATCGCGCGCAGCTCATTGGGAAAGTCGACATTACTGGCACCGACAACCCCCACTTAGTAGATCAGACCAATCGTGAAGGATTGCGCAACAGCAGGCAAACCCGGGCACTGGTCTTACTCTGCAAGAATGTTTTAGAAGTAGAGTTGCGCGGATACCTTAAGGACGTCGACGACGAGATTCGCGAAGAGGAAAAGATCTCATTTGGCGATCTCTCAGAACAGCTCGACGAAGTCGAAAGCAAAATCAATAATTCGCTTGACGATTTAGCGGCTGTCCACGATCAAAACGTCGAGCTTGGGCTAGCGAAAGTTGAGAAGCGACTGCGATCGGCGTATAGGACTGTGGTAAATGTAGTAGACGAAATGCAAGGCGTTGTTGAAGCGACAGAGGATGAGAAAAGTAAGCTCCTCCACCTTGCAGCTCTAGGCCTTTCTGTTGAAAAGCTCGCCCATGAATTAAATCGAACAACTCGTCACGCCTTAGAAGGTGTTTTGAAATTGCTCTGAGTTGAAAAAATCGCTACAGCCCCGTTTGCATTTAAACCGTAAACGGAAGGAGCCGTAGCGATGAGTATTGAGTATCCCAGCAGTCTCAGTGATGATCAATGGCGATTGCTTCGTCGTCTGATTCCGCCAGCAAAACTTCGCGGCCGCAAACGAATCGATCGGCGTCAAATTGTCGATGCGATATTGTATTGGTGTCGAACGGGCTGCCAGTGGCGGTTGCTTCCGGACTGCTTTCCGAATTGGAACACGGTTTATGGAGTTTATCGAGCTTGGCGTATTGATGGGACATGGCAACGCATTCACGATCGTCTTCGCGAAAAGGTACGCCGCAAAGAAGGCAGGAAGCCAACGCCAACAGCAGCCATCATTGATTCGCAAAGCATTCGCAGTGCTGAAGGAGGAGAATTACGCGGGTATGACGCGGCGAAACGAATTACCGGACGAAAGCGTCACATCCTGGTGGATACGTTGGGGCTTGTGATGGTCGTTGTTGTCCACTCGGCCGATCTACAAGACTACGAAGGTGCACATCTTGTTCTTGAAAACATCAGACAGAAGTTTCGTCGGCTTCGAGTCATCTTCGCGGACTCGATTTACGGGCGGGCTGATTTGCCGGAGTTCCTGAAGCAATGGTATCGTGTCATCTTGCAAACCGTTAAGCGTCCGGTCGAAGCCGAAGGGTTCGTTGTCTTACCCAAGCGATGGATCGTTGAACGGACTTTCGCATGGCTTGGAAAATTCAGAAGGCTCTCAAAGGACTATGAAAGACTGACTCAAAACAGCGAAACTGTCATACGAATCGCAATGATTCAATTCATGCTAAACAGGCTGGAAAAATAATTTTAAAACACCCTCTTAGAGTCAATCCAGGCGATTGGTCGTGGTGAGGATCAAGAGTCGCTTCGAAAAACCTCGGAAATTCAATTGGTCTCATTGCAAAAAAGGTTACAGAACCTTGACCCGCAATTAGGGCCGAAACGAAATCGCAAGGAGAGTTTTTCTTTGAACGACTGCTTGTCATTGGTTGTCGATGCATACCGGGCAAAGGCATTGCGCCACGACGTTTCAATCGACTTAGTGTTCAAGCCTCGCAGACAGTCTGCGTTGAAGACGGTAAAGGCTTGCGTAATTCAGGTAGTTCAAAACCTGCTCGAGAATTCGTTTTTCTGGCTAACAACTAAGCGGCGTAAGTTCGACACTGACCAAGCCGATCGCGCAATTGATATCGTCGTTCTAGGTCGACGCGGTCTCCTTAAAATTAGCGACAATGGTCCAGGCATTGCCCCTGAAAACAAAGAGCGAATTTTTAAGGAATTCTATACAACCAGAAAGTCAGGCGGAGGACGCGGTCTAGGGCTATATATTGCTCGTGAACTCCTAGAACTATACGGTGGGACAATTGAACTATCCGATGAAATCGTCAACGAAAACGGAAGATTGAATACATTCATCATTGATTTCTCGGCAATGAAAGATGACAGCAATGAATGAACAATCGAGACCGATACAGATTCGTGTTGGTGTTGTGGACGATGTATTTGCACCACCAAACTTGAGCTCTGTTCGTACGCATAATCTGGAGGAGTTTCTCGATGCTGTCGATGAGCATGATCTTGGCGAAGTGCTGCATCGCATAGTTGGAGCTGAGCAGCTCGATGCTTCCGCGGTAACCGACATCCAAATTGGCAGCCTATTCGAACACAAAAAGGCGTTTCAAACGATCTCTCGAGAATTTGAATTGTTATTTGGAGACTTTCAAAATCGCAAAAATGACTTAAAGGCAATCGTTGCAGGAATCGAAAAGTTCCCCAACGCAAAAATTTCTACATACGATTCGCAAAAAGCAATCGAAGAGGAAAGCAATCACTTGCATGTCGTCTTTCTTGACTATCAGCTCGCTGGTGGGCCCGAGGAAGCAAGAGAAGTTGCCAAACAACTTTATTCACAGCATAGAGCATTTATTTTCTTAATGTCTGATCAAGCGGCTACTTCCGATAAAGAAGAAGGTTTTAGAAAAGACTTAAAATTGCTTCGCGGTTTTTTTCGCTACTGCCCAAAAGCCTCGTTGAAAGACGCGGAAACAGTCGAACGCAACCTACTTTTTGTGCCGACAGATATTGAGATCTGTCGTCTCATCCATGAATTAGTTGAAGGACTTGAGGTCACGCTTGGTGGAAATATTGAAAGCTTAGACGCGTCTCAAGTGTCGTCATCGAGACCGGTGCCAGGACAGGCCGTGCGCAGGTTTATGAGCGTACTCAGAGACATGCCTTTGCAAGACTATGCTACCCTCTGCGAGCTAACCCTTTATGATGTGGGTTTTCCATTGGGCGACTACATCCGAAGATTATTGGGGGCGTTTCTCGTTGATCAAGTGTTTCGAAGTCAAAACGTGAGTAACAGCCTGCGCCAGCTTGATTCCACTCGTTTTACTGAGTTTTTGCCTGTGGTTTCCCAGCCGTCAGAATCATTGAAGGAGATTTATGCTGCGTCGCTTGCTGAGCCAATTGCAAATCCTTGGGGCTCGCATCCTTGGGAGGGTGAAGGAGATGAAGAAAGTAGAGAAGCCAGCGATGGTGAATAATGAGTCCTTAGATATTTCAAGCGTGTCAGGTTTATTTGGATTTTTGGACGATAATCGGCCATTGCCACTGATTCATCTAGGTGACCTTTTTATCAAATCACCAAGTTCGCTAGTGTTTGCAGTAATTAGTGCCTCTTGTGATCTGCAGTTCGTCCCCGAAAGTGTTTGGCGTTCACGAGGAGTCAAGAAAAATGAAGCCAGAATCAAACTTCGAGATGAGTCAGTTCTTTTAATACCAGGGACAACTCGTGAAATTGATGCTTCGCCCACAAGTCAAATAGTGACGGGGCTGATTCGAATTAAAAATGGATGGTATTCAATTGATTGGCATCGAGAACGAGTGTTTTCGCTCCCGCATTCGGCGTTGCGATCAATTTTAGAGGATCGCGGTTATGAACACTCTACACGTTTGCAATTGGATCGCGCAATAGAGTTGCAGCAGAAGTGTTTTGCTCAGTTGGGACGCGTTGGTTTGGCTATACAACCACCTATGCAAAAAGAGTATCAAATAAGAACGTTCAAGTGGCATGAAGAGGCTTGGGTTGAGTTTGGGAAAACGTCTCAAATAGAAGCCGTGGCTTTTCATTCAAGTAAGAAGAATGTAGCCGTAGTAAAATACGATTCGCTAACAAGGCTTCGAAATAGCCTTCAAGAGGATTCGAATCTTGCGTCGTCGCTGGCAAGTTTGGCGTCCATTTTTGTCAGGCTACATAAAACGCCACTTGTGCTACCTGACAAAAACAAGCCTGGGCAGCTAAACCTGCTGATAGATCGAGAAAAAAAGAAGGTTCCTAAGATTGGTGCGACGTTGGAAGAACCCAATGTCAAGAAGAAGGGTATCGAACTAATGCTGATGTTCGTTGAAAAGGCTGGAGCTATAAATGACGAGTGAGGTTAGGCACATTTTGAGTTTGTCTGGCGGTAAAGATAGTGCTGCCCTCGCGATTTACATGCGTGATCGCGTGCCTGAAATGGAATATCTGTTTCACGACACTCACAAGGAACTTGACGAAACTTATGAGTACCTTGAACGTCTGCAGGCGATTCTTGGGAAAGAAATTCACCAAAGCAATTCTAAACGGGGTTTTGACCACTGGATGACGGTCTACAAAGGGATGATCCCCTCGAATCAGCGTCGTTGGTGTACAAAGAACTTGAAGCTTAAACCGTTTGAAAAATGGATTGGCGACGGCCCGGTTGTTAACTACGTTGGGCTACGGGCGGATGAGAAACGATCAGGCTTTATCAGTGCGAAGCCGAATATAAAAACCGTTTTCCCATTTCGCGAAGATGGACTTGTCTACGAAGACATCATGCGGATCTTGGAAGAGTCCGGCTTGGGCTTGCCCAAGTACACCGATTGGGGACGTACACGATCTGGCTGTTTCTTTTGCTTCTACCAACAGAAAATCGAATGGGTTCGGCTCAAGCAGAAGTACCCCGAAAAGTATGAGGAAGCAAAGGCGTATGAGGAAGCACAACTCAAATACGCCAAGCACATCGAAGGGGGTGGCAAAAAGTTCTACTGGAGCGGTGACGAAACTCTTGAAGAACTCGAACAGCCTGAGCGAATGAAAGAAATTGAAAAAGAATGGGAAGAGCGGAAGAAACGACGAAAGAGAAAGTCAAACAAGCTTGTACAAATCTTGACGGACGTTGAATTCGAAGACGATCCCGGTCGTGAAGATGGCTGCCTTATCTGCCAGCTATAATTCATGACGATCCACGAAGCAGCCCACAAAGCCTTGCTCGAACTCGGCACACCGACTCATGTTAATCCCCTTTGCCAATACATTGTTGACAAAGGGTATTACGATTTTGGTGCCAAGAACCCCGCAAATGCTCTGGCTATTCAGTTAAGTCGTCGTTCGATTAACGTTTACATTGGGAAGTCCAACCCAGACAAGGTCTTTTATAGATCGGCCCCAGCAACCTATGGGCTGTCTAGTTGGCTGGAAGCCGACGCAAGCGATCCTCGACGGGAGATGTCAAAGGAGTTGGACTTAGTTTCGATCCTTAGATCTGACTCGCCACAAACAGAGAAGGAACAGTTGGTTCTTGCCAGGATTGGACAAGGAAAGTTTCGCGATCAAGTCTTGCGCCTATGGGAACACCAGTGCGCTGTCACCGGAGCTGCATTTACGCTTCGCGCTTCACACATCAAACCTTGGCGCGAGTCTGACGATCAAGAACGGCTTAATCCCAATAACGGATTGCCTCTCTGTGCAAACCTAGACAGCCTTTTCGACCAATTCCTTATTACCTTTGATTCCGATGGCTGCATCGCGGTTTCAAATAGGCTCAGCAGTGACGAGCAATTGAAATTGGGGATTGATCGAGGAATGCGTCTGCGCAAAAAACCTTGGGCAGAACTTGAAGAGTTTCTCGCGTTTCACCAAGGTGAGTTTCAATCTTTGGAATCCGACGAGCAGACGCCTGAAGACTCTTGAGTCAAAGCTCGACAGGATTTAATTGCTTCAATGACCAGGCCTACTGCCGCATCGACCTCCTCCGCCGTGTTGTCTTTGCCAAACCCGAATCGCAACGAACATTCTTCAGTGTTGCTTCCAAGAGCCTTCAGGACATGGCTTGGTTGAAAACTTGCCGTGTGACATGCTGATCCTGTGCTTGCCACCAACTCAGGCATCATTGTCAGGGCGTCTTCGTTTTCAATTCCATCGAATGACAAATTGGAAATGTGTGGCAAACGGAAATCATTTCCGTTTATTTTGACCTTGTTGAGCCCGTCTAAGATTTGTCTTTCGAATTGCTCACGGAGGCTACGGATCCTTTGATTCCAAATTTCCATATTTCTTGCAGCCAATTCACAGGCATGGCCTAAGCCAACGATTCCAGGGACGTTTAATGTTCCGCTACGAACGCCCTTTTCCTGTTCGCCTCCCAGCAATTGCGGAGCGATATCATTCCGCTTTGAGAGATCGCGAATGTAAAGTGCGCCTGCTCCCTTAGGGCCATAGATCTTGTGAGCTGATACAGTCAAAAACTCTGCGTGTACCTCTGACAAGTCAATCTCAACCTTGCCGACGGTTTGAGCAGCGTCACAATGCCATGGTACTCCAGCCTCGCGACAAACGTCCCCAATGGCATTGACGTCTTGAATCGTTCCAATTTCGTTGTTGCCCCACATGATCGAAACCAAAGCAGTGTCACTGGAAATCTCACGCTTCAGCTGATCAACGTTGATCAATCCAGAATTGTCTACGGGCAAATACGAGACTTTCCAACCAGCTTTTTCAAGGCTTCTCAATGGTTCAAGCACTGCAGAATGCTCTGTGACTTGGGTAATCAAATGCCGCTTGTTGGCAGCCAGAGTGCCGGTGAAACCAAAAATAGCAAGGTTGTTCGATTCTGTTGCCCCACTCGTCCAGATGATTTCATTGGGATGGCAAACAAGAAGATCCGCCACTTGTTCCCTCGCTTTACGTACCGCACGCTGGGCGACTCCGCCTAGATCCGGATGGGAGGTGCCTGGATTGCCAAATTGCTCGCGAAAATAGGGCAGCATCGCTTCCAACACCGATTCGTCTACCGGGGTCGTGGAGCAATGATCGAGAAAAATTGGATATTTGAGAGGCAAGGACCTGTCCTGCTGTTTTGGCGACGACAACTGAGTCACAATATCTTAGCAAACCAACGACAATCCAATACCAATCGCACTCATGAACGACCGACCTAGCCCCAGTCTAACGCGAGACCATGTCCTTGCAGCAATAGCCGACTTTGAGGCCAATGGTTATCCAACCGGCTATAAACCGTCGCACAGCTACAGCGTTGTCCATGAAAACAAACACTATCCGCCGCCTTCGATTTATGCGTTGTCGATAAAGCAACTAACCGGCGAGTTACCCAAGACCAAATTCAGCGTCGGTAAGAATTCAAAGTGCTTCAAGATTCTTGAAAGCCTTGGATTCAACATCATCAGAAAGTCCAAGCCAGTTTAAATTTGCCGTTTGGAGGTTGCTGTGAATGCAAGTGAGATTAGCTCAATGTGTGACTCGCACGAGTTCTTTGACGCGAGTTTGGAGCGACTAGCAGAAGAATTGAAAACCGAAATCGTAGTTGCAAAACAATTGCGTGGTTTGCATCCGCTTGTTGAACGTCGGCGAGAGGAATTCGGTATTGGCTCCAGTGATTTTTCAAAATGGTCTTCTCGTTTCCGTGACCTGCCAGGACTGAATATCAGTGTTGGCAAACCGCTGCAGCGCCGGTCATTGCTGATCATGGATGCTGTGGTCAAGACTGCTGAGTCATTAGGGTTCGAATTTGGAACAGCCAAAGACGCATGGAGGAAAGGACTTTATGCGAACGGCTTCGGATTCTCGGTTCAATTTAAGTTGCGTGAGTCCGCGAAACGCAAACTTCGCCCACCGACTGAAGACGAGAAACGAGACATGAAAAAGTATTCGTGGATGCGAGGTCCCAAGTACGAGATGATAAGTACTGGGAAGCTATTGCTCGAGCTGGATGGCCCGCTAGGAACGGCTTGTTACAGCGTAAAGGACGGCCAGAAAGTGAAAGTTGAAGACAACATCAACCGACTGTTCATGTTTTTGATCATTGAAATAGATCGAATTCGCAAGATCTGGGCAGCCAGAGAGAGTGAAAAACGGGAGGCAGAACGCCGAAGGCTACAACTGGCCGAAGAAAAAGCGGCCAGAGAAATGATCGAAGAGAAAGAACGTGCTTTGTTCGCTGAGGCAATGCAATGGCAGCAGTGCAAAACTCTTCGTCTATACATTGAAGCAGTGCAGAACGACGACGAATTCCCATTCTCTCCAGACGCAAAGGAGTGGGTTGCTTGGGCCCTTTCAGTTGCCAACAAGTATGACCCAACCAAGTGTGAACCTGGCGGGCACATCTCTAACGCTACGCACGCGGACTGTTCCCAGACAAAAAGTTGACTTAGCGATTCAGGGCGTTGATCGCGGGCGCGATGACTCTACATTCAACCGTTGCACCTCTTTGTGGAGACTCGTACTACTTTGGCTAGATGGTTTATTGGATTGCTGTTGACGAAGCAATCAAGCGAGGTCTCAAGGATGGGTGTCGCGGGAACAAGATAAAGACAAAAGGAATTCGAATCGAAATCGTGGCTGCTCTTCGTGACGCCAAATCGGATGCTTCACTCCAAACTGGAAGGGACGCCGACAACATCAAAAGCGATCATGAAGACTATTCGACATCAAAGAAGGATGTTGAAACTATTCCTGAGTAAACTGAAACGAAAACTGATAACGAATCAATGTGAGTGCAGGAACGACTTTAGCAGCAGCACGCGCCTTTCTGTCAAAGTCAGAAGCGACAAGCATTCCCCGAACATCACCGACATCCTCTTCGTCCATGACACTTCCGATATAGCTCAATACTTGGGCAACGGCCCTTTGTCCCGCGACGCCGGTTTTTAACTCGATAACAACCGTTTTGCCATCCGCGTCCGTAGCACAAATATCTATGAATCCTGTTTCAACAGACCGCTCTTTGCCTCCGTCAGTGATTCTGAGACCGGGTTCCAACTGCTCAATGTTCAAACGGATTGCAGTTTGCATATCTCGTTCAAGCCCTATCGTTTGGGTCGCAACTTGTTCGGGCAATTCGTTACTGGCAGGTTCAGTGGTCCCCTGTTTCGATCCACCAACATGAAGTTGTGCAACCATTAAAAATCATGATTTCAGCCGTGCAGCCAAGAAACAGAAGAGTAAGCATTGAAAAAGTCCGCAGGGAAGGATCGGTAGGAGTAAAATTGTAACAACCGCATTGGAGCCAGACAGGCTCGTTTGGCCGTTGGGAAAACCAAAAAGCGTAAAATCTGACGTTTTACAAAATGTAAAATCGGGGCCAAATCCAAGGAAAAAAGCGCCAAGCCGCAGAAAGTGTCAACTTTACACTTTCAACAATGCAGTGTTTTCCAGCAACGCATTGAATTGCAAAACAGTTCTGCGGTCCCAAGGTTTCACCAAAAAAATTCCTTCCATTAGGGAAGTGGCGTCAGGCAATTCGGGATCTGGGCATAGGGGGAGGGGGTGGCTCGTAAAGCAAGGGATGCCGGTGCCAGAACTTTGGCACCAGCGGTCTCAATTAATCCCTCTCTGTTGCCCGCTATGCGGCTACTGTTTGCATCTGTTCCATGATCTGATCTGCAAGTTTGCAGGCTCTCTCGGCGGCTGTGATGACTTCTTCAGGCTTCTCTGCCCAACCAGCCAGATACGCAAATGAATAGTCTGATGTATCCAATCCCAGCGAGTCACAAATCATGTAAGCTGCTGATTCTGCTTCCAGTTCCATGACGTGTCTTGGCTGGTCGCTGGTGCCGTGATCTAGCATGGCGTGACTAATTTCATGTATCAGCGTCTTCAAGCGATGTGCTGCGGGTAGATGCTTATCAATGAGGATCTTGGCGTATTGTGGCAAGTAGACTCCACATGGTCCCTCAAGCGTCTTGTATTCGACTTCCAGCCCCAATGACTCTGCCAGTTCTTCGCATGCTTTTCTGGCGTCCTGTATGGCTTTGTTGTCGCCCAGGATGGTTCTTGCCTCTGGCATTGCTGGGATTTCTTCACCAACGGTTTGGCCGATGTCGAATACGCTGACTGATCTGTAACCAATTAGCTTTTGGTCCCCAGTCTGCTCATCTTTCTTTAGCATTGGGGCCAGAATCGCGATGCTTCTTTCTCCTTTCTTTACTTGGCGGCCAATTGCCTGCCATTTGCGATAGCCTGCGATCATTCGGGCTTCTGGGCACTGGGAGAAGATCAGAAACAGGTTCCGGAAGCTGTAGTGGTGTTGGAAGTTCTGCCGGAAAGACAAAGCAGCTTTGTACTGCTCTGAGTTGATCAAGTCGGTTACGTTTTCAACAAGGATCTCTTTAGCGCGATTGTTCTTGGTAGCAGTAGTCATCTCAATTTCCTTTGTGCGATCTAGGCTCGCATGTGGCCTGTCAGGAAAAACGCCTGACTCGTTCAAGTACGCATATCAATGTATCGCCAGTGTTGACGATCGTCAACACTTAATCCAAAAAATATTGACTACTTTTTCTTCAGTTCAAAACCAGCCCAATTCGCGATGGCGTCCAATGTATCACCACGAGGGATCTTGTCACCTGACAGCCATCGGGACAGGACAGCGGGTTCAACGCCAGACTCTCTGGCGACTGATCGCATGCTTTGTTGCTTGACGGCCTTTTCAACGGCTTTTTTAAGTGTGTCTGAAATGCTCATATGTAATAATTCTCTTGTTGATGTTCGTCAACAAGAGTATCCTTCACATTGATCGGTCGTCAAGCTCGTTTTACAGGGTTGGGGCGCGAACACTATCACGTTTTACAGGATTTTTGATGCTTCTTATCGTCACAAAGCCGCCGAAGTTCTGTGCTGGGAATTTCAAATGCATCGAACTGAGTCGAGAGGATGCTTCAATTTTGATCAAGGGTAGTCACTCGAATGATCAAGTCGCACCTTACATATTTCACGGCTCGACCAAGCGAGCTTTGGCTGTGTTGACGGGTATTGATTTTGAGATTGTGCAAAAAACGGAAGTGCCTCAACCGCGAGACGGCGATCTGTTTTTGCTTATTCAAGTAAGCCCTAGTGCACCTAGAGGACGTCCACGGGTCGAAGATCTCGAGTTTCTCCAAATAGAATTCAGCCTTTAGCAAATCGCAGTCGATTTTTCTCTATGTCAGAGAATCATCCGCCAACAACTTTCATCGTTTAGCGGCCTGGCACTCCCTTCTTTAGCTGATCAGTTTTTGGGACGGATGGACCGATGCGTATATTTAAATATTCTGCTTCAGTCAGCTTTGCGAACCCCGACCTTCAACAGACTCTTGATTGCCAGTTTGATTTCGTTTGGCAACTTCTCCCAATCCCTGACGATCTGCCGCAAGACTGGATCCGTTTGATTGGTTTGCTGTGTATTTGCTGTGCGGCCTTCTCCAACACCAATTTTTACGGGGTTTTTCGGGCTATGTCTTCGGACTGTTAATCCGTTTGTCGCAGGTTCGAGCCCTGCCGGGGGAGCTTCAAGATGACGCCGTTATCTGAAATTCAGGTGACGGCTTTCTTCATATCTTGTTTTTGTCTGCTTCTGGAGGCGTGAAAAATGTTTCATGTCTACATTCTTCAGACCCAAACCAGCGCGTTGGCCAGACGGTACTGACTCCCATCAACCCCAGCGAGCCACTCCGCCTAAAAACTTTCCGTCGGGCTAGCCATGGACGGAAGCAACAACTGATCGGCAACCGCGATCACCCGTGAGTGGTGTTCTACAAATAAGTGCCGCATGATTCACGGACGATAAGTTCTGCGGGCAACAGGTATTGCCGTGGCGGAACGACGACTTTTTCAATGCTGTCCGCCATTGCGCGAAAGGCGACGACCGCAATGTCCCGACAGGGTTGGCGAATCGTTGTCAGCGGTGTGGTCAATAGTTGAGCATACGTCACGTCGTCGAATCCGATTAACCGAATGTCAGATGGGATCGAAATCTTCAATCTAGCCAGCGTTTGCATCAATGTGGCAGCCACTCGGTCGTTGGAACAAATGATCGCATCGATGTCGTCGATCGACGCTTTGCCCTTCGCGTTCGTGGTTGCCGCAGAGGCATTTTTTTGTTGCGATAAGGTTCGGCTTCTGGTCCTGCTGGAAAAGCACCTGACAAGATCGGAAACCTGCTCGGTTTGATCCGGTTCAACGTATACCACGTTCAGCGAAGACTCGACCGAATGGTGCTCACTGTTCTGTTGCAAAACCGCTTCGCGTGCACCGGAGATGCGCTGGCAGACGGTTGGTGCAATTCTCGGGGGCGCCAGAAACAAGAGGCGCTTGCATTTCATTCGCAATAAATGAGCTGCAGCTTTGAATCCTGCACCAAAGTTGTCGATGCCCACCAAGTCAAACTCACTGCGCGAAGGAAACGGTGTGATATCCCGGTCCAGCAAAATGACTGAGATTCCAGCTTGCCGCAAACTCTTGGTGATACTCAGGTTCAGGCTTGCGCTGTCGTCGTGATTTTCAAAGGGTGCAAAGAAAACTCCTTGGACATCGCGTTTAATGAACTGGTCGCACGCCTGACGGGCAGCCTCAGCGGCATCAACTTCGGCTGCACGGGCGTTCTGATCTTTCCGGTCTTCCGCTCGCTCCGGATCATTTGACTCTTCGCGTTCATTACCCCACAGCACGGCGTAGTCATGGAGTCGAGCAAGTCGCGCCAAGTCGCCACAAATGACTTCGAGGATTTCGGTCGAGCTAATGTCCGGAGCGAGCATTCCGATCACCTGTTGCCCATCCGCGACAGAGGCAGTCTTGTGGCGAAGAAACGAACCGGACCCGGTGCGACGCTCAATTAACCCTTGATCCTCAAGCTCCTTGAGTGCTCTTGCGGCGGTCGGTCGCGAAACTTCATACTGCCTTACAAGTTGGGTTTCACTTGGCAGCTTTCCCGTCGGGTAAAACTTGCCAGCTGCAATATCAGAACGCAGTTCGTTGGCAATCCTGCGGTACTTGGAAACGCTCATGATTTCCCTTAACAAAATATTCACGTTGAAAAATCTGGATGTCTTTCGGGCCAACGGAACCCTCCACTCCATTATGGCATTCGTGCGGCCTGTAATTGACAGGTTACATGAAAAACCTGACAGGTATTGTGACCGATTTCTTCGATCTGTCTATGTCTTCCGGCGGCGGTCGCCGTAGGATTGTCGAAGCAAGGAGGAAGTGGATCGTTGCGGAAGTACTTTTCGCGGACACCGCTTTGATCGGGCCGTGCGTCTTGTTGGCGCTCTTCCCAAAAGCTTCTGAATTCGAACATTCGGTCAGTGGAGGCAAACATGAATACGACGTTACCAAGGACAGAAAATGGCACGGCGACTAAACGCGTGGCCAGCGAGCGGCGTAGCGAACAACCGGAATCCGCCGTCGCCACAAGGCCAAAGCACCTTTTGTTGGCCAGTGACTTTGACCAGACGCTCAGCTTCAACGATACCGGCGTGGAACTGAGCGATATGCTCGGCTTGCCCGACTTTGAGCAGCGAGTTGCTGGATTGGCGAGTTCCCATTTGGTACAGCAGGGTGGCGAGCTGACTTATCTGCTGTTGCATGACCCGGACTACAGGCAAGTCCGCCGTGAGCACTTGGTGGAAGCTGGCAAGCGAATCCGGCTGAAGAAGAATCTTGCGCCGCTGATGGAGCTGTTGATGGAGGGAATCGACGGCCACCGATTCACGTTCTTCGTCGTATCGGCCTCTCCCGAAGAAGTCGTACGATCAGCACTGGATGGAATCGTGGCACCGGAGAACATTGTTGGAACTCAATTGAACTATCACCCGCAGAGTGGTGAGATCACATCGGTTTCGCAATTGACAGCGGGATACGGAAAAGTGACCGTATTGACGGAATTGCAGGAGCGACTGGGAATACCGTGGGACCGCGTGGTCTACATGGGCGACGGCAGTTCAGATGTTCACGTCATGCTGCATGTCAACAGTTGTGACGGGTACACGATTGCGCTTTCGGAAAACCGGCACCTGGCTCAGATCGCGAGACGGACGGTATTGAGTGATAACGCATTCAGTGTGCTTGTCCCCATTCTCGAAGATGTCGTTGGCTGGAAAGATCGCGCGATGATTCGTGAACTGTTTGAAAAATGCGGACTCGAAGTACAGGGTTGGGAAAGGAATCAGGTCGATCGGCTGACGATTTTACCGACAAACTTTGTTTCCACTTCGCCGGAGATGCGTTGTGAATAGTCGCAGCCATGGATCGGAACTGGGAGTGAGCTTGTGGGCGGTACGAGCTTTGTTTTGCCTGAACGGATTTGTGTATGCCACGTGGGCGACACGGATTCCGGCGATTCAGTCAAGCTACGAACTGTCGCACGCGATGCTTGGTATTGCGTTGATGGCTGTTGCCTTGGGGGCACTGATCGCCATGCCGGTCGCAGGCTGGTTGTCCACGCGGTTCGGCAGTCGCGCTATGGTCGCTTGCGGAGCGGCCATCTATCTGATCGGCCTGCCGATCATCCCGTGGGTGCCTGACATGTCGCTTTTGTACGTCGCCCTATTTGTGTTCGGAGTCGGGCACGGCACGCTGGATGTAGCGATGAACGTTCAGGCGGTTGAGATCGAACGTCGTTGGACTAAACCAGTCAATTCGTCGATCCACGCCTGGTGGAGCGGCGGCGGATTGCTGGGGGCGATGGTCGGTGGAGGCGTTGCGTCGATGGGCCTGGTTCCAGCCTGGCACTTTGGATTCACGACGATTGCTTTGACAATTGCCATTTTGCCGATCGTGTCGCGACTATTGCCTGTTGATCGCGAGTGCGACGTCGTACGGTCGCAGAGAGACGAGGCTGTGCCAGGCGTCACAATCAAGCGGAATTTACGTAGTGCAGGATTCGGTCGGAAGTCCATATTCCGATTGGGAATGCTGGGTGCGATCGCGTTTTGCATTATGGCAGGCGAAGGCGCGATGGCCGATTGGAGTGCCGTCCTCTTGCGAGACAACCTCGGTGCGGGTGAAGGCTTGGCGGCCATGGCTTACGCCATCTTCGCGATCGCGATGGCAGGTGGACGTTGCGCAGGCGACCAACTCTCGTACCAACTGGGCCCGAGACGTCACGTACGTGTCTGTGCAATGGTGGCACTGGCCGGTGTCCTGATGATCGTGCTCGCTTCCAATATTTTCATCGCGTTGGCCGGGTTTGCGCTGATTGGCATCGGGTTCTCCAGCATCGTACCGGTCGCGTTTAGCGAATGCGGACGGCTCGAAGGCGTGAGTTCCAGCGCGGCGTTGGCATCGGTCTCTACGATTGGATATTTTGGCTTCTTGCTCGGGCCACCGTTGATTGGGTTCATTGCCCAGTGGGTTGGGCTGGCTTGGGCACTGAGTCTGTTGGTCTTAACGTCCGGTTGTACGATCTTATTTGCCGCAGCGCTCGCCGAAACTGTTTCCTCGGAGACGCTCCGAGATCGCAACTCGACAGAGTCTGAACCGGCGAGTTGCTCCGTTGACCTTCCTGCAGCATAACGCTTTGCAAGACAAGATGAAGCCACGAGAACGCAACGCGGTTGGCTATATCTGGCCGGTTACGACTCAATTGGGGTCGTGTTCAGACAGAAATTGAGAGGCTTGGGCGTCTGTCCCAAGCCTCTTTTTTGTTGACCCTACCCTCTCTTTTCCCGGAAGTTCAGTTCCCATGTTTGAGCAGCAATCGAGACCGAGTCGGAAGAATGAATGTGCGTTTGATGGCATCCGCATCATTCGTCGCTCGAAGGCAGAAATTCCACGTCGCGATCATTCGGCACACTTCCACCCTGAGTGCAGCGGCCTCGTGTCACTTCATCCTCAAGCAACGACATCAGGTACTCAGCCTGATCCGGGTTGGATGCCACCAGATTGCTTCGCTCGCCACGATCGGACTTGAGGTTGAACAACTGCATAGACGGCAGACCTTTCGTTTTCGCAGTTTTTTCTCGTGGGCTGCTCCATCCACCGCTTCCGGCTGACACGCACAACTTCCAGTCGCCTTCGCGAATTGAAAACGAGCCGCCGATCGAATGGCTGATCAGCGACTTGCGATTCGATGGCTCGCCCTTGAAAACCGGCAACAAACTGTAGGAATCTTCTCCGCCAAGATCTTCCGCGGGTTGCCCGGTGATGTCCCGTAGCGTCGCGTAAAAATCAGTCAGGCACGCCAACGCGTTGGTGGTTTGACCGGACTCGATGCCATCTGGCCAGCGCACAATCAGCGGAACTCGATGACCGCCTTCGTAGATGTCGGCTTTGTGACCGCGAAAGCCTGCGCTCGGATCGTGGCCATGTTTTTTGAGCACGCCGAAGTTGGCTTCGGGAGAACAACCGTTGTCGCTGGTGAAAAAGATGATCGTATTGTCGTCGATGCCGGCTTCTTTGACCGCGGCCATTAACTGCCCCATGTGGTGGTCCACTTGCATCACAAAGTCCGCGTAGGGATTGATTCCGCTGGCGTCTTTGAAAGGAGGCACTGGCACGATCGGAGTGTGGGGTGCGGGCAACGGCAGGTACAAAAAGAACGGCTTGCCATCCGTCGTCGATGCACGTTGCTTGATGTGGTCGATGCTCTTTTGGAACAAGTGCGGCAACACGTTGTCGATCTCGAAGTCCGGGCTGATCGGACCTTTTCGGTACCATCCGTAACTGTTCTGTTTCTTTGTCACGCCTTCCTTACGAACTGGGACGGCCGTGGCTTTTCCAGTGTCGACCCACACATAGGGTGGCATGTCGAGCGAACCGCAATGTCCGTAGTAGCCATCAAATCCATTAACGTCGGGGCCGTTTTTCACTGGCTGAGTAAAATCAATTTCCTTCCCGTCTGAACCGGGGACTTTGGCCCAATCCCAACCCAGATGCCATTTGCCGATCATCTGATTGTGGTAGCCAGACTGGTGCAGCAAATGAGCAACCGTCGGGCGATCGGCGGGAATCAAATGGCGACTGGTTCCGCTGAGGACGCCGCGAGCCAAACGCGAACGCCAGTTGTATCGCCCTGTCAGGACCCCGTATCGTGTCGGCGTGCAGACGGAACTGGGCGAATGCGCGTCGAGGAAGGTGATACCTTCGTTGGCCATCGTTTGCAGGTTCGGCGTCCTGATTTTGCATTCAGGATTCGTGGGTGAGATGTCTCCAATCCCAAGATCATCGGCCATGACGAAGATCACGTTTGGAAGCTCGTCGGCTTGAACGTGCGGCAGCAAAAACAGAGACGAGAGAAGAAGCGTCGCAGAGAACTTGAATTTGAGCTGGTTCATGAAGTGCATCTTTGCGTGAGCCTACAGGATGAGCTAATGTCGCAGTTTCGACACGTCTATTGTAAACGCGAGCGGCGAGGAAGTCCGCCCTGCTCGCGTTGATAGCCTGGCTTCGGCCCGAAGAAATGCGACTTCGTATGAAGCCGGTACTTCGAACGAATCGACTCAGCTTCTGAGGAGCTGCTATTTGCGGATGACGACAGGCCTTGGCGGCCAGCAAGGCGAATGGACCTCGTGAATCGTACCGTCAGCGCTTTCGACAACGTACGCACCACCGATGCGACCTTTGAGGTTTAACGACTTGCCCGGCGCGATTTTCTTGCCACGATTCCGCTTCCCACTGGAAACAATTGGATAGACGGTAATCTCAACGTCCGTTTCATTTTCAAACGAGATGTCTGCCGCCAGGCGACCGGCACCTGATGGGCTGGTGTGGATCGCCGGAACCAACTCAAGCTTCTTCGGCGGATGAGTTGACTTGAGCAGCGCGGAAAGCCCCTCCACCGCGCCGGGCGAAACGGACGCGATCAGATTCTCGGTTTCCATCTCGTTCTCGTAGTGGTCGTACAATTCCTGTTCGACCAGTTCACCCGTGCCAAAATCCCGCCACTCAATGTAGCGATACTGGTCCGTCCGCATCGAATAACCCATGTATTCGCGGCCTTGGTGCTTGCGATAGTACTGACTGACCGCCGACTCGCGGACGCGTGCCTTGGAGTCCTGTAACACCGGAGCCAAGCTCTTGCCTTCCACGAAATCCGGCACCTCGATGCCTGCCAACTCACACAAGGTCGGATAGATGTCGATCAGTTCCGCCAGCGAGTCTGTGCTTTCTCCCGCGGTTTTCATGCCGGGCGCGGAAATGATCATCGGAACTCGTGCATCGATTTCGTAGTTGGTCATCTTTCCCCAGCCACGGTACTCGCCAAGCTTCCAGCCATGGTCGCTCCACAGAACAACGATCGTGTTCTCGCGCAGTCCTTCCTCGTCCAACGTCTTCAGTAATCGTCCGATCTGTGAGTCGACGTAGCTGACGCACGCGTAGTAGCCGTGAATCAGCTGACGCATTTTCTCTGGCGGCAACGTTTCGTCGTCCCATGGCTTGGGCATATCGATCAAGTCGACGTAGTGCGAAAGTTCACTGTTGTTGTGCATCGAATATTGCGGAGCACCAATTGGCGTATGCTGGTCGACCGGAACAGGAAGCTGCTCCGGGTCGTACATATCCCAATACTTTTTCGGTGCGATAAAAGCCAAATGCGGACGGACGTAGCCCATCGCCAGCATGAACGGTTGTGATGATTTCCCAAGCCGCTTCAGATCTTCGATGCATTGGTCTGTTCGGGCGCCGTCGAGCACTTGATTGTCGGGCAAATCAGGAGCCGAAGTGCTCGGTCGGCGCAGGTTGTTTTTCCGCCAATCTTTCTGCGGGAGCTTTTCCATCGCTTCGTTAACCAATTCTCTGGTCCCTTCCGGATAGGGGTACGGCAGCTTCGGAAGTCTGCGAATTGGCTCGCTCCACGACTGCGGATCCGGAGTCGGGTTGTGGTAAATCTTGCCGTGACTCGCCGCCGCATAGCCCGACTTTCTGAACCATTGTGGAATCGTGACCGCGTCCGGTTTGGCTTCACGGAAATGGATCGGCAACGTCCACACGCCCAACGAATCCGGGCTCAATCCGGTCATCAGGCTCGCACGCGACGGATTGCAAACCGCCACCTGACAATAGGCTCGATTGAACGTCATCCCTCGCGCCGATAGCGCGTCAATGTTCGGAGAAACCGCCACTTCGTCACCATAGCAACCCAGCGACGGACGCAGATCGTCGACAGCGATAAACAGAATGTTGGGCTTTTTGGCTTTCTTCGTCACGTCCGTTTCTTCAGCCGTTTCGGCGTCGCTGTTGGGGCCGATCGCGATCAACGAGTACGCGGTGCGGAAGAACAAAACGCCGGCTGAAATTGCTGGCGTCGCCAGACAGGGGGCTCCAAGTCGATTGCGAGCAAGGACTTCATATTCCGGTCCGGCTTTGATCACGTAGACCGTTCCGTCTTCGGCCGTGCAATAGATTTTGTCATTGGCTGCGACCAGCGAGGACACGATATAGGCGCCGCTGGCGATGCGTTTTTCGTAGACCTTCTCGCCGGATTTCACGTTGAAGCATCGCAACACGCCGTTGGTGTTCCCAAGATACATGTGCTCGCCAACAACGACCGGCGTCGACATGTAGCTACCACCCTTTTCGGTTCGCCAGGCGAGTCCGGCATCGTCAGGCGATTCGGTTTCGTCGAGGTTACCTTTCGCATCGGTGCGGACCGCGATGATGGGCGACCTTCCACCGTGAGCGTTGGTGATGAAAATATGTTCATCGACTACAAAAGGCGTGGGGATCGGATTGTCGCCACCACCTTTGACTCGCCAAACTTCATCGCCCGTCGCCAGGTCGTAGCTGATAATCCACGGCCAGCCATTGACGACAACCTTCGCGCCGTCATCGGCCGAGTGAATCAACGGAGTGCCCCAACTTCGTTCGCAGTCTTTGTCACGAGTCTTCCGCCAGACTTCTTCGCCGTCAGCCAGTTTCAGCGCCACGACGTACGGATGTTCCGGATCGTCACAAACCAACACGATATGGCCATCGTGAATCGCCGGAGAACTTCCGTAGCCCCAGCCCGTGCCGTACTTGCTGACGTCGACGACGCCAAGGTCTTTCTTCCACTTCAGGTTGCCCTCAAGGTCATAGCAGTACAGCCCTTCGGAACCGAAGAAAGCCACCACGTTGTCTCCGTCGACAGCCACCGTCGTGTTCGCATGCGTCGCTTTGGTGTGTCGGGTTGCTTTCGGGATTCCGGTGTGAGCTGTCTTTCGCCAAAGTTCCTTGCCCGTTGTTTTGTCAAAACACAGCACCATCCAGGACTGTTCGCTATCGTCATCAGCAGCATCAATGTTGCCGGCTCGACCAAACTGAAGCTTGGCTTCCCCGTCCTCTGCGACCGCGGTAGCGACGAAGATTCGGTTGCCGACAATCGTCGGGCAGGAATGCCCCAAGCCGGGAACCGGTGACTTCCACAGAATGGATTTGTCATCCGGGTTCGTCACGTCCCACTCAAGTGCAGTCTCGAATCCGTTCGCGACGCCAACAGCGCCGGTGCCTCGAAAGCCTGGCCAGTCCGTGTTTTCCTGCTGGGCGTGAACTTGCAATGCGGAGACCGAAACCAAGATCGCGATCGCAATGCCAACCACAATTGCGACCGTGGGACGAATTCTAAAATGAGCCATATGAGTTCAGTTTTCTTTAACAGGTTGATTCACGAAGATTCGATTTTGTTGGTTGGAGTTGGCGATGACGATGTCGGCGTAACCGTCGCCAGTCAAGTCGCTCACGCAAACTCCATAGCTGGCGGATTCGGAGCCGCCGAACTGATTTAGATTAAACGTGCCGTCTTTCAAATTGAAGGCGACCGCGTTCTTTTGCCCAGTATTTCCAGCCACGAAATCAGGCCGACCGTCCTTGTTGAAGTCAGCGACTGCGATGCAATACGTTCGGCTCTCTGCTGACCCGACGTTGAGCTCGCGAGCAACGCCACCTTTGCCATCGCCGAAGAAAATGGTGTTCGCAGCTTCAATGTTTCCCATGACCCAATCCATATGTCCGTCGAGATTGAAGTCGGCCGTGGCGACCGCGCGGCTGGAGATTTCAGTTTTGCCAAACGGTGTTCCAGACGCGAACTTTCCGTCGCCTTCACCCAACAGAATCATGTTTGCTTGAGCGTCCCGGTTCGCCAGAATCAGATCGACATGACCGTCTTCGTTCAAGTCAGCGACTGCCACATCGATCGTCGAATCGTCTTTGGAGCCGAACGTGGTTGACTTCTCAAATCCAGCCTTCCCGTCGTTGAAAAAAATTCGATTCGGTCGGCCTCGGCAAGTCAGCAACAGGTCGATGTGACCGTCGCCATTGACGTCTGCGGTAGTCATGCTACGAACGCTGGTCGGTTCGCCAATTTCGCAATGACGCGTGAACCTTCCGCGGCCGTCGTTCTCGAAAACGAGGCAAGGAGCCATGTCGTTGCCGACGGCGATATCAAGGTCACCGTCTCCGTCGAGGTCGGCAAGCTCGCAGGCGTAACTGGTGGAAAGGTCGACTCCCAGCGGACGCGCAACATTAAATCGGGCTCGGGACTGATTGAAAAATGCGTAGTTCTGCTGAGGCCAGTGTCTGCCATTGGCGACCACCAAATCCGTGTCGCCATCGCCATCGATGTCTCCGGCTCGAACGGAAGCCGACAACTGCGTCTCCGTCCCGAGAACCATCCGCGAGTTGGAAACAAATCGCCTCTGCTGCGCGTCAGCCGAAGCGACAAAGCAGAATAACGAAACCAGGCTCAGCGTGGCAAGAAACAGGTGATCAGCAAAAACGTGACGCAAGTCGAAGCCTTTTGGGTTAGCAATCTGCAGATGCGATTCAACATGCCACGAGCGACATCGATCACCGCAACTTAACCATCCTCTCAATTTTTCAATCAGAAAGTCAGTCGGAGATCGTATCTCACGCAGCTTTTTCGCACCACACTTTGATTCTAACCCCGAAGATTACGGAATGAGTCGGATCTTTTTCGATGGGATTTTCGACGGTCCCACGGAGACACGCAGATCGGCGGTTCATTTGCCGTAAGCTGGTGGTACGGGGAATGCTCCCGGGTGAGCAACGCTCCGTCGAATATCGGAGGCCATCCCGGCTATCCTGACAACCACGATGCAAAGATAGCCTAGCGAGGAATTATGAAGATGCCACTGTTTCTAAAACTTGCGACCGCGATTGCCGTTTCGATGGCCAGCATTGATGTCGGCATTGATGTCGCGCCTGCTTGTGCAGACGAACCGACAGTCGGAGAAAGCCGCCCAAACATTCTGTTCGCGATCGCCGACGACTGGGGTTGGCCACACGCGAGCATTTACGGAGATCCGGTCTGCAAAACGCCGACTTTTGATCGTGTCGCCAAAGAAGGCATTCTGTTCGAGCACGCGTTTATCTCCTCGCCATCATGCACGCCGTCTCGCAACGCCATCCTGACGGGCCAGCATTTCTGGCGGCTGGGCGGAGGAGCGAATCTGCATTCCGTGCTCGACACCAAACATCAGGCCTTCGTACATTTGCTCGATCGTGCCGGATACGAAACGGGTCATATGAGAAAAATGTGGGGGCCGGGCGATGCTTCGAACTGGGAAGTGAATCCAGCCGGGAAGAAGTTCAAGGACTTCGATCAATTCCTCGAAATGCGGGACTCGGACAAACCGTTCTGCTTTTGTTTTGGAGCCTACGATCCTCATCGCGGATACAAAAAAGGTTCAGGGAAAAAGAGCGGCATGGACCTGGACGAAATCAGGCTGTTCGATTGCTTTCCCGATTCAGAAACAATTCGCAGCGATGTTGCTGACTATTATTTCGAAGTCCAACGTTTCGATTCGGAACTTGGCCAGGCGTTAAAGCGACTTGAAGAATTGGGCCAGCTCGACAACACCGTCGTTGTCGTCACCGGCGATCACGGCATGCCGTTTCCGCGTTGCAAAAGCAATCTCTACGATTCCGGGGCTCGCGTCCCGATGGCGGTTCGCTGGCCGAAGAAAATCAAAGCGAATCGAGTCGTCACGGATTTCGTCAGCACGACAGATCTGGCTCCGACGTTTCTGGAAATCGCTGGCGTTGAAATTCCGAAAACCATGACGGGCCAGAGCTGGATGCCGCTGTTTGAGTTTTCGGGCACCGAGGATGTCGCGTTGATTGAGGACGACCGCGACCATGTGATCTTCGGCAAAGAGCGACACGTGCCGGCGCAGGAAGCTCCTGACGTTGGCGGCTTTCCGATGCGAGCGATTCGCACGGCCGAGTTTCTGTTGATCGAAAATTTTCGTCCGGATCGCTGGCCCAACGGCACGCCGAACTACAAACAGGCCCAGATTCCTTCTGCGTGGCTGGCCGACACCGACAACGGTCCGACCAAGACTTACATCGTTGAGAATCGCGACAAGGACGACAACCATCGACGTTGTTACGAGCTGTGTTTCGCAAAACGTCCTCGCTTTGAACTGTTCGACATTCAAGCCGATCCCGAGCAGCTAACGAACCTCGCGTACGATCCGGAATTCGCCGAAGTCCGCGACAAACTTCACGGTCGATTGACCGAAGAACTGTTGGCGAGCGACGATCCGCGAGCCAAGGACTCAGCCGCGGCGACGAAGTATTTTGACTCGTTCAAGTACCTCGGCCAGGGCCCGCGTCATCCGAGCTTCAAGAAACAGAAGCGGAACTCGAAAGCGAAAAACTGAAGCTCTACTTCAGGTGCTGTTCGAAAAACGCTTTCATTTTCGCCGCGTAGGGAACGCCGAATTTGCGGAAGGTCGCTTTCGTTGTGTCGTTTGGTTTCCAGTCAAAGAAAGCATGACCTGCGCCGGCAACCTTGTCGTAGACCACGACTTGACCTTTGGATTCGAGTGCATCAGCAAACGCTTGGACTTTCTCGTCACGGATTAGCGAATCCTTGTCGCCAAGCGTCAGATACTGAGGCACCGATCGGACGCGCGATTCGGGGATGTGGCTCTGCGGAGCCGTTGCTTCGGCGGCTGCTTGGGGCAGATCCTGCATGAAATCTTTCAAGCGATCCGAAGCAAAGACTCCGTAGCTCGGCGCGGCGGCCTTGATCGAGCCCAGCATTTCTTCGCGGACTTCATCCACCGATTTGCCTTCGGGAATATAGGTCGGACGGTATTGGTAAACGCCATCGGTTTCGCCAAAGCCACCGTCTCCGATTTTCTCAATCAGGATCGAAGCCGAAGCGGACAGATGGCCTCCCGCACTATCGCCGGTGACTCCGATTCGCGTTGCATCGCCACCGTAATCTTTGGCGTGTTCCATGATGTGAGCGATCGCACCAAAGACGTCTTCGATCAGGTTGGCCATCGAGTTCGGTTCTTCGTCGCCGTCGAGCTTTCCAATCCAGCGATAGTCGATACTGCAAACCACGAACTTGCCGCCTTTGGTTAGCTCACGAGCCAGACCGCGCATCACGTCTTCGTCGTTCGTTGCCCAACCGCCGCCGTGAATGATGACGATGATTGGCAGATCGGATGCTCCTTGGGGCGAGTAAACGTCGTATTTCAAGGGCTTTTTGCCGGGTTGTGCGTAAACGATGTTGTGCTTGACCGAAACATGAGCGACTTCTTCGGCTTCGATAAACGATGCGCCAACGTGCTTGTCCTGATCGAATGTGATTTCGAAATCAGCCGTCAGTGACTCGTGATACATCGCTCCCCAGCGGCCCGGAACGGAGTAATAAATCGAATCGACAGCAAAGCCATCCGCCGGCGTTGCTCGAACGGTGACAGCGGTCCCAGAAGGATACTGTCCATCGGCGGGCACGGGTGGATCGAGCTCAATCGAACCGTGCTTGACCGGGTCCAGAGTGATGGAAAACGATTCGTCCTGGGCGGATACGTTCATCGTGCAAACAGAGACAACTGCGAAAATGGAAACGGCGAAGGCAACAGATTTCATGGCGACACTCGGGATGGGTGAGTTTAATCAGTCAAAACGATTTTAACCGATATTCAATTCCAGCTGCTACGACCGAACTGCAATCCCCCAATCGAGCTGGCGGGCCGACTTATTGCATTGGCTGCGAACATAAAAACGCATTTGCTTACGGTCCTGACGGATTCGAAGAAACGTTTTCGCTTATGGATTGTTTCATTCCAAAAGTTCCTGCTTGAATTGACGACATGGCCATGCCACTATGGAAAGCCAAGCCGTACACCCGCGTCCCGCTTCCTGAGAATAAAGTCCAGCAATGCAATTTCTTCGTCGATTTCGAATTGCGACCATCGTCTTTGGCTTATCCCTGACACTTTTCGCGACGACTGCGGCTGTCGGAGACGACACCGACGACAAGAAAAAACAGGACTCGACCGGCCCTTCGATCGTCCTCAAAGACGCGACGATTCACTCTTCTGGCCCCGCGGGAACCTTCGTTGGATCAATCGTGGTTACCGATGGAAAGATCGCTGCGATTGGCGAAAACGTAGAATCCCCCGACGATGCGAAGGTTTACGACCTGACTGGTTTTCACATCACGCCCGGGCTGATCGAGAGCCGCGGCAAGCTTTGGCTGACGCCTCAAGCGGTCTCTGAAAGTAACGCCAAAGCCGAATTGAAAGTCGTCGACGCGATCGACCCGTGGAATGAAGACTGGCAAGAACTTGCGGCGCAAGGCATCACTTCGGTTTACGTCCAACCCAACTCCGTCAGTGCGGTCGGAGGGATGGGGGCCGTTTTGCGAGTCGGTCCTCACGGCTCGGTGGAAGACATCGTGATGAAGGACGATGTCGCGGTGCAGGTTTCGATCGGGACTCGCGGCAAGTCTTCGAAAGATCGCTACGCCCAGATTCAGGCCCTCGAGAAACTGCTCAAGAGCGCTCAGGAAAAAAAGAAAGACGGCGACAAGGATAAAGAAAAGAAGGACGCCAAAGAGGACTCCGACAAAAAGAAAGCGGACTCGGACGACAAGGACAAAGAAGATAAAGACGACAAGGATGCCGACGAAGACAAAAAGAAAGACGACGAGAAAAAAGACGACAAGGACGCAGACGACAAGAAAGATGTCACCAAAGAGATCTTTAAACGCGTACTGAAACGCGAGATTCCGCTGTTTGTTGAAGTTCACCATTCCGATTCGCTCAAGCGGGTGATCGCTCTGGCGAAGGAGTTTGAGATCCGTGTTGTGCTTGATGGACTGACGAAAGTCACCAGTTGCGCCGACGAACTTGCGGATAGCAATCACGCGATGGTGGTGGGGCCGTTTTTTGAACCCGGTGCGGCACCCGAATATCGCAAGGACGGCGACCTGGATTGGTTTGCTGAATTGGATTCGGATGAAAAGCTGTGGACTTTGTCGACTTTCGCGGGTTCGGCTCGCGGATCTCAGGCCCTGCGAATCAACGCGGCTCATGCTGTTAGTCTCGGCATCGATTCAGATGAAGTGTTGAAGGCTCTGACCGCAAACGCGGCTCGAATGCTGGGCGTTGCCGATCATGTCGGCACGCTGGAAAAAGGAAAACAGGCTGATATCGCCGTGTTTGCTGGCGATCCAATGGATTCAAGTACACCGGCTCGCCTGGTTTTGAGTCACGGCAAAGTCATTTTTGAAAGCGACGTTGCGGCAATGGAATCGGCTGCGGCAAAAACTGGTGAGGCGATCGCGTTGCCTTCGCTTTTGCCCAAAAGCTATGTCGTGACGACCACTCGCATGCTTCGCGATGGCAAGCTCGGCCCGGGAGCAATCACCGTAGTCGACGGAAAGATCACGCTGGTTGCAAAAGGCGTTGTCACAGTTGAAGGCGAAAGTACAGCCGACGAACCTCAAGTCTTTGACCTTGGCGATACGATCGTGACACCGGGGCTGGTGATCGCTCATTCGTCGCTGGGCCAGGCGGCTGCGATCAACGATTCCACGGAATCAGACGCCAGCCATCTTCGCGCCGTCGACGCCTTTGATCCGACAACCAAACAAGCCAAAGAAACTCTGGCGGCCGGATTCGTTCACATCGGATTGGCGCCGGGAACTTCGAATACTTCATCCGGAGCGATGGGGCACGTGCGACTCGGGGTCGGCGAATATGTTGTATCACCGACGATCGCCAACCAGTTTGTGTTGGGCAACTCGGCTCGCAATGCCGAACGATTTCCTGCTTCGCTCAACGGCCAAGTCCGGATGATCAGCGACCTGTTTGGTGGGTCTTTGGTCGATTCACGAGTCTACCTTTCGGACGCGATTGCAAAATCAGTCGCCGACGAAAAGCTGGCTTGCGTGAAAGAAGTCATCGACGGAAAACGCAAACCGATTTTCCTGGCCAACGACGAAGTCGAAATCCGCTCGGTCATTGCACTCGCGAAAAAGAATAAGCTTTCCGCTCCGACGCTGGCCTCCAATGGTTCGGTTGGCGACCTCGCGGACCAGCTCGCAGAAAACGATATGGGATTGTTGGTCTATCCCATTGGCACCGCGGACTTGAACCGACGTCCGCTGCAAACCAAAGCCGCGGTTGATGCCGGCGTGCCGATCGGGTTCGTCGCGGATTCAGCACAGCAAGTGCGCACAACCGCTTCGATGCTGGTATCAGCAGGCGTTCCTGCAGAGAAAGTTCTCAGCGGCCTGACCGAAGGCGGTGCGGCGCTCGTCGGGATGGAAAACGTTGGACTTGAGCCCGGAGCCAACGCGGACTTCGTCGTCTGGAGTGCCTCGCCGGTCAACCTTGCCGCGAAACCACTGAACGTGATTGTCGATGGAAAACCTGTTTCTAAAAAGTAAGCGAATGAAACGATTGAGATCCATTTTTAATTCAGCTCTCGCTTGCTCCGTTGGCATAGCGATCGTCGTGGCTGCTGTCGTGCCGTCCACGTTTGCTGACAACAGTGATTCGAAGAACAGTGAATCTTCTGCGACGCTGTACAAGGCCAGCAAGGTCTACACGATGGACGGCGATCCGCTTTCGCCAGGCCAGGTGTTGGTCATTGACGGCAAAATCAAAGCGGTCGCTGAAACGGTAGATCTCGGCGGCGTCGAAGCCGAATCGGTCGACCTTGGCGAAGGCAGCGTTTTGATGCCGGGCCTTGTCGATGCGTATTCGCAAACTCCGCTCAGCAGCACTGGCATGGACGAAATTACCAGCGAAGTAACCCTGGACTTTCAGGCGATCCATTCGATCGACTGGGACAAAAACTCGCTTCGCCGGCAACTTCAAGCCGGAACAACAACGGTCAATGCATCTCCGGGCACGCAAAACGTTTTGGGTGGAACAGCGGCTGTCATCAAAACCATGGACCACGGCGATTCGGTTCTGGTCGAAGACGGAGCCATGCTGGCCGCGATGTGCAACGATCCGGCGTCACGAAATCGTTCACGTTCCCGACCCGACACGATCTACGTTCGCCAACCAACGAATCGGATGGGCGTCGTTTGGATCCTGCGAAACACATTCAGCAAAGCGGAACGTTCGAAAGACGAAAACGCTTACGCAAAACTGAAACAGGCGGTGGCCGCCGATCGCCCTTTGATGATGGTCAGCCGCATGTCGTACGACATCGAAACCGTTGGAACGTTGGCCGATGAGTTCGGATTCAAACCGATCATTGTCGGTGGCGAGGAAGCTTACAAGGTCAAAGAAGAGTTGGTCGAGCGAGACTATCCGCTGGTTCTGAAGTACGACAATCCTGGCACAACGCAGGGCGCCGAACGTTCAGAACTTTGCTGGAACAATCCGGGCATTCTGGCGGAAGCCGGCCTTACGTTTGCGATCGCCGGGGACAACTTGCTTGAGAAAGCTCGCTTCGCCCGTCGATTCGGGCTCGATGCGGACGTTGCTCTGGCTTCGATCACATCAACGCCAGCCCAGATCATTGGGGTTTCGGATCGAGTCGGCAAAATTGCTGCCGGCTACGACGCGGACTTGATTGCTCTCTCGGGCGAACCACTTGAATTAACAACTTCGATTCGTTGGGTCATGGTCAACGGTAAGACGACCACTGAAAAGGAAAACTAAACGTGCTCAAAAAGACATACTTTCTGGCCGCCGTTGCCGTGGCGACATTGGCAACGATATCGAACGTGCAAGCGCAGAAACCTCTTGCGTTTAAAGGTGCCAAAATCATCACGATGGCTGGCGAGACCATCGAAAACGGCACGATCGTTTTCCGTGATGGCAAAATCTCCGACGTCGGAACCGACATCAAAGTTCCTGTCGAAGCTCGCGTCATCGACGCCAGTGACAAAGTCATCATGCCGGGTTTCGTCGAAGCTCATACTTCTTCAGGCATGAGTCAGGCTAACGAAACGAACCCGGTTGTGCCCTACGTTTCGGTGATTGATTCGATCGACCCCATGAACTCATACTTTCGTTCTGCACGCCGAAACGGTGTGACGACCGTCCGAGTGGTTCCCGGGAACTCGACATTGATCGGCGGTCAGGCTGCCGTGATCAAAACCGGTGGCGAATTCATCGATGACATGGTGCTCAAGTCCGACGCTGGCGTAAAGATTTCGTTGCGTCCGGTCAGCGGCAGTCGCATGGGTCACCTTGCCAAGCTTCGCAAAGCACTCGATCAGGCCAAACGGAAGCTGGACAAAAAGAACAAGGCCAAGGAAGAGGAAAAGAAGGAAGGCAAAGACAAGGACGCGAAGAAGAAGCCCGGCGACAAAAAGAAACGCGTCAAGAAAAAGGAAGCTGACAAGAAGGAAGACAAAAAAGAAGGCGACAAGGAGGAGAAGAAGAAAGAAGAAGACAAGGACGAGAAGAAATCTGAAGACAAAAAGGCCGAGAAGAAGGACGACGACAAGAAGCCCGAAGAAGTCGAATCGGAACTCGACAAGGCGATGTTCGCCATCCTTTCGGGCGAGCTTCCTGTGATGATCTATTGCGACAAGGCGATGGATGTCGGCCAAGCGATGCGATTGATCAAGGAGTACAACTTCAAAGCTTCACTGATCCTCGGTCGCGAATGCTACAAGGCCGCCAAGCAGGTCGCCGCCGCGGACTTGCCTGTCGTGCTCGATTCGCAGCTTGTGTTCTTCGAAGAAGACCCTCGCACGAAAGAGGAAACAAAAGTCATCCTTCCGAAAGTGTTCCGCGACAACGAAGTCAAGTTCGTCTTTCAGGTCGGACGTGGCGGCGGCACAACGCTTGGAAGCACTTACTTCTGGTATCAGGCGGCAACAGCCGTTAAATACGGTATGCCCGTCGAAGAAGCCCTGGCAGCACTCACAACTCTGCCGGCAGAATTCCTCGGCGTTGACGAGTTCGTTGGCTCGATCGAAAAAGGCAAAGACGCCGACATCATCGTGCTTTCCGGTGAACCGCTGAGCGTTGACACATGGGTCGACATGACCGTCGTCAACGGAGAGATCGTGTACGAAAAAGAAAAAGACGAACAGCTGAAACTGTTGCTCAATGGCGAAACGGAGTAAGTGAACGTGGTTGTGGCTTCCAGCCGCAATCATTTCGCGAAACAGCACACGATTGCGGCTGGAAGCCGCAACTACGAACACCTGAGATTGGGAAACTTTGACATCATGAAACTTGTTCCAAACAGTTTGGTCTTCGGCCTCTTGTTTGCCATCGCGATCGGTTCGACCTTTTCGAACGTCGTCGCACAGCAATCAAAGACGGATGTCTACTTTGCTGACCAGATCTGGCCTGGCGATGGTGAGCCGATTGAGAACGGAGCCATGGTTGTCGTTGATGGAATCATCACTGCGATCGGCCCACGCGATGAAGTCTCGATTCCCGGCGTTGCGAAGCAACACGATTTTGGATCACAGATCCTGATTCCCGGCCTGGTCCTTCCGCAAACCAGCCTTGGTGGAAACCAAACCGAAGAGCGAACCATCACGCCGCAAGTTCGTGCACTCGATGGATTCGACTTCTTTGCCGATCGCGACACGCTGATCGAGAGCGGCATTACGACGGTACAAGTCTCTCCGGCACGCGTTCGTCTGATGCCTGGTGTTGGAGGAGTCGTCAAACTTGCCGGCGATGACATTAACGATCGAATCTTGCAGGAAAAAGAAAGCCTGCAGATCGTTTTGACTTCGGCGTCCCGGCAGCCTCCTCGAATTTACGAACCCGCCGTCGGTCCGGTTTCCGAAGATCGACCGCTTATGGCGACTCGTCCTCAAGTCGCCACGCTTTCGGCCTCGATGGCGGCTCTGCGTCAGATCTTCAAAGCGGCTGCCGCTGGAGAAAACGGCGACGAAATCATCGAAGCCGTTGCTGAAATCATTGAGTCAAAGAAACCTGTTCGTATCGCGGCCTCAACGGCGCCAGAAATTCGCGGCGCGGTTTCGTTAGCCAAAGAGTTTGGCGTCAAAGTCATCCTGACCGATTGCGAAGGCCTGGAAGCTTTCGAAGGCGTGTTCGCCGATTGGAAAGACTCGGTTGCCGGTGTCGTCCTGACAGCGAACGTTCCCGGATCGATTTCGAATCCAACGCTTGAGCAAATTGAATCGAAAAAGGAGCCATGGACTTTCGCACGTGAGTTGCTCGACGCGGGAATTCCGGTTTCAATCGCACCACGACAGTCGACATCGCTGACGTCATCCATGTTCGTCGCTGGCCAGTTTATGCGTGATGGTTTGAGCCATTCGGAATTGCTGTCGGCGTTGACGCACTCTTCGGCGGCCATGATGGGAGTCGACGATCAGGTTGGTTCGCTGGCCGAAGGAAAACACGCGGACTTCGTCGTGCTTTCCGGCAAACCTTTCGCGATGCATTCTCGAGTCCGATCAACCTACGTCGGCGGTGAAGCGCTTTTCGAACGCAGCATGTCGCCGGCCACAACCGTTGTTTCTGCGGGACGAGTTTACATCGGGGACGGCAAATATCTGGACAACGGACAGGTCGTCGTCAAAGGTCACACCGTTCGCGGCGTTGGCAATAGCGTTTCGGCGCCTGCAGAAGCCAACATCCGCCAATTCAAAGACGCCGTGATCGTTCCAGGGTTCGTCGACATGGGAACGGGACTCGGGCTCGGCGGTCCGCTTTCCGGCAGCACGACTCTGGCGACCAAGCTTGGCGAACAACTCTACGGCGACGATCCTGCGATCGAATACGCTCGGCAAAACGGAATCACAACCGCTCTGCTTTCCGGCGGCGGTGGCAATGCGACTCCGGTCGTTGCGTTCAAGCTTGGCAACGACGCTCGCGTGATCGGCGATCCGGTTGCGATCAAGTTCGTTCTCTCTGGCACGACGACGGCGGCTATTGCGTCGGCTGAAAAACAACTTGCGGCGGGCAAAAAGTATGTCGACTCTTGGAAAAAGTACGAGAAGGATTTGGCTGAGTACAAAGAGAAACTAAAAGCCGAAGCCGCCAAGCCGAAACCGAAACCAGAAGCCAAGAAGGACGAGAAGAAATCGGATTCCAAGGAAGCGGATTCGAAAAAGGATGCCGACAAAAAGGATTCTGAGAAGGACAAACCCAAACCGGAAGAGAAAAAAGAGACTGACAAGGATAAAGACAAGGAAGACGAAAAGAAAAAGAAGAAGCCTCTGCCCGATCCGATCACCGGAACGTGGGAAGGCGAGATCGACGTCGAACGGATTCCGCCTGAGTTCCGTGTCTTTTCGCTCGAGCTGGAACTCGCTGAAGACGGAACCGTCACCGGCACGATCGCGATGATGCGTCAGGAAGTGGAACTCTCGAACGGCTCCTATGATCGGGACTCCAGAAAACTTTCCATGACCATGGAACGGCGTGGCCAGGAAGTTGAAATCAGCAGCGAACTCGATGCCGACGGAGCATTCGAAGGCACGATGGAGTTGGGCCGCATGGGCGAAGTCAAAGTGACCGCCAAGCGAACGGTCGACAAAAGCAAAAAGCCTGAACCGGAAGAAGACGACAAGGACGAAGAGGAAGAGAAAAAGGACAAGCCGGAAAAGAAAGATAAACCTTCCGAAGGCGACAAGGATAAAGAGAAACCGGCGGACAAAGACAAAAAGGAAACTGAAAAGAAGTCTGACGCCAAAGATGCGGACAAGAAAGACGAAAAGGCTGCTGAGAAGAAGGAAGAGAAAAAGCCTGCTCTGAAGGAGCCGAAAAAGCCAAAGAAGAACGACGCGTTGGAACCTTACAAGGCTCTGTTCGCGAAAGAGATTCCGGCTCTGGTCGAAACACGTGAACTGTTCACGATCAAAGAGGCCGCGAAACTGTTCACCGAAAAATACGGTGTCCGCACGGTCATCGTCGGCGCCGACGCACTGGCTCGCGAGCCTGACGCACTGGCTGACTACGACGTTTCCGTCATCGCCGGCCCCAAGCTTTCCATCGCGGTTCCGAAACAACTCGAAGCCACCAACTTGCCACAGCTTTTGGCCAACGAGCGATTGTCTTTCGCCTTTCAGTCTTCGGGCACAACGGGCTCGGGACAACTCCCGGGAGCAATTCAGTATTCCGTCAGTCGCGGACTGTCGACCAACGATGCACTCAACGGTTTGACTTCCGCGCCAGCGAAAATGCTTTCGGACAAGATGACTTTCGGCTCGATCGCTGCTGGCAACGACGCGGACCTGGTGGTTCTCAGCGGACCGCCATTTGAGTTTTCGACCCAAATCCTCGCCGTGATGATCGATGGCGTTTGGGTATACGAACGCGAAGCGACTGACAGCGAGTAGTTACCAACAGTTAGCGAAACAAAGAAACAAAATTGCGGAGCGATCTCAGGTGAGTCCCAACCGCCTTTCGGCTAAGGAAGAAAAGTGATTCCAAACTACCTCAAGAAAATTCTGACTGCTTCATTGCTGTGCTTGGCCACGGTGTCGCTGGCGGTGGCTGATGATTCGGACGGCAAAGATGCTGACACCGAATCAACCGGCGTCGCGGTTCACGTTGGAAAAATCTTCACGTGTGCGGGCGATCCGATCGCTGATGGCACGATCCTGATCAAGGACGGCAAAATCGAAGCCGTTGGCCCGCGGAAAGAAATCGAAGTCCCCGAAGGCTACGAAGTCGTCGATCACTCCGACCAGTTCGCGATGCCTGGTTTGGTGGAAGCTCACAGCCACGTCGGCGGTTCGGGTGACCTTAATGAAATGGTTTACCAGACGAACCCCGAGCTACGAAACTGGGACCAAATCATTCCTCACAACGATCAGCTAAAGGTCGCGATTGCGGGTGGCGTCACCACGATCTGCTACATCCCTGGCAGCGGAACCAACATGGGCGGCTTCGGCGTGCTGATGAAAAGCGGCCCCGGAAAACCGGAAGACGTCATCATTCGTGCTCCTGGCGTTTTAAAGATCGCTCAAGCCGGTAACCCGGAGCGACGTGGCGGCGAAACGGGGTCTGGCCGAATGGGTATGAACTACGTTATTCGCCAACAACTGCTGGAAGGAAAATATTACGTTCGTCAGTACGACGCGTTCCTTAAAGGCAAAGCCAAAGAGCCAGAATTCAATTTGCGTTTGGAGAACTTCAAACCGTTGTTCCATCGCGAGATTCCGGTGGTCGTTCACACGCAGCAGTACCAGGTGATTCAATCGACCATTCGCATGTTGCATGACGAAATGAATCTGAAAGTCGTCATCGACCACGGCACGTTTGATGCTTACAAGATCGGTGACGAACTGGCCAAACGTGACATCCCTGTGATGGCTGGCCCGCGTTCGTTTCAGCTTGATCGCGACCGTGGTCAAATCGTTGGCGTTGTGAACGAATACGAAAAACGTGGCGTGAAAGTGCTTGGCGTGAACACCGACGCACCGGTCATTCCGCAAGAAGAGCTTTTCTTCCAGGCGACGATGGCAGTTCGGTTTGGCTGGAGCGAAGAACGAGCCATTCGTGGAGTCACCATCGAGGCAGCGAAGGCTCTGATGATCGACGATCGAGTCGGTTCGCTCGAGCCCGGCAAAGACGCTGACATCGTGATCAGCACCGGTTCGATTCTTGATCCTCGCAACTATGTGAAGCAGGTTTTCATCGACGGGAAAAGCGTTTACGACACTTCGAAAGATCGACGACGGTTTTAACGTGATTGTGGCTCCTGGCCGCGATCGTTTAAGCAGAAAAGGTGGCGTAGGCCTGGAGCCTGTGAACATGCAGAACACGGGCTCAAAGCCTGTGCCACCGAACAACTTTTTGGTTCAAATATGAAATCAATCAACAACATTTTTTCCGCTTCGGCATGTGCGTTGACCGCCTTCGCAGTCATGGCTGTCACCAGTGTTACAGCTCATGCTCAAAGCGTCGCTTACACCGGTGCCACGATCGAAACGCTGGGCGAATCCGGACGTCTTGAGAACGCAACGATCGTCGTATCGGGTGGCAAGATCACAGATGTCGGTACCGATGTTGAAATCCCGGACGATGCCAGGCTGGTCAGCATGTCGGGCAAAACGATCATGCCCGGAATCGTTGATCCCTATCACGTTTACAAAAGCACTTCCGCCAACACCACACGCACTGTGGTCTTTCGCGGTCGCACAATCAACGTCGCTGGCGGCGGGCCATTCTCTGCGGGTGCTTTCATTCGAGTGGGAGAGTACTTCGACCCCTACAATCTGAATTTCAATGCCGCAAAACGCACTGGAATCACAACCGCGAACCTGGTCACTGACGGCCGCGGCCTGTCCGCATTCGCAAACCTGACCGAGGAAGCCAACGCTGACATGCTGTTCGAACCGAAGGGGTTGATGTTCGCGAAGGTCACCAATTCAACGTCGGCGTTGGATGTGATTCGAAAACCGCTCGAACCGTCGAAGAAGAAACCGACAAAGAAAGATTCAACGGCCACTGATGACAAAGAAAAAAAGCTGACTCCCGCGGAAGAGGTCAAGAAGCTTTGGGAGGCTGTTCAAAAAGGCGAATCACCGCTGTTCGTCAACGTGAATAACGAAGCCGCCGTCGCTTATGTGCTTCAATTCGTTAAGAAGCAGGAGAAACTGAAACTGGTTCTCGTTGCCACCGGCCCCAACCTTTATCAGTCACTGAAGCAAATCAAGGACAACAAGAACGTGACCGTCGTTTTGCAACCTGGCATTGATCGCGTCCCTTTTTCGGCAGACCTGATGAACGTTTCTCAGATGCTGGCAGAAGAAGAAATTCCGTTCTGCATCTCGATGTCGTTGAGCAAATCTCAACTGTCCGCCAGCCAGGACGATCCCATGTTTCCTGTGGCGATGTTGGTAAAAACCGGCCTTGATCGGGACGTCGCGCTCAAGAGCATTACAATGAAACCTGCAGAACTGTTGGGACTTGAGAAGACTCACGGTTCACTGGAAAAAAAGAAACACGCCAACTTCCTTGTCTTTGACGGCGATCCGCTGAAAACAGGCAGCCGTCTACAGCAAGTCTTTTTGAATGGAGACAAGATCCATGAAAACTAGTGCCAATAATTCAAATACCAGCCCGAAACGCAGCTTTGGCGGCGTAGGCTTCCTGCCTGCGGGCGTGCAGTTCAAAGGGCAGAGGCCTATGCTACCGCTGTTTCGTTTGGCCCTCACGTTGGCCCTGCTGACTCTTGTTTGCCTGCCGCTTCAGGCCGAAGAAAAGTCGGACGAAAAAGACCAAAAGGAAAAGCCCGAAGTCGTCGCGATCGTCGGCGGCGATATCCACACCGTGACCGGTCCTGTCGTTCGCAAAGGCACGATCCTGGTCGAAGACGGAAAGATCAAGGAAATCGGCCAATCAGTCAAAGTTCCGGAAGACGCCAAAGTCATCGATGCCGCCGGCAAGACGGTCACTCCCGGTTTCGTCGCGATCAGCATGAGCCGTGTTGGCGTTGGGCAAACACCTTCTGGAAAAGAGAAACTTGTCGACGGACTCAACCCGTTTGATCGCAATCTGAAATACGCACTGGGCGTTGGAATTACATCCGGCTGCATTGAACTTTCCTCCGGCGGAGGACGTCGCGGCCGTCGAGCCGAAGGCGCTCCTGTCGAGATGTATCCTGGCCTGGAGGAACCGATCGAAGAATACGTCACCGAAGCCATGATGGACTTTGGCGACCTGAATACTTCGCTGTGTCCCTGCTGTGGCCTCCCCATTTTGCCAACTGAACCGATCACGTCACAGCCACCGGCGGCGCCCAAGCCACGAAAAATGGCGGCGTTGAAACTGAGCTTCAGCGATCTCGATTCGATGTTGATGAGCGAAGATGTTTTTTACAGCGTCTCGCCTGGAGCACTCAACGGGGCTTTGGCCAAGCATAATTTCCGCAAGAATCTGCAACTTGCTCGCGAAGCCATCGAAGCAGAAAAGAAAGCGGGCTCTGAAAAGAAGGCCACTGATTCCAAATCGAAGTCGGCCTCGGCTGCGAAGTCTACCGACGCCAAAAAACAGTCTTCTGCCGACTCCAAATCCGGGTCAGCGAAGAAAACAGACTCAAAAAAGCCAGCCAAGAAAAAACTTAAACCGGATCCGAATCTGATCAAGCTACTTAAAGGCGAAGTCGCGATGTTGGTTCGAGCCAACACTGTCGACGAGATCAACGATATGGTCGACCTTTCAATGGAGCAAGGTTACGACCTCGTGATTCAAGGCGGAATCGAAGCTTGGGTTTTGGCTGACAAGCTTGGAGCCGCTGGCGTTGGAGTCATCTACACGCCGCGTTCTCGTCGTCGTGCTCGCAAAGGTCGTGAAGACGAAACTGGTAGCTTTGTCGAATCGCCTGGTATTTTTCAGGAGAAGGGAATTCCTTTCGCCGTTGCCACTCTCAGCAGCTCGATCAGCATGGGCGGTTTGGGCGGACGCGATCTGACCAGCCTTCCGCTGGAAGCCGCATTCGCTGTTCGTGGCGGTGCTGATGAAAGTACGGCGCTGAAGGCGATGACGATTACTCCGGCTCGCATGCTGGGGCTCGATGATCGCATTGGTTCGTTGGAAAAAGGCAAAGACGCGGACATTCTGATCCTCAACGGTTCGCCGCTGGACTACCGCACCTACGTCGAACAGGCCATCGTCGCCGGCAAGGTTGCCTACGATCGGCATGAAGACAAGGTCTATCCGCTGCACGATCATCAGTAGTTGGCTGGTGCATGAAACAAATTTTATTTGTTGTCTGTGCTGGCGTGCTCAGCGTTGTACTTTTGATTTATGCGACGTTAGCGAGCTTGTCTGCTAACGGTGAAATCAGAAGGCAGCGTTTTCGCGAGAAGATTGTCGCCGACGTGGATCCTCTTGGTCAAACATCGGTGTATGACGGCGAGCTATTGTCGATGCTTGCGGACAACGAACGCGGAAGACTGGCATCTTCGCTGGTATTAGTTAGTGCGGACCTCGCAGATCCTGCCTTTCAACGCATCGTAGAGTTTGAAAACCTCGGCGAACTTGGAATGTACTCATGTGAAAACATGAAAGAGTTTCTGGCAACACTGAAGAAACTGAATCGTCTTGAATCCATCTTTGTTGAAACCACAAGCCTTCCGGATGGAACGTTCGAATCGTTTGCTTCACTCCCAAATCTGAAGAAGCTTCATCTGGAGCAGACCGTGCCCGCGGAATCCATCGAGTCGTTCAATGAGCTGCGACCTGATGTTGAGGTCAAATGCGATTTTGTTAATTGAAATGATTTGATTCGAGCAATACTGTCCGAGAAAGCTGCTTCCGCTAGCCAAGCCAATTTCAAGAATCAATTCTATTCGCTTTACAATTTGAATGTCGAATCGAGAAAACTAAACAGGGTACATCCATGAGCCAAAAAATGAATCGTCGTCACTTGCTGAAGTCTGCTTTGGCCGCCATGCCCGTCGCAGCGATGCTACCCGGCTTCCATGTGGGCGGCTCTGTTCGCAATCGGGACACACTGCGATTGGCCGCCGTTGGAATCGGTGGACGCGGGATGGCTGACCTGAATGCGATGAGTTCGCACAAAGGCTTTGAGCTGAACGCAGTTTGCGACGTCGACAAAACCTTCTTTGCCAACGGCAAGAAATTCAATGAAAACGTCGCGTGCTTTCAGGACTATCGCACGATGTTCGATGAAAAATCCGACGATTTCGATGCGGTTTTGGTCGCGACTCCGGATCATATGCATTCTCCGATTACGAAAATGGCGATTGAAGCTGGCAAGCATGTGTACCTGCAGAAGCCACTGGCCCAGGACATTGGCGAATGCCGTTTGTTGGCCGACACCGCTGAGGCTCACCCGGAGCTGGTGACGCAGATGGGAATCCAGATTCACTCGCACCCCGCTTATCGCACCGCTGTGAAATGGATTCAATCTGGATTGATCGGCACCGTCAACGAAGTACATAGCTGGTCCGGCAAGGGCTGGGGCGGTGAAGTAACAGGAACCGATCCTTCGGACGCGCCCGAGCATCTTGATTGGGATTTGTACTGTGGCGTCTCGGAAAAACTGGCTTACGTCGAGGGCTACTACCATCGCAACAATTGGCGAAAGTGGCTGGCGTTCGGGACGGGTACGCAGGGCGATATGGGTTGCCACATTGTTGACCCGGTTTTCACGGCACTGAAATTGAAGCGTCCGACAAAAGTAAAATCGCTGGGCCCCAAACCGTTTGAGAAAAACTTCGCTCTGATCAGTCATGTCGAGTACGAGTTCAAAGGTACGGACTACACGACCGACGCATTGAAGCTTTCCTGGTACAACGGATCGATGCGGCCAACGAAGCTGGAACACTTGCCGGATGGAGTCGAGTTGCCTCATCAGGGATCAGTTTTCATCGGCGACAAGGGCAGCCTGATTTTGCCGCACATCGCTGCTCCGATTGTGTTCGATAGCGAGGGCAATGTTGTAGAGAAATTACCTGAATCGGTAGCTGCTGCAAACCATTTTCACGACTGGATCGATGCGGCATTGGGCGAGAAAGAGAAAGCGACGGCTCATTTTCAATACGCCGGACCGTTGACCGAAGCAGTGCTGATGGGAACGGTTGTCAATCGTTGGCCAAACCGCGAGTTCAATTGGAACGCTGACGAGTGCCGTTTCTCCGGTGATGGAACCGAAGTCGCAGAAGCGAATGCTCTGTTGCGACCAGCATATCGAACTGGTTGGTAGCGTCCTTTCACGGCGAAGCATTTGAACCATCGACGCCCAGCGATTGGCACCCATTCTCTCGTCCAATCGAGTGAACGCAATTTCCGCGTCAGTTCACTGGGCGAAGGCAGAGCGATCCACCTTCCACTGGTCAACACCTCACGGACTCATTCCCATTCGATTGAGTTGACGTTGCTCGGGCAGCGACCATCCGACAGTAGCCGCGCCGAATCCTTACTTCAATTCAAACCAGTAAGTCCAGTCATGCGATAGCGCAAGAATGCCTTTGCCGCTTGGCGACACGAAGAAACGAAAGATGTCAGACTTGCGCTCATTGTGAAACGTGCATGAATCCACTCGCGTCCCGTCCGTTCGGAAAATTATCAAAGGGTGCTGGTCGTTCTGCGCGTAGATCAGTGGCCTTTTCGGGTGAAAGGTCATTGTGCTGGCCTCTTCACCGCTGTCGACTACAAACTTTGGCTTTTGAAGATTGTCCATCGCGAAAACGTAGTGTGATTCGTTAATGATTGGCCAGTCACTGTTAAACGGACAACGGTTTCCCCCAGGAGTGGCTACCAATTTGCCGCCGAAGACTGGCTGACTGAATTCGCAGAACGCCTGACTGACTTCTTCGAACATCAGGCCATCCCGTGTCACCCGATAGCGGGCGAGACTCCCGGCAGAAACGAAGAGATGTTTGCCGTCAGGCGACATCGTCATGACTTCGGATAACGGAAAGTTCTCGTTCTCCGGAAACTTCTCCTTTTGTCTTTCGAGGAATTCGCGTTGAGTCTCCGAAAAAATGACCTTTCCCCTGTTCACATCAAAAACGCAAATCTCTTTCTTCCGGTTTGGTGTCGTTCCCGTCCCAATCGCGTATTTTGACTTTGGTGAACCCGCGAGAACGAGATTGCAAGAAGTAAAAAACCGCTTCTTGATTTTCAAAGACTCGTTGTCAACCAGATAGACGCAGTCGTTGGCACGACAGCCCACGAGCAAGCCACTTCGGGTCATGGTAAAGGCACGACCGTACCCCTGTCCTGTGTTGAGCGTTTTGAGCTTGCGAAATTCGGGCACAGAATACATCGACAGGACTCCATCCCGGTCCAGCAAATAGAGACGATCTCCCTTGGGTGAGAAAATCGGCAGTGCTTCTCCAAATTTGGAGCGATCCAGTTTGAGCTCGAAGGCTTTGGCCGGGCCGTCGATACCAACTTCGTCGCCCATCATTGGCTCATCCACATCGACGGGGTCAAGCGTACTAAAAGAAATCGTGGGCAGGCCGTTTGAGTCGCCGACTTTCCAATCCTCGGGCTTGCCAGCGAGACGCACGCCAAGCAGCTGAGCCTGCGACTGGTTGAACACGTCGCCACCAAGGATCAACAAACTTCCATCACTCGGATGAGCCACGTAGCTTTTGACTTGATATTTGTAATCCGACGCCTTGAATTTCGCATTCCTGACTCCTTTTGAGTCCAGCACGATGAGTGAAAAGTCGTTGGTGCAAAGTAAGATCCGTTTGGAAGCAGGGTCAATATCCAACGTGCGTCCGCGAACGCCTTCTTCGAGCTTCAGTTTGGGCGTCTGAAGGTTGTCAATCGAAAACAGCAAGGTGCCGCGACTGGCCGATCCGCCCGGCAGCGCGACGTGCTTGTCGTCCGCACACAAACAGAGTGGACGGTTGCCTCCATGTGGCTGGCTGGTTTCTTCAAACGTCAAATGTTCATCTTCAATGGCGAACCGACCGATCTGACCAGGCTTCGATGAAGTCAGCAGGTACTTGCCGTCCGAAGTCGCAGCGACATCCAGAACGGGAAACTCCAACATGCTTACCACGCGTCCAGCCATCGTGTCGATCACCTGAATCCCGTTGTCGCCTCCAGCATAGGCGTAGCGGCTCGTTGGCGCGGCCGCGAGTTGAGTGGCGCCTTTGGCGACAAGACGATGCTTCACTTTCAGATCCGATGAATCAACGATCAGAACCTGGCCTTTTTCTGAAAGCGTCAGCGCGCAATTGTTGGCCAGCGCGATAGACACCGGCTTGGTTCCCGTCGGCAAAACATGAGTCTGCTCGAAAGAAGGATATTCGGTGCGAATCAATTTTCCGCTGGTGTCTGAGTAGTAAAGCTCAGTTCCACCCTTTGACCAAATGGGATCGCAACTTATGGCAGCGTTGATCTCCTTCGCAGCAAGCCCACCCAGATCGGTATCTTTGGCAATGGCCGACTTCTTTTCTGCGGCGGGTTTGGGTGCTTCTGTTTTAACCCAGGCCTTGTTGGCTTCCAGTTCAGTGCGCTCGGTATCGGTCAAAGGAACAAGTGACGATTTCTTGATGACCGGAATTCGCGTTGAGCGCCCCCGATTTTTTGGTCGAACCGGTTTTCTGCCCGTGTTTTTTGCGTCGGTCCCGGCAAGCTTCCGAGGCATTTTGATTGTGACTGGTTTTGAGAAAAACTCCTTGCCGCCGATGGTTCTTTTCGAGCGAATCACCAGTCGTTTTACGTTGGAACCATTCGTTGGGATCTTGATTTTGCCCACAAATGAAGCCGGATACTTTCCCTTTTTGGTTTCCAGCCGAAGACCAGATTGACCCTGCAACAATGACTCTGACACTTCACGTTCGGTGTGGTCATAGCGATAGACCAAAAGTTCTTTTGCTTCGGCTTGCCACGAGTCGTACCACAAGCCTTCGATTTCGAATGTCTCAAACGCATCATCCTGCTTGAGGAGTCGTGCTTTGGGTGAACTCACATGCGGTGGAATCAAAGAAGGAATCATACTCGCGGGAAATAACTCTCTGGTGGTCGAACCGCGTGGAAGATTTCCGGGAATTCCGACAAAGGCACCGTTGGCATTGATGACCAATGCGAGACGGTCAATCTTGAAATCTTTCGAATCCATTTGCACGCGTTCAATTGAATTGTCTCTGCCTCGAAAGATCTTCGTGATTTTGCCCTCGAAAGTCATCGGCGCGACCGAATCCGAGTTTTGACCTCGAGCGATTTCCGTCCCAACGATCTGAACGTTCATGCCTTGTTCACATTCGGCAATTGGCAGATCCAACAATGTGTTGGTCACATGACGGGAGTCGAATTTGACGGTCACACTCTGAGTCGGTCCTTCGGCCTCCCACATTTCGCCATCGACCCGTTTCTCGTTTCCCGACTCATCGATCAATACGACTTTGCAGCTTCCTGAATATCGCCTGCCACGCTCAGCCTCAAACGAAGCAAAGGCAAACTCTTCGTCCTTGAAGAAAACCATGCCAGCAGACGCGTGAGACTTTCCTTCAAATTCAGACCAGATGACACATGTCACAGAACGAACCGCTTCAACGCTTGGTGAGTCTTGAAGTTCAAAGGGATCGCCTTGCAGTTTTTCGATCTCTGTGCGATCAGTGGCGCTGAGCCGATCGATTGCAACCGTGATTCTTTTACCGGTGCGATCCAGCAAAACAACTTTGCCGTTTTCTGCAGCGAGGAATTTGGCTTCGACACTAAATTTTCCGGTCCGATCGGTCCACGTTTTGAATTCTTGCCCCTGTAAATCGCAGGCAAAAAGGAAATGAATCGCGAGGCAAAACCCCAATGCCAGCCGCGCGGACTTTGAGAATGAACTTCGCACTTTCAGATTTTCAAAAAAGATCAATTCGAACCAGTCGTTTCGGAGCGCGGCTCCATGCTGTTTGTTGAGTTTCATGCTTTGAGCTGGTAATGAGGATTTATTTCGCTGTTCGAAATTCTAATTGCAGTTGTGGCGTTTTGCACGTTCAGCAAAGAAACGGGACAACGAAACGTTCTACGCTACCGTTCCCGGTTCGAGTTTCCAAGGAATGTGTTCCGGGATGAACTTATACTTCGGGCTGGCATTTCAGCTCTCACTCACCAAGGTCACTCCACACCATTCCGACCCTGAGCCTCCAACGTGTATTCGATCGCACTCGCTAATCCAGCATCCTCATTGATCCATCGTGTGCTCGCACCTTCGGTCCAAAATCGCTTACGATCCGGATGATTCGGCTTTAGTTTTCTCGTACACCATGACTTAAACTGAGCCACCGTCGTTTCCGGTCTGGTTTGGGGATCAATTACCACGACATGCGCGTGATTTGACCTAACATTAACAGCATGCAACTTCCAACCGCGTATCTCGCAATGCTTCCGAATCGTCGTTTCAACAAGACTTCGATCGGTGGGAGTGAGTAAGAATGGAGGTTCATTTAAGTCCCCGATGGCTGACTCCTCCCTTGCCATATTCGACGGAAGTGACTCATGTTCACCTTTGCGATTCCATCCTCTCTCATCGCCGGGAAGCCACGTTCCGTAAGTCGTCCACGACAGGAAATAGGCGAGCGGTTCACCAGTTGAAAACGGGTTTGTCCATGCCCGCATCGTAGCCTTTAAGTTGCACCAACGCTGGCGGACAAGCCTCGATTTCTGCTGTATCCAATCCTCTCTTTCTTCCATCATTGGCGGACTCGGCCAATACAAGCCCGAAGCGTTGCCGACCTTTGGTCGCCTGCGAGTGGTTAGCAACCACGAAATACAAGCCCGAAGCGCCAGCGAGTGGTTCGTCCGCGCCATCAAGTCTGGCTTCAGGTCGTTTTCGCGTTCCATTTTCGGCAACTTGGCCAACAGTGAATCCAGAGCTGTTCTTGCGTCAAAGAATGGGCCGAGTTCGAGCATGCGTTTTGCGCAGTCAAACCACTCGCAGGCGACCAAAGGTCGGCAACGCTTCGGGCTCGTATTTTCAATCTCTCGTGTTGCTCGATACGGCAGCCCTTTTTGACAGGACGTTGTGCGGTCGCCAACGCGCGAGCCCACCTTTTAATCCTGTCAGCACAGCCCGTGAAGGGTTACCCACACCGCAAACAAAGTGTGTCAAGATTTGACCACGAAAGACACCAAAACCACGAAAGTTCAGCGCACGTCTTTTCGAAAGGGTTGAGCCTGGAAAGTTAGCCGCATGAACGCGAATAGACGCCAATCCGTGCAACTGCGAATGGATCATGTTTCATCATGTAAATCCTGTCAGAAAATGACTGCGGCGACATGACCGTAATCGAAGGCTCTTGGACCTTATTCTTCTTTGGCACCTTTTTCTTCGAATCCGCAATACAAGCACGATGCGCAAGCGAGTGAGTCGACCGCGAATCAATTAAGTAGCCTGCCCCCTTATTCATTGCCCCGATATCAGTCGCAAATTGCCGTGTTTTATCGATTCAGAAAGAATTTGCAAAAACGGTGTAACAATCTTCTACGTCTCCCGCTGTTTCCTTAGACGAGGAAACCAACACACGAACCGGAGACGAACGATGAAAACGACTCAAATATTCAGCACTGCACTTTTTCTGATCGCTGCCCTGTTTACGGCAGCTGCCACACATGCCCAAAGCATCGATAACGACATCGATCTTGACGATGGCGTGCTGACGATCGAAGGCGATTGGACAGTGGATTTCATTTATGTATGGCTGGATGATGACGAGATCGAAGTCGAAATTCTCCAGTGGCGAGACATGGGAGACGTCTACACAGAGAATCCTGCGAAGACACGATCAAGAGATTTTGACATTGAGGATGTAGATTCGATAGAAATTTATTCTGAGGGCGGAATCGATCAAATCCAAATTGACAACCTACCCGAGAGTGTCATTTCTTTGTGGATCGAAAGCGGCGATGGGAATGACTATCTTTACTGTCTTGCAGAGGGCAGCGTCCAAGCCTTCTGTGGGAGCGGCAATGATACCGCCACGATCTTTGAATCAAATGGCGTTTTTGTATTCGGAGGTGAAGGTAATGATCGAATTAATACAGGACATGGTGATGACTATGTCGAAGGAGGATCGGGCGATGACCATATCAGCACAAGCTTGGGAAATGACAGCATCAATGCTGGTGCCGGACATGACTTCGTCAATGCGGGAATGGGTCATGATCTTGTGGTGGGCGGAAGCGGCGATGACCGGCTGATTGGCGACGGGGGCAATGATCATCTCTACGGCGGCCCGGGCGACGATGATTTGCTAGGTGACTACGGAAAAAACGGCAAACTGGCCGGCGGCGGAACGGATTACCTTGACGGTCAAGAAGGCGACGACATTGTGCGATGCGACTACGACGGCAACGTCGACACGCTTGTCGGGAGCGCAGGAGCAGACGAATTCATTTACCGTGTCTACAGCAGCCACTTGATCACGTCAGGTCGAGGCGGGCCATTTGATATTCACAATTTGCAGCGTCAAACCACCGAATGGGAACGCGATCAGGTAGTGGACTTCAGTGTCGCCGAAGGTGACAAACTGACCTCACGAAAGAGGTAGTCTGCCGTTACAAAGTTCATCGTCAACGTGAAAACCACTGGCATCTGCTAAACAGCGATGCCAGTGGTTTTTCTATTGCCACGATGTGCCGCATATTCATCGTGGCACCGCCGATTCTAAAAGTTGGCAATGTGGAAACTGCGACGATGCTTTTGACGGGTGAAGCGGATGATCGAACTCCGAAGTCTGACCGGGCGAGTCAGAACGATATGATCGCGCGCCCAAGTTGCGTAAGATCGGGCCAACATTTATGGACCGCGGTACCTTATCCTGTCGGCACGGGTTAGGAAACGAACGCCAACAGTGGCCCAATATCACCACCGTCTGCAGCGCGAAGAGCTTCAATGTATTGAGTTCGGCGACTTGACATTCTTTGAATGTCGAACCCACCTGCCCAATCTATCGGCTTTTGCCCAAGTACTTTAGTAAGCACCGTGTCAGCCATTATTCGGGCGTGTCGGCCATTTCCGTTCGGAAAAGGATGGATGAAGACCAGCTTATGATGAAAACGCGCAGCAAACTCTAGCGGGGAATATGTTTGATGCTCGACCCAATAACGGGCATTGTCGAGAAGTTGACGCAACTGAACAGGAATCTGGTATGGAACAATCCCAATGCTCTTTTCAGTCAGTCGAAATGTTCCTGCCCAATCCCAAACTTGTCCAAAGAGTTTTTCATGCAATTCACGCGCAAATGAATCGCAAAATAGCTCCACCTTCTTCAGTTGATTGAGCCACTTTAACCCCTCTTGAATATTGAATTGCTCCAATTCATCAAGTTGCCCCCGCGTCCTTACGTGCTTGTGCTTCAGACCTTTAAGTTCATCTGGATCAAGCGGTGTTGCGCCGTAGGGTTCGCCGACGATCTTACTCATTCTTCGTTCCACAAGCTTGAGGGCCTTGCCAGTAGGTCGTTCACAACTTGTTCGATGTGTTTTTCCATTTGTTGATTCGTGAGGTTTTGGGCTTCAAGGGCCATGTGAACACCGGCTTGATTGACTAGTTCTGTAGCTTTTTCGCGCGCTCGATGTTCAATAATTTCTTCTACATCTCGGTCTGGAATTACGGCGTACACAAAACGGCAATTCATATTTGCCGCAATCTGTTTCATTGTGTTGATGGTTATTGCTCCCTCAATTTCTGCCTTTTCACTGCGCGAAATCGCCCCGCGGGTTATTCCCATTCTTCGTGCAAGCTGAGCACCAGACATTCCAAGCGCTGTGCGCACCGTGCGCAGCCAACCCCCAGATGGGGTTTCCACTTGTCCAAATTGCTTTCGAGCTTCGTTCACATTCTCTCGAAGCTGACGAGCTATGACCGCTTTGATGCTCATGCGCCTACCTATCAATTGACAAATGCCATACTATGCATACATAAACATATACAAAATATTGCAATTGTCAACCGTTAAGTGTACGTGTTGAAAATAAAGTTTACTTATAGGTTGACAAAAAGAGCTCATTTTCCCGAGAACACAGGAAAAGATGGGGCTTTGGGGACAAACGCTTACCTTCGGCCCAGACAACGATCTAGTCGGCCATCGAACTCAACTATTCCTCAACCCAGATCGCGGGCACTTTGGCTTTGCGGATGGCGGAGTTGAACTTCTTGATGCCTTTGGAGACGACTTCGTTTTGCTGGTCGAGGAGCTCGTCGATCTCGGTGATTAGCATGTCGCGGACTTCGAAGGATTGAGCCGTCGGAGCGTAGTCGCCGGTGCTGGCGACGCTGACCAAGGCGCTCAAACGATTGTTGAGCTTGATGGGATAGTTCAGCGGATCCTGTGGGCTGCGGTTCTTCGTTTGGTACAAGGCTTCTTCGACCTCGGTCAACTCCTTGACCAATTCGTCGGCTTGCTCGCTGAGCGACTCGTACTTCTCGTCGTCGGCGATGCGCTTTTTGAAGGATGTAATTTGTGATTTCAAGTCACGCGTGCGGGCGATCGATTGGTGGACTTCGGAAAGCTTGTCGCGGATCACGACCAGGAAATCGAACTGGCCCTGCAAGTCTTCTACCGATGATGACGAACGAGGGTCCTTTTGGATTTCGAACTCGGTGGTGAATTCCTCGTCGCCGATTTTCAGGTTCGCGGTGTAGGTGCCGGGAACGGCTGTTGGGCCTTGCGTGCCGCCGCCCCACAGGACCATGCCGTCGAACGTTTTGGCTGACGGATATCGCAAGTTCCAACGGACTTCGTTGAGGCCGGTTTCCAGTTCCAGTTTGGTTTGATCATGTTTGTCGGCGTCCTTGTTCTTCTCGTCGGGCTTGGAGTGCCATTGGTGGACGACAGTGTCGGCGGAGTCGACGATCGTGAGCGAACATTCGACGTCTTCCTCGGGTTTCTCTCTGAGGAAGAATCGAATCGGTGCTCCGGATCGAACGTTTTGCCCGGAAGTTCGCCCGACGGTTTCCGAACCGCCACCGGACATCCGATAAACGGGTCTTGATTCGAAAAGATGAACATCGGATTTGGCTGCGGACTCGTTCAACTGGTTGAGCAACGAAAGATCGTCCAGCACCCAAAACGATCGGCCCTGGGTGGCGACGATCAAGTCATCGTCTTTGATTGCCAGGTCGGTGATCGGAACGACGGGAAGGTTGCACTGAAACGCTGTCCACTGCTGGCCGTCGTCGAACGAAACGTACAGCCCGCTTTCCGTTCCGGCGAACAACATGCCGGCTCGGGTGGTGCTGGATCGGATCACGCGGGTGAAGTGTTTGGCGTCGATGCCGTTAGTGATTTTGGTCCAAGTCTCGCCGTAGTCCGTGGTCTTGAACAGATAAGGCGCGAAGTCGTCCAGCTTGTAACGCGTCGCAGCGACGTAGAGGCCTCCGGGTTCGGTCGGATGGGCTTCGATGGAATTGATCTGCGACCACTCGGGCATATCCGGTGGCGTGACGTCGGTCCAGGATTCGCCACCGTCGCGAGTCACGTGCAGCAGTCCGTCGTCGCTGCCAGCCCAGATGGTGTCGGCGTCAGTGGCCGATTCGCAGGCCGCGAAGATCGTGCAGTAGTACTCGACGCTGGTGTTGTCTTTCGTGATCGGGCCTCCGGATGATCCAAGCTTCGAAGGATCGTTGCGGGTTAGGTCTTCGCTGATTTGCTGCCAGCTTTCACCGCCGTTGGTTGTCTTGAACATAACGTTGCCGGCCGTGTAGAGGACGGAAGGGTCGTGACGCGAGAAGAAGATCGGAAAGTTCCATTGGAATCGGAACTTGCCATCGCCTGCTCCGTGGCCCATCGGGTTGTCGGGCCAGACGTTGATGCTGCGACGCTCTTTGGTGCGGTGGTTGTATCGCGTCAGGTAGCCGCCGTACGATCCGCCGTAAACGATTTCGGGGTCGTTGGGGTCGGGAGCGATGTGGCCGCTTTCGCCGCCGGCGGTCGATTCCCAATCGCGTTCGCCGATCGATCGACCGCTGGTGCGGCTGTCGATGCGAACGGTTGAGTTGTCTTGTTGGGCGCCGTAGATGCGGTAGGGAAAGTGGTTGTCGGTGGCGACGCGATAGAACTGAGCGGTGGGCTGGTTCATGTAAGTCGACCAGTTCGCTCCGCCGTCGTTGGAGACTTGTCCGCCGCCGTCGTCGGCAACGATCATCCGCTTCGCGTTGTCGGGATCGATCCACAAGTCATGATGGTCGCCATGCGGAGTCCGAATGCTGCTGAAGGACTTGCCGCCGTCAGCGGATCTCCAGAACCGAACGTTCACGACGTAGACTTCGTCCTTGTTCGTTGGCCCGCAGTAAACCCGCGTGTAGTACCAGGCTCGTTGGCGAAGTGTGCGCTCGGAGTTGATTCGCGTGAAAGTTTCGCCGCCGTCGTCGGAGCGAAAGAGGCCTCCTTCGGGGGCTTCGATGATGACGAAGACTCGGTCCGAATCGACGGGAGACACGGCAACGCCCGAGATGCCGATCGGGCCGGCCGGGAGTCCTTTGTTGGCTGTGATTTCTTTCCAGCTTTCGCCGCCATCGGTGGATTTCCAGACGCCGGAACCTTCGCCGCCGCTTTCGAGGCTGTAAGGCGTGCGGCGGATTCGCCAGGTGGAAGCGTACATGGTGTTGGGGTCGTTTGGATCGAAAGTCAGATCAACGGCTCCGGCGTTTTCGTTGGCGAAGAGGACTTTCTTCCAGGAGTTGCCGCCGTCGGTGCTTTTGAAGACGCCGCGTTGTTGGTTGGGGCCGTAGAGGTGACCGAGTACGGCTGCGAAGACGGTGTTGGAGTCGGTTGGGTGGATGCGGATGCGAGGGATGTGGTGTGAGTCGGTCAAGCCAACGGAAGTCCAGGATTTGCCGCCGTTGACGGATTTCCACATGCCGGATCCGTGCGAGACGTTGCCGCGCACGGTGACTTCGCCGCCACCGACATAGATCACGTTGGGGTTGGAGGGTGCGACAGCGACCGCTCCGATCGATCCGCCAAAGTATCCGTCGCTGACGTTGGTCCAGGTGGCTCCAGCGTCTTCGGTTTTCCAGACTCCGCCGCCGGCAGCGCCCATGTAGTACAGCATCGGGTTGTTGGGGACGCCAGAGACGGCTGCAGAGCGGCCGCCGCGGAAGGGGCCGATGGAGCGGAACTTGAGGGAGGAGAAGATGGAGTCGCGAGCAACGTCTAGTTTTGATTGGGCGCTGGCGTCGGGAGCATTTGTAGACAGGGCAGTCGTCGCGACGAGGAGAAAGATTGCCAGAAAACGATTTGCGGAAGTGCCGATGAGTCGCATGTGGTGGCTCGTGTTGAGTTGCTTTGATGTTGTGTCAACGGAAGGGTCGATTGTAGTCGGAATTTTGAGGGGAAGGGAAATACGAGCATGCAATACGAGCCCGAAGCGCAAGCGAGTGGTTTTGCCGCACCGTGAACAACGTTTTCGCTTTGGTTTTGTCTTGAGGTTGGCGACTGCGCGGATGAACCACTCGCGGGCGACTCTCCAAGTCGCAACGCTTCGGGCTTGTATTGCGATCGTTTCGCGAATGCACTCAGCGCAACGAAACTCTACAATACAACCATGACTCAAAGTGACTTCAACACCGGCGAACCACTCGCCTACTTCCTCACGTGGACAACGTACGGAACATGGTTGCCGGGTGACGATCGTGGATGGAATCGGAAAGGCGAACATGAATCGCTTCCACGAAATGTGGCAAGGTTTGAGTCGGCCCGTGGCGAATTAAAAGAGGAGCCATTTCTGTTGTCCGCATCTGATCATGAGGTCGTCAAGAATACGATCCACAAGCATTGCGGAATTCGAAATTGGCAATTGCACGCGGTTAACGTTAGGTCGAATCATGTCCATGTGGTTGTGGCTGCGTCTGAAACGAAACCGCAAACGGTGGTGTCGCAGCTTAAAGCTTGGGCAACTCGCCATCTTGGGGATGCGTATCCGAATCGAAAACGGTTCTGGACGGAGGGAGCCAGCACGCGGTGGATTAACAGGGAAGCTGACCTGGCGAGTGCAATCGAATACACGCTTGAGGCGCAAGATCTCAAAGGCGTCGAGTAGTGCAAACAATACGAGCCCGACGCGCAAGCGAGTGGTTCTGGTGCGACACGAATGGCGCTTCCGATTTGGCTTCGTGTCATGGTTGGGCGATTGCGCGGTTGAACCACTCGCTTGCGCTTCGGGCTTGTATTTCGTGTTTGTATTGTTACTCACCGCGGCGTTTCTTCTTCGCGGCGATGATTGACTTGTACATCTTGCCGGTGGCTTTTTCTCGCTGATGACGTTCAGCGAGTGATTGCGAATTGCGAGCCTGTTCGGCACGGAGTTTCATGAAACTGGTGAATCGTCGCTGTTCCAGCTCACCTGATTCGACGGCTGCTGCGATTGCACAGCCATCGTCGCCTTCATGGCTGCAGTTTCTGAAGCGACATTGCTGGGCAACTTCGAGGATGTCCTCGAACAAGTCAGCGATGCCTTCTTCGCAAGCCGGTAGCTGAAGTTCGCGAATGCCAGGATTGTCGATCAAGACTCCGCCGCTTGGTAGCAGATGAAGCGAACGAGCCGTCGTCGTGTGCCGTCCTTTGGCATCGTGTTCACGAATTCCCGCCGTTGCCAATCCTCCCACACCAAGAGCATTGGCCAGCGTTGACTTTCCAACGCCCGACGAACCGAGCAAGGCCACTGTCTTCCCCGGCCCGCACCAATCAACAAGAACTTCCGCTTGTTCTGGATCGCGAGCATCAAGCGCTTCAACCAGCAGGCCGGGGTGAAGTTGCTCGGCCTCGCGGCGGCATTCGGCGGCTCGATCGTTGAGGTCTGCCTTCGTCAAAACGACGACGGGGTTAATGTTGGCTTGCAGGGACAACGCGAGATAACGTTCAATTCGCGAAAGATTGAAGTCATCGTTGCACGAACTGACGATAAAGATCGTGTCGATGTTGGACGCGATCAGTTGTGCTTTCACCTCTTCGCCAGCAGCTTTACGGTGCAGCAACGTTTGTCGATCAAGCCGCCGAATCGCGCGATGATCTTGGGCGTTGACAATCAGCCAGTCTCCGACGGCGACTTCTCCCGCGGATTCAGCCAGCTGAACCGGAACGGCAAATTCGCCATCGATTCCAAGCATCAAAATCTGGCTGCCATGATGAGCCGAAACACGAACAATCAGACCATTGGAAGATTCTTCCACAGAGACCTGTTGCTCGAAAAATGGATTCCACCCGATTCCACGAAGCTGTTCATAGCTCATAGACTAGTCCTGTTTGAGTTGCCCGATGGACACGCCAGACCTCACCCTGGTTCACTGAACTTCAAACTTTTCCTTACAATCTGCGATTATCTGACGCCACATTTTACAGGCCTACCATGAAAGCTGCCTCCATCGCCGAACTGAAAAAGGAGCTTGTCCGTTTGGAGCACGGCGAGTTGCTGGACGCGTGTTTGCGATTGGCTCGATTTAAAAAAGACAACAAAGAGCTTTTGACGTATTTGCTGTTCTTGCAACAGGACGAAAGTGCATTTGCGAATTCGTTGTGTGCAGAAATCACGGATCAGTTTTCGCTGACGCCAAACGCGCACCGGAAAACGTTGCGTAAGATTATTCGATGGATGAACAAGTGTTTGCGCTTTACAAAAGTCAAAGACACCGAAATACAGGTGCGACTTCATTTCTGTCGGTCACTTCGTTCGAGCAAGACTCCGATCCGAAAATCCAGAGTCGTTATCAATATGTATAACGGGCAACTGAAAAAGGTCCGCAAGGTCATAGAAAAACTTCACAACGACATCAAGAACGAAGTCGAACGTGAAATACAAAGCCTCGAACTGTAAACATCTCCAGTTGACGTAAAGCCTTTCGACGGAAACTGACAGAATTCCGGCCGTACCCGAACCCGATGCCAGATACTCAGGCCTTGAACTACGGTTCGAAGCTCTCGCTTTATCCAATCCATGGACCAACCCACATGCCGAACTCGCAAACAAACCCTACCGACGTGCTTGAGGAGTATTTCGGGTTTTCGGAATTCAAGTTCGGCCAACAGGATGTCATCTCTCGACTGCTCGATGGCAAATCGACGCTGGCTGTTTTTCCGACCGGCGGTGGAAAGTCGCTTTGCTACCAATTGCCGGCTCTGATGCTCGACCACCTGACGATTGTCGTGTCGCCACTGATCGCGTTGATGAAGGATCAAATCGACCAGTTGCATTCCAAAGGTATCTGCGCCATTCGGCTGGACTCAAGTTTGACGCTTGAAGAGTATCGTGACAGCATCGCGAAAATTCGCAGCGGCGAGGCAAAGATTCTGTACGTTGCTCCGGAACGTTTTTTCAATGAGCGATTTCGCGGTTCGCTCGGAGGGACCAAAGTCTCTCTGTTCGCGATTGATGAAGCGCATTGCATCAGTCAGTGGGGACATAACTTCCGCCCGGACTACCTGAAAATGAAGGGCATCGCGGAAAAACTGTCGGCTGAGCGTGTGCTCTGCCTGACGGCTACCGCGGCGCCGCCCGTACAGGACGACATTCGCAACACGTTTAATATCGCCGAAGAAGACGCGGTCTGCACGCCATTCTTCCGACCGAATCTGCACATACGATCGCAAGTGGTAACCGCGGAACAGAGAGATTCGTTGCTGATCGAAAAGCTGCAGAACTCAGAACCGGGCGCGACAATCATCTATGTTACGTTGCAGAAAACTGCCGAGTCGGTTGCGAATCTCTGTCAGTCGGCCGGCCTCAACGCCAGAGCCTATCATGCCGGAATGGATGCGGAGACGCGCAGCGAAATTCAGGAATGGTTCATGCAAGGCGAGAGCCACATCGTGGTCGCGACGATCGCGTTCGGGATGGGAATCGACAAAGCGAACATTCGCTATGTCTACCACTACAATCCGCCAAAATCGATCGAGAGTTACGCCCAGGAAATCGGACGCGCCGGCCGTGACGGAAACGTGTCTCGCTGCGAAACAATTTTGGTTCCAGAAGACAGAATTACGCTGGAGAATTTTGTTTACGGTGACACGCCAACGCTGCCATCGATCCAGACGTTCGTCGACGAAATCGCAAAACAGCCCGATGAGTTTTTCATCAGCCCAACCAAGCTGAGCAATTACTGCGACATCCGATCGATAGTGACTCAAACGTTGATGACCTATCTGGAGCTGGACGGTTATCTGGCATCGACGTCCCCGCGGTATGACAGCTACAAGTTCAAGCCGAACGTTTCAGGTGCAGAGCTGATTGGAAAATTCCAGGGCGAACGTCAGGAGTTCGTGCGAGGGCTGTTGTCTTGCAGCAAGAAACAGAGGATCTGGTTCACGATCGATATTGGCGAAGCGATGAAAAGACTGAATTGCGATCGCCAACGCGTCATCAAAGCTCTCGATTTCTTTGCAGAAAACGATTGGATCGAACTGAAAGCCAGCGGGCTGGTTCGCGGATATCGAACGCTAAGAAGTTTCGATTCGAACCAGTCGATTGCCGAATCGTTCTACGAAAAGGTGACCTCGCGCGAAACCAACGAAATCGATCGGACTCAGAAATGGTTTGATCTTGCGGCCGCGAAAGCATGTCAGCCCGGGATTCTTTCAGTTCATTTTGGCCAACCGCTGAGCGAGCCCTGTGGTGAGTGTTCATTCTGTATCGGGGACGGGCCGTTCGAAATTCCTGAGCCATCCGCGGCGAAGATTGACGAATCGACTTTGCAGACGGTGCGAAACTTGGCCTTGGAACATCCTGATGCACTGAACACACCGCGTGCGATCGCCCGATTCCTGTGTGGCATCAGATCGCCCGCACTGACGCGCGCAAAACTATCCCGACACCAGTCTTTCGGCTGCTGCGAAGAAATCCCTTTCGGCTTGATCATCCAACAAGTCGACTCTCATTTTGCGGCAAAACAGTGAGCGGCAAACTTGACGATCGATTAGTTGCTGTTGCTGATCGAATTCGATCTGGCACGCATGCCGATATCGGCTCCGATCACGCCAGCCTGCTTGTCGAACTGCTCGTCAGCGGAAGAATCCAGCATGGAATCGCGATCGAGAACAAGCAGCTGCCGTTTGAGAATTCGCTTCGAGCACTGAGAGGTTTGGCTGCCGACGTACGGCTGGGCGACGGGTTGCACGCGCTGCAACGCGGCGAAGCCTACAGCCTCAGCATCTGTGGACTTGGTGCCGAGAGCATCCGTGACATTCTGTTGGCCTGTCCCGACCGGATTCCGGATCTGGTGGTGCTGCAAATATTTCATCGACCGGAAATCATTCGTCGTTGGGCCGTGGAAAACGGCTTTCATCTGACCCAAGAAACCACGACGGCCGGAAAACGCCACTACACAATTCTGTCATTTCGCCGTAGTCATGGTCCTGAGAACAGCGACCCGGCCTATGACAATGTTGATCGTGAAACGGCGTTGCTGTTTGGCCCTTTCGTTTTGAAGCGCGAAGACCGACAATTTGATTTGCACTTGCAGTGCGAAGAAGCCTGGTGGCGAAAGTTCGATCAGCTTTCGGCCGAAACCGCTCAACGTCTGAAGTTGCTTCGTAGCGTCATGGCGGATCGCCAGGTCGCTCCCCTACCCGATCGGAATCAGTCGTGAACTCAGTCGCCAATTGTCGCTTCAAATTCTTTCCTCAGCTAAACGATCTGGAACAAACCCAATGGCTTGGCTCGCGACAAAAGTTTCACGCCGTGCTGGCCGAAGAATATTTCGGCACGGACAGCCTGCAAGACAAGTTTCTGCAAGCCATCGCAGCCGAACGGCTGTTGCCGATCAAGGAAGTGCTGGAGTCGTTCGAGTTCTTCACCCGAATCCGAAAGTCGACTCGCCAGAGCACGGTTGCCGATCTGTGTTGCGGTCATGGATTGCTGGGGATTCTGTTTGCGATGTTCGAACGCGATGTCGAAAGGGTAATCCTGATCGATCAGAACGAACCAGAAAGCCGACAGAAACTGATTGCGGCCGCGAGCCGTGTTGCACCGTGGATCGAAGCCAAACTTCAAAATCACAGCGCAAAAATTGGCATCGACGGCAGCTGGATCGAGACTGGAATGGCGGTTGTGAGTGCTCACGCTTGCGGCGTGCTTTCGGATCTGTGCATCGACATCGCGATCAAATCGGGAGGACCGATTGCGATTCTTCCTTGCTGCTATCCCAAGTCCGCCTGTTCAGCGCCGCTGTCGTTGCAAACGCAGTTCGGAATGGAAACGGCCTTCGACATCGATCGCACCTATCGCCTGGAAGCCGCTGGTTATCGAATTCGCTGGGGATCGATTCCTGAAGAGATCACGCCGATGAACCGAATTATCTATGGGCGCACTCCATGATCCGCATCGCGTAGCAGATGCCTATTGGGCGACGCCGCTAAGCGAAAACGGTGCCCATAGCCGGGGTGCAGGGAACTTCTCACGCGTCTTCAACATCGCCAGTCGTAGCGCGGTCGCTTTGTCGGCACCTTTAAGCATCGCCTGGTAAAAATACGACATCAGCACCGCCGTCGCCTGATCGCTGACCGGCCACAGCGAAACGACGATCGTCGGGACCCCGGCAGAAACGTAACCTTGCGACAATCCGATGACGCCATCGCCAGTAATGACTCCGCGTCCCGTATCGCAAGCACTCAGCACAACCAGCTCTGCTTTCAAATCCATCCGCATCGTTTCGCGGACAGTGAGAAAGCCATCTTCGCCTTCCGACGGACCAAGTGCGACAGCGGAAAGGTAACCTTGCGTAAATCCGTTTTCCGATTCGAGCAAACCGTGTGTGGCAAGGTGAATAAAACGAGCCGACTTCATCTTTTCGGCCACGGCGACTTCGGTCGCATCTTCGCCAATCATCGGCTTCACGCCCAACAAATCGCCAAGATATTTGGCTTCGGCCTCGGCACCCTTGAGCGGCGTCAATGCTTTCGGTGGCTTGTCCGGACGCGATTGATACGACGGCATGTTGGGGTTGCCGACGATCAGAATTTCTTTCGATCCCGCAGACGCGACTTCCCGCTGTTGTTGTTTTGCCAAGCGCATCATCTCGATTGACGGTGCGTAAGAAATCGTATGTTTCACCAGCAACGGTTCGCCATCTTTGTCCGGCAGAGCTGCGAACGGAACCAGATATAGCGAGCCCTGTGGCATGAACGTCACGCGAGCACCTGGATCTTTCGGAAGCCACTTTTCAATCGGATCGATCAGTAGAGTGGTCAGGATTTGCGTGGCTTTGAATTTGTTCCCGACAGGCTGATCCGATTTAGCCACGGATTCTTCGTCCGACGCATCACGAGCTTTCTGTTTCGTTTCATCTGACTTTTCCTCAGCTTTCTTCGGTTCAGCAGGCTTTTTCGGACGGGCAAGAATTTCGCTGCGAGAAAGAGCGACCAGTTTGTCCAATGATCCACGCAGCGGAACGGAGACGAAATTGGCATCGCCGTTGGGTTGGATCACCCATGCGAAAATCGCGTGGGGTCGCGAAGCAGAATGATTCTTTGGCAGCCATGCTCGTGTCTGCCGATCGAAAAGGTGAGCAATCGAGTACATCACCAGAGTCGTCTTTTGCTCCTTCGCGATCGCAGCCATATCGTCGAACGACAAGGCTTTCGTTTCGTCCTCTGCGGCGACGCCAAGTTTCTCACGAAGCATTTCAACCTGTGATCGGCCGCGCGTGTTCTCCGCGAGCACCAACGCTTCACGATAGCGTTTTTGCTTGATCAAAATCTGCTGACGGTACTCTCCCGATTCGGAAATTTGATCACTGAGCAAACGCTGACTCATTTCGCCGGTGATGATTCCGGTTCGGGCCAGATCTTTGTATTGAGCCTGTTGGCTGACGATAGCCCGATCGATTTCGTCCAGGACTTTGTTGGCTTCATCAAGCTGGTTCAACGTGACGAGAAAACTGGCTAGTGTCAGCCGGTCATTGATCAGAATTCCCGAAACGGTTTTCTTGTCCATTCCGTTGGTCAACAACGTCTTCTCTTTTTCTGCAACCAGTTCCGTCTGGCTATCGATGATCGCTTTAAGCGCGGCAGCCCGCTCGGATTTGTCGCCGGCATCAGCCTGCAACATCGAAACGGGAACCCGAAGCTGATCAAGATTCAGTTTGACCATCGAGTCGACGTTCTCGCCCGTTGCTTTATCGATCGTTCGTGTCGCTTCCTTCCATTTCCCCTGTTTAATTTGCGATTGAGCCAACGAATGAGCAACCATCGGACGGAGCATCTCCGTGCCTTCGCCTTGAAGTTCAATGGTCTTCGAAAGTAGCGTCTCTGCTGCTTCGTTGCTATCGATTCCCAATAGCGACATGCCCAAAATCGCGTCCGCTCGCATCAACAGGTCGTTTCGTTCAAGCTTCGAAGCAATGCCTTTCGCCTCGCGAATTGCCTCTCCCCCAAGGTCGAAGATTTTGTTTTGAACAGCCGCACTGCCGAACGACATCAAGGCTTCGTACTCTTCTTCGGAACCCGGATTGTCTTTGTGAACAATCTGCAACATCTCAAAATCGCTGATCGCCTTGAGCGGCACGTTGCCGGTTTTCATCAGGTGGATCTTGATCGCCTTGAGCACCTGTTTCTTGAACTCGATTTTGTCTCCCGAAGCACGCAGTTGGCTGGTAAGGAAACGATACGCCGATTCATCATCTTTCCTGGCGAGGATTCTGGCAGCGATGTCCATCGAAGTCATGAATTCCGCGTGTCGGTTTTCTTTGCGAGCCAGCGCAATTGCTTCGTCGATCCTGGCGATGGCTTTGTCGAGATCGCCGGACGTGAAATACCCTTGAGCTCCCGCGTTGAGCATCGCGATGATCGCTTCGGGCTGGTTATTGCCGGCGTCACGCATCATCTTGATGGCAGCATCCATTCGCTGCCCAAGTCCGGCTTGCCAGGCAAAGGCTTGCGATTGACTGCAGCAAATGAACATGGCCACGGCAACGATGATCAGCTTGAATTTTTTCATGGATACAAACAATGGTGAAAAACTGGAACTTGGACAAACAGCAACAGAGCGGTGATTTTGAACAGCCAACGTTCTGACCCAATTGGAAAGCGAAATCCGACGAATCGGTCGCAAAAACCATCGCCGAAAACTTCAGAGCCATTCTGTCAGACACGCCCACAACAATCCAGCTTGGATAGCATTCGTCGTTGGCAGGTTTCGGGCAGAAGGACGTTAATCCTGTGCTGCATATCTCAGATGGAAGTCTTTCGCCAGCGCGGCGAATTCGTCGGAGTGCTGATGACGCGTCGTTTCAAGCACAAGCTCCGACTTCGCGATCGCCTGCGGACTCCGTTGCCTGCCGAACTCCAGCAGCACGCGTTTGGGCGGCGAGTCCGGTGTTGGCCGCACGTCAACCTGGCTCCACAAGCTCAGTCCCGCCGCAAGCGACAATTCGACTGTCGGACCGGATTGCTCAAATGGCAACACCAGGCACAACCTTCCCGAATCCGACAGCAACGAACGCGTTTCGCGAACAAGCGACTCCACTGAAAGCGATCCCTTTTGCCTGGCGACACGACGGGCGTTTGCTGGCGATGGCCATGACGGGTCGAAAAACGGCGGATTGCAAACCACGATGTCAAAGCCCGAAAAATTGGTGTCGATCGCGTCTGTAAGTTGCTGCAAGGAACAGTGGACTTCCGGGAGATCTCGCGGCAATCGTTCCGGCCACGGACAATCGCGAAAGTTCTCCAACGCTTCTTCAGCAGCCGGCAAATCGATTTCGATAGCAGATATATTGGCTCGCGTTGCCAACGTTCGCTGAGCCAGCATCATCGCGACGATGCCACATCCGGTTCCCACGTCAAGAATCCGCGCCGCCCCACGCAACGGAGTCCACGCTCCCAGCAAAACGGCGTCGGTACCAACTTTCATCGCCGCACGTTCGTGGCGAATGGAAAACTGTTGAAAACGAAAGGGAGTCTTGGACAAAGCTGCCTCGTTACGCGTCGGGCAGTTGGTCCACAAAGTCGGCTGAATGTCGAACGGCCGACATCAGTTCGACATACTGATGCCCAAAAGATTCTTCATCGAAATGGCCATTGTCTGTCGCGATGGATCGTGCCTCGAACAACGTTTCCAGTTCCAGTTCGAACTTCCTGGCGACAAACTCCAACGGCTCGACGGCCTGAGCATCGGCGTCCCCGCCAAGCTCAATCGCTACCTTGAGCAACGGCATAAACGAGTCGTAGTCGCGAACCAGCGAAGCCCGCAATCGATGCGGAGAAGCAAAATGCATCAGACAGATACTCTGCATGCGTAGCTGCAGACTGCGCAATTCCTGCTCGCATCGCAAACGAAGATGCGAGCGTTGAACTTCAATCCCGTCCACAAAGTCATCGCCATAAATCGTGCGATGATTTCGTTTCATTTCCCGCAGCATGATCGGAAACACGTCGGCAGACGATTTGAGTTCGTGTTCCGTCAGCAGCAAGGGAAACACCGACGCACGACCGCGAAGCCGATCGAAGGCCTGCGACAATCGCGTCCAATCCGCCTCGACGAGATCCTTGACAACGATCAACACCTGTATTTCGGCCTCAACGGTTGGCAATGACTCTAAATCTTTGCCAACCAGTGGACCGTAGTGCACGACCGAAACCAGTTTGTCATCGAAAGAATTCTGCAGCGATTGCAGCAGCGATTCAAGTGTTTCGGCGACGACAGGTTTCTGAATCATGGAACTACTCTACAGACTGCCCGCGAGAACTTCATTGAATGTCGAACTTGGACGCATGGCTTCGACGACCAAATTCTCTTTCGGGAAGTAGTATCCGCCGAGATCAACCGCTTTGCCCTGAGCCGAATTCAGCTCTTCGACAATCTGCGATTCCTTTGCGGCCAAGGCTTCCGCCAGCGGAGCAAACCTGGCTTTCAGGTCCGCGTCTCTATCCTGCGCCACAAGCGCTTCCGCCCAGTACAACGCCAGATAGAAATGGCTGCCGCGATTGTCGAGCTCGTTGACCTTTCGCGAAGGCGACTTGCCAGTATCGAGCAGCTTTCCAGTCGCGTCGTCGAGCGCCTCAGCCAGAATCGCCGCCTGCTGGTTGCCGGTCGACTCACTCAAATGCTCCAGCGAAACTGCGATCGCCAGGAACTCGCCCAGCGAATCCCAACGCAAATGGTTCTCTGCCACGAACTGCTGCACATGCTTCGGCGCCGAACCACCGGCACCCGTTTCGAACAAACCGCCGCCGTTCATCAACGGAACAATCGAAAGCATCTTGGCACTCGTTCCCAGCTCCAGAATCGGAAACAGGTCGGTCAGATAATCGCGAAGCACATTGCCCGTCACCGAAAGCGTGTCCTGTCCCTCTTTGACGCGAGCGAGCGTGAATTTGGTGGCTTCCTCTGGAGAGAGAATTTCAATCTGCAATCCATCGGTGTCGTGATCAGCAAGATACGTTTTGACTTTCGCAATCAGTTGAGCATCGTGAGCACGATCCGCGTCAAGCCAGAAAACGGCTGGAGCACCCATCGCACGAGCCCGCGTCACCGCCAGCTTCACCCAATCGCGAATCGGAGCATCCTTCACCAGGCACATTCGCCAGATATCGCCGGTAGAAACATCGTGGCTGAAGACCGTCTCACCCGCCCCGTTGGTCACGCGAACCGTCGAACCGTCCGCCGTTTCAGGAACCTCAAAAGTCTTGTCGTGCGAACCGTATTCCTCGGCTTTCTGAGCCATCAATCCCACGTTGGGAACTGTGCCCATCGTCGTCGGATCGAAGGCACCGTGCTTCTTGCAAAACTGAATCGTTTCTTCGTAAATCGCGGCGTAGCTGCTGTCAGGAATGACGGCTTTGGTGTCCTGCTGGTTGCCGTCCTTGTTCCACATTTGCCCCGACGTTCGGATCATCGCTGGCATCGAAGCGTCAATGATCACGTCGCTGGGCACGTGCAGGTTGGTGATACCTTTGTCGGAGTTCACCATCGCGATGTCGGGACCATTTTCAAGCGCCGATTGAACATCCGTCATGATGGCTTGCTGCTGTTCCTCCGGAAGCGTTTCGATCGCGTCGAGAACGTTGCCCAAACCGTTGTTCGGATTCGCGCCGGCTTCTTCCAGCACGTCTCCGTATTTTTCGAACACGTCTTTGAAGTAAACCTTGACCGCGTGACCAAAAATGATTGGGTCCGAGACCTTCATCATCGTGGCTTTCATGTGCAGAGAAAACAGCACGCCCTGCTGTTTGGCTTCCGCGATCTGAGCCGCGAGAAAGGTCTGCAATTTGGCGACGTTCATGGCAGTCGCATCGACGACTTCGCCAGCAAGAACATCGATGCCTTCCTTGAGCACCGTCGTGGTTCCGTCAGGCGCGACCAGTTCGACTTTCAGCGTATCGGCAGCCTCAAACGTTTTTGACAACTCATTGCTACGAAAGTCATCGCTGCTCATCGTAGCGACATGCGATTTCGACTCACCCGACCAGGCTCCCATCGAGTGCGGATTCTTTTTGGCGTAGTTCTTGACGGCCTTCGGTGCCCGACGGTCAGAATTGCCTTCTCGCAAAACGGGATTGACGGCACTACCCAAGACTTTGGCATAGCGTTTTTTGATTTCGGTTTCGGCATCTGTTTCCGGGTCATCGGGAAAGTCCGGAACGGGAAAGCCTTGAGCTTGCAGTTCTTCTATCGCGGCTTTGGCTTGCGGAACCGAAGCGCTGATGTTGGGCAGCTTGATGATGTTGGCTTCAGGCTTTTTGGCCAGTTCACCAAGCTCTGCCAGAGCATCTTTCGTTTTCTGATCCTCGGCCAGAAAGTCCGGGAACGCGGCAAGAATGCGGGCCGCCAGAGAGATGTCCCGGGTTTCGACGTCGATGCCACAGGTGTTGGTAAACGCCTTGACGATGGGCAATAGTGAACGCGTCGCCAGCGCAGGTGCTTCGTCAGTCAGCGTGTAGATGATCTTGGATTCGCTTGCCATGAGTGTATACAGTTTGTCAACAAATACGGGGTGATTTTGAGCCTCGTATTGTCGCTGATGCCACTCGATTTGTCAGCCGCAATTTAAATCTCTGTTCGCCTGAGATCATCGCTGAAAAAACGGCAGGACCGGACCGGGCAAATCCTGCGAGCAATTTAGCGATGCTTTAGTCCTGGAATCCGCCAAAGCGAGCAGGACTGACCAGTTGATTCGCGGGACGAGCCGACGCGAACGAATTCTTGCTGACAAGGAAATCGCGAAGCTGCACCATTCTCAGCACCAGCCCAACTCGCGCATTCACGTGGAGCTTTTTATGAAGCGACTCGAGGTGGTATCGGACCGTGCGCGGCGATATTCCCAGCGTCTCTGCGATCTGGTCTCGCTTGTTGCCTTCAAAAAGCAAACGGCAAACCTGGCCTTCACGGGTCGAGAGCCGGGAATACTGTTTGACAGCGGTCCATTCGGTGTCGCTAATCAGTTTTTCGCCCGGACGTTCGGTCCATTCGAAAGGTTCGCTGGTTTTATAATTGGCGGATGTGGCAAAATTGCTGCGTGGAACATTCATGTAGAACTCGATAAAGCCAAGGTAACCCGATAACGCTTTCCCTTGGGCGTCTTGGCAGAGTTTGAGCGGCGATGTAACGCTAAAAAAATTCATTTGTTGATTTTCTGGGGAAACCGCATTCAAACTCCTGATTTATTGATTGGACTAACATGGCTAATTCCGGACCGACTCAAGATTTTGAACTGTATTTGCCGCGTCGCAAGTTTTTGACATTGGCCGCGATCGGAGTCGGCGCTGGCGTCGGAGGCGCAGTGTGGGCTTCGAACTTTGCCAACGCCATGACCACGCCCGGTCGCTTTGCGGAAGAACTGTTGAAAACGCCGCAGATGACCGAAGGCCCGTTCTATCCGGATAAACTCCCGCTCGATACGGACAATGATTTGTTGGTGATCAACGACGCGATCACACCAGCGGTTGGAAAGATTACTCATCTCAGCGGACGAGTCCTGACGACGGCGGGCAGTCCAATCAGCAACGCGTTTGTGGAAATCTGGCAAGTCGACAACACAGGTGCCTATTTGCACAAAGACTCCAACGGGGCCAAAGATCGCGACACGAACTTCCAGGGCTACGGGCGATTCCTGACCAATCGAAAAGGAGAATATTACTTCCGGACGATTAAGCCGGTGCCGTATCCGGGCCGTGTGCCGCACATCCATTTTGCGGTTTCGATCAACGGCCATCGTGTGCTGACGACTCAAATGCTGACTCGCGGCCATGACAAAAACGAGCAGGACGGTTTGTTCCGACGGATCCGTGATGAAAAGAGTCGGCTGGCGATTACCGCTGAATACAAACCGGTTGCAGAATCAAAATTTGGTGAGCTTTCAGCCGAGTTCGATTTGGTGCTTGGCGTCACTCCGGATGAGAACGCTCAGTTTCCGATTCAAGGCGGCGTTTCGAAACCATCTCGTCGCTGAGCCAGTTTTTGAGCCAACCGTGGCTTCCGTGGCTGTGGCTTCCAGCCGCAGTATTTTGGCCCGATCCGGCAATCAATTTCGTCCACGAATCACACGAAGCTCCACGAATAGAATGCGGCCCACGAAGAGCCCGCTTTAGAACGTCCTGAAACATCCTACCTATCGAAAAAAAATCCGTCCGGTTTGCAATTCTTTGACCATCACTGTTCTCACACAGAATTTTTGATGTTCAAACCCTGAATCGGTACATAATGATCCGGCTGTTTTCATCCGCAAATTCGCGTCAGGATCAGAAAATGTCAGATCAGCATACCGATCCAGACAATCTCGATCACGCCGATCATTCCAATGAAGATGCCAGGTCGTTCCAGCGACTGATCGCCCGGGCCAAACACGGCGATGACCAAGCCCTTTCCGACCTTTGGAATCAGTGTCGTGGCTATCTTCTGTCCATCGCCAATCGGGATCTTCAGCCGCCTGAATTGCAAAAGTTCGGTGCCTCCGATGTCGTCCAGCAATCGATGCTGATCGCCAACGAAAAACTGCCCCAGTTCAGTGGCTCGACTCAGGGCCAATTCTTTGCGTGGATGAAACAGGTGGTGCTCAACGAATGTCGCACCCGTCGAAAATCGCTGCGAACTCGAAAGCGCGAAGTCAACCGTGAGCGATCAACGACTGCCGGCTCGAAAGAGGTCCCAGGTTTTCGACAGATCACCGATCCGTACCTCACACCGGGAACTCGCGCCGTCAGCGACGAACAGACTCAATTGATTCGCGTCGCGATGAGCCGCCTCGACACGATCGACCAAACGGTCATCAGGCTTCGCAACTGGGAAGACCAGTCCTTCGAATCCATTGGCAAGCAAATTGGAAAAAGCGCCGAAGCGTCACGGAAAGTTTGGGCGCGAGCGATCGTAAAACTCGAGCGGGCACTCAAGGAGATGAACGCGATCTGATGAACGAAGACCTCGGCAACAACCCAAATCGTTTTCAGGATGCAAACGAACTGTCGCTGGAAGACGATTCATACCTCGACGATCAGCGCGTTGACGAACTGGTTCGACTGCACGAACAGGTCGCCGATGGCAACGTGGATTCAGGAGAGCAATCCGGATCCGCGCGGAGGCTGATCGAGATGCTGGCCACGATGAAACCGGTGACTCAGGGCGACACCACGCGGTTCATCAAAAGCCTGCTCGACACGCCAGTGATCGGAACTGAAACTGAGTCCGAAGACGAACAGCTTCCCCGCAAGATCGGTCGCTTCGAAATCAAATCGGTCTTGGGCCATGGAGGATTTGGGATCGTGTTTTTGGTCAACGACCCGAAACTCAATCGAGCAGTTGCCTTAAAGACGCCTCGACTCGCCGCAATTCTCGACGACCAGGGCCGCGAACGGTTTGCCCGCGAAGGACGTTCACTGGCGGCACTCAATCACCCCAACATCGTGCCAGTTTTCGAAGTCGGAAATGACGGACCGGTTGCCTGGATCGCTTCCGAGTTCATTCGCGGCACCAACCTTTCGCTACAGGTTTCCAACGCAGGCGTTTACGTACCGCTGGCCGCAGCAGAAACCGTTTCGACGCTCGCCGCCGCCGTCCAGCACGCACATGGCCGCGGGATAATTCACCGTGACATCAAACCGTCAAACGTTCTGATCGATGAAGACAATAATTCGGTCCTGCTAACCGATTTCGGTCTGGCTCGCGACATCGTCAACGAAGACCAATCGATAACCCAATCTGGCAGCGTGATCGGAACGCCCGCATTCGCTGCTCCGGAACAATTGCGAGGCGAAGAAGTCACCGTTGCTTCCGACATCTATTCGCTCGGCGCGGTGCTCTATTTCCTGTTGACCGGAGAAGCACCATTTTCTTCCGACAGTATCGCTAAAACTATTTTGGAGGTTCAGAATCAACAACCCGTTGCGCCGGAGAAAACGACTCCTGCAGTTCCGCGTGATCTTTCCGCGATCTGTCTGAAGTGTCTTGAAAAACGGCCCGCCGATCGATATGCAACCGCGCATGACTTGCAGAAAGACCTCGAACGATTCTGCAACGGTGCGCCGGTTCGCGCCCGATCACTTCCGGCATGGAGTCGGTTCTTTCGCTGGTGCCTTCGCAACAAACTGGTGGCATCGCTGGCATTGATTGCAACTGCGGCTTTGTTGACGACGCTTGTCTCAACGAGCATCAACCTGAACCGCTCGGAGCGTTTGCGCAAGGAGGCCGTCGATGCGCGGGCTCGTGCGGAATCGAAGGCAAAGCAACTGACCGGCGCGATCGAACGACTGTTCACGGCGATCGTGGAAAGCCCAACTGCGCTTTCGAACTCGGCGCCGCTGCGAGAAAAATTGCTGCAGGAAACCGACGCGCTCTACCAGCAAGTTCTGGCCGACGATCCCGGTGACGATCACTCCCAGGTTGAGCAAACTCGGGCCATCTTCCGGCTGGCGTTGCTCAAGCAAGCGATCGGCGATACGAAAAAGGCTTTGGAACTGGCCACGTTTTGCCGGGAAAAAGCCGACCAATTTCGCCCTGCCGGATTAATCGAGGACAGTGAGTTTCTCGAATGGAGGGTCTTTGAAGCCGAACGCTTGCGAGAGCTTGGACGTCTGGACGAAGCCGATGAAAAGTTCGTCGAATCGCTGTTGGCGGTGGGAGTTGCGATCGATGAAGGAGATTTCGATCAAGCCGTGGCGATGTGTGAAGCCAATCCAACGCTTCGCCAGTACATCGCCGTCGCGATCTCCAAACGTGCCAGCGCGATGACGGAATCGGGCAGCCTGGAAACTGCTGACCAGCTATCCCAAGCTGCTCTTTCGATCTGGAGCGACCTGGACGCCGAAATCGAATCATCCAACTTGCCAGACGATGCTGATCACGAAAACGTTCTCTCACCGGCGGTGAACCATGCGTACTACAAAGCCACTTGTCTGGCGATTCGCAGCAACGTGCTTCGCCAAAAAGGTCAGTTCAAAGACGCCGAAATGTTCTCTACCAAGGCGGTTGGATTATGGCGCGGTCTAGCCGCCAATGCGTTGACCAATCAGTTGGAACCGAAGCGAATGCTGGTGGAAAGTCTGAGCCAACTCGGAATCATCGTTGCCGAACAGCAGCGACTCGACGAAGCCCGCGACCATTATCACGATGCAATGTCGATCGCGGAAGAGTTGGTCATGGAAGAACCGGATGTCCCACGCCATGGTCAGTTGCTGACGAGCGTTAGGTATTCGCTGGGCGTGACGGAAATGCTTTTGGAAAATTTTGAGGTGGCCGAGAAACTGATTCTCGACAACATCGAACGAATGGAGCAGTTGAAAGAGCAGTCGACCGAATTTCAACCGCATCTAAATCGCAGCATGGCCAACCATTTCAATTTGCTGTGCGTCATCCGTCAGCGATCCGAGGAATCGCCTGAGTTGGTTCGGGAAGCCATCGAGTCGGCGGTTGATCTGCATCGGCAGACGATCGAGAAACGTCCTGACCTGGTAGGTGCCCATCTCGATCTCTCCCAGGCACTGAACAATCTGGCCGAATCGTTTGCTGATTCGGAAGAATTGGGATCGGCGATTGAGTCGACGTTGGACTCGATCGAGCACTGCGAAGCCATTCGAAAAGTTCGACCGGAGTGGCCGATCAACTTGCATCATCTCGGCGCAACGCAGCATGCTTTGGCGACACTCTACTTTGAAAATGAACAGCACGAACTTGCGCTGAAGCATTGCGATTTGGCCGAAGAGTTGCTGCCGCTGGAACAGGTTTCCGAAGTTGAACAGCTGCGAGCAAAGATCAAAAAAGCCCGCGAAATGCAGGACTAAATCGAATTCGTCGGAATTGTCGTCCGCTTTCGATCGAAATCGACACTGCTGCCTGAGCACTTTTCTTTAACGCCAGGAGCAACCATGTTTCAGACTCAACGACTGACCGTTTTATCCATCGCTTTCTGCCTTGGCGTTTGTTTGGCTCTTTTTCCGACACCTGCTTTCGCCGACGTCGTTCATAGCATCGGCGTTCAGGGAACCGGATCGGGAAACGGCACTCTGCCCTATTCGGAATCGATTGACGTGTTGGCAGGAGGTACGCTTACCGGCAACGGTTCAGGCGATGGGAATGGAGTGACGACCGGTTCTTCTTTCGGTCAAATCTTTGCTCCAAACTCAGGCGGCCAATTGGCCTCATTGTCGAATTCCGTGTTCAGCGATCGAGCCGGAAGTTTTGTACCAAACGCAGTTGCGGGATCGGCAGTCGTGTATGGCGATGACATTTTTCTGACCGGTAGCGGAACTCTGCCTTCTTCGATTCGAGTCCACTTTGCGGCCAGTGGAAGCCTGAACACTTCTTCCATAAGCACATCTAGTCCATTTTCGACCAGCCGTGCATTGTTCTATGCGCGAGGGACAAGTTTTGCAGGATTTTTCTCGAATATGGAGACCGATAATCTTGCGGGACAAGAAAACCCGGACCTCGACGCGCAGCTCGCATTTCTGGATTACAGGCAAAGCTTCGACGACTTCCCGGACGAGCAATCGTTAAAGACTGTTTCCGAATCGTGGTCCAGCCTGTCTGACGACGGTAGCACTTTCAATGGTACTTTCTCTCACGATGTAAGTTACGACAATGCGATCGGCGGCTATGACTTCGAGGTGGTGTTCGCTGCAATTTCACGTGCTGGTGACAGCATCGCAAGTACGTCTGTTGCGATTGATCTGGTGGGAGTTACCGACACATCGAACAACGTGATTTCTGATTTCGACGTTTCGTTTGCATCGGGAAGACTGTCTGCCGTTCCAGAGCCGAGTACCGGTTTGCTGTGCGTCGTTTTGTTGGGCGCGGCGTTGTGCCGGCGGAAACGAAGCGTGCTAAAGGTGGCATAGGCTTCCAGCCTGTGAATTGTATGGATAGGGTTGGGAAGCGTGCCGAATAGAAAACGTGCCGGGATTGTGAAGTGTTATAGAAATAGAGTTCGTCTGGTCGATGCAATCATGATGCTCACAGGCTGGAAGCCTATGCCACCGTGTTGAACCAGTTGCTCAGATGTCAGGTTCGTTTAACGGCAAGCCGCAGGCGACGACTTCGTTTCGAAGCGCCAAATCGCATTCGCCTACGGCTTGCCGTTAAACGATTGCCTCTCTGGTTTTCCCAAACCACCATCGATTCGTATTGGCAACCAGCTGTTCCGGCTCGATGTCCAGCAACTCGGCCAGACGCTCACTGATCCGTGCGAGGTTTGCTGGATGATTCGCGGTATCATCACCAAACGGTCTGAACTTCTCCGGCGGCAGCATATCCGGCGCATCAGTTTCCACCAGAATTCGATCCTGGGGGATCGAACGAAACACCTCGACTACTTTCTCTTTCTTCTCATGCAGAAAGTAGCCCGAGAAAGAAAACCACGCTCCAAGTTCGACGAACTTCTTTGCCGTCTCCTCCGAACCACCGAAGGAGTGCATTAAAAATCGCGGCAGGACGTCGTGCGAAGTCAGCTCTTTCAACAGCGGTCCCCACGCCCTCAAGCAATGAATCGTGCACGGCCGATCAAGTTCCACCGCAAGATCCAGCTGGTTTCGAAATACGATCAGCTGGTCCTCGATATCGTGACCTTCGATCCAGCGGTCGAGTCCAATCTCACCAACGCCAGCGTCAGGAAAGCGATCAAGAAAACCGCGAAGTGATTCCAGCCAGCTCTCCGCCCTGCCCTGCACTTTCCAGGGATGCACTCCGAAAGAAGGACGTACAAATTCCGGCCACGTTTCGGCCAGCTTTGCCACGGCCGACCAGTCGGATTCTTCGGTGCCGTTGACCACGCACGAGCTGACTCCAACGTCACGCATTACGGAAACAATTTCGCGGCGATGTCCGTCAAAACGCGCGTCCTGCAAATGATTATGCGAGTCAATCACGATAGAATCGTCCAACGATACGTGCCACGATCTATTTCAAGTCCAGCGGCTTGACTCGTACCTTGCGAAATGCCACTGGACCATGGTCGAGCTGCAGGAAAATCGGTGCCTTGGCAACCTCCGGTTTGGGACTGGAAGCGTTACCCGTTGGCGATTCCAAATCGACGTCGGCCTGAATCGTTTCGCCATTGAGAGATACATAGACGAACTTCGCGTTCTCTGTTTTCTCGCCTGCTTTGTCAAAGCGAGGAGCCTTGAAAACGATTTTCAACGTCTGCCATTGCCCAGCTGGCTTCGCAGCGTTGGTCATTGGCGGCACTCCCTCATCAATGTATTTCAATCCGCCACCGTTTTTGAAAACCCAGTGTGGATAGACCCCGCCACATTCTTTGGCGTTCGGTTTTTCCTTGTGGCTGCTGTCGTAGAGCTGAATCTCGTATCTCTGTTGAAGCTTGACACCTGAATTGCTTCCTTTGCCGATCAGAAACTCAAGCTGCAACTCACAGTCGCCGAACTCCTGCGTGCTGTTGAGATTGCTGCGACCGAAAGCCATCTTCGAAGTCACGGCAATGACGCCTTTTCCTTCAACAGGCGTCAGGCCTTTCGAATCTTCAGCCAGTTTCACATCGCCACAGAGAGCCAGTTTTTCGTTTACGTCAGCAAAACCGACCGGGCCACTTGCATCAACCAAATCGACCCATTGAGTCGCGGCGTGTAGATGGCCTTGTGTGAGAAACAGCAAGCAGAGGAAAACCAGCGATCGAATGGTCATAGTGAAAGTCACTTGTTGTACGTCAGACAAAAAATATGATTCGTCGACGCCTTAACTTCGCAGAACGCCAATTCACGTGACCATTGTAGTTTCCACCGCGCGGCCCAAACAAGTAGCAACCGTTAGCACGCCGATGTTGGCTACGACTCCTTCATAATCTTTCTCAGGTGTGGCTGGATCACCTTTGCAACGGCTTTCACAACCGGCACCGCCACGCTGTTTCCAAATTGCCGATAGGCCTGCGTGTCGGAAACAGGAATCTGCCAATCGTCCGGGAAACCCATCAATCGGGCACACTCGCGCGGCGTGAGACGGCGAGGATTGCTGCGCGGTCCGCGGCTGACCAGAATTTCGCTGCCGTCTTTGTAGTAACGAGCCGAAAGTGTGCGAGCCGTATCGTTCGGTGTCACCAATCCAAAACCAAATCCGTTTCCTTTGGCTTTGTGCTTCGCGGCGTAGGCCTGCAGGTAGTCCCAAAGTTTGTCGGAAAGCGTGTACTTTGGGTTCACCTTGGCTTTGGCTCCAATCGTGTAGGGTTCTTCTGCGATCTCCGTTCCGTTTTGAGGATGCAGGATGGAACTCAGTTTATGATTCGGTTCCGGGAGTTTCATTTTGCTCCAAGAGAACTTCGTTGGCTCACGAAAGCCGACGATGAAGATCCGTTCGCGATGCTGCGGCAGGAAATGTTTTGCGTCGATGACTTTGTAGTGGACCTCATAGCCCAATTCGTCTTGCAAGGTCTCGCGGATGACTTTGAAAGTTTCGCCCTGTCGATGGCTGAGCAGGTTTTTGACATTCTCGAGAACAAACGCCGCCGGACGATGATGAGCAATCACACGAGCGACATCAAAAAACAGCGTGCCTTGAGTCTTGCACTGGAAACCATGCGGCTTGCCCAAGGAGTTCTTTTTGGAGACGCCAGCGATCGAAAACGGCTGGCAGGGAAAGCCTCCGACGAGCAAGTCAAACGGCGGGATTTCTTTCTCGTGAGCCTCGCGGAGGTCGCCGTGGATCGGATGCTCACCCGGAAAATTGGTGCCGTAGGTTTGCTGGCTAAAGCGATCCCACTCGCTGGTCCAAACGCAATGGCCGCCGATCGACTCCAGCCCCAAACGCGTCCCGCCGATGCCGGCAAACAGGTCGATCATGCGAAAGGCCTGTTTGCGGGATCGCGTCTTGCCCGGTCGCCGAGTTTGACGCGTTTGGCGAGTTCGATTTTGCTTTGCCGTTTCGGTTGCCATGTTCCCGTCCGTGAATGATCAAGTACGGGAATCGTACCAGAGTTTAAACGCTCTGCCAGGGTTTGCCTGATCGCTATCGACAACGCAAACGATGACTACCGACTTTTCATCTGATACGTTAAATCGATGATGAAGTCCTGTACCTCGTCAGCAACTCGTTCGTTGGCACGCAGGACCAGGACACCGCCGATGCATGTCAATTGACAGTTGCCTCCACCATTTGCTTCCCATGCGTCACTGCTGACAACGTTAGTGATCGTCGACGTCAGCAACTTCTCCGCCGTCAGGACCGGGACGGGCACTTGCTGAACGACAACCTGGTTTTTGGATTTGTCAGATTCTTTTGTTGTTGCTGGTGCTTGAGGAGCCAGGCAAAAGACACCTCCTCCGCCGCCGCCAAAGCCGCCGCCTCCAACGACAGGAACATTGACAGAGCTGGATATCGGTTTGCCGATCCGATTTGCGTCGGCGACACTGATCAATTGCAGAATTTCCCGCACATCAATCATATGCCTCGACAAGTAGTCTGGCTCATGCTCATCGTCAGTTGAGATGATTAACAGCACTCCATCCCGAATCGAGTAGGTCGCGTCCACTGGTCTAAGCATCATGCGAAGTCCATCGGATGTCCGAACCCCCGCCAGGTTGGCAGAAACTTCCGTGTCGGAATCGAGAATCCCTTCGAGATTCTGATCAACGACAATGTTCACACCAAGGTCTCCTGAAAGTTGAGCGACCACGTCGCCAAACGGTTCGGACTCGTAAATCATATCACTCGGCGTCTTCAGCTTTTCACGAATTCGATTGTTCGACATCGTCCGTTCTGAAGGCTTGACGGCTGGTCTTCGGGGCAAGGCTCTTTTCGATGCGGTCGCCGTCGCCGAATCATCAAAAGGATTTGTTTCCGCACTCGCAACATCGCCCTGGTTTCCAAATGGATCCGCCTCACCATCTTCCTGCGCGACTGAATTGGACGGTGATCCAAAGCGTGCGTTTTCAGGCCACATGGCCATCGTCAAAACGGCAACCAGAAACAAACACGCCGTGGCTAAAGTCATAAATCTCATCATCCACCTCTTTCGATTTGCCAAAGAAACTGATTGGAGATTTTTCGCCAACACGGCGGCATCTCCGAACTCTTCAACGGCCTTCATCACAGCCGTCTGTCGCTGCATCCCGTTCTGCATCAAGTCCGCAACGCGATTTTCCAAATGATCGCGAAGCTCTTCACTGATTTGTGTTCGCTGACGTTCGCTCAGTCCAAGCAACCGACCGACCAGCGAAAGCCATGTATCAAATTCATCGTTCGACATGCCGCTTTCCTACCCCGGATTCGGTAACGGTTGAATGTATCCCTGCATCAGCTCAGCCATGCACTGCACGTACTGGTTCCATTGATTCGCCTGTTTCGTCAAACGCTTTCGACCCGCCGCGGTCAGCGAATACCACTTGCGGCGCCGACCCGTCGATTCATCCCAGCGGCTGCGAATAAGTTTCTCACCCTCCAGGCGATGCAACAGCGGATACATCGTCCCGGCGGACATGGAGACCTTTTCGCCCGAGGCCTCGCGGATCTGTTTCTGGATCAGATAGCCATATTGATCGCCCTGATCAAGCACAGCCAGCACCATCAGATCCAAGCTGCCTCGCAGCAGGTCGCTTTCGAATTTGTCGACTTTTTTGGCCATTTCGCTCGTATTTCCCATTCGTCGACGAGGATTACCTTAAGCACTCGCACGCCAATAGATTGTCATGCGATATATCGCACGACGACACATTAGCAGTTTACCAATCCAGTGTCAACAATTTTTGCGCAGAGGTCGGACGCACCAGTTGCGGAATCGTTCCCGAAGAATTCACTTCAGCTGCAATCGCTGTGTCACCGTGCGATTTGCAGTTCGATCGTCAGCAGTGCCGCGACGGGGCGTGTATAATTTGGCTCTCCCTCGAATTCCGCAATTGGCTCGCAGGAAACCGCATGACCAATCCCAAAAAACTGGCTCACACTTTGGCTACGGTCGTTTTGCTCAGCGTGCTCTGGAGCACGGAATCATCTCCCTGCAACGCCTGTCAAACCGATAGAGGGTTGGGGCTTTCGAAGATAAAGCGAACGATCCCGAAGCTTCGCACGTTGCATACGCGGCTTGAGAAACCCAAAGCCGGCGACTGGTTGGAGACGCATCGCGAGAAAGGTCAGACGTTTTCGCAGTATCGAAAATCCAAACCAAATGTGCTGTCCGGACGACGCAGAAAACTGTACGTACAACCGATTGGTGATTTCACTGAAACCGACAACGGACTGATTTCGACCAGTGCTGAATTCCTGTCGATCTATTTTCAATGTGAAGTCATCGTCAACGAAACGCTTCCTGAGTCCGTGATCCCTGACTCGGCACAGCGGACTCATCCTTCATGGGGCGTGCATCAGTTGCTTACGAGTCACATTCTGGAACAAGTTCTGGCGCCGGAACTTCCTGCGGACGCGTTTGCCACGATCGCGTTCACGAAGTCCGATTTGTGGCCTGGTGAAGGTTGGAGTTTCGTCTTTGGCTATGCTTCGTTTCGAGAGCGAGTCGGCGTTTGGTCTCTGGCCCGTTTCGGTGATCCGGAAGACAGCGACGAGGTTCGAAAGCAATGTTTGCTGCGCACGATCAAAGTCGCCACGCATGAAACCGGACACATGTTTTCCATCGAACACTGCACAAAATATCGATGTAACATGCAGGGCAGTAATTCGCTTGAAGAGTCAGACTCGCAACCGATCTACCTGTGTCCGGAGTGCCATGCAAAAATTCTCTTCGCAGCGAACTGCCTGCCGACGGATCGCTACAAAAAACTGATCGAGTTTTGCGAGCAACATGATCTCGCTGACGAGAAAGAGTACTTTCAGCGAGCGTTGTCACGAGTCGATTAGGCCCGCCGGTTGCGACACCGATTTGCTCCAACCGACATCATTTCGATCTTCCGTGAATCGATTTGATGACAGTTTCTGTTCAGACCGCGTGCGAGCCTGTAACAAAAAAACACCGTAAAACGCGGGATTTTTCGCCGTTTGAGCGGATTTCGGCACTTTGGCATGTGGGGTGCATTTTCTGGTGCTGTTGGCAGTCGCAACGATGTGACTGCAACACGATTCTCAAAGGAGACCCACGTATGACAGGCACATCAATCAAATCAATTCTGGCGTTTGCCCTATTGGTTGGCGTTGCCTCACAGGCCAACGCTGACATCTGGGACCACATCGATCAGCAGGCTGTCGACATCGAACGAACTGCCAAAAGGCTTCGCGGCGAAGTCGATCACTATCGCCACACTCGCTACTACGGACAACTGATCGGAGCGACCGCTCGTCTCAAGGGACAAGCCATCCACGTGCACAACATTGCTCATCATTCACACAACGCGATTGCTCTCAAGCATGCGGTGAAGGAACTGGATCGTGCGTTTCACGATACGGAAGAACTGTTCGACCGTGTCGAGCACAACGCGGCCTATGGAGACGGTCACATTCGGGGAAACACTTCGCATGTCAAGCAAATGCTCAATGGTGTTGAAAGTTGCATCCATCACTTGCAGGACGATGTCCGTCGACTGGCTCGAATCCAAACTACCCGAACCCATCAAACGTATCGACCAGCGCCGCATGTCTACTCCCATCGCGAAGTTTACAATCGCCCTGTTCAGACTCGTCCCGTTTATAGCGGAGGATATGGATACGATCATGGCCGACACGATCGGGGACATCGAGTTGGTCACGATCGAGGCCACAGCAGACATCGTAACGACGGCGGAGTTGCATTCTCGATCGGCGGCGGAAGCTCAAGGATCACGTTCCGATTCTAATTTGATACGATAACCAAAAAAGAATGCCATCTGATTTCAGGTGGCATTTTTTATTGCTCTGCCGTGATGAACATCACTACACTTTTGAGATGCCCAAGCTTCCCTTCAAATTTTGGAACCGACATCCCTCCATCGTCGCCGCAGAACTGATCGGGCACACGTTGACGCGATTGCTCGAAGACGGATCAAGGCTTAGCGGACGAATCATCGAAACCGAAGCTTATCACCACAGCGAAGCGGCCTGCCACGCATATCGGTTTGAGAACCGCGAACGGTCCGACCGCGTGGCTCATTTTTTTGGCCCCGCCGGCGTGACCTATGTTTATCTCAACTACGGGATCCACCATTTACTGAACGTCATCACCGGACCGGATGAAGACGGTAGCGCGGTGCTGATTCGCGCGATCGAACCGAAGTCCGGGATCGATAGAATGCGACTCAATCGGGGCAACGTTCGCGACAAAAATCTCTGCAATGGACCCGGGAAACTGACGTCTGCTCTGTCGATCGACTTGAGCCACAACAAGGTCAAGCTTCATCGCGGTGAAGACCAAATCGCATTCTCTCGCCCGAACTTAGACGCGATAGTCGAGCTTTCGGCGGGACCGCGAGTTGGGATTTCGAAAGCAACCGATCTTCCCTGGCGGTTTGCCGAACGGGACAACCCGAACATCAGCAAAGCCAAGGAAAACAGGCTGTTGGTGCCGATTTCAAGCCCGTAGCCGCAACGGCCAAGCGGCCAACACGAGCCTGGTGCGCGCTGTCGGCCTGGTTTCAAGATTCAAGCTTTCAAGCAAGGCAGTCGCTTTCGAGCCACCGTCGAACAACGGCAGCGACGAAAGCTTGCGAGCGACGACTACTTTTCAGACTTGAGGTATTTAGCCAGGAAGGCTTTGAATTCGTCGCCTTCAGGGTCCGTCCGTGAACTGAACCGCCCGACGAGATTTCCCTCGCGATCGATCACGAACTTTTCAAAGTTCCACTTCACCGCACCGGCACCTTTTGGGTTCGTCTTTTGAGCCGTAAGGTATTTGTAAAGCGGATCCGCTTCGTCGCCGTTCACGTTCAACTTCGAAAACATGTCGAATTCAACGCCATAGTTTTCCTGGCAGAACGATTTGATCTCTTCTTCAGTTCCCGGTTCCTGTTTGCCAAACTGGTTGCACGGAAAACCGAGGATCATCAAACCGTCGTCTTTGTGGGCGTCGTAAAGACCTTGCAATTTTTCATACTGGGGCGTCAAACCGCACTTGCTGGCCACGTTGACCATCACGACGACTTTCCCTTTGTACTTTGACAGTTCGACTGGTTCGCCGTCGATGTTGTCGACTTTGAATTGCAACGCCGATTTTGGAGCTTCCGATTCAGTTTCTGATTCAGTCGACGACTTGTTGGCCGCCTTCCATGCTTCGACAAACTCCTGAACTCCGGGTCGTTGCCGAACGGTTGTAGGAACAACCGAAACGACTTTGCTATCCTGACCGATCAGAATGGTCATCGGATGAGCAACATTGAACTTGCGAGAGCCTTCTTTGGGTTCGCTGTTGACGGCGCCAATCTTGCGAATGATCTTGCTGCCAGGATCAGACAAGAGCGGATACTGGATTCCTTCTGCTGCTGCGTACTTGGCCAACACGTCGACTTTGTCGTAGCTAATACCGACCAGTTTCAGTCCTGATTCTTCGATGGCTTTCAAATCGCTTTGCAGCTGAGCCAGTTGCTTGCGACAGAACGGACACCAGTCCGCGGAACGGAAAACGACCAGAGCAACCGGTCCGTCCGCCAACAGTTCGCTCAGCTTATGGCTTGTGCCGTGCTGGTCCTGCAGAGAGAACTCGTCGATTTGCGAGCCGACTTCGGGCCCGTTGGCTTGTTGTGCGCCGGCAATCGCGGGCATCAACATGAGAGCCAAAAAAGAAGACAACAATACTCGACAAATCATCTGGGTTTCCTCGAAAGATAGTGGCGTTTAAACCGGATCGTATGCGATTAAACAACCTTCTGGCAAGCATGTTCCGTGAATGTTGATTTCCTAACTGTCGGTCCCGTCCGGCATTCGCCTCGCAATTTCGGCCAACCGGGTCTTGCGGAGTCTTTGCCGCATGTCTTCCAGCCGGAAAATCATTGCGCTTCGTGATAACGCTGCCAGTATCGGGCGTCCCTTGCCAGCTTGAGCCGATAGCGAAACTGTTTTGCAGAGTATGAAGATCTACACACATCCTGCTTCGTCGACGATTGAGCAGCCGATCCACCGGCCATTGGCGGCGGCTTATGTTTGGCGGGTCTGCGAGAGAGGGCAGCCGGCTATGTAGCGGATCGAGCACGACCCCACGATGCACTTAGTTGAACATCGTATTCACATTGATTAGTTCGGTGATCGAAGTGCGCGGATCAGAAAATCCGGTTTGTGATTGGACCGGGTCCAATCCAGATTTCTCATCCTTCTTGATCGGAAACATCGCAGCCAGGAAACTACAGTACGCCAGCTGAGTTTTTTGATCGGCTGTGACACGAAGAATTGTCGTATCAACGCGGCCCGAGTCTCGTTCGGTAATTTCGACCAGCACGTCCGGTTCGAGCTGCATCAGGATCTCTGCAGCTTCTTTGGGAACCTCGTACTCGGCTCGCACCAGCGACTGAACATTCAGGGCTATATCGCCCAGTACGAATTCTGGCGTTTGCTGAGGTTCGGGCGTCGTAACAAATTGACCAGATTTATTCGGCTGGCTCAAAAGCTGGTTACCGACAGGACGATTTGCTCGCACCGCCTGTTGAATATCCTGGTAAGCAGTCTGTGGCACAACTGGCGGACGGGCCCCGTTCGAAAATTCGGACGATGAGCTAACGGGACGAAAACGGTTCAAGCGATTTGCATTGGACTTGAATGCGTCGCCTGCCGGTGAAGCTTCTGGTGGAACCTGTGAGACACCCACCGGTTCATCAAAGCCAACTCGTGCAATTTCGGGAGTGAACGAAGGCGACGTGGCGGCCCCAACAGCCGAAGACCCGGCTTCGGCTATCGCTTCGTCACCAATAACTGGCTTGGTCACCGAGTGATCGATCGTCACTTTCTGATTTACCCCAACGGAGTACCACCGACTTATGAGGATCAGTGAGACGATGCATCCGAGAAAAATGGCCAACCGCATGTTCGATTCCTTTTGAACAATCTTCGACATGTCCCAGCTTCGCCGCCGCCCTTTAAGTTTGGCACGCAGTCACGATCTGAAACCATTCGAGGACATTGATTATGGAAGAGTCTGAGATTGCAAACAATAGGATGTTGATATCGCTGTCATTCGCCACGCGCGAAATCGCACAACCGGTTTAACATCGCATTGCATTTTATCCAAAATAACCGCTCGACACCGGTTTCAAGACTGAAACTATGTCACCCAAACTGGTCAAATGTTACGCACCTCAGTGGTGCCAACCCAACCAACTATTGGTATAAAGCACCGCAAGCCACCGCAAACCCCTCATTGGGGCGTGGCACAGGAGTTGCTCTCAATAACGGCGTCAAAGTTGACACCGCGTAAGCCCGTGTGGGAAAGAATGAGCTCTAACTTAAATCCAGGCCCTGTTGCTGTCATCGGTGAAGTTCTATTTGATCACTTCTCTGACGGTAATAGAATTGTTGGTGGTGCTCCGTTTAACGTTGCCTGGAACATCGCCGCACTTGGATTGAGACCTGTTTTTATTTCAGGGATTGGGGACGACGCGGAAGCCTCCGAGGTCATTAAGGCCATGCAGCGATGGGATCTTGCAACGCATGGAGTTCAGATACATCCGGCGTTGCCAACGGGGCGTGTTGACGTTTCGTTTGCCGATGATGGCGAGCCTTCTTATGAAATCGCCAGTGATCAAGCCTGGGACGTTCTGAATTTCGACCGTTTCAAAGCGGCTTACGATCAGCCGCCAGGTTCGATCGACATTGTCTATCACGGTTCGCTGGCGTTCCGCAGTCCGGTTAACAGGACGTTTCTGAAAGAGTTCGACCAGACGGTTAACGGTTCGCGATTTGTAGATCTTAACGTTCGCGACCCGTGGTTTGATGAGTCACTCATGCCTGAGATCGTTGGCGGCGCGAAATGGTTGAAGCTCAGCAAAGCGGAGCTCGAACGAATCAGCGGTCAGTCAATTGACGCGAATTCTTTGCAGAGCGTTCGCGACGCCGTCGACCACTTCATTGCCGCAGCAGACTACGACGCACCGCTGGTGTATCTGGTTACGTTTGGCAAGGCAGGCGCGTGCTGGATCGGGGAGGAGGGTGACTTCTTCCAAACGGTGACTCCAACGGATGACTTCGTGGATTCTGTTGGTGCGGGCGACGCGTTCACATCGGCTGCCATCGATGGCGTGGCCAGAAATCTTTCGCCACAACAAATCCTTGCTCACGCAGTCGAGTTCGCTTCCCGGGCGTGCACGATACGAGGCGCGACGACGTTCGACCGGGATCACTACAAGGCTTTTAGCAGCACCAGTCTCTAAAGCGATCGGGTGACATGCCCATGACTAACAAAACCGACGACCACCATACAGGACAAAAAATGATTTCCGAATTGATCAATACGCATTCGCCGCTTGATACAGAACAGGCTGCAGCACCGAAACCAAAAAACGATGGCCTCAAGATCATGATGATCAGTCTTCATGGACTGGTCCGCGGCGATGAAATGGAACTCGGACGCGATGCCGACACTGGCGGACAGGTCAAGTACGTCGTGGAACTGGCTCGCGAACTGGCCGAGAGTCCTGGTGTCCGCGAAGTCGAATTGTTGACGCGTCAAATTCGTGATCCGAACATCGACGAAAGCTACGCGCAGATTGAAGAAGCGCTGGCGGAAAACGCAAAGATCATCCGTATCCCTTTCGGCCCCAAGCGATACCTGAAAAAAGAATCACTGTGGCCCTATCTGGAAATGTTTGTCGACCAAACGCTGCAGCACGTTCGGCGCAACGGCGTTCCGGACATCATCCATGGCCACTACGCCGACGCGGGCTACGCGGGTTCACAATTGGCCAGACTGTTGCACGTACCGTTTATCTTTACGGGCCATTCACTGGGACGGGTCAAGAAACAGCGGCTGTTGGTGAACAAGTCTGGCGAGGAGCAGGAAAAGTCGCTGGAGAAAAAATACAAGCTGAAGACGCGCACCGAAGCCGAAGAAGTTGCACTCGAAACAGCTTCCATGGTCGTCACCAGCACCAATCAGGAAGTCACCGATCAGTACGAGTTGTACGATCACTACGAACCGTCGCGAATGGAAGTCATTCCGCCAGGTGTCGACCTCAAACAGTTCAATCCTGACGGCGACCCAACGCGAATCGGCGAAGTCGCCCAGTCGCTCGATCGTTTTCTGCGGGAACCGGAAAAGCCCATGATCCTGGTCATGGCTCGGCCCGATGAGCGAAAGAACCTTGAGTCGGCTGTCCGTGTCTACGGCGAGAACAAAGACCTTCAGGAGATCGCGAACCTCGTGATGGTGATGGGCACACGAGAGGACATCGAGAAACTGCCTTCGGCTCAACAGTCAATTCTTCGCCGCGTTCTGTTTCTGATCGACAAGTACGATCTGTACGGAAAGGTCGCCTATCCGAAATCGCACAATCCGTCGGACGTCGCAAACTTCTATCGCCTGGCAAAGCAACGCAAAGGCGTATTCGTCAATCCGGCGTTCACCGAACCGTTTGGTTTGACGTTGCTCGAAGCCGGTGCTGTCGGCGTCCCGATCGTTGCGACCAACGACGGCGGGCCGAGAGACATCATTGCGAACTGCCGCAACGGCATGTTGATCGATGTGATGGACGACCAGAGCATCTATCGGGCGCTGAAACTTTCCCTCACCGATCAGGAGCAGTGGCAGGAGTGGTCCGAAAATGGCATCAACAACACGCGGGATTACTACAGTTGGGGCAGTCATGCGAGCAAGTATCTTCGCGACGTCGAAGAGATCTTCAAGTCCGCCCGCTCGCCTCACATTGTTAATCGTCCTGCCCGACGCCTTCCGGAGTTCGATCGTTTGATCATCGCGGACCTCGACAACACAATCACTGGCGACGCAGAATCGTTCGCAGCTTTCAAGCAACTGATTGAAGAAAATGATCACATCGGCTTCGGCGTTACGACGGGCCGGCGTTTGGAAAAAGCAGTAGAGATGATTGACGATTTGGGTTTGCCAAAACCGGATTTATTGGACACCGATTCGGGAACGCAATTGCACTACGGCGAGAGTCTCAATGCCGACCTGAGTTGGAGAAAGTCCATCGGTTTCGCCTGGGATCCAGCTAAAGTTCGTGAGACGCTCGAACCGCTCGAAGGTGTGGATTTGCAAGACAATGTGGAACAGTCGGAATTCAAGATCGGCTACAAGCTTGACCCGAACTGCAAAACGTCTCCCGCCAAGATTCGCAAGCTGCTTCGCGCGGCCGGAGTTCGTGCCAAAGTCATCACATCTTTGGGCACGTTTGTCGATATTATTCCCGTCCGGGGCGGCAGCGATCTGTCGTTGCGTCACGTGCTGTGGAAGTGGAGTTTCACGCCAGAAAACGTTTTGGTGGCCGGAGACTCGGGAAATGACGCTGGCATGCTATTGGGTCGAACCCTCGGCGTGGTCGTCGCCAATCACGGTCCAGAGCTGAATCGGTTGAGAAATCGTCCCAGAATTTATTTCGCCAGCAAGCCTAATGCAGGAGGTATTCTTGAGGGAATCGAGTACTACAACTTCCTCGGAAATATCACCATCCCCAATGATCGTATCGAATAAAGATATCGCATCCGGTACTGTCCCACCTGACGCTGTCGAGCCCGTTAAAAATAATTCGACAGTGGAACTGATCCAACATGATTTCGTCGCAGAGCTTTCGGAAACAGCTTCCGAGATGGAGTTCCGCGCGGCACTCACGTTGAATCGGGTTTGGCCGCGACTGGAAAAAAGCTGGCGGTCATCGTCGCAGGACGTTACCGCTCTACAGCGAGTGTTTTTGGAACGCTTGCAGCGGCATTGGTACGCGCTTTTCGAACGACTGTATTCTCTCTACGGCCAGCGTTTCGATTTTCACTTTCATGTGGAAACGATGTTGGAATCAATCGTGGTGGCGATGTTGCAACGCGACAGTGAGCTGGTCGCGATGGACCAACGACGCGAAGTCGAAGCGGACTGGTTCCAAAGCGAGTCCGTTGTCGGCGCGGCACTTTATGTTGACCTGTTCAGCGGCAATCTTGGGCGGCTGCGTGAGAACATTTCGTACTTCAAACAGCTTGGCGTCACTTACCTTCACCTGATGCCATTGTTCGCATCGCCGGACGGCAAGAGCGACGGTGGTTACGCGATCAGCGACTATCGAGCCGTTGATCCTCGGCTGGGAACCGTTCGTGAGCTTCAGCAGCTTGCCAGCGATCTTCGCAAGGAAGGTATTCTGCTGGTCCTCGATTTTGTTTTCAACCACACCAGCGATGAGCACGTTTGGGCGAAACAGGCTCAGTCGGGAAACCGCGAGTACAAAGAGTTTTACTTTATCTTTCCGGACCGGACCGAGCCCGACCAGTACGAACAACATTTGCGAGAGATCTTTCCGACCGTGCGACGAGGCAACTTTACGTGGCACGACGGAATGGGACGCTGGGTTTGGACGACGTTCAACAGCTTTCAATGGGACCTGAACTATCACAACCCGTCCGTCTTTCGCAGCATGATGCAAGAGATGCTGTTCATCGCCAACCTTGGTGTCGATGCACTGCGGCTTGATGCGGTTGCATTCATCTGGAAAGAGAAGGGAACCAATTGTGAGAACTTGCCGAAGGCGCACACCGTTATTCAGGCGTTCAACCTGTTCCTCAAAATCGCTGCACCGGGATTGGCGTTCAAGTCGGAAGCGATCGTGCATCCGGATGAAGTCGTCAAATACATCGGCAGCGACGAGTGCCAAATTTCGTACAACCCACAGTTGATGGCTTTGCTGTGGGAGTCGTTGGCGACCCAGAAAGTGGCTCTTTTGAATCAGGCGTTGTCGCACCGATCGCGTTTGCCACCGCAGACTTCGTGGGTCAACTATTTACGATGCCATGACGACATTGGTTGGACTTTCGATGATGATGACGCCGCGAAACTGGGCATCAATGCCTACGATCATCGCCAGTTTCTGAATCAGTTTTACACGGGACGTTTTAAAGGCTCGTTCGCGCGCGGCGTGCCGTTTCAGGAGAATCTGGAAACGGGAGACATGCGGATTTCGGGAACTCTGGCTTCGCTGGCCGGACTCGAGGAGGCGCTTGAACTCAAAAAACCGGACCTGGTTCAACTTGCTGAGGGCCGCATTGAATTGCTGCAGGGAATTTCGATGAGCATCGGTGGCATCCCACTGATTTATCTTGGCGAAGAGTGGGGAATGCTCAACGATTATGACTTCGTGACGAACCCTGCCAAAGCCGACGACTCGCGTTGGATCCATCGTCCAAAGATGGACTGGAGTTATGTCAACGGACTTTGCGAAGTCGAAGGTGCCTCGTTTCGGAGCGGCAAAGAAGAAGTCCACTATCGGATTTTCCATCGCACACAGCGGCTGATCGAGTTACGAAAGTCGCAACCCGCGCTCGCAGGTCAGGAAATGGAACTGTTCGAAACGCTCAATCCGCATGTGTTGGGTTTCGTGCGTATTCGACAAGGCCATCGATTGGTTGTGTTGGGCAATTTTTCCGATCAACCGCAGCGGGTCGACGGCAATTGTATTCGATCGACCGGTTTCGGCCGTTTCTTTCAGGACGCGATTGCTGACGAAGAAGTTAACGCGTCGGATGTCGTGGAGATGGCTCCGTATCAACTGCGTTGGCTCATTCGACAGTAAGCATTGTCAAATCGTCTGCTTTGCTTCCACGGTTCAAACTGAGGAGAGATGTCATTACTTCCGAAAGCAAGTTTAGTCGTTGGTTGTTCACCGATCTCGACGGGACGTTGATTCCGTTGGAGGGTGATCGTGAGAACGTGGAAGATCTACAGCGCCTTAAAGTGTTGCTGGATGAAAACCAGTTCGGCGTCGCCTTCGTGACCGGTCGTCATCGTGAATCGGCGCTAAGTGCGCTGGCAGAGTTTGACTTGCCCGTGCCGCAATGGATCATCAGCGACGTCGGAACGCGCGTCTCGCAGTTTGTCGACAACAAGGCAAGTTGCAGCGATGATTTTCGCGGGCGATTGCGAATGATGACGGCTGGTTGGGATGCGGACCGATTGCTGGAAGGGCTCAGTTCGTTCCCCGACTTCAAATCTTTAACGCTTCAGGAAGAAGAGAAACTGGGCGAATTCAAAGTCAGCTTTTATGCGCAAGCCAAAGGCGTACACGAGCTTGCGGACCGCCTTCGTCAAATTCTGTCGAAGCTGGACGCACCATTTGGAATCGTCAGCAGCGTCGACCCATTTACAGGCGACGGACTGATTGACTTTCTGCCAGTCGGCGTCGACAAAGCGTTCGCCTGTCGTTGGTTGGCCGAGCACTTGCAACTGCAATACGATCGCGATCTCGTTTACGCTGGCGACTCGGGCAACGATCTGGCGGCACTCATCTCCGGATGCCCCGGCATCGTGGTCGGCAATGCCAGCGATAGCCTGAAGCATCAGGTCGCGGCGACCAAAAACGTTTTCGTCAGCTCCAAACGAGCCACGTCCGCCATCGTTGACGCGCTCGCTCGCGGCTATTCGAGTTAAAACGATTCCTGATTCAGCTTCGCCGACCGAAAGGCTGTCGCGACGCTAGTAGTCTGTTCGCGAGAATGTCAGGCATGAAATTGTCAGCATCACTGCCATGAAAACGAGCCCGCTGATCAAAGGCGACCAAGGGTTCGGTCGAACTTCCTGAAACGTCAAATCTATATCCGGGTTGTGCTGAGCGTCCGACGAACTCGATAGATGAGTCACGACTTTGTAAAACTCGCCCGGCTTCGGAAACGCAAAGTACAGCGGCTTGATCCCGTAACGCCACGTTCTTTGCATCCACGTGCCCGTCGGTGACTTTGTTTCTTTCCGCGTCATGTCTTTGAGATCGTATCCCGTTACGCGGTCCGTACGATCTGCGACAAACATCTCGCCAGCGCCAAAATGGACCGCCGAGATACTGCCCTGTCCGCGAACGGATGGTTTTTCAACTCGATCCTTTTCTGTGTCGACCAGTCGCAGCGTCTCGTCCTTGTAAAGCAGCGAATACCAGCGACCGTCTGGAGATCCAGAAACTGATTCGATCGCGACGCGAGATTCTGGCAAGTACTCATTCTTCTTTTCAAGCGTCGCAGCATCGATCAGGATCACCTGCCCGTTGCCCAACGCCAACAAGATTGTCGAGCCCTGGAAAGCAACGTGACACGTCATGCCCTCACGCGTTCCGGTTTCGATCTGTGCTGACTTGCGGAGTTTGTACTTTTTCTCCTCGTCGTCCGAATCGACCTCGAAGACATCCAGCTTTCCAGCCTGGTAAATGGCGATCTCCTCTGACTCATGATTGACCGCAACCAGAGACTGATCCTGCACTTCGACCCTTTCCTCGGGAGCGATTGAAACGAACCATGTCTCTCCGCTGGTTTCCCCGTTTTCGAACGTCATATCGGGATCGTATCGATAGAATCGGCCGCGGCGATTGATGCAAATAATGTTCTCTTTCGTGGCGAACATCGCAATGATTCCGCTTGGCAGATTTCCTTTGCGAATGAACTCGCCGTCATCGCCTGATACGAAGAACTGTTGCTTTCGATGAGTCTTCGGATCGCCAACAAGCACGCGACTGAAGGCCGTTTGATTCGTGCCTTCGACGAACACCGGACCGAGTGGATCAGGAAACGGTACCGAGTCGCCCATGTACCGAAACACCATTCGCTGGATCTTTTCTTCCTCATCCAGTTCCGGAGCTTTCGTTTCCACCCAATCACCTGTTTCATCGTCCCAGGTCTTTGGTTCGAATCCCGGATCCGTTTGCAGGACGCCCTGATCCGTGCTGACAATTTTTGTGATTTCGAAAGCCTCTGTTTGGGCAGAGAAGAACAGATACAACATGCCAACCGACCAGCAGACTGCCCAGAATAGGCCCGTTGCGACAATGGCAAGGATCGTGCTACGCGTCACCAACCCGGTAAACGCAGACACGGAATAGTAGATCGCAAACACGACAATGTAGAGCGGAATGCTAATTAGCACCGCGCGCTCCCAGATCCCCAAACCGAGTCCCATCCACAGCCACAGCCCGGCAAACAATAGCATCGCGCAAAGCGCGATGAACATGCAACCGCCGACAAACTTCGCGAGGAACAATCCCATCCGCGAAACCGGCTTGCTGAGCAGCAAGTTAAGCGTACCGGGCTCAAAGGTTTGAGGTACGACATTGGCTGTTACCAGAATCGCAATCAACAGCCCGATCGACAGGACGACTTTGTCCAGAAACCGGGTGATCGTCGATGAAATCTGGGAAGCAAACTGGTCCTGAGACAAATTGGTCATAAACAGATTGGACAACGCACCCGACCAATCAAACGGTCCGTAGTAAAAATCGAGCGAAGACTTTGCCCCTTTTCGAACCATACCACCGAACGATTCGCTGATCAGAACGCGATTCAAACGCTGTTTCTGCTTTTCAGTCAGAGACGCAACATCCTTTTCCAAATAGCCTCTGGCTTCCGAGCCCAGCTTTTTCGAATCCCAATCCTGGTCACGGAAGAACTCCGGGTCTTCAATCAGATCGTTCAACTCTCCAACAACCGATTGGGCCGCGAAAATGCGGTCGACGTCAGTAACTTTTCTGTCACTGTCAGCGTTTTCGTCCGGCGTCGCATTGTCGACTTTGTTTTTGACCTCCTGGGAAAGCATCTCCCAGATTCGCTGCATCCCTTTGTTATCGTTTTCAACGCCTTCCTTGATCTGGTAGACCAATTGGGCCTGATTTGACGCTCGCACATCGCGATCAAGGTTAATGTGCGTATCCAGTGACTCGCGAACGTGGAGCGGCGCCACGAGCAGCAGAAACAGAACGATCAGTCCCAGCAACACATAGAGTACTTTTGAAGCCAGTGCTGCCCGGAACGAGTCTTTAATGATTGCCAGATAAGGTCGCATGTTTTGTCGTGGGTTTGAGTTTGTAGAGTGCGGAAAAGAAACCGGACAGATCAGTCAATCAGCTGGAGGAAGGCGTCTTCGAGAGATACTCGTTGCAGTTCCATGCCAGCGATAGAAACGCCACTGCTGCGTAGCTTGTCAACAATTCGATCCACGTCGGATTGATCCTGAAACGCGACCTTGACCGCTGCCATCCCTTCCACGTTCGAGACAATCGTGAACTCGCATCCTTCCAAACCGCTTTGAAGCGTCTGCGGAGTGCCGATCAGATTGAAAAGATAGCTCTTGATCGTCGCAACCGGTTTGCCATCGGCGCCGACTGAACCGGCACCGAGAAACTCTCCGATGTTCGCGACCGGTCCGCAGTAACGAAGATTGCCCTTGTCGAGAATCGCGACCCGATTGCAAATCATCTCGACTTCCTGCAGCAAATGGCTGTTGAGAAAGATCGTCACGCCGCGATTGGCAAGGTTTTTGATGATGGCTCGCATTTCTGCACGAGCACGCGGGTCAAGACCATCGGTAGGCTCGTCGAGGATCACCATCTTTGGATCGTGCAACAACGCCTGAGCCAGACCAAGTCGCTGCACCATCCCTTTGCTGAACTTTTTGACCAGATCCGTTTCGCGTCCCTTGAGCCCAACCAGTTCCAGGTACTCGTCACGTTTGGCTTTCACCACACTGGTCGGAACATTACTGAGGTTGCCAAAATATTCCAGCGCATTGTAGGCCGTCAGGTGTGGCGGGATACGAAGTCGCTCTGGCAGATAGCCGACCATTTCCCGACAGTTTTTGCTGCCCGCGGGATAGCCCATCATCGACGCGCTGCCACCGGACTTGCGAATGATGCCCAGCAGTACTTTGATGAAGGTCGTCTTGCCGGCCCCGTTCGGCCCCAGCAACCCAAATATCTCGCCCTGATTTACCTGAAAGCTAACGCCTTTGAGCGCCTGAAACTTCTTGCGAGAGAAAATGCCTTCGCTATAAGTTTTGAAAAGCTTGTCTGAAACGATTGCCGGAGGGCCGCTGTCTGCCGTGTTCGCCGTCACCAATTCCGCTTCCGCCGTCGCTGTCATATTCGGTCCGTATTTCTGTGTTCTCTGTTTTCCGCCGTAGAGTGGCAAAAGTATAACGCGCTTCGATCCTCGCAAGCCGCACTTTATCTCTCTGTCGAGCCCAGCGGAGACACTACACTGTTGGCGACCGCACTGGCCGTGCTATGTTGCTGATTCGCAAATTCCAGTGTACCTGTTTCCCAACGTACTCAGACATTCCAGCCCAGGTTTCATTCCGTCGTTTTCGCTCTGTTCCGATGTCCGCCGACCCAACCCAAAACATCCTTTTTGAGACCTCGCCGTTTGGCACGCTTGACGGAATCGTCGAACATGACGGCCGCGTCGTCTATTTTTACCTCAACGAACGGCCCGACCCTGCCGGTAATCAGCCCGGGAAATTCGGGACCCGAGCCTGTTGGGTTCGCAATCTCGCCCGCGGACCGATGGTGCTTAATAAAGCAGAGATGGCTGAGGGAAAGATCCCGATGATGCCACGAAATGACTGCGTTGATGCCGAACTTCATCAGGTTCCTCAATCTGAGTCACTGGAGATCGTCTGGTTCGAGGAAGGGAACGGCGCTGCACTCATCGAGGTCGACCGCGAATCGAATACGCGGACGACTCTCGCGATCATTCCTCCCTGGAGCGGAGTCGAAGACTTTCATGGATACGCTGCGAATTGCGCTCATGAAACGGCTCTCGCCTGGCCGCTCCCGGAAAACAAGGCGATGCAACTGCGGATCGATCGAGCAGCCGAATTCTGGAATTCTTTCACCAGCGAAGGTTCGCCATTCGCCAGTCTCCAGCAACAACTGGTTGACGCCTACAACAAACAGTTTGGCGAACAGAACCAGAAACAGTATTACGCGATTGACGGCGGCAAGTTTCCGCCTCGCGGACTGTTGCGCTATGAAACAGAATCGGCAACGATCTTGGTCACTGTCGGCATGTCACTGTGCTCTCAACCAGCAGTCGAACTGTACGTTGACCAACCTTCGGATCTGCGGCGTGTTGAACTTGGGGTGAAAATCTCTCGCCAGGCTTCTGACGCGAATGCCGAACTGATCGATACCGCAATGCAGTCGATCAGCACCTTTGCCGCTTACCCTTGGCGAAACCATAACTGGCTTGGGCCGGGACACACGATCGACTGGTCACCGTCGGGATCCAAAGCAACACTCGTTCGAGACAACGAGCTTCAGCTTTCGTCGTTTCGAAACGACCCGATCGGTCTGTTGTGGATCGATGCCGAAAACGATGCTCGTCGCTAAAGTTCGCTCAACGCGATATCGGCACTAGCCGGTCGGAGGCTCGCCCGGTGCAGGTGGATTTCCTGACGGTGGTTCTCCAGTCGGCGGACCGTCGTTCAAACCAAGTTTGTCTGGAAAGTCTGAATCGGGGAGATCTTTCAACGCGTCGCGTACCTGAATGATACGCAACACTAACGCGACTCGATTGTTGACGCGCAGTTTCGTATGAAGCCGCTCAAGGTAGTGTCTTACCGTGCGGACTTTGATGTTCATCTTCTCCGCGATTTCTTCGCGCGTGATGCCTTCGAAAAGCAAACGGCACACCTCCTGTTCTCGATCAGAAATCGCAAGGAGGTATGATATTTTTTTCCATTGAGTGTCGGTGATTAGATGGGTACCCGGCTCTTCCGACCATTGCCAGGCATCGTCTTGCAGATTCAAAAGTTATTCCTCAGCCCGCCTACGCGGCAATTCCCAGTGTTGTCCATTGCCCATCCGTTATTAAAAGTATCCGTGGAACTAATTGCGTTCTACATCGGACATTCAGGCGCCAGTGCACTTCTGTACACAGTGCGTCAGACAGTTAGCTAAATTCCCAGACTGCCTCTGTTGGCTCATTGGGTCGAAAATTATCAGTGTTGAAGGGCATATGCATTTGCGATATTGAGCTTCTGTAGATGCCGAATCAGTCACAATGTTCACGGTCTAACAATCCATGTTTAAGTTCATGATTTTTCATTTTTCTACTTTTCGAGTGCCAGTTGACTTGGACTGGGCCAATTGCCCCCGCCAATTGGCTGGCTTTGGATCGTCAGAATCGCCATTAAGAAAATGCTGAACGGTCGCAACGGATAGCCGATTCGGATTTCGGTTTCGCATTCTTGGGGCTCGATTACGTTTCGACTCACCGACTCAATTCAGCCAAAACTCTGACTTGACATTCGGAGCAGACGGACTTAATCTCGGACTATGAAATCCACAGCAGCAAAATTCCACCACCATCATGCCCACCAATTGCGGTGACGGTTGTGGTTTTTCTCTTTAGCGAATCAAACGAAACGCTGACCACTCCGGTCGGCGTTTTTTTGTGCCTTCGTGGTAACATGACGCCGGCCTTCACCAGGCTTTAAATCCAAACCACAAAGGAACGTCATGTCTCCATCACGAGACCCCAATCTTGTAAGAATCGCTCTGCCCAAAGGTCGCATGTACGACGAGATCGTCGCGCTGCTTAAAGGGGCCGGTATCTCCATTCGCAATTCGATCCGTGGCTATCGCCCTACGATCTCACTTGCCAATTACGACGCAAAAATTCTCAAACCGCGCAATGTTATTAGCATGCTTGTCGCCGGAGCACGTGATGTTGGCTTCGCAGGTGCCGATTGGCTTGATGAGATGGGCGTTGAGCTACCGGAAATTATCGACACGGGACTCAACCCGGTTCGCCTGGTCGTCGCGGCTCCGCATCAGCTTCTCGATAACGGTAAACTGCCGAATCGGCACCTCGTGATTGCGTCGGAGTACCCGAACATGGCCGAGCGTTGGATTAAAGACCAGGGCATCGACGCCGAGGTTCTAACGACTTACGGTGCGACCGAAGTTTTTCCTCCCGAAGACGCGGATTTGATCATTGATAACACTGCGACCGGTTCGACGCTGCGTGCCAACGGTTTGCAAATCATCGATGAAATTATGACCTCTTCGACGCGGCTCTATGCGTCCAAGGAAGCGATGGCGAATCCGGAAATCAAAGCTCAACTGGATGACCTGGGATTGCTCCTCGAAGCCGTCCTTCGCGCTCGCGGTCGAGTCATGATGGACCTGAACGTTGCGGCCGCTGACCTTGATGCGGTTTTGAAAGTCCTGCCAACGATGCGACAGCCTACGATTTCTTCAATCAGCACTGATGGCTGGCACTCGGTTCGATCGGCGGTGCCGCGTAAGGAATTGGCCGAAGTCATTCCGAAACTGAAGGTCGCCGGCGCTTGCGATATCGTAACGACTTCAGCAGAACAGCTGATTCCGTAAGTTTGCTTTCCGTAGCGACGGCTTCTAGCCGTCGTTCTGTTTTCGACGGCTAGAAGCCATCGTTACGTTCCAAATATTGACATCTCCATGGCCTACAATCCACCCAAGTTCAAGAACGAAATCGACTTGCACCTGTCGAGCAACGAAAGCCGTTGTCCGATCGAAGACCTTGCAGCCGAATTGGCTGACCAGGCGGAAATCGTTTCCCGTTACCCGAACCACTTACCGCTCCAAAACGCAATCGGCTCATTCGTCGGCGTTGATCCGGGACGCATTGTGGTGACCGCGGGAGGCGACGATGCGATCGATCGTGTGATTCAACATTCGATCACGCCGGAGCGAAAGAAGATTGTTTGCCATCAGCCCTCGTTCGAGATGATTTCGATCTATGCCGGCATGTACGGAGCAACGATCGACGCGCCGGCCTGGCTGGGCGGCGATTTCCCGCTGGACGATTTTCTGTCGCGGATCGATTCCGAAACAGCAATCGTGATCGTGGTGACTCCGAATAATCCGACCGGTGGACTGATTCTGGCTGACGAAATTCGAAAAATCGCCGACGCTGCGAAAGCCGCCGGGGCTCGACTGTTGGTCGATAATGCCTATGTCGAGTTCGCGGACTCGGATCCGACAGCTGAAATTGCCAGCCACGACAACGTTTCGATCGTGCGAACGTTTTCCAAAGCGATCGGCCTGGCTGGAATGCGAGTCGGCTACTTGATTGCCAGCGACAAAGATTACGCGACGACGATTCGCGATGCTTCCGGGCCGTATCCAGTTAGCTGCGTTTCGTTGGAGACATCTCGCCGCGCGATCGAGAATTTTCCTGATCGCATGCGTGCAAACGTTTCGCAAATCAAACAGATTCGCAGGCTGCTGGATGAAGTCATCACGAAATGCGGCGGCAAAACCATTCCCTCCCAAGGCAACTTTATCCTGGCCGAATTCGCTGACGCAGAGAAGGTTTGGGAGCAGCTTGCTGAGCAAGGAATCGCTGTGCGAATCTTTCCCAACAGCGATTTATTAAAAGGCAAATTGCGAATCACTTGCCCAACCAGCCAGGGCGACTTGGTTCGACTTGGTCGGTCGCTCGCCAAAGCATGCGATGCGGATGTCGATGTGATTCAGGACGTGGTCATGCCGGATCACTACGCGGCCGAAGCAGGCTCTACCGACGCAACGCAATCGCCTGAGGAGAAATTCACTTCCTCCACCAACCGCGAAACCAAAGAAACCAACATCCAGATCGAGCTCGATCTCTACGGCACGGGCCAAACCGAAATTTCAACCGGCATTGGGTTCCTGGACCACATGCTGACCGCCCTCGCCTTCCACAGCAGCATGGATCTGAAGCTAATCTGCGACGGTGATTTGCACATCGACGACCACCACACCGCCGAAGACTGTGCACTCGCACTCGGCACCGCGATCGATGAAGCACTCGGACCGCGCCGTGGTATCAAACGTTTTGGTTTTGCCTACGCTCCGCTCGATGAGTCACTGGCTCGCACGGTGATCGACCTCAGCGGAAGACCGTGGCCAGAGATCCACCTGGATCTGGAACGTGAAATGGTCGGAACGTGGGCCTGCGAGAACATCGTGCATTTTTTCCAGTCGTTTGCGATGACGTTAAAATGTTCGCTTCACGTCGATGTTATTCGCGGCACCAACGATCACCACAAAGCCGAAGCCGCTTTCAAATCGCTGGCCAAAGCACTCCAGCAGGCGTTGACGCGAACCGAAGGCGCCGTGCCCAGCACCAAAGGCGTGCTGTAAGGTGGCATAGGCTTCCAGCCTGTGAACGCGATGGCTGCACTGGCTTAAGTCAATCTTCCATCAAGACCTCCCCGATCCTAAAAACACAATCAACTACCCTTAACACAGATCACAGGCTGGAAGCCTATGCCACCGAAAATTCAAATCATCAACACCGGCGTCGCGAACATCCACTCGCTCCAGGCGTCCTTCGATCGCATCGAAGCACCGTGGGCTCTGACCGAAAGCGCCTCCGACATCGAATCCGCATCGCACGTCGTCCTTCCCGGAGTCGGCGCGTTCGGCGCTGCCGCGGCTGCACTGGACAAGCTCAACTTGCGCGACGCGATCCGTTCCCGGCTGGAACAACCCGACAAAACAACGCTCTGCATTTGCCTGGGATTACAACTTCTATGCAACGAAAGCGAAGAAAGCCCCGGGGCAAAAGGGCTGGGGGTCCTTGACGCCAAAATTGAGCGATTCTCGCAGGACGTCGCCGTCCCGCAGCTTGGCTGGAACGCGGTCGTGCCCCATGAAAGCTGTGAGACTCAAAAATTTCCGACCGGTGAAGCCTACTTCGCGAACTCCTTTCGACTCGGTTCGTCACCCGCCGGCTGGGACTACGCTACGACCGACTACGACGGCGGTTTCATCAGCAGCGTGTGGCGTGGCAAAACATTGGCCTGTCAGTTTCACCCCGAACTATCGGGAAAATGGGGTCAGACCCTTTTAAAAGGCTGGTACGAAAATGCTTAAGTCACGAATCATTCCATGCCTCGATGTTAACGATGGCCGCGTCGTCAAAGGCGTGAAATTTCAGAACCTGCGCGACGCCGGAAGTCCTGTCGAGCTGGCGGCTCACTACGAAGCCCAGGGCGCCGACGAACTGGTCGTGCTTGACGTTTCGGCGACTCGACAAGCCCGCCTGGCGATGCTTGAAACGATCGAAGAAGTTCGCAAACAGCTCTCGATTCCGCTGACCGTTGGCGGTGGAGTTGGATCGGTTGAAGACGCCGGCCGTTTGCTTGGTGCCGGCGCCGACAAGGTCAGTATCAACTCGGCGGCCGTTCGCAATCCGGACCTGATCAACGAAATGGCTGATCGATTCGGAGCCCAGTGCACGGTCGTGGCAGTCGATGCAAAACGCGACACCAGCCAGGAAAACTTTTGGCAAGTCATGACGCGGAGCGGGACTCAGGGTGAACCGCTTGATGCCGCGAAGTGGGCGGGCGAAGCACAACAACGCGGCGCCGGTGAGATTTTGCTGACCAGCTTCGATCGAGACGGAACTCGCAGCGGCTACGATCTGGAATTGATGGACGCCGTCGTCGCGGCTTGCAGTTTGCCCGTGATCGCATCCGGTGGAGCCGATTCGGTGCAACATATGGTGGAAGCTTTCGAGCACGGAGCCCACGCGGTCCTGGCGGCTTCCATTTTTCACGACAAGAACATGACCGTCGCGGACGTCAAACGCGATCTGGCGAAGATGGGCATCGAGGTCCGACAATGATCATCCCAAAAGTTTCAATTTTCGCCGAATCAATGTTGGTCGAACAACAGGAAAGCCTGGTCGCCAAACTGAAACACTGGGGCTTTCTCGGCAGCGCGTTTCTGGTCGTCGAAGGTTCGGGCAACGAAGCGTTTGCGGGTTCGTTGCTCAAAGTCATCAAGAAAGTCAGTGGCTTTTGCGATCTGCTGATCCGATTCGATACCGCTTCGGACGACCTCGCGATTGAAATGCTCAACGTCGGAGCCAGTTCGCTGGTCGTCGGATCGGCTTCGCAAACCGAGCAGTGGCCGACGGTTCCAGACGATCGCATGCGGATCGATGCGGACTTGTCGGACGTCTATTGCACCGAGAATCTGGAATCCAACCCGAATATCATCGCCGATTTTTTGATCGAGCGACTCAAGAGCGATCGGCCTGACGGAATGTGGCCGACCGTGATTTGTGATCAGTTGGGAATCGCCCTTGGGCTGGCGTATTCGAATGAAGCGAGCCTGCGACATGCGATCGCAACACGTAACGGCACCTATTGGTCGCGTTCGAGAAATGAGCTTTGGGTTAAAGGTGCGACCAGCGGAGCGACGCAGCAATTGCTGGGCATTCGACTGGATTGCGATTCGGATTGCCTGCGTTTTACGGTGACTCAGGGTCCGCCCGGCTTCTGCCATAAAAAGACTCACACCTGTTTCGGTGAAGAGCGTTCGATCGCAACGGTTTTGCATCGGTTGGCCGAACGAATTGAATCGTCGAACGAGAAATCGTTCACTCGCCGCTTGGCGACGGACGCCGGTTTGCTGGAAAAGAAATTGCTTGAAGAAGCCAAAGAACTTTCCGACGCCAGCCAGGAAGACGATCGCTACGAAGTCGCCTGGGAAACCGCGGACGTGTTTTACTTTTCGTTGGTCGCGATGCTCAAGAACGGCGTCGGCCTCGACGAAGTTTATGCTGAACTCGCGCGGCGCATGAACCGGGTGATTCGAAGGGATTAGACTATGCTAAAAATCATACAAGCATCCGAATTCAACGCTCAATCATTTCCGCACTCGATCGATGGGGAGACTCTGGGTGTTGCCCAATCGATCGTCGATGACGTCCGCGAAAATGGTGAAACAGCCATTCGAAAGTACGCTGAAAAATTCGGCGAACGAACTTCCGATCAACCACTCCTGATTCCGCGAGAAGAACTCGACGCCGCGTTGGCTCGGATCTCAGCCAAAGATTCCGACCTGCTCCACCGAGTCAGTGCACGGATCCAAAAGTTCGCCGCCGCTCAATTGAACTGCCTCAGCGAGCTAACGACCGAAGTTCCTGGCGGCAAAGCGGGCCACACGATCGAACCCATCGAACACGCGGGCTGTTACGCTCCGGCGGGTCGCTATGCCCTGCCCTCGACCGTCATGATGACCGCCGTTACAGCTCGCGTCGCGGGTTGCAAACGAGTCACCGTGGCCTCGCCCAACCCGTCCGACATGATCCTTGCAACTGCAGCGGTTTCTGGCGCTGACAATGTATTGGCGGTCGGTGGAGCACACGCGATTTCTGCGATGGCTTACGGATTCGACGGGCTTGATCGATGCGACATGATCGCTGGCCCGGGTAACCGATTCGTCACCGCGGCGAAGAAGATTGTGCACGGCGACTGCGGCATCGACATGATTGCCGGGCCCTCAGAACTGGTTTTGGTCGCCGACGAATCTGCCGATCCAGCGACCGTTGCCGCGGACTTACTCGGACAAGCCGAACATGACGATGACGCGAGGCCGTTTCTGATCACGACCAGCGCCGCCATCGCCGACATGGTTTCTCTGGAAGTCGAAAAACAGGTGAAGGAGCTTCCTTCCTGCGAGACAGCTACGACATCGATCACCAACAACGGTGCTGCCATCGTTTGCGATTCGATTGATCAAGCCATCGACATTTGCAATCGCATCGCGCCGGAGCATCTTGAGCTTCACGTCGAAAACGCCGATTCGGTCGCGGCGCAAATCCGCAACGCCGGCTGCATTTTCATCGGCCACAATTCCGCGGAAGTCTTCGGCGACTACGGCGTTGGACCGAACCACACGCTGCCGACTTCCGGCACCGCTAGGTTTACTGCGGGACTGAACGTGTTCACTTTCCTTCGCGTGCGGACTTGGCTAAAGCTCGACGCAGCACCTCCTGAATTGGTTGCCGACACCGCGCGACTGGCGGAAATCGAAGGACTAATCGGACACCAACAATCGGCATTGCGACGGTCGACGGAATAGGTATTCGTGACGACAGTAAAAAACCTGATTCATTATCGTATAGCTGGAAGCAGCAGTTTCAATCCACGCGTCCGTGAGGACGCGACAGGGGGAAAGAAAGTACGTCAGCGGCGGACGGGTGTTTCAATCCACGCGTCCGTGAGGACGCGACCGGCTCGAATGCATCGAACCGATAATCAGACGGCTGTTTCAATCCACGCGTCCGTGAGGACGCGACAGCCTGCGGAGCCACAAAGCTACAATGAATGGCTTGTTTCAATCCACGCGTCCGTGAGGACGCGACTAGTGGCTATGACCGTGGGTTCTTCCCGGACGAGGTTTCAATCCACGCGTCCGTGAGGACGCGACGCAATGAGTAGGTTTGGTTACGCGATCGAACATGTTTCAATCCACGCGTCCGTGAGGACGCGACTTTGTTGATATCACCAGCAACAAAAGAGACGACAGTTTCAATCCACGCGTCCGTGAGGACGCGACTACAGATAGAGCGTTGAACCGTCGAGCAAGAATGTTTCAATCCACGCGTCCGTGAGGACGCGACGGGGCCGAGCCTCGAAATATGCCGTCTATCGCCGGTTTCAATCCACGCGTCCGTGAGGACGCGACGGTAAGCGAGGGCACGAAAACGCTGTACCGGGGGTTTCAATCCACGCGTCCGTGAGGACGCGACCACACTGCCATCAGCGCCAGCGATAGGCAACCGAGTGTTTCAATCCACGCGTCCGTGAGGACGCGACGTCAAACGCGCTTCCCCTTGCTTCTGAATTTCGAGTTTCAATCCACGCGTCCGTGAGGACGCGACACTTGATGGCACGCCGATCACTCCGTCTGGCGTGTTTCAATCCACGCGTCCGTGAGGACGCGACGTCCCTTGTAACTTGTTACACGTCTCTATCTGTCAAGTTTCAATCCACGCGTCCGTGAGGACGCGACTGATGTACTCAAACTGGATTGCACGCGACGGTGCGTTTCAATCCACGCGTCCGTGAGGACGCGACCATTTCAACCCTCGTACTTCTTCATTTTTGAATAGAGTTTCAATCCACGCGTCCGTGAGGACGCGACAATCAGTCCAATCAGTTTGCCAGCGACATAAGGGAAGTTTCAATCCACGCGTCCGTGAGGACGCGACCTGGATTGCCCGCGACGGCGCGAACTTCGTTCCTGTTTCAATCCACGCGTCCGTGAGGACGCGACTGTATGATCACCAGCAATATTACAAACAGAATCACGGTTTCAATCCACGCGTCCGTGAGGACGCGACCGGCCAATCCCTCAATCGCTGCTGCCAATGCCTCAAGTTTCAATCCACGCGTCCGTGAGGACGCGACGATGTTTTTCGGGCTGTGGCAAGTAGCAGTTAAACCGGTTTCAATCCACGCGTCCGTGAGGACGCGACCACTCAAAAACGATCCTCTGGATTTGGAGATTGTGTTTCAATCCACGCGTCCGTGAGGACGCGACGGGATTCTTCACGGATGACCAGTGTGAGGTCCCGAAGTTTCAATCCACGCGTCCGTGAGGACGCGACTATCGGGTGGGGCGTCACTGGCAAAGAGATTGTGTTTCAATCCACGCGTCCGTGAGGACGCGACTTTGGCTTGACGTGGATCGGGTCCGAACGACTGAGTTTCAATCCACGCGTCCGTGAGGACGCGACAATCAGTCCAATCAGTTTGCCAGCGATGTACGGGAAGTTTCAATCCACGCGTCCGTGAGGACGCGACAAAAGGAAATGACAAGCAGACTTGATGCCCTGTTGTTTCAATCCACGCGTCCGTGAGGACGCGACCTTTGGCCGTTTGCGACCGACGCCAGCAAGAGCAGTTTCAATCCACGCGTCCGTGAGGACGCGACCAGGCGATAGCTGTTTGGTTGGCATGTTCCAGTTTGTTTCAATCCACGCGTCCGTGAGGACGCGACCCCAAACGTCAACGTGCTCAAGTGGCTTGCCAATGTTTCAATCCACGCGTCCGTGAGGACGCGACGACCAACTGAACAAAAATCCACTCACCAAAGTCTGTTTCAATCCACGCGTCCGTGAGGACGCGACTCCCGCCAACTTGCGTTACGTTGACATCAAAGACATGTTTCAATCCACGCGTCCGTGAGGACGCGACTTATTGCTGAGTCAAACAGGGACAGGCTCAACGGTTTCAATCCACGCGTCCGTGAGGACGCGACATTAAGCGCCGTAGCTGCCGACGCACCGGAAGACGTTTCAATCCACGCGTCCGTGAGGACGCGACAGTACGCCAACCGGACGACAACATCCGAAAGCTCGCGTTTCAATCCACGCGTCCGTGAGGACGCGACGTTCCAAACTGCGTCGTGATTGACAGCGTTAGCGTTGTTTCAATCCACGCGTCCGTGAGGACGCGACTGCGGTATTGTACCGCAGTGCTATTCTTGGAACAGAAGACGCGTATTCGCGAAACTGCTGGCAGAATAAAGGCTCTACCGTGGCAATCCGCGGCGTAGGGTGGAAATAGATTGGAAACGTCGCGGAAAAATCAAATCGCGAACCTCGTACGAAAACTGGTACCACTTGACCTTCGCGAATGAAAAAAGCTGGCTCAAATGATCAGCGGACCAGAGATATCGACGCCAGGTTTGGCGCCAGCATGCTCGACTCGCCGATGCCAGTTCGCACCGAGATAGTAGAAACGCATGCTGTCCTCTTCAGGCTTGTAAGCCTCCAACAGCTTGGCCTTGCATTCGGCCCACTGAGCCGGATCGACCAGCAACTCAAAGACAGAATTCTGCACGCGTTGCCCGTAGTTCAAACAAATCTTCGCGATCTGCCGCAATCGTTTCCTGCCTTCTTTGTCGATTGTGCTCACGTCGTAAGTTACCAACACGTACATCTTTTATCTCCAAACAAAAGGCGGATAGTCGTCGATGTCACCCCGCAGATATCGGGCCAGTAATCGAGCCTGCAAATGAACCAACAAACCAACGGTGGTCTTCTCGTTCAAAAATGGATGAGTGATCACATCCTGTTTTCGCTTTTGATAGGCGGCCAGCACTTCTTTGCGTGGTTTTTCCTTCAGTAACACAGCGCCGCTTTCGGTCACGTCAAAATCTCTGGCTTGAATCTGTTTCCGATTTAGCAAAGACAACACGAGGCGATCAGCCAGAAAGGCCCGGAATTCTTCGATCAAGTCAAGCGATAGTCCCGGACGGCCCGGGCGATCGCGATGAAGAAACCCAACGGCTGCGTCGAGGCCCGTTGCTTCGCACGCGCTGCGGGCATCGTGGGTGAGCATCGAGTAGAGAAAAGAAAGCAGTGCATTGATCCGGTCGAGCGGCGGGCGCCGTGACCGGAACGTAAACTCCATCCCTTTAACACGATTTGACATCATTTGATTGAACACCGAGAAGTACGTGTTCGCGCTTTCGCCTTCGGTCCCTCGCAACGAATCGAGCGTTGTGGCGTTTCGAGCCGCACGAATGTTTCGCATCATCAGCTTCGCAGTCGACTGAAGCGCAGATTTCGATTCCGCATCTCGCGAATCACGAGCGGCTCGCAAAAGTACGCTGCGGCTGTTGGCGATTTTCGCTGACACAAAATGTCGGGCAATATGTAGTGTTGAATCTGGATCGTCCGCCCGACGATACTGTTCGCGGCGCAGCAAAACATTACCGGGCGAGTACCCATTGACGGCTGCGATGAATCCTCCATACGGAGTAAGGAATGAAATTGAGACGCCCGCCCTGGCACAGGCTCCCATCAATGCCGGACTGCACATGATGTTGCCCAGGCAAACGATTCCGTCAAGATTGTGCAGCGGCAATCGTAGACGATTCTGTTTCTCGATTGATACCACGACCGCCTGCCCGTCCTTCTTCAGATAGGCTCCTTCAGTCGTCACGAACAGCGTGTTGAGATGCTTCTTCATCGGGGCTCCAGAAGGTCAAGGCCGATATCGAAAGGATCTGTTTCCGGAACATCGTCCACGTCATCGTCGCAGTGAAACTGACGATCGTTCCATGCGGCAACACCGTTGCGAAATCGTTGGCTGTCCGGCAAGCACAGTTCGACCAGGGAACACTTTTCGCACTTCGGCATGCGCCGCGCGGTCGGCGTTTCCCGGTCTTCGATCATCTGCCGCAGCCGTTCGATTTTTCGCATGGTCAAATCACGAATCGACGCATCAAACTCAACTTTGGTCCGTCTCTTTCGGGTGCCGTAGAATAGGAATCCTTCGTCGATGTCGGTCTCTAGCATTTCTTCGAGGCACAATGTTTGAGCGCAAAGCTGGATACGATCCGAAGCATCTTTTTTCGGCTTACCGCGTTTGTATTCGATGGGCCTGACGACTCCGCCGCGATGAAACTCTACGACGTCAGCCTGGCCGATCAAACCAAGCCGATTCGACTTGAGCCACAATCCTCGTGCGATTCGAATATCCCTGGCTGTTTCGGAAGGTCCATCGTGGGCTTTATCGTGAAGGTGCCGACCTTCGACCGTTAACACATTTTCAGCCCACAGTTGCTCGACATGAATCAGTGCGCATTGCCGTTCGCAGAAGATCAGATGTTGCAGAGCTGAAATCGGTAGCAGTTGATTGTCGGTGAACATGGATTGCATCCGGTGGCAATGGTTAGCTGAACTTGATGTTTCCAGGATTCACGTCGGCAATGTAGATGCCGAAAGCTTCAAACGTTGAAAGGATTTTTTTGACAGCTGGCCAGTTTTCTTCGAAGGCCATGGACTTCATTTCTTCCCAATCGCGCCAGACTTCGGGAGTATAGTCAGGAGGCCGATCAAGGTAGGCGCCGCCGAAGTCGAGGCAAAACGGAGGACTGACGATTGTCATTTCGATTGCCAGCAGTTCGTCGTCGTAGCCGATCAGGTCGGGGATGCTGTGGCCGCGAACATCGTTAATTTCCAGATCTTTTAGACGCAGAAAGACTGCTAATTCACGTTCGTAGGCGATTTTTCGATTGTGAAATTTAACGGCGTGGGGACTCAATCGGGATGGATTGTTGACGAGGTAAACGGTACCCTGAGTCCCGGTTCCCAGATGTGAAATCAGTTCATGATTCCGCGATTTGAGGAACTGGTTTACGGCCAATTGGAATTCATCAGGGATCGTCATGATCAAGAACTCAGGCACATTTTCGGCAGATGTAAAACTTCTGTTGCATATTGGTTCAGAGCAGTTTGAGATTGGTTCGCTTGGTCCTGACTATGGCATTTTGCGTGACGAGTTACCGATCGAATCCGGTGAAGGTGTATTGGAAACCATCGTTGATAACCAATCGACCCGCTGGAACATCCGCTTCACCAGCCCCATTACTGGTGAAGCAAAGCGGTTTACGTTTGAAGCGGTTTAGTGGGCGGTACCACTACAGCTGTCGAGACTCTCAAAACTTTCGCTGGATACTGATTCCTTCTGGCAAGTTGTCCTCATCAACATTCAGTTTGTAGTCGCCGAATGTCCTTGGCGGCTGATCGGAAGCAACCAACTCAGTGGTGACACGCTGTTGTAGTTTGTGGGCTGCAGCATTGCCCAAGGCGTCCTTGTGTTCGAACACTACCAACGCTTGGGGTGACATTTGCCCGCGGCTCGCTGAACGATCCAGTTCGAACATTTGCTCCAGCGATTTCCAAAACAAATCAAGGTCGTCTTTGGAAAATCCAGTTTGCTTGGCGAAGAACGGATTCACGAATCCATGGCATCGATAGAGTCCGTAAGGAACCGTGAACTTGCGACCCATCGTTCGATTGTCGCCGTCCTGCTTCTCTGCTTCCTTCTCAGTTGCGACGGCACAACGTGTAATGGCGTGTTCAAGTGAAACAATCGGATCAACACTTCGTGAAAATGCCATCTGAATTGGGCCGCGAACTTGGCCGCAGTTGACTTTTGTGCTCATCACGGCTCCAAATGTGCGAACGTCGTAGAAGTTCTGGCACATCCACTGGCGACATTGTTCGACCTGAGGTTGTTTCGCCTTCTTAGGGTCAAGTTTCAAGGCTTGATACGCTCGATCGTGGACGCTGTTGAGTACGGCGCGCTCTTTAACGTAAATTTCGAAAGGAGGCTTCTCTTCTTTGACCGTGCCGACAAAGTTTCGCACTTTGCGTTTGAGGCAGACGTCTGTTACCAGCCCGTGGCCAGTTTCCGGATCGACTCGCGGCAAATTGCCCGCGTCAGGATCGCCGTTAGGGTTGCCGTCAGTGACATCAAAAAACAGTACAAAATCGTAGCGGTGATCCATGATTGATTCCTATGAAGTTATGAAATGTTGAGTTGTGTGGCCGAACTGCTGTTCGAGAATCCGCGGTTAGTCTTCCTTCTTCGATTTCTTGGTGAAGAAATCCTGTCGCTGGTGGTAGTACCCGATCGCGAATAGCCCTTGGTCGGCAAGCCCCAGATGAGGCGGAAACGCATCAAGTCGCCCCATGATTTCCTGAAGGCGTTTTTCAGCGACGACTTTCTTGCCAGCCTCAAGTTTCCCGACGTGATGCTGACTCATTCGAATCAGACGTGGGAAAACGGACGAGGGCGTTGATGACGCAGCGCCGAAATATCGATCCTTGATCGTTGCGTTGAGTCCGGGAAGAGCATCTTCTTGAGCTCGCTCCAATGAGGCAAACAAACGCCCCAAGTGATACGATGGCTCGGCGCGTTCAATATCAAGCATGACTGATATCTCCTTTTGATGATTGTGGTTTAAGATTGCTTTAATGATTGCCGCTTTCGGATGCCGGATCTCACGCTCGGCACGAATGCGTCGGATGATGGCTGACAAAAGTGATTCGGGGTATCGACCGCCTGTCAAAACACTGCGCAAAAGTGCACCTCCGAGCAACGGTTGAATCTCCTTGGACTCGCGGGCTGTTTGAGCAAGGATCAGCCAAAGCGGTAGAAACGTTTTGTCTTTAGGACCCTTGGCAATTTCGAGTCGGGCTTGATGTTGAGCAACCCGTTCGATTAGTTCGCCTGCGGTTCCGCTGATCCAAAACCGGATCGAAAGCCGGGCGGCATTGGGAGATAATCCCAAAACATAGAACCCGGTTCCAGCGCCCGGCGGTTCAGCCTCGCCTTGAGCGATCCGACTGAGCATAGCGCCAATTTCGTTGGCCCGAGTTTCATCTTCGAATTGATCGTTATCGAGCCCGAAAGCAAAAATGTCTTCGATTTCTTCGGCTTCGGTTGACTGATCGGCCCAGAACACACAGGTTGTGTCTCCGATCCGAAGTCGTCTGCCTGAATCACGCTCAAGCATGCGATTGAGCACCGTGGCGTATTTGAATGCCGAGCTTTCACCGATGGGAGCATTGAAACTTTGCTCTTTGCCGTAGCTGGTAAAGGCGTCATCGTTAAATGAGACGATCGAAGCACCGGCCGATTGGGCTCCAGCGATTCCCTTGACTACCGGATGTAGGCGAGCAAGCGTGGTGTTGGAGCCGGAGACCAAACAGAAACCGTCGGTGTCGGAGTCTTCGGCTACCGTTTGTGATTGGGCCCAAAATTCTTGAACGGCTGGAATGTCGTGTAAAAAGTTGGTTGACTTTCGAATTCGGAAAACCCCAAAGCCTGTTCCGATGTCGGCAAGAAACTGTAATTGTTCTTCGGTAAGCGAATCTGGTTTCCAGTTTTTCCAGAACGCTACAAGTGATTGGTACTCTGGCATCAAAAGTTCTTCAGCAAAACCGATATGGAATTCCTGAGCTGCGCGAAAGCAGAGACCAACACGATCAATTTTCTTTTGCCGCTTCTCTTTGTCCTTTTCGGATTCGCTGTCTGGTTCGACCTTCAACTCAGGCGGAACCCAGCCAAGCAAGTACTCGGCTTTGTCCCAAAGAAACATTGGCGCGATTGCGTTTGCTCGTTTGCCACCATAAGGCAGTTCGATGATCCGGTTAGCTGGTTTGCGACCGGATGTGTCGCGAATATCCTGTAGCGCGTGTAAGCTCCCGTCGGATTCGATCACTACTTCGAAACCGATTTTCTGTGGAGCAAATCCGACAGCCGCAATAGATTGCTCAGGATCGGCAGCGATTCGATCGTAGTACTCGCAAAGTTTTTGCAAGATCATGCCTTCACCTCGGAACTATAGAGCTGTGGGACTTCGATCACGCCGCCTTTCATGGTTGCTCGAAAGAACCGAGGCGTCATTCCATTCTGAAAGTCGATGTCATGCAGCATGAATCCTAAGTCACGTTCACCGGCGAGTGATATGTCAGCGGCAGGTGGATCGCCTTCATACCACTCAAAGTCCGCAACGAATTCACGGCAGCCCAGATAGGGCCGTTGAAAGCATTGGCCTTTTGAAGCCCGTCGTTTGAACATTTCGTAGTGCTTCTGTGGCGGGTCGTTCCCTTTGATAACTTCGTAATGAGCTTCGATGATGTATTCGACATTTTGCAGAATCGTCGCGGCTCTCTGCTGCCGATCGTCCTCGATCACCTGAGCCAACACGTTCGTTTTTTCACCGCCCAGATAGGATTTAAGCGTTCGATCTGAAGGACCGACGCCTCCCAGTTCATTCCTTCGAATGTTGGTGAATCGAATGGGCTGGAGGACGTGAATCTTCCGAACCACCCAACGAATCTCGGGTTTCCAGTAGATTGCCTCGAGAACTCCGCGGGCTGCCGAAGGCGTCATTACGTCGTAGCTGACACGTTCGACTTTCATTTCTGGTCGCGTGAAACAGGCAAATTCCCCCCAAATGCGAAGGGAGACGCGGTTTTTCTCGATGTCCATGAGAGATCCTAATGTTGACGTTGACTATTTTGTACAGCTGGATAGAATTTCATTATTCACTTTACATTTTAAGTACCAAAAAGGATTGAGGCAATGTGGAAACCAGATGAAAATGAAAAGCAAAGACTTTTCGATCTCTATGAGGAGTGTCCGCTAACGGTGGACCGCCTACCACACACAAAAGAATTTGACTTACTGCATGAGAAGCTTGGAAAAGAGATCTCAAAAAATGAGCTGTTTCGTGTCCTCGCGAACCTGCGGAAAAGAAAGGAGTTGCCGAAGAAACCTCGCTGACTTCGGAGCAGTGTCGCCAAACAGGACTGGCGTGGATTGAAACACTTTTCATTTTTAAGTATCCGTGTATCCCATCAATGTGCGGCCGACACCCTGTCGGCCGCTTTTTCAAATAATGCAGTCTTCAACTGGCAACACCCCGTCTGCGCGACTCAACTGAAGCCCCAGCTTGTCGTCGTACAAATGTGATTGACTCAACACCCAATGATCGTTGACCAACTCAATCGCGCCTGCCGCTTTCAACAAGCCAAGTTCGTACTGTCGAACCTGAACGGAGTAGCGTTGCAGCCGCCGCAAAGTGTTGCGATGAAGAAACGGATGCGATTTTGCCAACTCTTCAATCAGTCGATCGCCTTTCTCATCCCAGCCGACAAGGAGCGTCTCAGTGTCGTCTTTGATAAATCGGTAACGTTGTGCGATCTCTCGAAAGTTAAATTGCATGTCACTGGGGCGGTTGCCGATCGCCGCGAGTACTCTGTGGTAGTCCCACGCGTCTGATTTTTTCCAGTAATGCAGACGAAAATAGCTTTCGATGGCTTGTGGCGATAAGAGGTCGTCTGCAAATTCGTCGATCAACTCCTTGCCGCTGTCGGCACTCTGGCGCAGAAAACCCGGCGGCGGCAGGTTTTCACCCTCGAACAGAACAACTCTGCCACAATCAAGCTTGCCTTCACGATTACAACGTCCGGCCGCTTGAGCCAGTGAATCGAGCCCACAACTGGCGCGATAAACAACCGGAAAATCAACATCAACACCTGCCTCAATCAGCTGCGTACTAACCACGCGGCAAGATTCTCCGTTCTTTAATCGTTCGCGAATGTTGTCGAGCTGTCGCGTTCGATGGGAAGCACACATGCGGGTGCTGAGATGGAAACTACTGTCAGACTCGCTGTCGTTTAGCCGCTCAAACAACTCGGCAGCTTCGGCACGCGTGTTCACGATGCAGAGAACCTGATCTTCCCGCCGAATATTTTCGGCCAGTTCCTCGTTGCCGATTTTCCCAGCAACTTCAACGCGCGTTCGGACCAAGGACTGGTGAAGCTGCTGCGGATCGTCAATGATCGGCGTGATGTCTTCCAAGCCGATTTTAAACTCGGCGCTTTTTTTTAGCGCTGGTTGGGTCGCGCTGCATAGGACAACAGTGCACCCGTACGAATCAACCAATTCCTGCAAAGCCATCATTGTTGATTGCAGCAGCTCGATCGGAAGCGTTTGCGCCTCGTCAAGAATGATCACGCTGTTGGCGATGCGATGGAGCTTTCTGCAACGTGACGTTTTGCTTGCAAACAGGGATTCAAACAGTTGAACGTTGGTAGTCACAACCAACGACGCGTCCCAGTTTTCTGACTGGAGACGACTCGTTGTTGTATCTTTTTCTGGGTCCAAATTGCTGTGATGCTCAAGCATCAATTCCGAATCAAGCGAAGCAAACAGTTTTCGATAGACGTCTGCATTTTGCTCAATGATGCTGGTAAACGGCACGGCTACGATGACTCGATCAAGATTGTTTTCAATCGCGTGGGTCAATGCGAATCGCAACGAAGCTAAAGTCTTTCCGCCTCCGGTGGGAACGCATAAGGAAAACAGGCCGTTGGGCAAGGTAGCTTTTTCTTTGCACTGTTGACCTATCAGGGTGCGTATTCGATTTACTTCCGTTGCGTCAGCATCCACCGTTAACCTAGCCAACTTTGCCTCCAACAACTCCCGCATTTGAATGAATGATTCGCTCTGACCAGGACGTTGCGCCGACTTTCCTGGTGACATAAACGACTCGGTTGCCAAAAAATCCGCGTCGACCAATGCTGAGAACACGATGCGAATCCAAAAGGCAACTCGGAACGCGGCGTGGGATCGATTTTTTGGCTTTTTGAATTGCGGCATGCCGGGAAATTCGAAATCAACCAAACTGGACGGAGCGTTAGATTGCCAGTCAGCTATTTCTTTGTGCAAGCGTTGCTTCAAGCCAGATTGGCTTTTCCCGTCGTCCCAGTCCGGCAAGCCTGCGTGGTGTCCAGCGAAGGAATAAGAAAGCAAACGTCCGCGTGCGTCGCCAAATTTCCGAACAGCCAATTTAGCCGCAGCAGTGGAGTGATCGACGCTACCTCTTACTTCTGCGCGATGACCATCACTGTCTCCTTCGTATCCGGCGTGATTTGCAGCTGCAATGTAGTTTTGAAAACGTTCAGAATACTTCCCCAAATCATGCCATTTCCCCAGCAATTCGCCCCAAGCTTCAAGCGACGGATCAATTCGCTTCAAAAATCTCGCGCAGTATTCTGCCACCAGATCTTCATGCTGCTGCATGGTTTCCCACTTCTCCTGCGGTTGGTTTTCAAGACTGTGGGCGTAAAACGTCATGTGGCCAATAAAACGGAATTCGAATTTCGATATGCCTATTGAAGCCGACCAATTTGACACGTCTGGTCACGCTTCGCAATTTCAAGCAACGGGTTCGGTAACTTTCTCACCGATGCGCAAACCCGGTTGCTAACCGGAGCGTCCGGAAAGTCTCACCCTAAAGCTGTAACAATATATTGCACTTATCCATTTTATGTCCGATCGGACGTTTGGGCGAGTTGCATGGGTGTGCTTCTCAGACCTTGAAGATTGGGACTCTGGTTTAGCTAAACAACGCAAGAAAGGTACTACGGAACTGAAACCAAATTCAGTGAAGGCGCGGCGAGCGGACATGTTCGATCAGACCGGCAGAACTGCTCTATTTCAAGTGATATCGTCCGGCAAATGCAATCTCTGCGGAATTGTCGACCGCAACTGTGGACGATCGAAAACGTTTTGCATTAAGTATCTATAGTCGAACGATGAAAACGATTTCTTAGTGGATACGCCCAACATCATGAACAAAAAAACATTTCTTTTGATTGCCCTGCCAATGACCTTCGTCCTGTGGATTTCGAACTCAGCCAGCGCTCAGGATTGGCCGGGATTTCTTGGGGAAAATGGGGCGGCGAGAAGCGCAGATAAAGTTCCAACTACGTGGAACGAAAATGAAAACCTGCTGTGGAAACTGGAGCTTCCCGGGTCGGGGTCGTCCAGTCCGGTCGTGGTTGGCGATCGCGTGTTTGTGACTTGCTTTAACGAAAGCAAGAAATCGTTTAGCCGTTTCGTCGTTTGTGCCGACAAGAAAACGGGCCAGCAGCTTTGGTCGAAAGAAGTCCCCGTCGACTATCTCGAAGACAGCTACCGCGGCTACATTCAGGAGCATGGTTACGCCAGCAACACGCCGGTCAGCGATGGCGAAATGCTCTATGTGTTCTTCGGCAAAGGCGGAGTCTATGCTCTGGATCTCGAAGGGAACATCAAATGGAATACGATCGTTGGCGAGCAGTCCAGCAACCGTCAGTGGGGCTCCGGGGCAAGTCTTCTGCTTCACAAAAACATCGTCGTTGTGAATGCTTCGGATGAAGCCCGAGCCATCATCGCGTTGGACAAGAGCACTGGTAAAGAAGTCTGGCGCAGCGACTCGGGGGCGATCGATTTGGCCTACGGGACTCCGCGGGTCGTCGAACTTTCGGATGGCACGAAAGAGATTGTTTTCAGTTCGGCGGCAAAGATTTGGGCGATGGACCCGGCAAACGGAAAGATGAAATGGTCGGCTAAAACACCAACGGCTGGCACTGTTTCACCTTCGGTAATCGTCGATGGCGAGACTCTTTATAGCTTCGGTGGCTATCGTTCCGTGGGCAGCATCTCGGTCAAAGCGGGTGGAACTGGTGACGTTTCGGATTCCAACGTGAACTGGGTTAGCCGCACGAGTTCCTACGTCGCGACGCCGGTCCTCCATGACGGAAAACTCTACTGGATCGACGATCATGGGTTGGCGTATAGCTCCAATGCGGCCGACGGAGAAACTGTGTATCGGCAACGAGTCGGGCTGACTGGACGACCTGTTTATGCGTCACCAGTTTTGATAGACGGAAAAATCTACGCTGTGACTCGGCGGGCGGGGACGATTGTGTACCAACCTGGAGCAGAATATGTCGAAATCGCTCGCAACAAGATTGCCGGCGACGAAACAGACTTCAATGCTTCGCCCGCGGTTTCCGAAAACAGGCTTTATCTGCGTAGCAACAAGGCGTTGTACTGCGTGGGAGAGAAATAGATGTTGGCCTCAATGCACGACTGCAAATCAAACCTGTAGCGTTCTCAATCGCTTCACCATGGAAAACAGGCCATTGCGGCGCTGAGGGCTGAGGTGCTGATTGAGCCCGAGTTTGCTGAGGTAACTTTCGACGTCTGCCGCTGCGACTTCTGCTGGCGACATGTTGTTGTAGAAGGCCAGCAGCAACACGATCAGACCTTTGACGATGATCGAATCGCTGTCGGCCTGAATGTTCAGCTTCTGCGAATCGCCTTCGCCTTCCACGTCCGTCACAACCCAAACCGTGCTCATGCAGCCTTTGACGATATTGTCTTCGGTTTGCAGTTCCGCAGGAAGCGTCGGAAGTTCGCGGCCCAGATCGATGATGAAATCGTATCGCTCATCCCACTCCTGGAGGTCTTCAAAGGTTTCGAATAGCTCATCGGTTGTTGGCGGAAATTCAGACATCTGAGTTGCGAAAAAGAGTGTGGAAATTCGTTCAAGATCGTCGCGCGAGCCGTGCCGCACACTGCGAATGATTGACGATGCGGTTGAAGCCGATACTAAAAACCCGTTCCGGCGTGGAGCAATCTACTGTCGCACTGCTGGCCTTGATCGAAGACTGTTGAGCCTAACGCAAGGCCGCCCTGCTTACCAGAGTCAATGTTATCGTCGCCCGCCGTGGTGACGCCGGCCGCCATCTCGATGACCACCGTACGGTCGATATCGGCCGTATGGTTGGTATCCGCTATAGGGTCGATACGCTCCGCCGTAAGATCGGTAACCATATCCGCCAGGGCGATACACACCGTAAGGCTGATAGCCAAAACTCTGGGTTTCAGAAAAGAACTCGATCTGGATCGGCAAGGTGCGGAGCAGCGAACGTGACGTGTAAGTTTGACTTCGATAGTTCAGTGCTTGTGGCGTACTCATTTGCGGAATGCGGATGCGAGCCTGAAGCGATGGAGTATCGTCGTTATCAAATGGCAACAGCTCAATCCGATCCTGCGACAGAGCATCGAACTGCGGCTTGAGCGAGCGGCGATCTTCTCGCGATGTCGCAGCCGTATTTTCTGGCGTCGGGATCGTCAGGTCGGGCAGTATCAACTGTTCCGGAGCCGATTGATTGATCACAGCACCGGGAGTCTCCAACACCGATTGAGGTTGCTGGGGAAACACTTGAGGAACGGGCGGCAATTGTACTTGCTGCTCGCCCATGATCAGTGGCGAGTTCAATTCTGGCAGTTGTTGGGCGTTCGTTTGCAACGGCGCGAAATCGGCGTCTAACAGATCACCAATTCCGCCCGGATCCGTTTGCGCGTTGGCGCAAGACAGACTCAGGACCGTTATCATCGCGGCCGAAAAAAGTTGACGGAGAGGTCGTTGCATCGTTCTGTTTCCAAAGTTGTGTTCACCCAATCGTACGAATCGCATGGATTCAATTCAAGAAACAGCAAATCATGCGCCAGACAAAACTCCCGCAATTGTGCGGTTTTTGTCGATTTTTTGCCATCAAAGCGATGACAGACGTCTCAAGGTGAAGGCTTGCCGGCCAATCGGTGAGACAGCCTTCCAGTCCGTGATCGCACTGTCGTTAGCCGTTGTCTGAACAGACTGGCCTACTCGCTTTTCGTCAGGTACTGCTTGAGCGTGTTAACCAAATCGTCGGCACTTTCTTGTGCGGCTGTCCGGCCGATTTCAGCAAGCTCGTTCGCTTTCGTGAAATCCTCAAACGGGTACGCAGCACACTTCGGCACGATCACGAAATCGCTCTGAGCAATATGCGTTTTCGAGTGGCCGCGTTGAATGATGTCCAACACTCGCAGCAGCGTACTCATGTAGCCGACTTTGCGAATCAGCGAACCGGCCCGATCCTTCTTCATCTTTCCGAACTCCGGATCCAGCTCCGACCCAACGTCGACCGTCAGAATGAAGTCAGCTCCCTGGTTCCGCAAAACCGTCGCCGGAACGTTGTTCAGGATTCCGCCATCGACCAGCGCCGTTTCGCCTCTCATGATTGGCGATCCAAACAGAGGATGGTTCGCGCTGGCACAAATCGAAGACACCGTATCACCCGTCGTACTGACAATCTGGTTTCCCTCGACCAGATCGACGGCCACCGTGCAAGTCGGAATGATCAGCTGCTCCAGATCGTAGTCGTGCAGATACCGACGCAGTTTGGGATCGATGCGACCGCGACGGAAATCCATGAACAGATACCAACGCTTTCCCGACGGCAATTTTTGCACCCACTTCGGCGGCGTCATCTCCATGTTGATCAGTTCGAGGATGTCAGAAGTCGTCATCGTCGCCGCGTAACCACAGCCGACAATACTTCCGGCGGACGTCCCTGCGATGCGATCGAAGTACAGCCCGTGATCCTCCAGCACCTGAATGACACCTATGTGAGCCAGCCCCCGAGCACCGCCGCCGCCAAGCACCAAGCCTAACGTGACTCCTTGCAGCACGTGTTGCAGTCGGGCGATGTCCTGAACGCGATAGCCGAAGAACTTGCCCTGTCCGTGTCGTTGAATTCGCAGCGTCGGATGAACCAGCTCCAACTGATGCGAAAGCAGCGGAGGTATCTGCTCGGCCCGTTGGTGGACTTCGACAATCTGCAAACGTTTCGCCAGAGCGGGAACTTCGTTGATCGAACGCTGAATCTTTTCCAACTCGGTAGGCTCGTGTTCGTCGCGGTCGACGATCCACCAAATCCGCTCGCACTGCAGCAGTTGCCGCGGCGTGGCTTTGGAGGCTTCGAAGTCGATGATCGTGTGCGAGTGCTGTTCGATCTGCTCCGCCAGACCCGGAATCGTATCGGTTCCGTCAGAGTCGATCTCGTGAGTCGTTACGTTGACCGATTCCCACAGCGCCGGATCGGTGGACCAGGAAATGATCGAAGGGTCGACGCCGCTGAGCGCTTTGGCGACGGCGGCACCAAGTTGAGCGTGCCGCGATCCGCGGCGTACGATGCCCAGAACGCGGATCGCACGCGAGGCTTTTTCGCCGGAAAGCTGGCCTCGCAGCCACACACCGAGCGTTCGGCTGAGGTTGGCAGTGAAGCCGGGAATTGAATTGACCAGTTTCTGAAAGTTTTCATGGTCGAGCCTGGCGACTTCGGTTTCCATGATCGCTGTGGCGGTCGCCGTTCGCGGGCTGCAGTTGAGCATCGACATTTCGCCGAAGTGTTGGCCGGGCCCAAGCGTGTTGAGGATGACCGGGCGTGGTTCGCCGTCCTGTTTGACACTGATTTGAACTCGGCCGCTGACGATGAAGTACATCGACTGGCCTTCTTCGCCTTGCCGGCACATCGTCGCGCCGCTGGCGAATGTTTTGCGCGTCGTTGCGTCGACGATGGCGCGAATCTCTTCGCCTTCAAGCCCGTCAAAGACGTCGAACTTAACGGTTTCCGCGGAAGTAGATGAAAAACTATCCGTCGACATCTGGTCTCATCCCTTTGTCGTTGATGTTGAACTTCGAGCAGCGGAATCGGGTGGCACAGGCTTCCAGCTCGTGGACTCAATGCAATCACAGGCTGGAAGCCTATGCCACCTTCAATCTGGACTACCCTGCCGATTTAAAGTAGCCAAAATTTTCTTCGGCTTCAAAGTATTGCACGTCCATCGGCTCATGATAGTCGCTTTCCAACATGGCTTCTGTTTGCGTCAGGACTTCCTCGGCAAGGCTGCGGTAATCCTGGGCTCCGTTGGACTCGCCCGAATACTGAAAGATCGACTGGCCGTAGCTGGGAGCCTCAGCCAGTCGGATGTTGCGGCGGATTTTCGTGTCGAAGCTGGTGCTGTTGCTCCAGATCGAATTTTCGGTTTGACGTTGCTGCTCAAAGTACAGTTCGACGTCGCTGACGACTTCGTTCGCCAATCGCGTGCCGGTATCGAACATACAGTAGATCACGTTGGACAGCCGAAGTTTTGAATTCAGTCGCCTGGCGACCAGCTCGATCGTGCGGAGAAGTTTGCTCAATCCGTGCAACGCCAGGAAGTGCGGTTGCAGCGGCAGGAAGACTTCGTTCGCGGTCGTGAGTGCGTTGAGCGTCAGCACGCCCAGCGACGGCGGACAATCGAATATCACATAGTCGAATTCTTCGGCGACTTCTTTCATGCGATCGCGGAGAATGATCTCCCGCCCGACGGCTCCGGCCAGTTCCATTTCGGCCGCGGCGAGGTCGATGTGGGAAGGGCTGAGCCACAGGTTGTCTTCGACTTGATGCCGAACTTCGTCCAGCGACACATTGTCGGTTAGCACGTCGTAGGTCGAAAGATATTCTTCCTGCATGCCGAAACCGAGGTGCAAGGACGCGTGGGCCTGCGGGTCGAGATCGATCAGCCAGACCCGTTTGCCGGCGTCGGCCAGAGCGGCGCTAAGATTGACGGCGGTGGTCGTTTTTCCGACTCCGCCTTTCTGGTTGATGATTGCTATCGTGCGCATGTGGAACTCCTTTTCCAGTTAGCCGCGGCGGTTTCTGGCGTGGGAGCGGACTCCTGCCGAAACTTGTTTGGATCATTATAGAACGCGGCGTCGCAATCTACCTACACGAGTTGAACCCGGTTTTTGCGGGGCGAGCGAAGATGGATGGGTTGAGGACACAGGCTTTGGGCCTGTGTTTGGATGAAAGTCTCCGTCTCGGTTCGGTTGCTTGTGGTGAGTATTTAACGCCGCTCGCGCTTGCACCATCGTCCACAGGCTGGAAGCCTATGCCACCTGCTTACTCATACAAATCTTCATCAATCCCCAACTCCTCCAGCGGCGTCGCCAGAGTCCCCGTGTCGGCTTCCAGAGCCCGGCCGTCTTCGTCGACTTCGCCATCGTAAGGCTCGATGTAAACCCGGTTTCCGCGGACCGACACGACCTTCACCGAATCGCCTGGACTGATCGCGAAACCTTCGCTAATCGCATCGTGTTGCTGACCATCGATCACTACGATGCCGCTAGGCAACATCTTCGTCCTGGCAATTCCGACCTGGCCAACCAGTGACTTGGCTGTCGTTTCCGGCACCAGTACATCGATCGTGTCGTTCATCAAGATCGCTTTGCCCAACGGAGTCAGCGGCCAGACTTTCACCAGCAACCAGAACAACAGCGGCATCGCCAGCGACGTGCCCGTCAGCACCGCCAGGCCGAAAAACATGCTGTGTAGAAAGGCAACGATCACGCCGCCGATCAGAAATGAAGCGGCGACAATGCCGAGCACTCCAGCCGAAGGAACGAACATCTCGACGACCACCGTCAGAATGCCGCAGGCGAGCAGGATCAGGGATAAAGTTGCGTAGTCCATTTGTTTTCGTAGTCTCTAAATCTTTCGCACGACAACGCGATTGGCGATGGCTTCTACAACCTCAATCGGATCACCCTTGTCCACCACATCCCCGCGAGTGATCACATCGTACACCCTACCATCGATTCGCGCTTTACCCGATGGCATGATTCGCGTCACCGCTTCGCCTTTTCGACCCTGCAGATGACTCCAGTCGGCAACGGCCTCCCGATCGACGCCGTCAACGCTGGCCTCGCGAGGCACCGGTGGCTCAAGCGCGAGCCGTTTGAACAACGGCGAGTTGGGAAAGACTTTTTGCAGCAGGATTCCACCAACGATGACGCCAAAGAAGGCACCCAGAATCGGCAACATCGACCAGGCAAGCTTTTCGAACTGCTCATCGTTGCTGGGTACGATAAAGTCCTGACCGGCGAGGATCAGCGATGCGATCACCATCAGAATTCCGCCGATCCCGAACACGCCAAAGCCCGGCACCACGAACAGCTCGATGCCGATAAAGATCAGCCCGACCACGAACAGCAGGATCTCAAACCAGTCCGCGTTGCCTTCCAGATGATGGCTCCAGAAGAAAGCCGTCAGTAACAACACGCCGAGAAAGCCAAATCCACCCAGCCCCGGCGCCGAAAGCTCATTCATGAAACAGATAAATGCACCGAACACCAGCATCATCGAAATGACAGGATTGGTCAGGAACACAGCGAACTCTTCCAGCCACAGTTCCGTCGTCGATGGCTCCAGTGATTCCGGCTCTGCTTCGAACTGATATCGTGATTTTACGACGTCCATCGAAGCAGCCACCTGTTCCTGTGCGACGCCGATGTCTTGTGCCAAATCCGCGTCGATGCCTTCGCCAATGTCGACTTTCTCCATGGCCAGCCACTGCGAAGCCTCAAGTTCTGGCAGCTCGTCAAATTCGGCTTTTCCCATCAAGCGAAGCGCGTTGGAGTTGATGTTGCGATACTTCCTGATCGCCATTCGAGGATTCAGAACTCCCATCAACGTCGACCAGTCGCGGTCTGTCTTCTGCGCAACCGAACGAATGGTGATTTCATAGGACTCCAGTTCAGCAGGCGTTGGCGGTGTCCGTTCGCCCGCGCCCAGCTGTCCTTGCGGGCCAAAGATAACATCGTCGCAGGCTAAAGCCGCAACGCCGATCGCACCTTCGCAATTGCCGCTGACCCATGCCACGGTTTTCGCCTTGGAACCCAGGTTCGCCAGGTGCTCGGCCAGTCGCAGAGCCGCACTGTTTGATCCGCCGACGTCTCCGAACTCAAGCACCACCATGTCGGCCTTGCCAAGCAACTTGCGATCGATCGCCCGAGTCAACCACGAGACTTCTCCGCTGTCGAGAGTTGAAGGCAGTTTGTACTGCACCGCGTTGTAGACTCGTCCGGCGTCCGCGGTTGAAGCCAATTGAGTCACCGCGACGTTGAACTGGCGCGCCAAATCGGCTCGGGAAGAAGTTCGGTTTCGAATCAGTCGAAAGTCCTGCATTTGCTGGCTGCTGAGCATCGTCGCTTCGCCAGCGCCGGTGACCAGAGTGAACTCATTGACTTCGCCATCGGCCTGCAATTTCTCCCGCTGAGATTGTGTCGCGAAAATTGTTTGATTGTTTGTCGTGATCCGTTCCAGTTGCTCGCCAGAACCCAACATGCTTTGCACCAACGGCACCGGTAGCGTCAAACGTTTCTCGGCAATCCCCTCGTAGATCTCCTCGACGTACTGCGGCACGGTTTCCAGATCGATGCCCGCGTTTCCGATCGACGCTTGCTCCGCCATCACGATTTCGTTGCAACTAACGGCCGCCAAAACGGCATGCCCGACCAGCGCTGTTGGCGAATCGTTCGCCGGAATCCAGGCGACAGTGCGAATGCTTTTGAGCTCTGGTCCAGAAAGAAACTCAGCCAACGAAATACAGCCGCCAAGGTCGCTGCCCTGCCCTGATGTCATATTCTGTACGTCGAACTCAAGTACCAGCACCGAGCGATCTTCGGCGCGAACCGCGGCTGGCATCTGCGAGGCGACGTCCCGAATTTGTTGCACGATCCGATTCGCTGCTGGTCCGGTCAGCGGAAGATCAACTTTCAGAAGTCGACCGGTTCGATCAGGATCGGTTTCATCTTCCTGAGCGATCAACGGCATCGCCGCAATCGTCAGGACCAGAATGGCGAGCGTGGCTTTGATCAGCATCACGAACGGTGACTGAACGGGCATGACAATGCAACTATTGTTTGACGGTAATTTGGCGTACATCGTTTTCTTTGTCATGATTTTTGGCTCTCTGACGATCATCTAAATCTTAACCCGAAGCGTGAGCGTCGGACGCAACGGAAACAACCGACACCTTGCTCGCGCTTCGGGTTAAAATTGTAGACTTCTGCCGCTGGCCACCTTACAAGAGTACCGAAAATGCAACCAGAGAAAAACAAAACTGGCGTCGATCGTCGCGAAATGATGGCCGCTTCGGTCGCAATGGCTGCCGCAGGCCCCTCGCTGTTGCAGGGTTTGGCGAAAGCGACACTTCCTGTGGCTACGAAACTTTCGGCTAAGGGGAATCCGAATTCGCTCTATCACGGGCACGCTTGGCAAACACTCAATCCGGGTTTCTGGAAAGTCGAAAACGGTGCCCTTCGTCGGCGGATCAAGAACTACGGCGACCGAGCCCGTAAAACCGGTTTTCCGTTTCATGCGGTGACTCACGGTTTTAAATATGAGACCGAATATGATCCGTCTTTGCCGCCATGTGCGATTTACGCACGGCAGTGGAAACTGAAAGACAAATTTTCGATCTCGGCCACGATCACTTTTCAGGGAGATCGGCCAGAACCTGAAGAAGGCGACGATCCCGCCTGGAAGATGTACACCGATGGCTTTGGCCAGTTCGGTTTGGCGCTTGGCGCGAAGAGCATTTACGAAAGCTATACCAAACTGATCAACACGATCCGCTTCGTCTGGTCGGATGACCGGAAGTTGCGTTTGGTCTTCAGTGGCAACAAGCAAAAAGGGCTGTCCAAATCGATCGACACTAAAGATGTGGCTGTCGGCGATACCTGTGAATTCAAAATCGATGTCGAACCGGTGGCTGCGACGGAAAATACAGAGAGCACGTCGAAAATCGTCGCCACGATGACCGTCGGGTCGGAAGCTTACACGATCGAACAAACGGTGCCTTCGAAAATGGCCGCTGGCTACGTCGGCGTGACTTCGCAGGGAATTCTTGATTTCTCGGTCGACGAGTTCAACGTTGACCCGCTAGCCAACAAGCCGCTCGAAATCGGCGTCGCGGATTGTCTCAGCTGCTATCCGTTGGGCGATTCGCTGGCTCAGAATGAAGCGGGCGACTGGACCGTGAAGTTCATCGGCCTGTTTGCCTCCGATGGCGACACAGCGGAACTTCGCATCGCCGATTCGCAGGACCCGGAAGGCGGTTGGCAATCCGTACCCGTCGCTGGTTCGGCCAAAATTGTGACCAACAAATGGCGCAGCAACACGTCCGTTATTTTGGCTTCGCTTCCGGCCAACCCGGCTGAGAAAACGATGTACTACACCGTCTGGAAAGACGGCGTCAACGTGACCGCGGACTCTCGCGTTGGCACCGACGCGTGCGGACCGGGCTCGGGGTTGGTCGGCGACGTCCCGGGCGGCGGCAACTATGTTGGGCGACTTCCACAGCTCAAAGCGCCCTACAAAATGTGCGGGCTCAGCTGCCACGCGATCAATGAAGGACTACAGCAGCGTGTCGATGGCCAATGGAAAATGACCGGTCGACGGGACGACTGGATCATCCGTGATCAGCCAACGGTGGAATCCTACAAGCATCTCGACGACTACGATTTCCAGGTCATGCTCTGGGAAGACGACGTTTGGTACATGGAACTGGTGATGTATCCGCCGAGCACCGACGACGCGTATAACATCGTCGCGCATTCAATCTGCGGGCCGACCAGTCGCTGGCAAATGATGCGGCACTGGAACGTGATCAATCCCGGCGATCACGACTACGGCATGGACGATGTGAAAGGCCCCGAGCAAATTGCGATCCGCAATGTGGAAGGGCTTGGTCAGGACCGCGACTACATGCGTCGCAACTTTCAGATTGTGCATCACCTGACCACCGGTGCCGAAGAAGTCGACCCGACGATCAATCCAAAGAAATGGCGAGCCTGGAAAATGCCGGATCGCGATTTCACTTTGATCGTTTGCGATTCGCGTCTGTGGCGCAGCAGTCAGGACGTTGACATCTGGGACGACGCGGGCTGGGGCAAGTTCAAAAGTCTTTACGACCGCACCGATCCGACGCGTAGTTTGCTGGGTGAGGAACAGTTTGCGTGGCTGCAGGAGCAACTGGCGACGGATTCATCGCCGTTGATTTGCCTGACCGGAATTTCCGGCTTGCACACGATTTGGACAGGAGCCAAGTACGGCAAGACTTCGCCGAGCATGAACCATCCCATGAAGTTTAGCCAACGAGATCGCGTGACGGCCGACTACGCGGGCTGGGTGAAGGCTGGCGCCGATCGCGTGTTGGAGTTGCTGGGCTCGCGTCAGGGAATCGCCACCGTTTATGGCGACGTGCACAACGGTTGCATCATGACGAATCAGGAACATCGCGTCGTGGAATGTAGCTTTGGTCCGATCGGCCGGTCGGGTGGTCGCGGTGTGATTCCGGGATTTGGCCCGAAGATGAAAGACGTCGACGATCGCGATTTGGAGATCCATTCTCTTTACCACGCCAAGTACTCAACGCCGTCGCTTGATCCGCACGAAAAAGGCACGCCGTACTACTGGAACTTTCTGGAGGCCGAATTCGATACGACGAAAGCCGAGCCAACGATTGGTATGCGGATCCGTAACCTTGTCGATCCGCCAAACCAGACTCCTCGGGGCGGCGGCGATCTGGAAGTCACCGTTTCGCAAACCGGTCAGTCGCAGCTGAGCACTATCGCGGCATTCAAAACGCTGCCCAATGCTGACGTTCGTTTCTCGGACGTTTCCGGAAAACCGATTCAGGGCACGCGGTCTTCTGCGGACGGTTCTGTTCGGGCGCAGGCGATGATCGACGTTCCAGCGGGCACGACCGTTATCGCGACGGCATTTGATGGAAAGAAGGTTTCATCGCAGACGAAAACTACGACTTGAGAGGGCAAATTTTCTTAAACCGATCGCCGTAGAGCTACGCCTGTTCATCGACAGGCGTAGCAATCGTCGATATCAGCCGCGTTGACGGCATGAAAATCAATTCGTCAAACAGTGTTTAGCGGCGGCGTGGTGACGCTACTCCGAGCATGCTGAGAGCCGAGAGGATCAACAACGCGTTTGGTTCTGGCACGGATCGCAGTGAACTGAAATCCTGTGTCTGACTCCCGCCGCTGTAAACGTTCGCCGAACCCCAGGTGCTTGAAGTCCCGTCCTCGTAAGGCGCCGTAAGCGCATCGACGGCAAGCCAATCAGCCAATGTCGCACCAGCGCCCGGACCTTCCAGTTTTCCAACTTCGCGACTGTTAACGCCGCCGAGATTTCCGATTCCTTCACCGATTGGACCGTGGACCATATTTCCGACGTCATCGAAAATTGTCATCTGCCAGTCATCGTTCCCGACAGAGAAATTGCCGGCTCCATCGCCAACAACATTCGTGGTCGTCGAAACCAGTCCACCGACGCCGACTTCGTCAAGAGTCGCAACATTGATGTGCCAGTCGCCAGAGCCTGGATCGAATGAAGTATCGGTACCTGTGAATCCTGTCGCAAGTTGACCGCCGCCGTCGTTGGTTTCAGTCAGCGTAATGAGCGTGCCTCGAAGCACGTTGGACCAAATCGTGTCATCGCTGAAGGTGATTGTGCCTGCGCTGGCAGTACCGCCCGGGCCGTCTCCGTCATCTTCAGTCCAGTTGATCGACCAGCCTCGCATATCGACTACGGCTGAACTAGCGCTTCCAACCACGGCCAACTCGAACCAGTTGCCACCATTTCCGACAATACGTCCAAACGTTTCATCTGCTTTATCTGACCCCGTGTCGGCTTCCAAAAACCGATCACTGCCTACGGCGTTGTATTCATTGAGTACCACAAGGTCAGCGTTAACTGTGCTATTTAGCAAAACGACAACGATCGTTGCCACCACAACTCTTGAAATCATTGGCTGAAACTCCATGTTGGAAATTGGAACTTTTGACGTTCCAGTATGCGCCGATGAAGGACGGTTGACGATGCAACCACGGCCGTTTTCAAGTTAAGTTTCGACCACACAAAATTTACATTTTCTTAACATTCTCTCTCTGCTTTCTTAACATTGTCTGGATACATTTCGGCCTCAAATTATGGAATCAAGCCCTACTCATTCACGGACAGATTATGTCGTTGAAGAATACAAACCAAAGACAGGCATTCACGTTAGTTGAACTACTTGTGGTCATTGCGATCATCGGGATTTTGATCGGTATGCTGCTGCCAGCGGTACAATCCGTTCGCGAAGCTGCCCGACGCGTCAACTGCCTCAATAACATGCGTCAACTGGGTTTGGCACTGCACAACTACGAGAGTGCACACATGGCGTTTCCGCCAAGTCGCCTTGCTCCCGACGACCAGCCAATTCCTTCTGCCAACTCCAACCATCCGGGGGCTGAGACTGCGTTTCAAAGCTGGACAACACTGATCCTTCCATTCGTTGAGCAGGGAAATCTCGCCAACCAGTTCGACTTCGATTACGCCTGGTTCGACAGCGTGAACTCCGATAACGCGACCGTCATCGGGCAACAGCTGCAACTATTCCGCTGCCCATCGTCGACTGACGCAGAGGGCGTCGATCCGTATCACTGCGTCGGTGCTGCAGCTGGAGATTACGGCTCGATCAACGAAGTCAAAAAGAAGGTCTATACCGAAGTTTTGAACATCGATGATCCAGGCGAGCAGGCTCGTGAAGGACTGCTGTCCAAATTCAAAGAAAACCCGATTGCACGAGCTTCTGACGGCACAAGCAACACACTTTACGTCGCCGAATGTGCTGGCCAACCGGACGTTTTCATTGCCGGCGGTCGCATGACAATGGACGACTTCGCAAACTACAGCGATGACAAAGTCGTCAACTTCGACGGACGACTTTGTCCCGTTGACGGCACCGGCTGGGCCGATCCGGATTGTGGATTCAGCATCAACGGCGCGACAGCAAACGGTTTGGACAAGTACGGTCCTGTGATGATCAACGCGATCAACGTTAGCGAAGCTTACAGTTTCCACCCTGGTGGTGCCTGTTTCGCGATGGCTGACGGATCAGCTCACTTCATCAGCGACTCGATCGATGCCCAGACTTTCGTGAGCTTGTGCACACGTGCCGGCGGCGAAGTCAACGGAGAGTACTAAGCGATGCAAAATTCAAGATTGCGTTTTACGCTGGTCGCGGCCCTGGCTGTTTGCTTTGGCCCGGCATCGGTTCTGCTTTCTGATGTCGTCGCAAATGAAAACGAGGTTCCGTCAGTCAAGTTTCTTGGCGTCGCGGAAATCGCTGGCGATGCCGTTGACTTGTCCGGGCTGAATCAGACTTTGGTACCAACCGAAGGAACCAGTTCGGATGTTGTTCCGGACGGACGCACGTTTTCGAACAACATGCTGGGAGGAATCTCGGCGATCACGTGGACCGGCGAAGGTGATGTCTACTGGATGTTGCCGGACCGCGGTCCTCTCGATGGCGCCGTTGACTGGTATTGCCGAGTCCAGAAAGTACGCGTGATCGTGGACGCCGAAGGCGATTCGCCTGTTCGAACAGAGCTGATCGAAACGGTTTTGCTTCGTGACAAACGTGGCATGGCTTTCACAGGATATGCTTCCGCGTTTGAACCGTCTGACAATCGAACTCAGCGACTCGATCCGGAAGGCATTCGCGTTGGAGCCAACGGCAACTTTTTTATCTCTGACGAATACGGACCGCGCGTCATTGAGTTTGCTGCTGACGGAAGTTTCGTTCAGGAATTCGAAGTCCCGCAGCGATACCTTGTTGCCAACCCGGACGTATCCAAACCGACTGAAAATCCGAAAAACCATTCTGGCCGCGCGACGAACCGTGGCATGGAAGGGCTGGCGATATCTGCCGATGGCCAACGTCTGTTTGGCCTGATGCAAAGTCCGCTACTTCAGGATGCTCATCGGGCAACCCTGGAAGACAAGCCGAAGGGTCTGAACTGTCGGTTGCCGTCGTTCAACGTCGATGGAGAATTCGGCGAGGAGTTCCTGTACCATCTTGATGCCGAGTCCAACAAACTGAACGAGATTCTGAGCTGTGGTGCAAATCGGTTTGTTGTGATTGAGCGTGATGGCGAAGCGGGTGATGAGGCGAAGTTCAAGAAGCTGATGCTGGTTTCGACAAAGTCTGCATCGGACGTATCCTCCATCGATCAGCTTCCGGCAACGGAGCTTCCGTCTGATGTGACGCCCGTTGCGAAATCCGAGCTGATTGATTTGCTAGACGAACGCTGGGGTCTTTCAGGCGAAAAAATGCCTGAGAAAATCGAAGGATTGGCGTTTGGTCCCAATGTCGACGCTCAGCATCGGTTGCTATTGGTCGCATCGGACAACGATTTTATTCCTGAACAGGCGACCGTCATCTACGCTTTCGCCGTCCCTGTTTCTGCGCTGGAACGCTAAAATGGTCTGATCCGCCCGCGATCCACGACCTTTGGTCAAAGATTGTAAAATTGGGCGTTGCCGACTTGCCTGAGCAACATAAAAATCGCTGTGTTGCCAGGCAGTGTTCTTTCCCGCAGTTCAGGATCCCATGATTCCCCGCTCCAACCGATGTACCCTGTGTGCGCTGTTGGTGGCGAACGTATTGTTCGCTGCCGGATGTGCCGATTCTGTTTCCCCGGCGCCAAAAGAACAGGCGGCCGAAGTCGCTCCTGACCAGTCTCAGAAAAGCCTGCGCCACGAAGACCTGGACGCAATTCTCTGGGTACAGACCTCTGGCGAATACAATGCGATCACGCGTCAGACCTATCGCCTCGCGGAACTGACTCTCAAGGACGCGCTGGCCGATCCGAACTGGACAGCGTCCCTGGAACAACAATCACTGGTCGACAGTGGCGAAGTGAAACTCGCGGATCTCAAGCCCGCGGTGATTCTCGACGTGGACGAAACGGTGCTCAACAATTCCAGATTTCAGGTCGGCCTGATTGAGTCGGAAACGGAATACACCCGCGACGGTTGGAAGGCTTTTGTCACCAGGAAAGAGTCGACTGCGGTCGCGGGAGCCGTCGATTTTGTCAACGCGTGTCGAGACGCTGGCGTGAAAGTCATCTTTCTCACCAATCGGGAACACGAAGTCGAAGGCTCGACGGTCGAAAATCTTGTCTCCGTCGGTCTGATGAAAGAAGCCGATCCTGACGCGGTTTTCAGCAAGTACGAAAAAGAAGACTGGAAGTCAGACAAAATTACGCGGCGCACCGAACTGGCGAGCAAGTATCGTTTGCTGTTGCTCGTGGGCGACGACTTGCACGATTTCGCTTCGACCGGACACCATCCATCGTCTGAAAAACGCCGTGAGATGGTTGACTCGCATCCTCAGCGCTGGGGTCAGAAATGGATCGTGCTTCCGAACCCCAACTACGGCGGTTGGGAGCAGTCGTTGCAAGACTGGAACAATCTTTCCAGCCCCGAGACAAAGCTGGAACAAAAACGAAGCCATCTGCAGAACTGATTCAGTTCCTCGCAATCACGCAAACTTGCAATCCGGAAGTCCGGGAAAGACCATGACAATGAAGACAGAAACACTGGGCGTAGGCGGCAAGACGATTGAACAGGCGCTCGATGAGTTGTCGGACATGACGTCTGGCGTTCCGCCGATTGCGACCGAAGAATTTGAACAGCGGCTGGAAAATCTTCAGGCGCTGATGCAGGAAAAGAACGTCGGCGCGGTTTACCTTCACGCCGGCACGAACCTGTACTATTTCACCGGTTTGAAGTGGAATCCGAGCGAGCGGATGGTCGCGGCGATCGTTCCGGCCGAAGGAGAAATCTGCTACATCGCGCCGAAGTTCGAGCTCGATACGCTGCGTGACTACTGGAAACTGCCGGCTGAAATTCTGGCATGGGAGGAACACGAAAGCCCCTACGCTCTGCTTGGCCGTGCTCTCAATTCGATGAACGTCGCTGACAAAGAACTGTTGCTCGACGAAGCCACACCGTACTTTATCGTCGACGGGATCCAGTCGGCAAATCCGGATTTGAAAATTGGCCACGCCCAACCGCTGACTGAAGCGCTTCGCAGTCGAAAGTCAGAAGCAGAGATCAATCTGATTCGACGCGCTCACGAAATGACGCTGACCGTTCACGCTGCGGCGGCTTCCATCCTCCGGCCCGGCATTACGACACCGGAAGTCGTGGACTTCATCGATAAAGCTCACCGCAAAGTTGGTGCGGCGGCGGGTTCGTATTTCTGCATCGTGCTGTTCGATGTCGGAACGTCCTTTCCGCACGGAGTCAAAGACGCCCAGACGCTTCGCGAGAACGATTGGGTGCTGATCGACACCGGATGTTTGCTCGACGGTTACAACTCGGACATCACGCGAAGTTTCTGCTTTGGCGAACCGACGGAAGCTCATCGCGCCGCCTGGGAAGTTGAAAAAGCGGCTCAGATCGCGGCCTTCGATGCCGCGAAAGTTGGCGAGCCTTGCGAAGTCTGTGACAACGCCGCGCGAGCGTCACTTGAAAGCTCTGGCTATGGTCCGGACTATAAACTTCCCGGTTTGCCTCACCGAACGGGTCATGGTTGTGGGTTGGGCATTCACGAAGGCCCGTATCTGGTCCGCGGTGAGAAGACGCCGCTGGATGTTGGCATGGTCTTCAGCAGCGAGCCAATGTTGGTCATCCCCGATCAGTTCGGCATTCGACTGGAGGATCATTTTTACATGACCGAATCCGGTCCGGAGTGGTTTACTGAGCCTTCGCATTCGATCGACGATCCGTTTGGAATCAACGCGTGATCATACGTGGCACGGAGGTCTCCACCGTGTTGTTTTTCCTTCACGGTGATTCCACTGTGCTTCTAACTTTGTTTCTGGTCACGGTGATTCCACCGTGCTTCTAACTTGGTTTCTAGTCACGGTGGAGACCACCGTGCTACTTAATTAAACGCTATTCTGCATGGACGACGAAGCAACCTACATTTGCGATTCCTGCGGCGAGGAAATTGTCATCCCGATCGACCCAACGCAGGGCGAGAGCCAACGGTATTGGGAAGACTGCCCGGTTTGCTGCAATCCAAACCATATCTCTGTCGAAATCCGGGACGGCGAAGTTCGAGCATGGTGTGATCACCGGGATTGATTGGGCTTTGCGATAATTTGCGGCGACGGCGCCAAACCTCGGCTGATTTCTCCCCACACCGCCCGCAATTTGCCTTGGCAGATATTTGTCAGAGCAGACGTCCGATCGCCTGTCGCCTGCTAAAATGGTGCTGCTCTCTAACCATCATTGACCGAGGTGTTTTGTGTTTCGAAGATTCGTACCTTTCGTGGCCGTTGCCGGCGCACTTTTTCTGACCGGCCTGGCTGACGCGCAAACTCCTGACCCCATGAAGCCGCATCCAGCGGTTGCTCCAGCGCTTGAGAAAATCGAAGCCGCTGTTGCCAAAGGCCCATTCGAATCGAATTGGAAATCGCTCGAAGGATACGAAATTCCTCAGTGGTACAAGGACGCCAAGTTCGGCATCTTCATTCACTGGGGAGCCTACAGCGTGCCGGCCTACGGCAGCGAATGGTACCCGCGGCAGATGTACATCGACACCAAACGTCGCGGCGACAACTTTTTCCAGCACCACATTGAAAAGTACGGCCCGCAAAAGACCTTCGGCTACAAGGACTTCATTCCGCAATTCAAAGCCGAAAAATTCGACGCCGCGGAATGGGCAAAGCTCTTCAAAGACACCGGTGCCCGCTACGTGATTCCCGTCGCCGAACACCATGACGGATTCCCGATGTACGACTGTGCTTTCACGCGTTGGGATGCATCGGAGATGGGTCCGAAGCGGGACATTATCGGTGAACTTTCCAAAGCCGTACGCGCCGAAGGAATGAAGTTCGGCGTTAGCAGCCACCGGGCTTTCAACTGGATGTTCTACGTTCGCAGCAAGGACTTCGATAACTCTGACCCGCAGTACGCTGATCTGTACGGTCGACCGATGCCGTTTCTGTTCGAGAAAGGTGCCGACAAGTATCAGGAGAACTTTGTTCCCCAGGACGAACAGTTCAAGGACGACTGGTTGGCTCGTTCCTGTGAGCTGGTCGACAAGTACCAGCCCGACGTTTTCTGGTTTGACTTTGGCATCACGCCGGGGCTCAGAAAACAGAAGTACGACGAAAACCCGTTCACGCCTCACCTGCAAAAGTTCGCGGCCTACTACTACAACCAGACCGCCGACAACGATGCGATGGGCATCATCAACTACAAGTGGGGCGCCTTCCCGGAAGCCGCTGCGGTTCTGGACAAAGAGCGTTCCAAGATGGCCGAAATCCGCAAACCGTTCTGGCAAACGGATACCGCGGTCAGCGCGAGCAGTTGGGGCTATACCGAAAACCAGCGTTACAAAACAGCCGATCGTCTGGTCGATGACTTGATCGATATCGTCAGCAAAAACGGCTGTCTGTTGCTCAACGTCGGTCCCCGCCCCGACGGAACGATCCCGGAAGAAGACACCGCGATCCTCAAAGCCATCGGTTCGTGGCTGAAGATCAACGGCGAATCGATTTACGACACAACGTACTGGAAAACTTACGGCGAAGGACCAACAGGCGTTTCTACGGGGCACGTTTCTGAGTCGAAAGACAAGCGTTTCACCGCTCAGGACATTCGCTTCACGGCCAAGGGCGATGTGCTTTACGTGACCGGACTGGCGTGGCCCGAAGACGGAAAAATCACGGTGAGAACGTTGGCCAAAGGCGGCGAACACTTTCCGGAAGAGATCGCTTCGGTCGAATTGCTGGGCAGCGATGCGAAGTTGAAGTGGAATCGGGACGAAAGCGGATTGAACGTTGAGCTTCCTGAAACGCATCCTTCGGAATATGCTTACGTGCTTAAAGTCACGAAGTAAACATAATCGCCTTTCGCTCCGCGGATGATGCATCTTCAATCGTACGTTCGCGGCGTGCGACAACGATGAGGGTGCGAGCGAGGTCTGGTTAAGAAGTGCCTGTCCGATCCAAGAAACGGAATCCACCGCTCAAACGAGTCCTCGTTCATGTTTTGCGTGTCGCGATCTTCGTTTCGGTACTTTGGCTGATCCGTGACGCGCATCGCCAAACCGTTTGGAGCGACGCGGATCTTTCGAACAGCCCGCAAGCCATCGAGTTCGTTCAGCAATCTGTTCCCGAAGCCACCGGCATCGCAGGTGAACGCGTTGTCGACAGTTCGGGTAATGCGATCGGCTCGATTCTGCAGACTTCTCCGCAAAGCGACCACATCATCGGCTACTCCGGGCCCACGAATTGCTTGATCGTGCTCGACGCGGAAAACCAAATCGTCTCCGTCGCCATCGCCAACAGCGGCGACACCGTGGACCATGTTCGGGCCGTCAAAGACGATCCGGATTTTGCTAAAGCGTTCTCGGGGCTGGGCTTCGAGACCTCGGACCAGTGGCAACAGATCGACGCCGTTTCCGGAGCCACGCTTACCAGTTACGCCATCATCGCTTCGGTCGCCAATCGTATGGGCGGAAGTGCTCCTTCGCTGAAGTTCGAAGCACAGCCCGACATGGAAAACGTTCGCGCTCTGTTTGATGATGCAGTGCGAATCGAACTCACCGATCGGTCCAACATCTGGGATGTGTTTTCCGATTCCGCGAAAGTCGGCTTTCTGCTGACGACGTCGCCCTTCGCCGATCAGCTTTCGGGTTACCAGGGGCCGACGATGACGCTGGCCGGTTTTGACAACGACGGAAAATGTGTTGGGCTGGTCGTCGATCAGACTTATGAGAACCAGCCCTACGCGAGTTATCTCAATGACGATCGGCCGTTTCAAAAGTTCTACGTTGGAAAAACGCTGGAGCAACTTGCGGAGCTTTCACCGGAAGACAGCGGCATCGATGGCGTGTCTGGCGCGACGATGACCAGTCTGTGCGTGGCGGATGGTTTGGTGCTGGCGGCCAAAGCAGCGATCGAAGCACCGGCCAACGATGAGGCTGGTGGAAGCGGATTTTCGCGCCGGGCGATTTCGTGGTGGGCCGATGCCATCACGGTCCTGCTGACGATTTTCGGCATGCTGCTTTCGTTCGGGCAGATTGGAAAAAGCAAATCGCTGCGAATCGCCTACCAGTTGGCCGTGATCCTGTTCCTTGGCCTCATCAACGGCCACATGCTTTCACAGGCTTCGGTTGTAGGCTGGTCAAAGAACGCGATTCCGTGGAGCGTCGCGCCGGGCCTGGTGTTGCTCTCAATAGCGGCCTTTGTCGTGCCGATCGTCTCGAAGCACCAACCGTACTGCCACCACATCTGCCCTTTCGGAGCGATCCAACAGCTGGCCAAAAAACGCTCGCCGTGGCCGGTCGTGATTCCCAAAACACTGAATTCCGTTTTGGAGTTCGTTCCGTTTGCGTTGTTGCTGCTGGTCGTGATTGTGGCGATGACGGGGACGAGTTTTAACCTGGCCAGCATCGAGCCCTTCGATGCGTTTGCATTTCGTGTCGCCGGATGGGCAACGATCGGCGTGTTTGTTGTTGGGCTGGTAGCGTCGCTAGTCTCTCCGATGGCTTATTGTCGGTTTGGATGTCCGACCGGTGCGCTGTTGGGGTTCTTGAAGTTTCGAGCGGATAGCCATCGCATTGGGTCGAGAGACTGGGCCGCGATGTTACTGTTGGTCGCGGCAATCCTGTTTCGGGTTGTCGCCTGAGCCCGAGTCGCACAATGTGCAACTTGTAATTTGCTTTACGGAGACTCAAGACATCACTTTCGCCCGGTTGATTCTTGCACGCGGCGCAGTCGCTGGGAAAAGTCATCCAGAATAATTGCCGTCGCCCCCCAAACTTGATGGTCGGCAACCGAAAACCAGGGAACGCTTCGCTCTTTCGAATCGCTGCGGACGGACGAAAACTGCCGAATCGATGGATCAAGCAACCTCGCGACCGGAACCTGAATCAACTCGGCAACTTCATCCACCTGAATCTCAAAAACGGGCTCCTTCGACAGCCAACCGACAAATGGAGTCACTGTGAAATCGGAAGGCGGAACCCAAACCGGATTGAGGGTTCCAAGGATTTCGATTTCGTTTCGATCGATGCCAATCTCTTCTTCGGCTTCACGTCGCGCTGCCTGTTCGAGCGTTTCACCTTCGTCAACACGGCCACCCGGAAGCGAAATCTGTCCGGGATGATGCTGCAGTGTGTCTTTGCGACGTGTCAAAACCGTTTCCAACACGTTTCGATCAACCGTCGGATAGATCAACACAACAACTGCGGCTTGCCGTCCGTCGCCCGGCAGTGAATCGGGGCGAGTTGGTGGTCGCACGAGTTTTGCGGAACTCATTTCGGAAACCCAGCCATCGGGATGAGGGCTGCCGACCGCTTGTTCGATCAGGCTGCGGTTCATCGCGTTCGCTGCCATGGAATTGGGTCAAGTCGAAAGTACTTTTTCAAAAGTGAAAACAGTTCGCCATACTCGCGGGACATCTCTCGTGGCTGTTCGAAAAAAGTCTCCGTGGCCACGGCAAAGTATTCGGCCTCATTGGTGGCACCATAGTGATCAAGCAGCGTTCGGCGGCCAGTTTCTTTGGCCTGGACAAGCTCCGCATAGCCCTCTTCGACGACGCGGCTCCAGGTCTGAGTTGATTCTGCGTCGTCGAACATCACGCTGCCTCCCATCTCTCCGTCGATCCCGTCGAGTGCGTGAGCGAACTCATGGATCACGACGTTTTGTCCGTCGTCTTCGTTGCGGCCTCCGCTGAGCGAATCTTTCCAGGAAAGAATGATCGGTCCGCCCTGCCAAGCTTCACCGGCGCGATGCGAAGCGTGGCCTTCGGTCAAACCATCACCCGTCATCCGGCGGAAGGCTTGTGGATAAACCAGAATCGTCTTCACGTTGTCGAAGTACCAGTCGTTCACGCCCAGCAACATCAAACAGGCCTGAGCCGCGATCGTGACCTGCATTTCTTCGGTCAGCTGCAGCCCTTCACAGCCCTCCCAATTTTTCTCGGCGACGAAAACCTTGACTCGATCCTGCAGCGCTCGCATTTGCAAATCGCTCATCTCCCACGTCAGTCGAACGTTACGTTGCAGATGCAGATCCCAGGGTTCCGGCCAAGGATTAGCCAGAATTTTCTTGCGACGACGATTTCGAAACCAACTGAACATCTACCTGTTTTCCTCTGTCGCCGAACCGCGGCTTTCCTGAGCCAGATCCATCATCAGTCGCACGACTTCTGGCGCATTGACGTAGTTGCCGCCGGTCACCAGCAGATCATCGCGAACCACAACTGCCAAGTCATCACGACGCGGCAGCTCCGTCCAAATTGCTCCGGATCGGTCACGAACCGCATCTGAAATGTAGCGACAACTGGCAGCTTTCTTTCCATGGAGCAAGCCAGCATTGGCCAACACGGCCGTCCCGCCACAAATGCTACCGACCGGTTTGCGATTGGCCAACATCGACCGGGCGAAGTCTCTCGCTTGATCGTTAAGCTTGGGATCGAAAGCGTAGAGCGTACTATCGGGTGAATCTCCATTCCAGCCGCCGGTAAAAACGAGCGCGTCAAAATCAGCAGCATCCAATTCGCCAAGCGTCCGAGTCACCTCGACCACTGACGGTTTGGCTCCCTTTTTCCGCGAGCTAAACTTAACGCGCCCTGCCTGATCAGAAACGTATTCCAGTTCCACGTTCTGGTAACGTTTCAGGCTTCGGCTGATTTCCTGAATTTCTGGATGAAAGGCGAATCTCGATGGCACGACAATGGCAAACTTGATGTTGCCCGTTGGCAGATCGCCGAGCGGCTGACTGGAAGACATCCCCGGAATCAGACCAAACAACCAAAGAGCCAACAGCACCATGATTGGACCGCCGATCACCGCAAAGATTTTGCCCGTGGAGCGTTTCCGTTGGGCGACTATCGTCTCTTCTTTTCTTGCTGGATTGCCGATTCCCGAAAATGCGCGCGTTAGTTCGGCGTACGACTGAAATCGCAGTTCTGGATTCTTGTGCATCATCTTTTCCACGACAGCAAGCATTCCAGGATCGAGTCCGGGCGCAACGTCAATTAGCGAGGGCGCGTCGTGTTCAAGATGCCCAGCCAGTTTTTCGCCAACCGACATTCCGGCAAATGGTGGGGTACCTGAAAGCAGGAAATACAAAGTGCATCCCAACCCATAGATGTCACTTCGAAAGTCCGCCGAAGCCGAATCGCGAATTTGTTCCGGCGCGATGTAGTCCGGCGTCCCGAAGACTTCGCCTTCGAGCGTCAACGATCCTGCCGCGTCTTCTGATTGCGCCAGAACAAGTTTCGCCAATCCGAAATCGGTGACTTTTACTTTCCCGTCAGGCAACAACATAATATTCTGCGGCTTGATATCGCGATGGATCATGCCTTGATGTGACGCGTATTCCAGACCGCTAACGATCTGAATTGCGATCTCTTTCGCTTCGTCACCGCCAAGGGTACCTTCGCGTTCCACAACGTCCGAAAGTTTTTCTCCTTCCACCAGTTCCATCACCAGGATATTGAGCCCGTTGGAGACTTCGGCGTCATAGCTGTGAACGATGTTGGGATGATTGAGTTTTGCCGCGACTCTGATTTCGTTTTGAAATCTGGCGACCGCCCGATCATTTTCGAACAGGCTCTGTTTGAGTACTTTGATTGCGACCGGCCGATCCATGGACCGCTGTCTGGCTCGAAAAACGTCTCCCATTCCTCCAGCGCCTATGCATTCGATCAATTCGTAGCGTTCGTGATTCCGCAGCGATTCTGGTATCGCCTGATTTCCGGGTGCCACGGACTGGTTGAGAAGGGTTCCAACCTCGAGCAGCCGTTCACCCAGTGTGTCGCCGTCGATGTGTTCAAGCCGCCTCGCGCATTTCGTACAGCGTTCCAGATGCCGCTCCATCACAGCCTGATTTTCCGATGAAAGTTCACCGTTGATGAATCTGGAAAGCTGCCGCTGGTTAGGGTGTTTGGGCCTGGGCTTGCTGTCTGAAGACTTTATATCGGAACGATTCATACCGGTACCGCGGGAAGGCATTTTGCAATTTTAGCGGATCGTACTTTCATACTCAGTCAATCAAGTGCCGGCCCACGACACGCAACCGGGCCATGACTCTGGATTTTGCAATGAAAATACTGTTTACCGTCACGTTCAGCTCTTTCGCGACATCTGCTGGTTTCGCTCCGTCGACAGCAACTCGCTTGAACGCATCCCAGGTGCCCGGCCGAAAATCATTCTCGATTTGGCGTAGCAGGGTGGCCAAAACTTGTTGATCGTACTCTCGATTCCATTGTTGGCTCAGTTCGCTGTTTTCCGATTTCAGCTGATTCAACGTTTCCTGAAAAGAGGTCTTTCCGGTTGCGATCGGTTGAATCTTTTTCGCACGCCAGAACTCCAACAAACAGTTTCTGGTTATGTTCCGCACCCAGCTTCGAAACGCTCCTTCGCGACCCGCATGCCTGAACTCAGGAAGTTTGCGAACGACAACGGCCAAAACATTTTGCGAGAGATCATTTAAATCGCTCGACGGCGCACCAAATCGCACCAGCCATTTTTCAATCAATGGTTGATAGATGCTCAACATTCTTTCCCAGGCGTCGTGGTCCTCTTCCTTTTTCTGAAGAAGATCCAGAAGACTGATGGAGGTCGGTTGCACTGCTGACTCGGTGAAATGACTTGTTTCGTACGCCCGATTCTAGCAGCTTTCGACACGATAGTCGGTTTTTCGATCCGTTTTGAAACCTGCGACCTCTTCCGCCGAATGACCAATCCCGCAAATGCAAATCCCAGCCAACCAATCGCACCCGGTTCAGGAACGGCGGATACGTCGAGCCTGACCCTGTCAAAATCGACTTCCAGATCTGGTGAAGTCGCTTGGTCGAATCCTGCCGGGATCTCATTCAGATTGACGATCCGGATTCCCAGCGGTTGGCCAAGCTGTGCATGTGACGCCGAAGTCTGAAACGAGACAGTCGACGTTGCGAATTCGGCTTCGGGTATCGTCAACGAATTCAAATCCTGCGCAAGCACGACTCCACCGGCAAGCAAATCGACTTGATAGCCGGGAAACTCATCCAGATTGAAGAACGTTCCATTGCTCGCAAATCCTGAAGCGATGTTGCCGACTTCGACCGTCAAAGTGTATCGAGTATCGGACTTCAAAACGGTGGAAAGCGTCTGTTCCATTCCGTAAACACCTTCGCCCTGACGAGTGCTGTTGAACAGAATTGCGACGCGCTCGCCTTCGGGTGCCAGATCATCAAAGAAGTCGACTCCGTTGGGTCGAAGTGTTCCTGGAAAAATCCCTGAGCTCGGCAGGATTCCGTCCGGATTGTAGTTCGTCCATCCAACCGGTTCGCCAAACGTGAATTCGTTGAACACCGTTTGGCCTGTTGTGTCCTCGAATCCTGAATTGACCACGTTGACCAAATCAGCTCTCGTCTGTCGGCAGGTACCAGCGCTGCATGCGAACATGATCAAGCCAAGCAAATAGATTTGTTTCATCATTCTTCTTTCGAAATTGAATCGGTTCAGCCGTTAAATGATCCGAACCAGGAAGACCTTTCAGATATTCCCGATATTTTTTCGAGAGAATTTCACCCCGTTTTTGCTGGCATATCAACGCATTGAAGTTTTCTGAAATTCGATGAAAGGAATCCGCCGGAGACTGCATTTGAATAGGTCGGGCTACAAACGCCGGACGCAACATCTCAGTAAACAGGAGAGTAAAGATGCAATCTCACTTTAATTCAGCGGTCTCTCGAAACCTGACTTCTTCCCACTTCGTCCGGCTGGCCATCATTCTTGCGGCCTGCGTCTGCATGCTCACGACGCAGCGACTCAACGGACAATCGACGATTCTCCAACACGCCTTTCCCGCCAACCAGCAACCGGGTGGCGGCGTTGGAAGTTTTGCTTCCAACACTTTCAAGTCCGAATTTGATACCGAAGTGCAGAAGCATTTCGACGCAAACAAAATTCCGGGGATGGTCGTCCTGATGGCTCGCGATGGCATGGTGACTTACAGAAAGACGTTGGGGTTTGCTGACGTTGAGAACCAAATTTCGGTTACCGACAAACACGTGTTCCGCCTGGCTTCGATCTCCAAATGGGTCGGCGGACTGATGGCGTTGAAACTGGAGGAACAAGGCATGATCGACCTGAACGCAAAAGCCAACTCGATCCTGACTACGATTCCCGACCATCACAAATCTCGAGTCGTCGACTACCTGACCTGTCGCGCAGGAATCCGACACTACAACGAACCGGTTTCGCCGCTCACCCCTGCCGGGTGGAGTTCGACTGTGTACCACTCAGCTTGGGACGCGTTGCCGTTTATGTGGCACGACCCATTGGCAGTCGATGCGGGAACTTCGCACTACTCGACACACAGCTACACGTTTTTGGGCGCGTGTCTGGAGCAATCCAGCGGCAAAACGATTCCACAGCTGGTGACTCAGCTGCTTCGAAACCCGCACGGCCTGAATACGCTTCGCACTGAAAATCTCAGCTACACCGCTGCGAATCGAGTCAAGCTATATGGTCGAATCGACAGCGACAATCCTGAAGCTGGAAATCAATTGGTCAGTGCCGATAATCTGACGTGGAAATTTCTCGGCGGCGGTCTTGAGTCGTCCGGGCGTGACCTTTTGCGTTTGGGCATGAAAGTCTGCGACGGACAAGTCATCTCGCACGATAGCCTCGAACGAATGCTTGATCGAATTGAACCCGACAGCGGTTACAACCTTGGCTGCAACACCGGAGTCGAAAATGGAAATCGAATCCTCGCCAAAGACGGTGGGCAAACCGGCGCCAGTTCTTACATCTGGATGGCTCCTGACAAACGCATGGTGATGGTCATTTTGACGAACATCAAGCAAGGCAAAGCTTCTACGCTGGGTAAGAAACTTCGCAGCATCGCACTGGGCACTACCAATGCTGCAAACCAGTCGCCGGATCTGGTTGTCAAAAAGTTTTCAAGAACCGGGACTCCTTACTACCAGAACGGCAATCTGAAAATTCCGTTTGAGCTCCTGATCGAAAATCAAGGTAAGGCTGGCACGCCCAACGATTTCGTAAACGGTGTTCGGCTTGGCACAAATTATCGTTGGACCAGGTTCATGAAGACGCTGCCGTCGAAAGGCAAGAAGACCGTTACTGGGACAATCAAAATCAACGATCCCGGCAAGCTTAACCAGGGTCGGACATTGACGTTTGTCGCAACAGCCGACGCTCCGATCGCGGCGGCGGATACTTCGATTGATCCGCGAGCCAGAGTTTTCGAATCCGTCGAGACCAACAATAGCCGAATCCTGAAAGTGAAAGTTCCCGGCGGTATTGGGGGTCTGCAAATCGCCCAACCTGTTCGGGACCCGAATTTGAATCCGCGATCTCCGGCAACGCGGACCAATCCGACCACACGCACCAATCCAAATGCGCCAAGCAGGACCAACCCTTCCGGTGCCAAACGTGCGAATCCAAAAAATGCCAAGCGTACAAATCCGAAAGGCGGCACCCGAACCAACCCGTCGCGGACTAACGGCAAACCGGCTACGAAAACTGCTCCTGCGCCGACGGGCAGTGACAAAGGAAAGGGCAGGAAGAAAGCCAAGCGGGCGAACTCCAAACCGAAATCCAAGGCTCAAAAATCCAAGCCACGCAGGACGAACGGGAAGCGACCCAAAATTGACAAATCTCAAGGCGAAACAGCATCGAAGGACAAACCTAAAAAGAAGAATCGCTAACGATTTGACCACGGCGCGACAGCATGACAACACGGGAAAGCAGTCTTTGTTTTCCCGTGTTGCGTTCGTACACGACCGAGCCTTCCCTAACCCCAAGTGATAGACTTGTGTCATGCCTCGCGCAGCTTGAGCATCCTTCCGCAAGCGTGTGTGAGACAGTCGAAGTCGTTTTACGTTGCGGATTGCCCGCTTGAATCCGCTAGAATGATGGACCGAAAACTCTATCAGCGAGACAGGACAATCAAACATGATTTCACGACGACACTTCATCGGAACCACAGCCGCCGTTGCCGCTGGATCGATCAGCGCTTCCAACACTGCATCGGCCAATGCCGTCGAGACGACGGATCCGGTTCGGCCCGTTGTGATTTCAACCTGGCGACACGGACTGGCCGCGAATGAGGCTGCCTGGAACGTTCTTTCCGCTGGCGGTTCCGCGCTCGACGCTGCCGAGCAGGGAGTTCGCGTCACGGAGTCGGATCCGAAAGTCTCCAGCGTCGGAATTGGTGGCTGGCCCGACGCGTCCGGAGTCGTCACGCTGGACGCATGCATCATGAACGAGAAAGGCGATTGCGGTTCGGTCGCGGCGATGGAAGAAATTGAAAACCCGATCACCGTTGCCCGAATGGTGATGGAAAAGACGCCGCATGTGATGCTGGTTGGGAAAGGCGCCCAGATGTTCGCGGTTGAGAACGGCATCCCGAAGAAAAATTTGCTGACGCCGAATGCGAAAGCCCAGTACGAGAAATGGAAGTCGGCACATCCGGACGCGATCAAGTCACGCACGATCAATATTGAGAACCACGACACGATCGGTCTGTTGACGTTGGACTCCCAAGGCAACCTTTCCGGCGCCTGCACCACCAGCGGAATGGCGTGGAAGCTTCCCGGCCGCGTTGGCGATTCTCCGATTATCGGCGCCGGGCTGTACGTGGACAACGAGGTCGGCGGCGCTACCGCAACGGGTGTTGGCGAGGCTGTGATTCGCGCCTGTGGAAGTTTTCTGGTGGTTGAACTGATGCGTCAGGGCAACTCACCAGAAGACGCTTGCCGCCTGGCGGTCGAACGAGTGATCTCCCGCTCTCCAGACTGGAAGGAAATTCAGGTCGGCTTCATCGCGGTCAACAAGCAGGGCGAAGTCGGCGGATTCTGCATCCAGCCCGGTTTCGACTACGCCGTGTACGACAAGGCCGGTGGCAATCGAATGTTCGACGGCAAAAGCCACGTGACCAAATAGATTAGTCGTCGCTATTGTCGGTGATCGGTGGCGACGATTAGCTCATGACACTCAGCCAGCGTCGGCGGATCGAGCTTGCTGATCAAGCGATCGATGACTTTGGCCGGAACCGCATCAATTCCCTCGCGACTGCGGTTTTGTTCGTAGATTACACCCAGAGGAGGCTCAACATACGCGATCTCAATCCGCGCGTTGTAGCTGGCGCCGAGGTCAATCCAGAGCTGTCGAATCTGACGCGTGACGTTGGTGGCGCTGACCGCGAAATCGACGCGATCACGTAAAAAATGACGACACATTTCTTTCGCTTTTTGGATGACGACTCCCTGGTTGCCCTTCGGATCAACTTTCAGATCGCGGCGAATTGAATCAAGCGAAACGACTGGCAAGTCGCCACGATTTTCCTCCAGCCAGTTATCTTTGCCGGCTCCGGGCAGTCCACTGGTCAGCGTCATGCGACATCGAAAGTCTTCGAACGGCTGGTAGTGAAGATTATCGAGTTGGCTGCGATAATACAGAAACCGGGCGTGATCATTGCTGAACTCGTAGTGCGAATCGAAACAGTTCAGCTCTTGTGATTCAAGCTTCCACAATTCGAGAATTTCTTCCGGGTTCCCATTCTCGCTGCTGGTGCAAATTCGACCTCGTGTATCTGCAAGTGCAAACAGATATAACATTCGATTGCACAGAAACGTCGAAACCCGTATCACGTCATCTGCGGCAGAGCGATTGCTTCCAAGATACGGTGGTCGACCATGAAACAATACCAGATGACAAACGTGTTCTCGAATTTCAAGCGGACATCCAATTTCCATTAGTTGTCTTCTGGCGATTCGAGTTCCGATCGCAGCGTGTTTCGGCGAACGAATTCGGCCCGTCGATTCCTCAACGATCGTTGTCGCTGGCTTGCCGGAATCATGAAAGATCGCTGTCAACAAAAGCACAATCTGCTCGTGTCGCGGCAAATCGGCGTATTCATCCAGCTGTAACAGTTCATCCAAAACCATGCGCGTATGCGTCCACACATCACCTTCGGCATGCCACTGCGGATCCTGCTGACAATTCCGCATCGGCGCACACCACGGTTGGGATTCAGCCCATTCGATGATGAGCGAATCTGAGGCCGTCGAGATTTCCTGCCAGGTTTTCATTCGAGATCACTTCCAGATATCCGCGTTTTCCGTCAACTCGTTCGGGATCATTCGTTCGTACTGCCAGTGCTGGCTCTGTTTGATCTTTTCAATGAACTCCGGCCGTACGTATTTGGCTCGCGAAGTGACTTTCGCATCATCTTCGGTGCGGAGGTACAGGCCTTCCACCAAGTCGTCAATTTCTCCGGTGGTCGGATGCTCAAGAGAGGCGCCAAACGGTGAACTCACGACCAGTTCCAACAATTCGTCAAACGAAAGTTCGCCGCGATGCACCACGGGAACTGTTTCAATCCCTGTGTCGTGCAGGAGATCCAGTCGAGCTTCAAGAGTCAGAAATTTGTCATCTGATTTGTCGTAGATGTCAAACTCAAAAAAGTAATGCGGCAATTCCTGATAGTGAATGCAATGCGTCGCGTACATCCACTCGCCGTAGATAATAAACTGCTCGCCGAGCATTTCCTCGAACGTGTTTCGCTTGACGGTAGCCCACTGTTTAAACAAATCGTACTGCGGGTGCATTCCGGCGGTAATCTCGTGACCGCGGCATTGCAGGACCAGTTCGCCATCGGAAAAGTGCAAACCGACATTGGTGCCGTCAAGTTTTTCTTCGACAATCAGCGACGGGTCAGAGAGTATTTTCTCCGTATCGTCGGCACCCAATCTTTTGTCGTCAGACGTACCTGTTGAGCCAGCGATATGTGGCGTACGAGGGTATTTGACAAAGTCACCGTGGCTGGTGCCCATTGGATTTCTCGGATTCGAAAAAATGACAGGCGGTGTGACAGTTAACGGCCCTCAAGGTTCGCTTTGATTTCGCCAACTTTCTCAGAACAGGTAACTCGACGATGCTGGCCGAATGAAACGTGATCGTTGGATTGGGATTCTGTCGCCGCGATGCTGGCGCTGGCGTGGACTTCATGGACACCGGTTTGCTCGATCAAATCCACGACATTGGAAGCATTGACGCCGGAGCCAGCCAATATTTTGATCGAAGTAGACTGCTGTACCATCTGGCGAATCGTTTCGGCGCCTTCGATCGCAGTTGATCGTTGTCCGGAGGTCAGGACGCGATCGATGCCCAGCGATTCCAGTTGAGCCAGGGTGCCGAGGACGTCGTTGGCCACGTCGATGGCTCGATGAAACGTGGACTCCAAACCGTCGGCCGCGTCGAGCAATCGTTTGCAGGCTTCGAGGTCGATGTTGCGATCGGGCGTCAACGCGCCGAATACAATTCCCTGAACTCCGATCGAGCGAGCCTGTTGGACGCTGCCGATCATGGTGCGTACATCGTCGACGTCGTAGACGAATCCCCCGTCGTGAGGACGGATCATCATCATGCAAGGCATACCGAGTTCGTGGACGCATTGTTCGAGTAGAGAGTTGGCGGGCGTGGTGCCGCCAACGGCGAGAGCGCTGCAAACTTCGAGGCGATCGGCGCCGCCAGATTTCGCGGCGGTCGCGGAGTTAAACGAGTCGATGCAGATTTCAAGAAGCATGATGTGGTCGTCGTCGAAGTTTCGGCATGAGCTTCACCGTCTTCCGAATGCAAAAATTCGCGGCAGTAAATGGATAACTTGGCTATTGGTAAAAAGCGACCTACCAGCTACCGCTCGCACCACCGCCGGACGAGCTACCACCGCCAAAGCCACCACTGAAACCTCCGCCGCTACTGCCGCCGCCGAAGCCGGATGAACTGCTGGAAGAAGATTTAACAACTCGGGGCGTGTAGTAAGTGTGCCGATCGTAGTAGTCGCAGTTCGCACATTTCTCCTCAACCAAAACCTTTCCGCCGTGTGAAGTCGTAGCGTGGATCAGCGTGCGGGTGATTTTGGAGCGCGTAGCGTAGCCGCATTTTGGACAAAACGAGTACCGAGTCCAAAACTTTCCGTAGCGGATTTTGATAACCTCCTCGCAAGTCAAACAGGCCCACACGTCGTAGTCCACACTACCGATACGTTCCTCCAGTCGTTCCGGCGGATCGAGAAACTCGTCATCCTTGACTTCATCGAGCAACACACGACGATCGTTGCAGACTTCGCAAATCCTCGGTCGATAGCGAATCCAGTAGCGGCCTCCAATGACCAAACCGAGGCCTCCGACGCCGAGTGCTCCGAGGAACCACGGGATCAGACTTCTGCGGCGCTGATACTTTCGCTGTTGAGCTCGCTTTTCCGCAGCGGACGGAAGCTCTGGCGGAGCTTTGATATCGGAAACCAACAAGATCCTGGCGGCACAGGCTCGAATGCCTTCGTAGAGGGCACTGCCGGGATCGTTTCTCTGGAAATTGGGAACGATCACGTTGTCCATGATCTGTTGGGCCACGCGTTCCTGCTCGGTCGTGTCGATGCCTTTACCTAAAACGATTTCGGCCTGTCGATCCTTGATGGCAGCCATCACCAGGATTCCGTTATTGCGGAATGCGCTGCCGACTTGCCAGTGATTGAACAGGTTCATTCCAAAAGTTCGATGATGAACGCCGTTGGTAGTATCGATCACAACCACCGTCATTTCGCGGCCGACGGTTTGGAAGACTTCCTCACAGACTTCGTTGATGTGGTTTTTTTCTTCTGCGTTGAGCGTGTTGGTCAGGTCAACGACCCAGCCTTCGGGCCGCGGTGTCGGAATGTTGTACGGCGTGATCTTGCCGACAGGTCGTGCACTGGCGGGACGCGCGTTTTGTTGATTGGTCGGAGTCTGCGATTTGGAAGATTTGGATCCATCGACGCGAAATTCGACGCCTCGATTTTCCTGTGCAGAAACACTCGACAGCGGCAGCACGAACGCGAACGAAAAAGTTAAAGCCAAGAGCAGAAGACGTCCTTGGACAAATTGAATTGGAAACACGTTTTCCACTTTTGGTGATTTTTGCCGCTGTTGCGAAAATTGGTTATACTAAAAAAGAATCGCGAACTAGATTCGATTCCTGCGAAACATTGTAGCGGTATTTAGCTTCGAAATTAAAGGATTGTGAAAATGCGAAACTCGATTCTCGTATTGATTGCGGCAGTATTTTTGATTGGCAGTGGCTCATCGACTCTTGAGGCACAGCTGCTTTCGCGAAGCGCTATCCGAAGCGGGCCAGCCCCGACGGTTGCTGTTTCTCCAACGGATACGCTAAATCCAGTCATCTCGGATTCGGTTGGGCAGCTGCCTTCCGTAGCTGCACCAATGTCCTACACATCGGCGTTGCCCTACGCAAATTCGGCTTCGTACCGCTCGCATACTGGTTGGTATCCGTATGTGATCGCCCGTCCGGCAGACCGTGACTGGATCCGTGAAACTCCAATCGAATTGCGGCCCAATCGGCCTCTTCACTTTTGGGGCAACAGCCGCAGACGCGTTTGGCGATAGGTTACTTGGCGCTCAATCGATGATGCCAACGGATTGGTCCGCTGAGGAATGTCAAACAATGAGTGTCTAGCACTCGATGACGTTGACCGCCAAGCCGCCGCGAGCCGTTTCCTTGTACTTGCTCTGCATGTCCTTGCCGGTTTCACGCATCGTTTTGATGACCTTGTCCAGAGAGACGAAATGTTTGCCATCGCCACGCATCGCCAACCTCGCGGCGTTGATGGCTTTCACAGCACCCATGGCGTTGCGTTCGATACACGGAACCTGAACCAGCCCGCCGATCGGGTCGCAGGTTAACCCAAGGTTGTGCTCCATGCCGATCTCGGCCGCATTTTCGACTTGAGCAGGAGTTCCGCCAAAGACTTCTGCCAAACCTCCTGCGGCCATCGAGCAAGCCGAACCGACTTCGCCCTGACAGCCGACTTCGGCGCCTGAAATCGAAGCATTAATCTTGAACAGCGTTCCAATCGCGGCTGCGGTCAACAAAAACCTGACCATGCCATCGTCGTTTGCACCGTGGCAAAACCGACCGTAGTAATGCATCACCGAAGGGATGATTCCGGCGGCTCCATTGGTTGGCGCCGTGACGACTCGTCCGCCGGCAGCGTTTTCCTCGTTGACCGCCAGTGCCCACAGATTCACCCAATCCATTCGGCTGCGCGGGGCTCCCGAGTCGCTGTGTTCGGCGTTGAGTTTTCGATGCATGTGAGCGGCGCGACGTTTGACTTTCAGCCCGCCGGGCAGGATACCTTCGTTGCGACAACCATTTTCGACGCAGGTTTGCATCGCTGACCAGATCTTCAACAGACCGCTGCGGATTTCCGATTCACTACGCCAGGATTTTTCGTTTTCCAGCATGACTGTACTGATGCAGAGGCCTTCGCTTTCGCAAATGGCGAGCAGTTCTGCGCCGCTGGTGAACGGATATTTGACCTTCGTTGTATCCGGCACGATCCGATCGGTTCCGTCAGCCTCTTCGTCAACGACAAAGCCGCCTCCGACCGAATAGTAGGTGCGTTCGAGCAGCGTTTGGCCCGCGGAATCTTTGGCCGTGATCCGCAAACCGTTGGAGTGAAAATCCAGCACAACGCCCGAGAATTGCAGATGCTCTTTGAGATCAAACGCGATCTCGTGAGTTCCCAGCAAATGAATGTTTCCCGTCGCCGCAACGGATTCAGTGATGCTGTTCAGTTCCTCCGGGTCAACGCTTTCTGGCGCATGCCCCACAAGTCCGCCAAGCACTGCTTTGTCGCTACCGTGGCCTTTGCCCGTTGCTCCGAGCGAGCCGTAGAGTTGGACGATAACTTCTGAAGTCTGAGAAAGCAGGCTTTCGGATTCAAGCTGCTGAACGAACCGCAACGCCGCGCGCATGGGCCCAACGGTGTGCGAACTCGAAGGTCCGATGCCGATCGAAAACAGCTCGAAGGTGCTGATCGCCATTCTTATTCCCGAAAGCCATCTTTCTCGGCAAGCTTGGCCCGTTTCTCGTGATACTTGTCGATGAATTTTGCGTTCGGATCAAAAACGCGAACATCCAATCCGGCATCATCGGGATGCGTCGACCCGTTGTACTTTCGGACCATGAAATTCTTCTCCGTCGATGCGGACAGAGCCCCGCGAGAGCGGCTTTGGATGAAGGCCAGCCACATTCGGTCGGGACCAATTCCCAGCGTCGAGGATTCGACTTCTTTTTGAAAGGCGTCTGGATGCAGCGGAGCCATGTGAAACGAAAACAGCGTGAACGCGATAAACACGCACGCAATCCAGATGGAAAATACGCTTCGCCCAATCATCTCGGTCACGATGTCAAACTTCATCTGCCGCGGCGACAGCGTATCGGTGATCGTTCGACAGAGAATAAACACACCGACGAACAGTATCCACAACGCGATGAAATCAGCCAGCGCGGAATACTGCCTCATCGAGTTCGCCAGCTCATGGGCAAGCGGCTCGTAGAAACTCGAAGCGATCAACGACGCGATGAAGAAGTTGATCAGCGTGATGAAGTTGCTCCACATTCCGTACCACCACGTCGAAGCGACGACCAGCAGAAACAGTATGATGACAAATGCGATGATCATTCTTTATGCCTGTAACATTCGTTGCAGTTCTTCGACAGAAGTAATTCCCTGGGCGATCACAATCGCTGCTTCCTGTTGCAGCGTAATGTGCCCGTTGGCTTTGGCGATCGCCACCAACGCGTTGAACTGTGGATTCTTTGTCGCCGATTCGCGAATCTGATCGTTGATCTTCAACAGCTCAAAAATTCCCGTTCGACCCTTGTACCCAATTCCGCAACAGGTCGTACAAGGTTCAATTTCGTTTTGCTCTTCGTCGACCATGCCAGGTTGAAAGACAAACGGACGATACAGCTGTTCGATGCGTCCCTGAGGCAAACCAAGTTTCTGGATCAGTTTTGGATGAGGCTGATACGCGACGCGGCAATCTTCGCATAGCTTTCGAACCAGTCGCATGCACAGCACGCCGCTGAGCAGCTGAAGAAGTTCGTGTCGTTTTGGATTCAGAGCCAGCAATCTGAGCAGCCCATCGATCGCGTTCTTGCCAGGGTTTCGCAAGTAGATCGGAATGTCGTGCAGCGACGATGTGTTCACCAATTGGTCCACCAGCGGCCCGTCTGTAAGATCTGGAACCGCGAGAACATCCGGTTCCCGAAGCAGCAGTTGCGGCATCGGCGTCATCACCGTTTCGCCCTTGGCGCGGTCAAACGTCTCCGGGAAAACGTTGATGACTTCCGGCTCTTGAGAATTCACATCTTCAAGAACAAAGAAATCCTTGACCAGTCGATCGCAGGAATCGAGTGCAGCACGCCACGCCGAGGTGTAGCCTTCGCCTGGAATCGCGGAAACAAGGAACATGCCCTTGCTGTCCATCTGCATCAATTCCTTGATCTGCGGAATCAGACTTTTGCGGATCCCCAAATCGGTCAGATTATCAAGCGGCGGTTTCTTGTAAGACAAATACAGCCCGACTCGTTCACCGGTTTTGTTGCCTTGAGAAACGATTTTGAATTTTTGCTTCTTCCGCTGATACTCGGTTTCGAATTTTCCTGACTGGCGATTGCGTCGATCGCGAAAGTCCAGACCGGCCAGTTGCTTGAGCACAGCCAACATATAGTCGCCCGTTTGGCGGTCCATTGGCTGACCGGGATGCCACAAGCCATCGATTCGAAATCGCAAGTTGACTTGCTGCGGCGTGAAGTCCAGCACCGTCAGGTCAGCGTCCTTGTGGATGGCTTCCGCGATCACGTTTGTTGCTGGCGGATAGCCCGGAGAATCCTTGACCATCTCGACCGTCTCTTTGCGGTCCTCCGGCGTGTCACCTGCTGGGGTGAAAACGACGGGGGCAGCTTTTTGATGGTCCTGTTCCATAATTAACTTGAGTTCGTTCAGCGTTTGGTTGCGTACTATTTCTTCAGCGAGGCTTGAGCTTCCTGGAGTGAGATCACACCAAGTAGCACCAGTCGATAGGCGGACGACGCAAGCGGCGTTTTCGCGTTGCTTCGTTTCGCGATCGCGTCAACGGGACCAGGCTTCGGCGTCTCCTTCAGCACTTTGCGAACTTCGTCGTTGACCGTCAGCATCTCGAAGATTGCGATCCGACCGACGTGGCCGAGACCGCCGCAAGTTTGACAGGTCGGAAACTCAATCGGCTTGCCGGTTTCATCAACACGCTGTTCAGGAGGAGGCAATCGCCAAGCCTGGAAAATTGTTTTCTGCTTGCGTGGATCACCGCCAAGTTGCTGGATCAGTTTTGGCTGGACCTGTACTTCCTGCTTGCAATGATCACACAGTCGTCGGCCAAGACGCTGGTTCGTCACGTAGCGAACACTATCCGCAAACTGGTTCGGGTTCTTTGAGTTTTGCATGCATCGCAGCAACGCTTCCACCGAAGATTTTGCGGATGTCTGCAGCCATACAGCGACGTCCTGACCTTTGACGCTCGCTGAGAGTACGTCGGTGACTTCGGGAGATTCGATTTCGAATACGGCCATGGAATCCGGACGCGTCAACAGTGACTGGGCGAGAGCTTCTTTCTGATTCGGAGTGCCCTGCCCTGCCGGCATGTAATACTTGAGCACGATGTTCTCAACCGTGGTCTCTTCTTCGTTCTCTTTTGAAACCAGACCGACACAGTCGCGAGTCAAACGATCAGCGGACAACAACAAACCCTGCCACGTTGTCGTCAGACCCTCACCCTTGGGTGCAGAGACGATGCAAATGCCTGGTTTGTTGAGTGCTTCGGCGAATGGCTTTTCCATTGACGGAAGCATGCCCAATTTTTTCAGTGGAAGCTGCGCCGACGCGTCGCCGATCAACTTCAGCTGAACACGTTCGCCGTTTGGAATTCCCTGCGACACAACGTTGATTTTTCGTTTGCCAAATTCGGGTGACTTGATCGCAAACCGCCCCGCCTGCTTGTTGCGCCGGTCGGCCGGGTTAAGGCCAGCGATATACTTGAGGCTGTACAAAACATTGTCGCCCGTCTCGCGATCCATCGGTGGGATCGGGTGCCAGGTTCCATCGACCAAAATCCGCGGCGTTGCTTGCGTTTGGGAGTAGTCGATCAAAACAATGTTGGCCCGTTTGAGCAGGATCTCGGACAACATATCCTTCAGCACCACAAAACCTGGTGACTGTCGGGCGCGGATCAGATTGGACTGACGATCCGAATCCGTTTCGCCGGCTGGTGTGAATTCAAATTCGGCCCCAAGGTCCTGTTGTAGTTCATCCAGCTCCAACCCCTGGTCCGGGTTGAGTCTCTGTTTGATCGAAGAGTCTTTCTTGATCCCCGATCTGCGCACAATTCGATAAATGAACCACGGCAGAAAAGCACACGCCACGTAGATTGGGTATCCGACCCAGAAAATCGGTATCGAGATCGCCGCGAAAAAACCGGCCAGGTGCACCACGATGTTGATCGGATTCCACACCTGTGGCTTTTGACCGGATAGATCCCCGATCCGCGTGGTGTCCCGATTAATCCAGTCCGCAAGGCGAACCCAGATGAAGAACACCAACGCAATCAGCCCGATCTTCACCAGTGACAGATAGCCGCCCTGTCCGCGGGCAGCGCCAATCAGTTCTACGCCCGCGCGGGCCTGCGAGTTGGTCAACAGGACTGCGCTGAAACTCAGGACGAACGCAAACAGCTTCGGCATTACGTGAGACGGTCGAGCCATTCGTAGTTCAGTTTCCTGCAGATGGGTGACTTATGGTGAATCACCATTGTAAATCGGGATAGTAAAAAATACTTGTGAAAAACCGCCACGATCAGTCAACAGACCGGGGCGGTGAATGCGGTTCCTGATCCAGTCCGGCCTAGAGAATACCCGGAGCCGAAACGTCGATACCTTTGAGACGCATTTTCAGGACTTCCTTGTTCGGAGCGACCTGGAAAGCCGTCGGTCGGTCGATCAGCTCGTCACGGACCAGCTGTTCGAGGCTCATCGTGAAGTCCTGCATGCCTTCTTCGCCAAACATCGGAATGGCATCCGCGAGCTTGTGGTCCTTTTCCTCCAGGATCAACTTCCGAATGGTCGGATTGAAGGTCATGATCTCACAGGTAGGAACACGTCCCACACCGGGCTTAATCGACTTGAGCAGTTTCTGCCCGATGATGCCCTTCATGTTCATCGCCATCGCACTGCGAATCGCGCCGTGCATTTCTTCCGGGAACAGGTCGAGAATACGACCGATCGTCGAAGGAGCCGTTGATGCGTGAATCGTACCGAACACGAGGTGACCCGTTTCCGCCGCGTGAATCGCGGTCATGAACGTTTCTTCGTCACGAAGCTCACCGACGAGGATGATATCGGGGTCTTCACGAACGGCATGCTTCATACCGACGCTGAAGTCCACGACATCGATGCCGACTTCACGTTGGTTGATCAGACATTTGTCATCGGTGAAAACAAACTCAATCGGATCTTCCAGCGTCAGAATGTGCTTGGAGTAAATCCGGTTGATGTAGTTCAGCATCGATGCGATCGACGTACTTTTACCCGAGCCCGTAATTCCGGCCAGCAGGATCATGCCCTGTTCGTGGTGGCAAAGCGTTTCGATCGAAGGCGGCAGGTACAGCCCTTCGAAGTCTGGAATAAAGTTGTTCACACGACGGGCAACAAGTCCGATCTTTCCCAACTGTTGCAGCATGTTGACGCGGAAACGCCAATCGACGCCATCGACTTCGACGACGTAGGCAAAGTCAGCACCGCCTTCTTCGTCAAAGATCTTTCTGGTCCGATCCGTCATCATCGGAAACAGCAGCCGAGCCATCTCTTCGATTTCCACGGCGTCGCGATTCATTGGCTTAAGCGTGCCGTTGATCCGGATGATCGGCGGCTTGCCAACTTTCATGTGCAAGTCACTGCCCTCCAGCTTCACCAGAGCACGGAAGTATTTGTCGACTTCGTTGTCTTTTCGCTTCTCGGTAAAGCGGCTGACCATCGCCTCGACTTTTTCATCAGGCGTCATCTGGCCATTTGAGTGACCGTTGGTCGTGTCTTCCGTATTGTTCTTTTTCTTCATTGAGAATTCCGTAGAGGATCATCAAAGTTCGGGCGACAACGATCGGTTGATCGCCTGAAATATCCGCGGAAGCAGTAGAGTTTCAAGTTCGCCAAACCTTGCCCGAAGTACTCTAAGTTGCGGTTTTCCGTGGGTCAACCAAGCCGCATTTGCGCGGTAAAAATACTTGCAAGGAGGCGATCAGAAGTCGGGCAATTCCAATAATAGCAGCTGGATCGCACATTTCCATCACAACGTTACCCGCTTCTTTCATCATCGGCCGCTTTCCTGCCTTGCTGCCAGCATAACGCTCTGGACGGGCCAATTTTTGGCTTCCCGCCCGAATCCCCTCCGAATCCCCTTAGTCGGTCCGGCATTGGGACGTTATCATCTTGGGCTTTGCCGATTCCAATTTCCGGATTTCATCGTATCCATGGACACAGAACTCCTCGACCGCTCAAACTCGATCCGTCAGCGCATTACCCAGTTGCGGGACAGTCTTTGACTACGATGCCAAAATAGCCCGCTCTGCTGATATTGAGCAACGAATGGCCGCCGCAAACTTCTGGGACAATCAGGAAACTGCTCAGGAAACCGTCGGGCAGCTGAAGTCGCTCAAGGCGATCGTCGCTCCCATGAAAGAGCTGCTGACCGCAGGGGAAGACCTCGATGCTCTGTCAGAGATGGCGGAAGAAGACCCTGAAATCGTTCCCGAGATCGAAGCCGAAATCAGTCGGCTGGAAACCGTTCTGGACGACCTGGAACTGAAAGCGCTGCTCAATGGAGCCCACGATTCCTGTGGCGCCATTCTGACGATCAACGCGCGCGATGGCGGTACCGATGCCAATGACTGGGCCGAGATGATGTTGCGGATGTACACGCAATGGGCTCAGAAAAATGACTATTCGGTTGAACTGCTTGATCGAAATCCGAACCCGGACGCCGGCATCAACAGCGCCACGATCACGATTCGCGGTCCCATGGCCTACGGTTACCTCAAAGGCGAAAACGGCGTGCACCGATTGGTTCGCATCAGTCCGTACAACTCGGAAGGCAAGCGACAAACCAGTTTCGCGGCCGTCGACGTGACTCCGGAAATTTCCGATTCGGTCGACGTTGAGATCGACGAAAGTGATGTTCGCGTTGACACCTATCGCGCTAGCGGCGCCGGTGGTCAACACGTCAACAAAACCGACAGCGCGATTCGATTGACGCACGAGCCAACCGGAGTTGCTGTTCAATGTCAGTCGCAGCGGTCGCAACACAAAAATCGTGCTCAGGCCTGGAAGATGTTGCGCGCGGCGTTGGCCAGAATCGAAGACGAAAAACGCGAAGCCGAAAACGCCGAAAGCTATCGACAGAAAGCCCAAGTCGGATTTGGATCGCAGATTCGAAACTACTTCCTGCATCCTGACCAACGAGTCAAAGATGCTCGGACTGGCCACTACGTTGGCGACTTTCAGAAAGTGCTCGACGGTGACATCCAGGGTTTTCTGGAAGCCTACCTAAACTGGTTGGCCAAAGAAACCAACTAGCTGTTGCTTTCGCCAAAGCCAAATTTTGTGGTTCGCCGTTTTCGCAATAGCCACATTTCATACACAAAAAACCGGGGCTGGCGTTCGAGCGGCTAACGTTGCCACTGCCGTTGCTTGGGATCACACTGCAACTGGAAAACGTTACTGATCGTAGCGCCGAACATCGTGCCGTTGAACTCGCCAATCCCAATGGCGTTGAAACATCTGCCAGTTAACTTTGTAAGTACTCCAAACAAGATTGGCGACAAAGCAGAAGGTTTTGAAAATAAATTGCCTGTTTTAACTCCCAGCCAATTGTTGAGTTGCACATCATCCGGTTCAATTTTTGATCGGCATGATCCTTTGTCACTTCAGGTAGACACTGCGACTATTTCTACTAGACACTTCTGCGTTCAATGTTGGCAACGCCGCATTCTCTGCCAATGAACCGTCGTTGCGTTGATGCTTCCACGTAGTTGGTTGACGATCGATATTGTCTGCTAATGGTCACGATTTGAGTGCGTTGTTTGGGTCACTCGATTGGGTGGTTTAAGGCTCAGGCTCAGTTCCATGATGAAACAATTTACACATGTCAAAATCAACACGACACGTAGCGTGTTAGCCCGAAACTTGCCTTTCTTAGTTTGAACAAACAAGCTAGAAAATATGGACTTTCAACCTCTTACAATGTGTCTGCTATGAATCCCCTTCTTCTGGGTTTTATGAACCTTGAGTATTTGCTGATGGTGCTACTCCCTGGCATGCTTCTCTCCGGCGGAGCTTCCTGGTTGGTTCGTACACGCTTCGCAAAGTACTCAAAGATCCCTTCGACGCGCGGTTACACCGGTCAGATGGCGGCACAGCGACTGTTGGATTTCGCGGGTATTACAGATGTCAAAGTAGTACGAGTCGATGGGGTTTTGACCGATCATTACAATCCATCCACCAAACAACTGGCTCTTTCGTCGGCGGTTTTCGATCGAACTTCCGTTGCCGCGATCGGCGTCGCGACACATGAAGCCGGACACGCGATCCAACACGCGACGGGCTATTATCCATTGAAGTGGAGAAGCGCAATCGTGCCTGTTGCCAATATCGGCACCAAGTTCGGCACCTATGGAATGATGATCGGTTTGGCGATTCTCGCCGCCGGTTCCGCCTTCGGCACCACGGTCTTTATGGTCGGAGCGTTGGCATTTCTGATGTTCGTGCTGTTCCAGTTGGTGACGCTGCCAGTCGAATTCAACGCCAGCAACCGTGCAAAACGCCTGGTCGTGGAAGCCGGCATTGTTGGCGAACAGGAACGCGAAGGTATCGACAAAGTACTTGGCGCTGCAGCGATGACTTACGTGGCAGCGTTTGTCTCGTCTTTGCTGACATTGATTTACTTCCTGATGAAGTCCGGTTTGCTTAACGGCAGTCGCCAGCGCGGATTCTAGAACTCTCTATGTCGTCGCTTTTAAATCGCGGCAGGCGTCGACAAGTTGATCATGGAAAAAGAAAGCTGGTTGGTTCACGAAGTGTGGAGATCCAACCAGCCTGTTGATTTCACGATTCGGGACAGCGTCGAACGCTAGTCCCATTCTTCTTCATCGTCATCTTCCCAGTCTTCGTCGTCATCCAGCTCGTCATCGTCTTCGAGCTCTTCGTCGTCGACTTCTTCCCATTCGTCGTCTTCGAAGTCATCATCTTCATCGTCGACTTCTTCATCATCGTCATCGTCATCGACGTACTCGTACTCTACATCTTCGTCATCGTCTTCATCGGCGTCGACGTACTCATACTCTTCATCGTCTTCGTCTTCATCGTCTTCATCTTCATCGCCGATCTCGTCATCTTCTTCGTCGGCGTCTTCTTCCTCTTCGTCGGCGTCTTCTTCCTCTTCATCGTCGTCGACGTACTCGTATTCCTCGTCGTCGGCGAGTTCATCATCTTCCTCGAGCTCTTCGTCTTCAAGCTCTTCGTCCTCAAATTCCTCGTCGTCGCTTACGAGTTCTTCTGCTTCGTCATCTGTACCTGCGATGAGGTATTCCTGGCGCAGCGTCCAAAACTCTTCCGGATCGACGCCGAAAGCGCGTTGAGAAGTTCGTTGGTTCAGTAGCTCAATGTTGCTTGAAGTATCAATGCACAGATTCACGCTTGGGTCTCCTTAAACGTCACTGCCTTCGTCGAGGGGATGTGGGTCTTCTGATTCTATCGTCTGATTCTGTTCAGGAGTTGCCCACTCGGGCAACCCTTGTCCTGCCAATTGATCGGCTTTGGGCAGTTCCCGGATGCTGGCGAATCCGAAAGTTGCCAAAAATTGTTTGGAAGTCCCATACAGGTAGGGTCGCCCAAGGTTTTCACTGCGTCCAACGATGCGAACCAGTCCGGACTCCAGTAGCTGTCGCAGCATTTCGCCACAGCTAACACCCCGGATGGCTTCTATCTCGGCTTTGATGATTGGCTGACGATACGCAATGATCGTCAACGTTTCCATCGCTGATTTGGAAATCTTTGGTCGACGCGGGATCTGATCCAGCCTGCCAATCCAGTCCGAAAACTGGGGACGAGTGAGCATTTGATAGCCACCGGCGATTCGCTTGATATGAAACGCCCGTCCCAATCGATCGTAATGCTGGTTCAGATCGCGAATCATGGTACGCGACTGAGTTCCGTCTTCAAGTCCCGCAAGCTGGCTCAATTTTCGTGACGTCAATGGAGCTCGCGCCATCAGCAAAACCGCTTCGAGCCTGCGACGGGCCGCTTTGAGGTCTGGTTCGACCGATGTGCTCTGGTTTGACGTTGAATCTGACATAAAATGCCAAAGAAGGTTTAGGATGGCGAACCAGAGTCGGCCCGACATCGCTATCGGGTGCTCGACGCTTCCGATCAGCTTTCGGACCATGTTTCGCGAAGTATGTCGCGTGCTCGAACCAAAATCAATACGTTTTTACCAGCGTCTGCTCCCTTACCGGGACCGCCGCGGAACTACCTATGGCCAAGAAAAAACAACGAAACGGCCGACTGTTCGTAATTATCACCGTGATTTCGACCATCATCATTGTTCCGCTGACCTACGCGATTCTGTCAGCCTACGGTGAAAAGTCTGGTATCGAGTTCTCTCCCGACGATTTCTCAATGCGACGATTTAACTACTGCAATTTCCCGATCGTCAACTGGACACGGCGCGGGATCAAGTACACGGACGTCGAAAATGGTACGGCACTGATGCTGATCGACGATGACTGGATCCGTGAAACGGGACGGACTCCAAAACGTTGGCATCTGGTCAGCGAAAATGGCGGGAACTTTTCGACCACCAGAAAAATCTCTGCTGACTGCGACGCCCGGTTCCTGACAAACTATTTCGACCTGTCCAACAACGAAGGTGAAATCTACGTCTCCAAATGGACGGATGACAATCCGGACTCGGCGAAGATTTTCTGGCCATTGATCGCAGAGATGGCACGCGACGATTTGTACCTTCCGATCCCTGAGTTGATCGAATTCGTGCTGGACTATCCGGATCCGGACAAAGACGATGAATTTCCGGTGAAGCTTCGAAAACGTGTTGCCGATGCGTGGTATCAAGCCGGACTGACCGACCAGCTCAATGGTTCCCACGAGAAAGCTACGGCTCGTTTCGACATGGCAATTGCTACCGGCGAAGGCCATGAGCGTGCCGAACAGGCCAAACTGGATTCCGAATCGGCCTCCTCGCCATGAGCCCCATTTATCTCGACCACAATTCGACGACTCCGATTGACCCATTGGTCGTCGAAGCCATCAACAAAGCGTTTCAGGCGGGCTATCTCAACCCTGCCAGTCAACACCGCGAAGGCCAACGTGCCCGCCGTGAAATCGAATCGCTGCGACGCAAAATCATGGATATGCTGGGCGGAAAATCTCACTCCATGCAAGCCGACCAGTTGATCATCACCAGCGGCGGCACCGAAAGCAACAACCTTGCCTTGATCGGATTGGCCCATCACGCTGCGGCGAAAAATGCTGCTAACGTCAAGTCACGAATCCTCGTTTCGGCGATTGAACATCCCAGCGTCATTGGTGCCGCAGAAGCGTTACAGCGTCAGGGTTTCGAAGTCGAACAAATCAAAGTCGATGAAAATGGAGTCGTCTGTCTAAATGATTTGCGGCAGCGACTGGAAAACGAACTGGCACTCCCGGTGGCCCTGGTCAGCATTATGCTGGCCAACAACGAGACTGGAGTCATCCAACCGGTGGCCGCAGCCGCTGAAATCTGTCATCAGCATTCTGCGCTACTGCACACCGACGCAGTGCAGATGGTTGGGAAACTTCCGGTCAATTTCACCGACATCGGTTGCGACGCCATGAGCTTCACGGCTCATAAACTTCACGGGCCGCGCGGCATTGGTGGACTGCTGCTCAAACACGGGCTGACTGTTGAACCGATTCTCTTTGGCGGGTTTCAACAAATGGCCATGAGACCTGGCACCGAAGACGTGGCGCTACTTGCCGGAATGCATCGCGCGATTGAGCTCGCGGTTGAGGATCCCGAGCGTGGTACTCGCATGAACCGACTTCGCGAACAATTGGAATCCGCCCTGCTGCAAAACTTCGACGTCACAATCAACGGCCAGCACGCGCCCCGACTGCCGCACACGACCAACGTTTCGTTCACCGGGATTGATCGTCAGGCATTCCTGATGGCGGCCGACATTGAAGGTCTGGCAATCTCTACCGGTTCTGCCTGCGCTAGCGGATCCAGCGAACCTTCTCCGGTTTTAACGGCAATGCAAGCCAACAACGATGTTGTACTCGGTTCCATTCGCATCAGTTTGGGAGCCACGACGACCGAAACCGAGATCGAAGCTGCTACGGCGAAGATCAGCTCAATTGTGGATAACCTGTCCAAACTTCGTTCGTAAACGGTCAGCAACTGGTCGATAGATAGTCAGTATTCCGGATCGATGGATCCACTCAATTTCGCGAGCTTTGTGGATGCTGAACCTGAGATCGAATGTTGCTCCCGAATCGGTGTTTGAGTCTGGCAGTTCCGGGGATTCTGGATCCGATTTTTGACGAGGCTGAGCCACCTCATAAAAGTCGATTTCGATCGAAAAATTTCGGGTTGGAAATGAACTTCTGGCCCTCGTGAAAATGGCAAAAACTGGTAGAATAAGGGGCTATAATTTGTACGCCTCACCAGCACCGAAAGCTCCCCTTTTTA